>DIAS01000126.1:24236-103865 GCA_002415855.1 Bacteroidales bacterium UBA5072
CCGGAGACCTTTAAGGTCAGGCATCTCAGGGCCGGTAAGAATTCCTCCAATACGATACCTGGTGATTGTGTGACTGAAATATACAGGGACAGGAACAATAATCTTTGGATCGGTACTTACATGGAAGGAATGGCCAGGCTGGACTGGGAAACGAAAAGATATACCTTTTACAAACATGTCCCCGATAATCCCAACAGCATTGCCGGAAATAATGTTTGGACCATACTGGAGGATACGCAGGGTACTATCTGGATAGGAACCATGGGGAACGGCGTGGATAAGTATGACAAGAACACCAATACTTATGTGCATCACCGCAACGACCCGAAAGACCCGGCAAGTCTGAGCAATAACGATGTCTTCATCGTGTTCGAGGATAATATCGGGCAGATCTGGGTTGGAACAAGAAATGGACTGTGCTTGCTGAACAGGAACACAGGCCGGTTTACACGGTTCATGTCGGGCTCTTCCACTGAAAACGGCATTTATGGCGGTTGGGTGTACGACATTTACCAGGATCAGTTCGAAAACCTGTGGATAGGGACTGACCAGGCACTTAACCTGTATCTTCCTGAAAGCAATTCATTTGAACATTTCCAGGAAAAAGACGGACTGAGGGGTAACGCCATTTTAGGCATTGCCGGCGATGGAAAGAATAATCTGTGGATCTCCACGAACAAAGGATTGTGCCGGTTTAACATCCCCGAAAGGAAATTCCGCAATTTTGATGTGGCAGATGGTTTGCAAAGCAATGAATTCAATTATACATCGAAATTACTCAGTTCAGCAGGTAAGCTATATTTTGGCGGCAAGAACGGCATGAATGTTTTTAATCCCGACAGCATCAGGGACAATCTGAAGATCCCGCCGGTGTATTTCACAAAGCTTTTTGTTTTAAATATGCCCGTTGGTCCTCAGCAAAATTCATCCGTCCTTTCCAGGCACATCAGTTTTGAGAAATCTATCACGCTAAGACACAGGCAATCTGTGGTTACGCTTGAATTTGCCGCGCTTAACTATTCGAATCCCGAAAAAAACCAGTATGCTTATTGGCTCGAGGGTTTTGATACCGGCTGGAATTATATCGGGAACAAGCACGAAGTAACATATACCAACCTGAACCCAGGGAGGTACCTGCTAAGGGTAAAAGGTTCAAACAATGACGGAATCTGGAATGAGGAAGGCACTGCTTTGCAGATCTTTGTACTTCCGCCGTGGTGGAAATCGTGGTGGTTTCAAACCATTTTATGTTTTGTGGTCGTTGGCCTGGTTTGGCTGGCCTTGTACATCAGGGTTTCCATTTTTAAAAACCAGAAGAAGAAGCTGATGGTTCTGGTAAAGGAAAGAACTTTCCAGCTCGAAGAAGTAGCAGTGACCCTGGAGGAGAAGCAGGAGGAGATCAATTCGCAGAATGAAGAGCTGATGACGCAAAAGGATGAACTGGAAAATGCCAACAGCATCCTGATTGAGCAAAAGCAACAGATCCTTGACCAGAACGCGGAACTTGATAGGCACCGTAACCAGCTGGAGTCTCTTGTGGAAGAACGCACCAGGGAATTAATAGAGGCCAAGGAGAAAGCAGAAGAATCAGACAGGCTCAAGTCATCGTTTCTGGCCAACCTCTCACATGAGATCAGAACACCCTTGAATGCCATTCTGGGTTTCTCATCCTTGCTGGGTGATAAGGACCTGCGGGAACATGAACGGGAGGAATACAGCGCCATAATCCAGCACAGCAGCAATACCCTGCTCGAACTGATCAGTGATATCCTGGATATTTCAAAAATTGAAGCCGGACAAATGGAATTGGATCTGACGGAAGTGTACCTCAAAGACGTGATTGATGAACTGACGGGTATGTTCGAAGTACTCATGAAACGCGAGGAATTAAGCTCCAACAGGCAGGTACAGTTCAGAGTGGTAATTGCTGATGAGATCCTGAAAACACAACTGGTCACGGATAAATTAAGATTGGAACAGATCCTCTCGAACCTTATCGGCAATGCCATTAAATTTACACGGAAAGGATACATTGAACTGGGATGCACCAGTGTTCCAAACGAGAAGCGACTTGAATTTTATGTAAAAGATACCGGTATCGGGATCAAAGAGGAACACCTGCAACTGATATTCGAGCGGTTCAGAAAAGTGGAAGAAGACAAGACTTATCTGCAAAGGGGTACGGGACTCGGACTGGCAATAACATCACAACTGGTAAGCCTGTTGGGCGGAACAATACGTGTTTCCTCCAGGGTTGGAGAAGGTTCTGTTTTTTACTTTACCATTCCCCTCATTAAGCCGGGAAGCACCGGCACTTCGTTTCCAAAGGAGAATTTTAACCTTGTCCTGCCTGATCTTAAGGACTGCAGGATACTGGTAGCAGAGGATGACCTGTCAAATTTCCATTACATTGAAAAACTGTTGAAAAAGGCAAATGCAAACGTGATCCATGCCGAAAACGGCAGGCAGGTAATTCAGATCATGCAGGGCATACACGATATACAGCTGATTCTCATGGATATAAAAATGCCTGAAATGGATGGCATCGAAACCTTAAAGGAACTGAAGAAACTGAACATTCAGATACCTGTAGTGGCCCAAACGGCTTATGCTCTGGCAGATGAGGCAGTGAAGCTTAAAAAGGAGGGATTTGCTGGTTATCTATCAAAACCAATCCAAATGGAACAATTGTATTTTATTGTAGCGAGCAACATTTTACCCCGTGGGGACATTAGCAGTAAGATTGAAAACTGAAAGCAGGACATGATGCACACTTTCAGCAAATACACATTGCTTACCTGTTTCCTTTACGGGATGTTCTTTGGCATAAGGACTGCAAGTCCTCAAAACCAGAACCTGGTATTCAGGCACCTGTCCACTGAAGATGGATTGTCACAAAGTACCGTCCATGCCATTTACCAGGACCGGATGGGATTCATGTGGTTTGGTACCAACATTGGGCTGGATAAATATGATGGTGTCACTTTCACGGGTTATCAATATAATGTAACTGATTCTATGACCCTTGCATCAAACTTTGTTGTCGAAATATTCGAGGACAGCTATGGAACATTCTGGATTGGCAACGGCTATGCTGGTTTGAACCGATTTGACAGGGAAAAAGAGCTATTCTACAGGTATAGCTATACGCCAGGTAAGCCGGGATGTATCAGCAACAACAATATCAGGGCTATTTTTGAAGATTCCAGGAAAAACCTCTGGATCGGAACAGCAGGCGGAGGGCTGAATCTATATGACCGGGAGTCGGATTCCTTTATTCACTTCCGTCATGACTCGCTCAGTTCCTCAGATATAGGCACCAACTTTATTTCCTCCATTATCGAAGACAAGAATGGTTATTTATGGTTTGGTTCCCAGGAGGGAATTCTGGTAAAGTATGATCCGCAAAGAAGGATAGGAAAGAGTTTTAAGCTCTTCAGTGATTATAGGGCCGACCTTTATAACACGACCTTCAGCCAGCTTTATATCGATTCGGAGAACGATATCTGGTTCGGGACCGAGAACGGACTTTATGTTTATGATCAGGAAAAAGAAACCTTTCAGCATTTTGTCAAAGGGAATACCAACAAGAGTTTAAATGCAAATATGGTTGCTTCTGTATTGGAAGTGGAAAAGGGATTGTACCTCATTACCACGGACCATGGAGGAATGAACATTTATGATAAAAAATCGGGTACATTTAAATACCTGGTAAGTTCCAAACTTGACGAATCCTCATTGAGCAACAACCAGCTCTATTCTATCTACAGGTCTGCCGACGGCATAATCTGGATCGGAAGTTTTCAGGGCGGCATAAATATACTGGATGAAAATGCCAACAGGTTTCAGCAGTATAAAAACCTGGTTGATCCGTCTGAATTTCTAAACAGCAGGAATTCTGTGCTGACGATCTGCGATGACAAGGACAAAAACATCTGGATAGGAACAGACGGGCAGGGGATTGACATCATTGATCCAAAAACATTCCAGGTCCGGCGATTATCTGCCGGCAGGAATAACCCCAATTCCATTTTGGGTAACAGCGTTACGGAGATATACAGGGACAGGAATAACGATTTGTGGATCGGTACATACCTGCAGGGATTATCGAGATTAGACTGGAATACGAAACAAATGACGTATTACCGGAATGATCTCAGGAATTCCAAAAGTATTGGAGGGAATAATGTGTGGACCATTCTTGAAGATGATGAAGGCATGCTGTGGATCGGTACCATGGGGAATGGACTGGACAGATTGGACAGAAAAAGCAATGTTTTCACTCATTTTACAAACAATCCGAATGATCCGGAAAGCCTGAGCAACAATGATGTTTTCAAGGTTTTCCAGGACAAGGCCGGCCAAATATGGGCAGGTACAAGGAATGGCTTATGCCTGCTTGATAAGAAAAAAGGCAAGTTTACCCGGTTCATGCCCGATCATGACAGAGAAAGCGGAATCTTCGGCGGATGGATCTATGATATCTTCCAGGACAGGTTGGGCAACCTTTGGATCGGAACCGATCAGGGTCTTAACCGCTACCATCCTGAGGACAGTACCTTCGAACACTACCAGGCTAAAGATGGCATGAGTGGCAGTGCGGTGCTGACCATCACCTGCGATGCCGGCAATAATTTATGGATGGCAACCAATAAAGGGCTTTGCCGCTTCAATTACAGCCTGAAAGAGTTCCGCAATTTCAGTGTGGCCGGTGGCCAGCAGAGTAATGAATTTAACTATACTGCCGTCTTTTGCAGTTCGGATGGAATGATGTATTTTGGGGGTAAAACCGGTTTCGTTGTTTTTCATCCGGATAGTATCCGGGATATCCAGCGGATACCTCCGGTGTATTTTACACGTATTGCTGTAATGAATCAGCCTGTGGGACCTCGCCAAAAGAATTCAGTGCTTACCAAACATATAAATTTCGAAAAAACCATCACCCTGAAATACAAGCAATCGGTTATTTCACTTGAGTTTGCGGCACTTAACTATTCAAATCCCGAGAAAAACCAATACGCATACTGGCTCGAGGGTTTTGATCACGGATGGAATTATATCGGGAACAAGCACGAGGTTACATACACCAACCTTAATCCGGGGAAATACCTGTTAAAGGTAAAAGGATCAAATAATTACAGCACCTGGAATGAGGCAGGTACTACCCTGGAAATCATTGTTTTGCCACCCTGGTGGAAATCCTGGTGGTTTCAGGCCCTTTCTTACCTGACCCTTGCGGGATTAGTCCTCCTGCTTTTTTTACTGCGCATATCTTTTTACAGAAACCAGCAGAAGAAACTGATCGTGCTGGTGAAAGAAAGAACTTTTCAGCTGGAGGAAGTAGCTGTGACATTGGAAGAAAAACAGGAGGAGATCAATTCGCAGAACGAAGAACTGATGACACAAAGAGATGAACTTGAAAATACCAACAGTATCCTGATCGGTCAAAAGCAAAGGATACTTGAACAGAACCAGGAACTTGATAAACACCGGAACCAGCTTGAATTGCTGGTTGAGGAACGCACGCATGAATTGATAGAGGCCAAAGAGAAAGCTGAGGAATCAGACAGGCTCAAGTCATCTTTTCTGGCCAACCTTTCGCACGAGATCAGAACACCGCTGAATGCTATTGTGGGTTTTTCCTTGTTGCTGGGCGAAAAAAGGACAGACGACGAGGAACGTGATGAATACAACGCTATTATACAGAATAGCAGCAATACCCTTTTGGAACTAATCAGCGATATCCTCGATATTTCCAGGATCGAGGCCGGGCAGTTGGAACTCGATCTTAAGGAAGTATCGCTCGAGGCCGTTATCAGTGACCTGGTGGGAATCTACGACCTGTTCATGAAACGTGAGGATATCGGCTCCAACAAGCCTGTACATTTCAGGGTAGCCATTGAGGATGTGATCCTGAAAACACAGTTGATCACCGATAAATTAAGACTTGAGCAGATCCTGTCGAACCTCATCAGCAATGCGATAAAATTTACCAGGGAAGGATATATAGAACTTGGATGCACCAAGGTAACAGGAGAGGAAATGTTGGAGTTTTATGTTAAAGATACCGGTATTGGTATCAAGGAGGAGTACCAGCAGATCATATTTGAGCGTTTCAGAAAGGTAGAGGAAGACAAATCGCACCTGCAAAGGGGAACAGGACTCGGACTGGCAATAACATCACAACTGGTAACCCTTCTGGGAGGAACAATTCGGGTTTTCTCAAGAGTTGGGGAAGGTTCTGTTTTTTACTTCACTATTCCCCTGATAAAGGCAGATACACCTTACATTCCAATTCAGAAGCTGAAAATGTCGAATATCGTCCCCGATTTTCTGGGCTGCCGGATTCTGGTTGCGGAAGATGATCTTTCAAATTTCCACTACATCGAAAAATTGTTGAAAAAGGCACATGCCAGTGTAATTCACGCCGAGAATGGTAAAGAAGTATTGCAGATTCTTCAGGTAGAACATGATATCCAGCTGATCCTCATGGACATAAAAATGCCGGAGATGGATGGCATTGAGGCCTTAAAGGAGCTGAAGAAACTGAACATTCAGATTCCGGTGATTGCCCAAACAGCCTATGCTTTAGCAGATGAAGTTGTGAAGCTGAAAAAGGAAGGATTTGCCGACTATATCTCAAAGCCTATTCAACGGGAACACCTGTATTCCGTTATTGAGAAATTCCTGCATCAGGTCTGTTAAATAAAAAGAGGCTTTTGATAAAGCCTCTTCGGGTGGATGACCGGGCTCGAACCGGCGACCTCCAGAGCCACAATCTGGCGCTCTGACCAACTGAGCTACAACCACCATTTTGGGAGGGCAAATTTAATGATCTTTTCAAGTTTTAAAAATAAAAGACTGAAAAAAAAGATTCATATAACCAGCAACGATTCAGCATTTTAAGATTTTTGTCAGGATTTAGTGTGAAAAAGAGTATTAATTTAGGCCACTTTCCAATAAATCAGATGAAATGAGGGATCTTGAAAAATATTTTGGGCCTTTCAGAGAGCAGATCATT
This sequence comes from Bacteroidales bacterium UBA5072, assembly GCA_002415855.1. Classification (GTDB taxonomy): domain Bacteria; phylum Bacteroidota; class Bacteroidia; order Bacteroidales; family UBA10428; genus UBA5072. Next base: position 31,258 of record DIAS01000126.1, read on the forward strand.
GGTAATGATGCTTTCTACGAGTCCCCCTATGGGAGAAAAAAAATCCACTATTTTGACTGGATTGCAGGGGGTCGTTTGTACAAGCCAATCGAGGACAAGATCACCCGTGTTTTTGGGCCATTTGTTGCCAATACGCATACTGAAACCTGTGAAGTCGGCACCCGGATGACACTATGCTACCGGTATGCGCATGAATTCATCAAGAAGCATGTAAATGCCGGGCCCAATGATGTGATTATTACCGCCGGATCCGGAATGACATCAGTGGTGAACAAACTGCAGCGTATCCTGAGTTTGCGTACGACCAATAAACGTATCCGGAATGAATGCATGGACATCCACGACCGACCGGTAGTATTTATCACCCACATGGAACATCATTCCAACCAAACATCCTGGTATGAGACCATGGCCGATGTAGTCATGATACCTCCAAGCGGGTCCCTGCTGATTGATCCGGAGGCCTTGCGTACTGCGATGAAGGGTTATGCTGACCGGAAATTCAAAATTGGGGCATTCACAGCCTGTTCCAATGTTACCGGCATTATTACACCCTATCATGAGATGGCCCGTATCATGCATGAGAACCAGGGACTTTGCTTCATTGACTTCGCAGCCTCAGCACCCTATGTGGATATAAATATGCATCCGGCAGATCCCCTGCAAAAGCTGGATGCCATCTATTTCTCCCCTCACAAGTTTCTGGGAGGACCCGGGTCATCGGGTGTGCTGATTTTTGATTCCTCTTTGTACCATTCCGATGTTCCGGATGATCCTGGCGGGGGTACTGTCGATTGGACAAATCCTTGGGGTGAATACAAATACGTAGATGACATTGAATCGCGCGAGGATGGCGGCACCCCTGGTTTCCTTCAGGCCATCAGGGCTGCGCTGGCCCTTGAACTGAAGGAGAAGATGGGGACCAGTCAAATCATGCGGCGCGAGGAAGAACTGGTGAGCAAGGCCATGGAAGGTCTGAGAAAAATAAAGGGTATCAACATTCTGGCGGGAAATGCGGAGCACCGTCTGGGAATTATTTCCTTCTATCATCAGGACATCCATTTCAACCTGATCGTCAAATTGCTCAGTGACCGGTACGGCATTCAGGTCAGGGGTGGTTGCGTATGTGCCGGTACTTACGGGCATTTCCTGCTCCAGGTTACTTATGACCGCTCACACGAGATAACGGAAAAGATTAATCATGGTGACCTGTCAGAAAAACCGGGATGGGTAAGGGTTTCTCTTCACCCCGTAATAACAGATGAAGAATTGCGGTACTTTCTCATGGCTTTAAATGAGATCGTACAAAATCATCAGGAATGGAAAAAAGATTATATTTATAATCCGAAAAAAAATGAATTCGAGCACTGCTCCGCACCAGGTGTCACGCCCGGATGGTTGCAGGAATGGTTTAAACTGTAATGGCATGGTACTAATTGAAGTAAATGACAAGCAAACCAGCAGGGAATTCCTGGAAGTTCCAAAGTTTTTGTACAAGGATGATCCGAACTGGACATGTCCGCTTGATATGGAGATTGAAAATACTTTCAATCCTGCGAGAAATTCATGTTTTAAGCACGGCGATGCCCGGCGCTGGATCATGAAAGACGAGCAGGGTAAACTGATCGGTAGAATAGCTGCTTTTTTTGATGAGAAAAAGGCAAATCATAATCCGCAACCCACAGGGGGTATTGGTTTCTTCGAGTGCATCAACAATCACGATGTCGCTTACAGGTTGTTCAATGTGGCAAAGGAATGGCTGACGCAACAGGGAATGAAGGCCATGGATGGCCCGATTAACTTTGGTGAGAACTTTGTAAACTGGGGACTGCTGGTTGAAGGTTTCATGCCCCAGGGCTATGGAATGCCTTATAATTTTCCCTACTACAGGGAGATCTTTGAAAGTTATGGTTTTAAAACCTATTTTGAGCAATACAGTTTTCATGACAACTTCAGCCGGCCTTATCCTGCTGCCATGCGAGCATTTGGTGAAAGGCTGTGGAAAAAGCCTGAATTCTCCTTCAGACATATCGAGATGAAAAACGCAGAGAAATACCTGCGTGATCTCGTGGTTATGTACGACAAGGTATGGTCTGACTTTCTGGAGAATTATACCCCGCTTAAATTTGAAGACCTGAACCAGATCTTTCAGGATGCAAAAGCAATGCTCGATGAGAGATTCATATGGTTTGCCTATCACAACGGCGACCCGGTGGGTTTCCTCATTGTTTTTCCTGATATCAATCAGGTATTAAGAAAACTTAAAAACGGCAAGCTTAATTTCTGGAATATACTAAAACTGTTGTATTATAAAAAGAAGGCAGTCACGCGCGGAAGATTGCTGTTATCCGGTGTCATACCTGAATTTCAACGTACGGGCGTGGTTGGGGGGATGTATATTAAGCTAACCGATTCCATGAGGGCATCCGGCATGGAAGAACTTGAGTTATCGTGGGTTGGTGATTATAATATAACGGTAAATCGTATGTACGGCCAGTTTGGGGCAACCAAGGAAAAAACCCATATCACGTACAGGTACCTGTTTGATCCCGATGCTCCCTACCAGAGATTTGCCAACATGAGCAATAAATTCTCAAAAGACAGGAAAAAGGAGTAATTATATTTTGTCGTTAGAAAATGATTACTTATTTTTGCAACCCATTTGAAATAGTTTGAATAAAGTATAAAGAGATGAAAAAAGGAATACATCCCGAAACATACAGGCTGGTGGCCTTCAGGGACATGTCAAACGGTCATACTTTCCTTACCAGATCAACTGCATCGTCAAGAGAAACTGTTACACTTGAGGATGGTATTGAATATCCGCTGGTTAAGCTTGAAATTTCCAATACTTCACATCCCTTTTATACAGGTAAGATGAAACTGGTTGATACTGCAGGACGTGTGGATAAGTTCATGAATCGGTACAAAAGTCATTTCGACAAGAAAAAGAAATAGTGGAGGTTTTCCTCCTGCGAGCATACAAGGCTCCGTTTCATCTGCTGGGAAACGGAGCTTTTTTTATTCCCCGGCCGAAACTGAAAATTATTGAGTAACTTTACGCCATACCCGGTTATATCCTATGTCAGCCAACCACAGGAATTATATCGTTTTTGAAGATCTGCACCGTGACCATCTACTGCCCTTTGTTTTTACAAAGCCTGTTGCAGAAATTCGCATTGGTATCCTGACCATCAGGGAAAAATGGGAAAAATGGAGCGGGCAGTCATTCTCACATCTTACACAGGAATACCTGCAGGAGAAATTTCCGCTTGTATCCGGAGAGGAAAACATCGTCATCAACGGCTCGGTTACGCCAAATGCTTCACTGGTTTCTGAGATCCAGGAATTAAACTGCAACGAAGCCCTCGTCAGGGAAAACTTGCTTGTTGCTGCATGTCTTGACCGCTTTTCGCTTGAAAACTTCGGCAGGCAGATACCTGAAGGATGCACGGTGAAACAGGTCCGCGCTGATTTTAGGCACATTTCAAAGCTGTGGCACATTTTTAAATTCAACGGAGAGGAATTGCAGTCTGACTTTTCCCTGATCACCGCCGGCCGGACCTCACAGCCCATCAGTACAACCAACCAGCTGATCAATCCCGAAAACATATTTGCAGAAGAGGGCGCCAGAGTAGAATGTTCAATAATCAATGCATCCACAGGACCTGTCTACATCGGCAGGAATTCGGAAATCATGGAAGGCGCGATTGTTCGCGGTTCACTGGCCCTTTGCGAGGGTGCAAAGATCAAGATGGGGGCAAGGATTTACGGACCAACCACCATTGGCCCTTACTCCAAGGCTGGCGGGGAGGTGACGAATACTGTTTTCATGAGTTACACAAACAAGGTACACGATGGGTATATGGGAAATTCTGTGATCGGCGATTGGTGTAATATAGGAGCGGGTTCCAATACATCTAACCTGAAAAACAACTACACCCTGGTAAGGTTGTGGAATTATGCGACGGGCAGGGAGGAGGAGACAGGGCTGCAATTCTGCGGATTGTTTATGGGAGACTATTCAAGATGCGGTATCAATACCATGTTCAATACCGGTACAATTGTGGGGGTATCTTCGAACATTTACGGATCGGGGTACCCCGGTAGCTTTATTCCTTCTTTTTCGTGGGGAGGTGCGGCCGGATTTGAAACCTACAGGGTAGGGAAGGCCATTGATACCATTGGCAACGGACTTTCACGCCGCCAGCTGGAGTTTACCGAAACTGATAAAAAAATAATCAACCGTGTTTTTTCGCTTACGGGCCGTTATCGTAAATCCATATGATTTGAACATGTGATCAGCCGCCTCTTGTCGCAACATGGCATGAAGATTGTCTGTAAGAAACAGAACAAAAGAATCGGCTCCCGGCTGACAATTTGTCTTTTAATTTGTTAATCTCACAAGTGGATTGTTTTTATGAGTAAAATACAGGATAAGAAAAGAAACGAATTATTTCTGTCGTCACATGTTAATGAAGACACCGACTTTATCCCACTTATATCTGAAGAGGATGAGGAAAGCATTAGCCTTACCAAAGTTCCGGAAACATTGCCCATCCTCCCCCTCAGGAACACGGTTCTGTTCCCTGGCGTGATCATACCCATCACCGTTGGCCGCGATAAATCCATGAAACTGGTCAGGGATCTTTATCAGAAGACCAAGATTATCGGAACGGTTGCGCAGAAGGACCCGAATGTTGATGATCCAGGCCCGGATGAAATGTTTAAGGTAGGAACGGTTGCCCAGTTACTCAGGATCCTTGAAATGCCTGATGGCAGCACTTCCGTGATCATACAGGGAAAAAAGCGGTTCAGTATTAAGGAAGTCGTTGCTTCAGAACCTTATTATATAGCCAGGGTAAGTGCGCTCGAAGATGTCAAACCCCGCAGGAAGGACCATGAGTTTGAAGCCATTGTCGGCTCATTGAAGGACCTGTCGCTTAAAATCATCAAACTTTCCAGCAACATACCTCCTGAAACTTCTTTTGCCGTTAAGAATATTGAAAGTTCGGCTTTTCTGATAAATTTTATCAGTAGCAACAGTGATATCAGGATGCTAGAAAAGCAGCATCTGCTGGAACAAAACAACCTGAAGAAAAGAGCCATTGCCTTGCTGCAATACCTGGCGCGTGAGGTTCAGATGCTTGAGCTGAAGCACGATATCCAGACCAAGGTCAAGATAGATATGGACCAGCAGCAACGGGAATACTTTCTGCATCAACAGATGAAAACCATCCAGGACGAACTGGGTGGAAATCCTGTTGAACAGGAGATTGAAGAACTCAAGGCAAAAGCCAGGAAGAAAAAATGGAGCAGGGATACCGGAACTACTTTCTACAAGGAAGTAGACAAATTAACCCGTCTCAATCCGGCAACCGGTGAATACTCGGTTCAGCTCAACTATCTGCAGACATTGTTGGAACTGCCGTGGAATGAATATACCAGGGACAATTTCGATCTGAAGAGAGCGCAGAAAATCCTGGACAGAGACCATTTTGGCCTTGAGAAGGTCAAGGACAGGATCATTGAGCATCTAGCCGTACTGAAGCTGAAAGGGGACATGAAATCACCCATCATTTGCCTCTACGGGCCACCGGGTGTGGGCAAGACCTCGCTGGGGAAATCAGTGGCCAAGGCCCTTAACCGGAAATATATCAGAATGTCGCTCGGAGGTCTGCACGATGAGGCTGAAATTCGCGGACACCGCAAAACATATATCGGCGCCATGCCAGGACGCATAATCCAGAGTCTGAAAAAAATCAAATCAGCCAATCCGGTTTTCGTCCTCGACGAAATTGACAAGGTAGGCAGGGATTTTCATGGCGATCCGGCCTCTGCTCTTCTGGAAGTTCTGGACCCTGAACAAAACAGCACCTTTTATGATAATTTTATCGAACTCGAATTTGATTTATCGAAGGTTTTGTTTATTGCCACCGCCAATACCACCAGTACGATCAATCCTGCATTACTTGACAGGATGGAACTGATCAATGTAAGCGGATACATCATAGAGGAAAAGGTCGAGATTGCCAGGCGGCACCTGGTACCCAAAGAATTGAAAAACCACGGGTTATCATCCAAAGCACTTTCTCTTTCGAAGAAAATACTGGAATACCTCGTCGAAAATTATACACGTGAATCCGGTGTCCGTGAACTGGATAAGACACTGGCAAAACTCGTCAGGGTTATTGCCAAGAAAGTGGCCATTGGCGAAAGTTACAACAGGTATCTTTCCATCCCTGATTTAGAGCTGATCCTGGGTGCACCCAAGTACCTCAGCGATAAGTACCAGGGGAATGATATTGCAGGAGTCGTTACCGGTCTGGCCTGGACAGCTGCAGGAGGAGAGATCTTATTCATTGAAACCAGTCTTAGCAAAGGTAAAGGAAATCTCACCCTTACCGGTAACCTGGGTGATGTGATGAAGGAATCAGCCGTAATTGCCCTGGAATATATCAAGTCACACATCGAATTTCTCGATCTGTCACCCGACATCTTTGAAAACTGGAATATTCATGTTCACATCCCCGAGGGTGCCATACCCAAGGATGGACCTTCGGCCGGGATTACCATGGCAACATCCATGGCTTCCGCCATGACACAGCGCAAGGTTAAGAATCAGATTGCCATGACGGGTGAAATTACCTTACGCGGCAGGGTGCTGCCGGTCGGTGGTATCAAGGAAAAGATCCTGGCTGCCAAACGCGCCAACCTGAAGGAGATCATACTTTCTGAAGAGAACCGGAAGGACATTCAGGAAATTAATGAAATATACCTCAGAGGCCTCACGTTCCATTATGTCAGCAATATCATGCAGGTATTCGAACTGGCATTGCTGAATGAAAAAGTGAATAAACCGGTCAAAATTGCCTGATACCGGTATGAAACTGCCTTTCGCCGATTTCTGATTTCTTATTTGGCAAACATGCCCTTACTTTAACTAAAATTTAAAAATATATGAAAATGGCACCAGGATTATTTTGGGGTGTGTTGCTTGTCCTGATTGGATTGGCAGCCATATTTCGAGTGATTTTCGATGTAAATCTCTTCGGCGTTCTCTTCGCTTTCTTCCTGATTTTTGTGGGGATCAGCCTGCTGGTTGGCAAACCCTGGATGTTTCACCAACAGAAAGGAGAACAAAATACCATGTTCGGAGAACAGAAGATGAATGATCAGCCGCGTGACAATGCAGAGTATAATGTGATCTTTGGACGGTCGGTGTATGATTTCAGGAGTATTCAATTCCCGGATAAGGAGCCGATCAGGATCAAGATCAATACTGTGTTCGGGAACTCTGTTATTCTGATCAACAAGAATACTGCAGTTAAGATAAAATCTGACGCAGTATTTGCCGGTGCTTCCATGCCCGACGGTAATTCCGTAGCGTTTGGCAGCATTCAGTATGCAACGGACACCTTCGCCGTTGCACTTAATCACCTGTATATTGATGCGCCGGTTGTGTTTGGTGCGTTGCAGGTAAAGGCCGAATAGCGTGCCGGAACCCTGGTACTGGATAAACCCCGTCATTGGCGGGGTTTTTTTAGGCTGTTACGAACCGGTAAAAGTTGTTTTATATCTGCAGATAAATCCTTAAGTTTACTGCAATCAATACACCTTTCCCCATGTCGGATGATAAAATAAAAATCGCAGTATTTCCGGGGTCTTTTGATCCTTTTACCATTGGTCATGAATCGGTCGTGCGCCGGGCGCTTGATATGTTCGATAAGGTGATCATTGGTATCGGATTCAACACCACAAAATCCCGATTCTTCTCCATAGAAAGAACTACGGAAGCTATCCAGAGGGTATTCAAAGATACCAGAGGGAGGGTGGAGATTAAGGTTTTCAAAGGACTGACAGTTGATTTCTGCAAAAGTGAAAATTCCCGTTATATATTAAGAGGACTCCGTACTGCTGCGGACTTTGAATATGAGCGAGCCATTGCGCAAACCAACAAAGCCATGTATCCCGAGATTGAAACTGTTTTTTTGCTTACGCTTCCCCAGCACACCTATGTTAATTCCTCCATTATTCGTGAGATCATCAAACAGGGCGGAGATGCGAGCCTCTTCCTGCCCAGAGACTACAAGATATAGCTGAAGCAAGAAGCCATGCAAGCCTTACGTTCCCTATGGTTCATCTTCATGATTTGTCCTGCAGGTTATCCGGCAGTGGCCCAGCAAACAATCGTTGCCGGGCATGCGCCTTCATATGCCAACACGGAACTCACCTTTTACAGCACCGCCGACTGGATCAGCGGAACGGAATCGATAGCCGGACATTGCAGGGTTTCCGACTCGGGTGATTTCCACCTGACTCTGCAATTGAACAGTACAACGCAGCTGCATTCCTGGCTGGGTATTTACCAGGGATATTTCTTCGCTGAACCGGGGAAAACATACCAGCTGGTGCTACCTGAGAGAAAGGAAAAATCGCCGGAAGATCTGCTGAATCCTTATTTCGAACCGGTCGAAATTCATCTGGGGCTTACCAACTTCAGCAGCGAAGATCTGAACATGCAAATCATGATGTTTGATGATGCTTTCATTCCCTATTATGATAAACATGTGAACAAGGTACATGTAAAGCCTGATCTTCAGAAGCTGGAGGACGACATCAGCCAGATTGAAGCTCCCTTTACGGGCTACACGGGTAGTTATTTCCATGAATACCGGCGATATCACTATGGGTTTCTGAAGTTGCTGGCCAATCAGCAAAGGGTACAAAGTCTGTCGGATGAATACTTCAACAACTATCCAGTGTTATATTCAAATCCCGCATATGCCGATCTGTTCAACCAGGTATTCAGCAAGTACTTCATATTCCTTGGCCGGACTGAAGCAGGACAGCAGATCTATAAAGATATCAACCAGACAGGAAGTTACAGCGCTCTGAAAAAAACACTCATGAAATCAGGGAATTTCAGCAATGATACCCTCACCGAACTGGTTGTGCTGAAGCAGTTGCATGATGAATTTTATGGCAGCCAGTTCTCACGGGCCGGACTGCTCAGGATTCTCGATACGCTCAGGCTTACTACGAACATTGAAGAGCATAAAAGCATTGCAAACATCATTTACCACAAGATTACGCGCCTGCTGGCCGGCTTTGAGCCACCGCAATTTGAACTATATGATACGGACAATAAACTGGTCAGGCTCTCTGATTACAGGGGCAAATATGTCTACCTGAACTTCTGTACCTGCCAGAGTTACACTTGTCTGAACGAGTTCAGCATGCTGGTCGATCTAAATAAACAATTCGGTGACAAGCTCTCCATCGTGACAATCGCTACGGATCCCATGGAAGAATTGCTCCGGCAATTCCTGTCGAGAAATAAGTACAACTGGAAATTCCTCCACTATGACAACCAGCCTGATATTCTTAAAGAATATGATATCAGGGCATTCCCGACATATTTCCTGATCGGGCCGGATGGCAAACTGATCTATTCGCCAGCGCTTTCCCCGGCCGAGAACTTCGGGCAGAGATTATTCGAGGTCATGAGAGCCAAGGGAGATTTATAAAAGGTCGTTGTATTTGAGGACATCGAGGACTGCCAGGTAAGTGTTCCCGGTTATGGTTCCCAGGTCCTCCCGGCTTATCCACCTGATCTCGGTAATATCCTCATCCAGCTGTGGGATGGGTTTTTCATCACCGGGGTATACCATTTCAAACCAGCTTGTCCTTTTTAATATGGTTTGTTCATCAATAAAATAGGAATGGTAAGTAGACAACATGGGATTGACAATCTCAAGACCGTGCAGACCGCATTCCTCTGTGACCTCTCTGATGGCAGCCTGTTCAAATGTTTCATTGCGGTTGACCTTCCCTTTTGGCAAATCCCATTTTCCGCGCCTTTTCATGATCAGGTATTTCCCTTCATTGTCGCGGACCAGTCCTCCTGCCGCATACACCTGCTGGAAACACGATTTGAACCGTTCCCGCAACTCATCAATATCATGGTGGAATATGAATAAGGTATCGATACGTTTCAGCTTCCAATAGAATGCAATGAGTTCTTTCAGGTCATCCACATTCCGGTACTTATAGAATAAGCCATGCCTCAGCTGAAAGTTCCGTATGAAGTCATCCGTCAGTAGTACAATCCTCTCGTTAAAAAAAACTTTGTACATTTACCACATGAAAAATAATGAAAATACCATCGCGAGCTTATTGTTACAATGCAAGGCCATTAAACTTAATCCTGAAAAGCCCTTCCATTGGGCCTCAGGCTGGTTATCACCTATATATTGCGACAACCGTAAAACATTGGCTTACCCTGATATACGAAACTTGATCAAATATAGTTTTGCAGATTTAATAAAAGAAAAATACTTTTCAACAGAGGCAATTGCAGGCGTTGCTACTGGCGCAATAGCACAGGGTGCCCTTGTGGCCGACATGCTGGGTTTGCCATTTATGTATGTTCGTTCTGAAGCCAAGGGCCATGGCCTTGAAAACCTGATTGAGGGAGATCCCAAGCCGGGTCAGAAGGTTGTTGTGATTGAAGACCTTATTTCTACAGGCGGGAGCAGTCTCAAAGCTGTTAATGCTTTGAGGCAGTGCGGCTGTGAAGTTCTTGGTATGGCAGCTGTTTTTACCTATGGCTTTCCCGGGGCTCAGGAGAGCTTTAAACAAGCCGCCTGCACCCTTTATACGCTGAGCAATTATGAAGCCATGTTGGAACTTGCCCTGGAAACAGGGTACATAAAGAAGGAAAACATGGAGACACTTAGCGAGTGGAGGCATTCGCCGGAAACCTGGGGGAGAAACCTGCAATAGAGCCATTAAGAAAAAACTTATGTTAAAACTTGAAAGCAAAAACGGCACCGCAAATGGCAGTCAGTTGGCTGTTTATCAATACCTTTCCAATTTCAGGAATTTTGCCCACATGCTCCCTGCAGAGCAGCTCAACAACCTGGAGGTTACCGGTGATACAATCCGGTTTGCGATCAGCGGGTTAGGAATGATCGGGTTAAAATTAAGCGAAAAAAAGCCATACGAGCAGTTCGTTGTCAGGGGAACCGAGGACAGCTCTGCGGATTTCACCATCTGGGTCAATATTGCAGCGGAATCTGAAAGGCAATCAAGGGTAAATCTTGTTCTGGAGGCCAATCTCAATATGTTTATCGAAATGATGGCCAGGGGGCCACTGCAAAAGTTTGCAGATATGATTATTGATAAGATTACCGCATTGGAGTTTAAGGAATAACAGTCAGGAACTTCCGCATGAAAGACCGGCTTTGGCTGTGAAAATTATGTGATAAACGTAATTTCTTTAAAGCCATAGTGCCTTAGCGTGCCATCATGTCGCAATACCATCAGTTCTCCCGATTCCGCCACATCTATGATTCTTCCTTCAAAGGTACCGGATGAATCACTGTAGGTTGCCCATTTATTCAATCCAAGGAGATTATTCAGATACCTGGTCTTAATTTCAGGGAACCGTTCACTGTATAAGAGGGCAATGTGGCCATTCAGTGAGTGCAATAAACCAGCCAACATGTCTGGAATATCAAAATCGCGGCCGACAGCATTTCGGAGGGAGGCTGGATTTGGTATGCCAGGCGGGAATTCCCGCTGGTTAACATTCACACCGATACCCACAACCGAAGTACGCAGGTTTCTGTCAAGTATAGAATTCTCAATGAGGATTCCCGCCACTTTTTGTCCCCTGAGCAGGATATCATTTGGCCATTTGATGGTAACAGGTTGTGCAAAAGGTAAAAGAAAATCGAGGAGGGCATTGGAAACACACATGCTGAGGTAAAACTGGCGCTCCGCTTGCAAAAATTCAGGGCGAAGAACAACACTGAGCAGGAGATTGCATCCGGCATCGCTGACCCAACTGTTACCTCCCTGTCCCTTACCATGTGTCTGATGACCTGCCAAAATTACAGTGCCCTCTTTCACCTGGGTGCTTCTTAGCAGTTGTGCTGCATAAATATTTGTCGAATCCACCGATTCAAGTTGTATCAAGGGATTCCCTATTGTAATATTTTTCATTTCAGTCATGTATTGAATAAGGAGATCTTAAAGGGTCCTCTTTGGTATTGTAATTGTTACAAGAAAAATAGTGATAATATTTTACATGCACGTCATAAATACAAAGGTTGTTGAACCGCAGACGAATGGATAAATTCACTATTTTTGTACCTTGAATGTTAAAACAAGAAGGATTGGGAAATACCGGGCAATTGCTGCAATACATCATCGAGGGTATACTGGAGAAGAAAGGGAAAGAAGTAATCAATATCGACTTGAGAAAACTGGATTATGCAGCCTGTGATAACTTCGTAATCTGCCACGGGGAATCGGGGACACAGGTTAAAGCATTGGCGGGATCAGTAGAGGATAAGGTGGAGGAAAAGCTTGGATTGCGGGTAAAGCACAGGGAGGGACTTGAAAACGCAAGCTGGATATTGCTCGATTATGGTGACATTGTTGCACACATTTTTGTAAAGGAAGCAAGGGATTATTACAAACTTGAAGATTTATGGGGAGATGCGGACATCAACCTGATACAGGAAGATTAATACGTTAAAAAGCATGGAAGAAAATAACAAAGATCTGAAACAAAAAGCTGAAGAGGAAAAGAATAACAACGGGTCAAAGCCCCCGGGAAACAATATGCTGGGCAACAAGAAACCCCGGTTTAATGCCATGTGGATCTATGCCATAATTGGTGTTGCCATCATACTGATTTATTTTTTTGATTCAGGCCAGGGACCAGTGGCAATTGACTGGAAGTTTTTCCAGAATGAATTGCTATTGAAGAAGGAAATTCAGAAGATTCTTGTTGTAAACGAACAGCACGCTGATATTTATATCAAGGAGGAGTACCTGAATCAGCCAAAGCACCAGAAGAACTTTACCAAAGGATTGAACGCCTTTACCAAAGCAGGGCCACACTATACCATGCCGGTAGGGTCAAATGATATTTTCAAGAAGATGCTGGATGACGCCCAGGCAGGAATGCCTGAAGCCGACAGGATTTATCCCGAATTCGTTCGTAAAAGAACGTTTGGCGACACTTTTGTGATTTTATTGCCCATCCTTGCCTTAGTAATTCTTTACCTGGTTATTTTCAGAAGAATGGGTGGTGCCGGTGGTTCCGGAGGTGGAACCAACATTTTTAACGTCGGGAAATCCAAGGCCCGGATATTCGACAAGGATGAAAATATCAGGCTCGATTTTAAAGATGTAGCCGGTTTGGAAGAAGCAAAAATGGAAGTCAAGGAAATCGTGGACTTTCTTAAGAAGCCTAAAAAATATACTGATCTGGGCGGAAAAATACCCAAAGGAGCGCTACTGGTAGGACCTCCGGGGACAGGTAAGACCTTGCTGGCAAAGGCTGTTGCCGGGGAAGCACATGTGCCTTTCTTTTCACTGTCGGGATCCGATTTCGTGGAGATGTTCGTAGGCGTAGGAGCATCCAGGGTGCGCGATCTGTTTAAGCAAGCCAAGGAAAAAGCACCTTGTATTGTTTTTATCGATGAAATTGATGCCATTGGCCGGGCAAGGGGGAGGAATCCCAATCTGGGAGCCAATGATGAGCGTGAGAATACGCTAAATCAATTGCTGACTGAAATGGACGGGTTTGCCTCCAACGCGGGTGTGATCATACTGGCAGCCACAAACCGGGCAGACATTCTCGACAAGGCACTGCTGCGGGCAGGTAGGTTTGACCGTCAGATTTACGTGGAATTGCCTGACTTGAATGAACGACGGGAGATCTTCAAGGTCCATCTCCGGCCTATTAAATATGAAAAGGACCTTGAGATTGAGTTTCTGGCCCGTCAGACACCGGGTTTCTCCGGCGCTGACATCGCCAATGTATGCAACGAAGCTGCTCTGATTGCGGCCAGGAAGAATAAAAAATCGGTTCAGAAGCAGGATTTCCTTGATGCCGTAGACCGGATCGTAGGTGGTCTTGAAAAGAAAAACAAAATCATTACCCTGCAGGAGAAAAAAACCATTGCCTATCATGAAGCAGGGCATGCCACTGTAAGCTGGATGCTTGAGCATGCTAGTCCCCTCGTGAAAGTCACCATCATTCCCCGGGGAAAGTCACTGGGCGCTGCCTGGTATCTTCCCGAAGAAAGGCAGATCACCACACGCGATCAGTTGCTTGAGGAAATGACGGCAACGCTTGGCGGAAGGGCTGCTGAAGAAATAACTTTTGGCAAGGTTTCGACAGGTGCACTGAATGATCTTGAGCGCATTACCAAGCAGGCTTATGCCATGGTTACCTATTTCGGACTTAGCGAAAAGATCGGTAACCTGAGCTTTTATGATTCATCAGGGCAAAACGATTACTTTTTTCAGCGGCCATACAGTGACAAGACTGCTGAACTGATTGATAAAGAAGCCAAGGAGATTATTGATTCACAGTATGTCCGTGCCATCGGTATTCTCAATGAGCATAAGGAAGGCTTAATTCAGCTGGCAGAGCAACTGCTTGAAAAGGAAGTGATATTTACGGAGGACCTGGAAAAGATCTTCGGCAAAAGGAAATTTACAGTGGAAATGCCAGAGAAACCAAAAAAAAGCAGGAAAACAGGTAAGACAACCGGACCGGCAGGTTCAAAGAAATCCAAACTTGCCAAGGATCCGGAAAAGGTCAAACAATCTGCCTAAACAGTCAGAAGCATAGCATCCTAAAGATTCCTAAGCTTGAGAAACCTAATACAACGAACTCTTTCAGGCATTGTATACCTGATATTGATTATCGGATCCCTCTTTCTCGGGAAGTATTTGTTTGCTGCTGTTTTCCTCCTTATCTGTATAATGGCCCTTGTTGAGTTCTATAACCTGACAGGGCTGTCACGGGAATCGATGTATGTAATCCCCGGAGTGACAGCGGCAGGCTTGCTATTCATCCTTTCGTTCCTTGTTGCATCCCGTACAGCTGGTTTCCAATGGCTGTCCTTATCCGTTTTGGTGCCTGTTCTCCTGTTCATCGCGGCCTTGTATTCGAAGAAACCCGACCTGATCAAAGGTCTTGCTGTTACTTTTCTGGGCATAGGGTACATCGTGATCCCTTTGTCGGTCATGAATTACCTTGTATTTCCCGCGTGCAGCAATAATGGTTATACACACCGTGTTGTGCTGGGAATTCTGGCGTTTGTCTGGATTAACGATACAGGGGCATACCTTGCCGGTACCTTGCTGGGACACCATAAACTGTTCCCGCGGATTTCACCCAAGAAATCATGGGAAGGACTGATCGGGGGGGCATTCCTGACCCTGATACCGGCATTCTGGATGCATGACGTGATGGGGATTCTGACAAAAACTGACTGGATCGTTCTGGCCTGCATTGCATCATGTTTCGGAGTTTATGGGGACCTCAGCGAATCATGGATCAAACGTATCGCCGACAAGAAAGACTCCGGCTCCATTATGCCTGGCCATGGCGGCGTACTTGACAGGATCGACTCCATACTTTTTGTGATGCCGGTTTCCTTTATATATTTGGTTATAGCAGGTAAGTAAGAACATTAATCTTATCGTCATGAGGATACACAAAGAAGGATTTGCCATATTGCTGTTGACACTTATCGTGGTCGCCAGCCTGAACATTGTTTTTTACTGGCTTATCAGGAATCACATCTGGCAAACAGTGCTTATTGTCCTGAGCGTGATCATGTTCCTGCTTGTAGTCTGGTTCTTCAGGAATCCGGAACGGAGTGTAATTCCTGATGAGGCGGTCATCCTTTGTCCGGCCGACGGCAAAGTTGTTGTGATTGAGGAAGTGGTGGAAAGCGAATATTTTAAGGACAAACGGTTGCAGGTTTCCGTATTCATGTCACCGTTAAATGTACATGTAAACCGGTATCCTGTCAGTGGCCTCGTCAGCTATTTCAGGTACCATCCAGGCAAATACCTGGTGGCCTGGCATCCCAAATCGTCTGCACTGAATGAAAGATCTACCGTGGTTATCAGAGATGTAAAAGGACGGGAGATCCTCGTCCGACAAATCGCCGGTGCTGTTGCCAGGCGTATAGTGCCCTATGCAGTGCAGGGTGAACAGGTAACACAGGGAGATGAACTCGGATTTATCAAGTTTGGTTCCCGTGTCGATCTGTTTCTTCCGCCAGATACAAAGATTGCAGTTAAGCTGGGGGATAAAGTCACAGGGAACCGAACGGTAATCGGAAGCTGGCAGTAGCAGTGCAGTATGAGCACAACAGCTACTGCATATGCCTCTGCCTGGTCAGATGACTTTCAGCTCCTTCCCTACCTTAATAAATGATGCAATTGCTTTATCAAGGTTCTCACGCGTGTGTGCAGCCGATAGCTGAACGCGTATCCGGGCTTCTCCTTTCGGTACCACCGGGTAATAAAATCCGATCACATATATCCCTTCGTTGAGGAGGCGGGCTGCGAAATCCTGTGAAAGGCGCGCATCAAACAACATTATCGCAACGATCGCTGATCTTGAAGGTTTGATGGTAAAACCGGCCCGGATGATCTCATTTCTGAAAAAATCGGTATTTTGGTGCAGTTTGTCCTGCAGTTCAGTTGTTTCACGCATCATGTCGAACATGGCGATCCCGGCCTTTGTGATCATGGGAGGCAGCGAATTAGAAAAAAGATAAGGACGTGAGCGCTGCCGGAGCATTTCAATAATTTCCTTTCGCCCTGTGGTAAAACCGCCGATAGCACCGCCGAAGGCCTTTCCTAATGTACCGGTGATGATATCCACTTCTCCGCGGATATTGTACAATTCCGTGACACCCCTTCCGGTATTGCCAACCACGCCAGCAGAATGGCATTCATCAACCATGACCAGGGCATCGTATTTTCGGGCCAGTTCGCAGATCTTATCCACCGGTGCAACATTGCCATCCATGCTAAACACGCCGTCGGTTACAATAATTCTGAAACGATTGGTACTGGCTTTTTTGAGCTGTTCTTCAAGATCTGCCATGTCGGCATTGGCATACCGGTAACGCTGTGCTTTGCTGAGCCGCACGCCATCAATTATGGACGCATGGTTAAGGCTGTCGGAAATAATGGCATCCTCTTCTCCCAGCAAGGGTTCAAATACACCGCCATTGGCATCAAAGCAGGCAGCATACAGGATGGTGTCCTCAGTTCCAAAAAAATCCGCAATCTTCTCCTCCAGCACCTTGTGCAGATCAGTGGTTCCACAGATGAACCGCACTGAAGACATGCCGTAACCGTGGGTATCGAGCGCCTCACGGGCAGCTTTCATCAGCACAGGATGTGAAGACAATCCGAGGTAGTTGTTGGCACAGAAGTTCAGTACCTCTTTACCATCAGCAAGCCTGATAAGTGCATCCTGGGGCGATACAATGGTGCGTTCCCTTTTATAAAGGCCGGCTTCCTCAATTGCTTTCAGTTCCTGCTGCAGGTGATTCTTGATTTTCCCGTACATGGCTTATGTAATTAAATGGTGAATGTTTTCCTGATTTCTGCAATCATCCTGTCGGTAATATGTTCCAGGTCGTATTTGGGTTTCCAGACAATACTGGTACGGAGTTCCTGGTCATCGATGCTGCTGGGCCAGCTTTCGGCTATCAGCTGTCGGAAATCAGGCTTGTAGGTGATGTCGAATCCGGGAATATGACGGCGGATATCTACGGCCACCTGGCGCGGTGTAAGGCTTGGACCGGTAATATTATAGGAGGAATGACAGGTCAGATTTGCGTGATCTGTTTCCATAAGCCTGATTGTAGCATTGATGGCATCATCCATGAACATCATCGGAAGTGAAACATCCTCACCCAGAAAGCAGGTATAATTCTTTTTCCTGACTGCTTCGAAATAAATCTCGACCGCCCAGTCGGTAGTTCCTCCCCCGGGCTCTGTCTTGTAACTGATCAGTCCCGGGTAACGCAGACTCCGGATATCGATGTTGTAACGCTTGTGGTAATACTCACACCAGCGTTCACCTGCCAGTTTACTGATCCCGTAAACTGTGGACGGCTCCATGACGGTCAGCTGAGGGGTGTTCTTCCTGGGGGTGGTACTGCCAAAAACGGCAATAGAGCTGGGCCAGAAGACTTTTCGAACATCTTCGACAAGCTTGGCAACCTCAAGAATGTTCATCAGGCTGTCCATGTTGATATGCCAGGCCTGTGTCGGAAGCTTTTCTGCATTACCCGAAAGTACAGCGGCAAGGTGGTATATTTGTGTGATCTTATTGCGAATGACAAAGTGAATGAGGTGTTTATCATCCATAACATCGAGCAGCTGAAAAGGACCACTTTCCTTGATATCAGCAGGAGCATCCTTTACGTCAGTGGCAAATACGTTTGCGTTGCCGTAAATCCGGCGTAATTCCATTGTCAGCTCTGAGCCAATCTGTCCGGCAGCACCAATTATCAATATCCTTTCCATGCTTTAGTTTTGATTTCGAAGTTAAACTAAAACCGATCCTAAAAAAAATGACCTTTGGCAGGAAAAATTATCGTAACTTTTGAAACGATAAACAAATGTTGTATATTTGTTTATTCATTGAATAAACAAACATGCCTGTCAGCGCGGATTTTTATTCTCTCACAGAAAACAGCCATAGGCTTGTGCTTAACCTGATCCGGATCACCGGGGAAATCTCCGGTGCAGAAATTGCCAGGAATACAGGGTTTCAGCCATCAACCATTTTGTATGTTCTAAGGATACTCGATAAGAAAGGCTTTATCGATATCAGTCGCACCGGCAGTTCCACAGAAAGGGGAGGGAAGAAACCGGTATTGTGGAAGATCAAACCCGGGATCGGCAGGATGCTGGGCGTTGAAGTACTGCGCAATAAAATCCGCTATGTGAAGCTTGATTTTGCCGGAACACTCTATGAACAAGGAGAGAAGCCACTTCCGGCAGCTTTTACCGAAGGGAACATTTTGGAAACACTGGCAACGGTGATTCAGGATATTATGCCCAACAATGAGCTGAACAGCAAGTCATTTCTGGGGATTGGAATTGGCGTGCCCGGGCTCGTAAACAGCGATAAGGGAATCTTGCAGTATTCTGCCCTGCTGCAGGTGAAAAACATCGCGATAGGCGATCAGCTTTCAAGGATACTGGGCAAGCCCGTATACGTGGTCAATGATGCCAATGCCGGAGCCTTAAGCATTTCATGGTACAATGATCAGGTAAGTGAAAAACTCCCGGAACACATTGTTTACCTTACCTACAACAACGGATCCAAAAACCTGGGTGCCGGGCTGGTAATTGACCATGAGCTCTATACGGGGATTGCCGGAACTGCTGGGGAGATCTTCAATCCGTTACCTGATCTGGGAGAGCTGATCAAGACTTCCATAAAGAAAATCGGCCACCAGCATGCGTTATTGGCTGATAACGACCGACCTGAAAAGGTATCATTCCGTACCCTTGTAGAATACGCCAATAAAGGCTGTAAACTGTCATCACTTACGGTTGATAAAGTATGTGATTTTATAAGCGAAGAAATTGCCAGGCTTGCCGGGTTGCTGAATCCAAATCTCATCGTTTTGGGTGGTGACATAACCTGCAGCAATGAATTGCTTTCCGGTCGAATACTTCCGCGGACAGCCAGGAAAGCCAGCAAAATGATCAAAATGGGTTTTGTATTGCCGGAGATCTGTTTTTCGTCCTATGGCGAGTATTCCGTTGCCATTGGTACAACAGCCATGATCCTGCGGAAAGTAATAAAAAGTCAAAATTATAAATCCAGATGATATGAAATACAACACATCAAGCAAGGTAGAAGATTACTACAACAGTATTCACAAGGATTTTGATTTGAGCAGATCCTATCATAAAATTCCGCTGATCGTGGTGGATAATTATGTTGAGCTTGGGCAGCTGACGGCCTTGCGGTTTCTCGAATGGGTGTGCCTGAATCCGGGTGGGGTCATTGCTCTTCCTACCGGTAAAACACCCGAATTCTTCATCAGATGGGTACAGTTTTACATGGCCAACTGGAAGAAGGAATTAAATGATGGTATACTGGCCAGGATCGGACTCGACAAGAAATTGCAGCCCGACATGAAATCGTTGCATTTCTTTCAGCTTGACGAATTTTTCCCGATCAGACCGGAGCATGAAAGATCGTTTACCTATTTTGTGAAGAATTTCTATATGGATGGTTTTGGTTTTGATCCCAAAAAGGTTCACCTGATCAACACTTTTGACATTCCTGAAAAAGCCAGGAAGGAATTTGGCAAGATCCAGAACCTCGATGAGGTATTCCCCGACGGGGTTATTGATCTGGGCTTGCGCATCCAGAAACCGAACAACGAAAGGGATCTGTTGAAGCAGAAAACAATTAAAATGTTCGATCAGTTCTGCCAGGATTATGAAGATGATATTCAGCAACGGGGTGGAATCGGGTTTTTCCTGGGAGGTATCGGTCCCGATGGCCATATTGCATTTAATGTTAAAGGATCGGCCCATCATTCACACACACGGCTCACCAACATCAACTATGAAACACAGGCAGCGGCTGCGGCTGATCTGGGTGGTATTGAACTGGTCCGCAAAAAGGCAGTGATCACCATCGGACTTCATACCATTACCTATAATCCCGACACAGTGGCCATAATCATCGCTGCAGGTCAGTCGAAATCCGAGCAGGTTTACAATGCGGTAGAAAAGGATCCGTCCATAACCTACCCGGCTACCAGTTTGCAGAAACTGAGAAATGCCCGTTTTTTTGCCACACGCAGTGCCACCAGTCTCCTTACCCTGAGTGAGAAGAATATCAAACAATTATACACAGAGAAAAAACTTCCGGCGAATTATTATGAAAAACTGATTCTTGATGGCGCCGACAGATCCAAGCTTTCACTGGTTGAAGCATCCAGATCCGATTATGAAAAGAAATCAGCCGATATTCCCGAATGGCGGATTGCCTGCGAAATCAGTGGCAAACCGTTGGACAAGCTGAGCGAAGAAATATACAGAAGCTTATCCGACAAGCTCCAGTATGGCATCAACGTCCCGGATAACCAACGGATCCTGCACACGGCTCCGCATCACGATGACATTGAGCTGGCTTATTTCCCGCTGTTGCATCACCTGGTACGGTCACCCAACAATGAGAACTATTTTGTATACTGCACAAGCGGTTTTACAGCAGTTACCAATTTCTATGTGCTGGAACGGCTCGAAAACCTGCAGAAGCTCATCCTGACGGGAAGAATCAGTGATGGGCAGACCATCAGCAGGCTGGCAGACTATGGTAACGCCCAGGATGATATTACCGGGTATCTGAATGGTATTGCTTTACAGGATACAGACCTTCAGTACTTTCATCTCAGCAAGCGGCTTACCCGGTTGTTTCTGAATGAGCTCAAGGTAAAAGATCTGAACAAGGTGGCAGCTTATGTGGGGGACCTCATCACACAGCTCAAGGGTATTGAACCAGGACGGTCGGAGCCTGCCATATTCCATCTGATTAAGGGATGGCTGAGGGAATATGAAGCCGAGCTGGTCTGGGCCTATTTTGGTATAGACATGGATCATGTTTCCCATTTGCGGTTACCCTTTTATTCTGCCAATATCTTCCCCGAATATCCAAACTTTGAACAAGATGTTCAACCCATCATCGGACTGCTCGAGAAGATCAAGCCCACGATCATTACGCTGGCCCTGGATCCCGAGGGAAGCGGTCCGGACACGCACTATAAAACACTGATTGCCTTATCCGACGCCATTGATAAATACGCATCAGGCCGACCGGAGATGAATCTCCGCGTTTGGGGATATCGCAATATCTGGTCGCGTTACCGGATTGATGAGGTAAATAAAATTATTCCCACCTCGTTGAATTCATTCGCCGTGCTTCACAACATGTTCAACAGTTGTTTCCTGAGCCAGAAATCAGCCTCATTCCCGAGTTTTGAACTGGACGGGACTTTCAGTGAGCTGGCACAGAAAATTTGGGTGGAACAGCACAACCACCTGGTTGATCTTATGGGTCAGGAGTTCTTTTATGACAGTCCGAATCCTATGTTACGGCGCAGCTATGGTGCAATTTACCTGAAGGATATGAGTTACAAGGAATTCAGTGATTATCTGATACCGGTCAGGCGTCTGCTGAAGTCCAAGGAATACCTGGGAGGTAACTAAAAGAAAAAACACCCTTCAGGCAACCAGTGACCGCCTGAAGGGTGTTTTCTGGTGCTAATAAAATTCCCGGCGGTTGTCTTTTATCTTGGCCAGTTCCTTCAAAGCCTCGTAAGCACTGTAATTTGTTTTTGCCGCATAACTGCGCTCTACGTAGTTCCTGGCCAGTTCGGTTCCTGTTTTAACCTCGGCTTCGGTCGGGTCTGTACTGTTGTTAACAGCGAGAACATAGACACCGTTTTCACCGATGATTGGTTCCGAAATTTCGTCCTTTTCGAGGGCTAAGGCAGTGGCAATAACCTGCGGTTCAATTCCGGCATTTCCAAGGGACGAAGAAGTAAATCTGAGGCCGGTGACAGGTTCAACGGGTAATCCCAGACTCCTTGACAGTCCTTCGATGGTTTTTGCCGAGGCCCTCCTGGATTCTATTTCAGCCACAATCTTTTCAGCTTTCCTTTGCTGTCTGACCCTGTTTTCCACGTCAGCCCTAACGTCAGCAAGCGGCGCAGGACCCTCCTCTCTGACTTTGTCCACCACACCCACAACATATTTGTTCCCGAATTTGAAAACGGCGGAAATATCATGTTCTTCTGCCTTATAGGCCCAACTTACCAAGGCCCGTGCCGATTCGAGGTCATTCACCTTTTTGTCCATCGGGGCCAGGTTTAAAGCAGTACGCGTACTGGCAGAGAGCTTTTCGGTCTCGATCGCCTTGTTGAATTTTTCATAGGAATTGTTCATGCCTGCAAATTCATTGGCTTTTACGTAATAACCATGGTCGGTTTCCTCACTTGCAATTACCGTCTTCACCAGTGTACCAATCTGTACCTTTTTTGTTGGCCTCGACTGATCCTGTATCTGAATAATATGTAATCCGTACTGGGAGGGAACGATCTTCAGATCACCCGTTTTGCCCAGGAAACAACTGTCGTTGAATGACTGAACCATCTGACCTTCTTTGAACCAGCCAAGGTCTCCGCCGGTCTGCGCCGAACCATCCGCAGAGTAAAGCATAGCCAGGGTGGCAAAGCTGGTTCCGCCCTTGATCAGGTTAACAAGACTATCGGCCATATGAAAAATCTGTTGTGCGTTGTTCTGTGAAGCGCGCAACAGAATGTGGCGAGCCTTTACCGAATCAGGTAAATATTTGACGGCAGCAAGCCGAGATGCCCTGAAGGCAGTGCCGTCAAAATACGGGCCATAAACAGCACCCTGCTGGCCGGCACTGAACATGAAACTGCCAATTGAGTCGGGCAGTTCTCCCTGAGCATAATTCTTTGAATCGAAAGGTTCATCGGATTCCATGCTCACAAACTGACTTACATTATCCGTCTTTTCAAAATCGGGCAGGAGATCGTTGAGTGCCTGGCTGGCCGCCTGCTTGTCAGCCTGGGAAGGTGTGACTTCAAAATAAACATACCGGATGTCACGTGATTCCTTCTGTTTGAAAAGATTGATGTTCTCTTTGTAGTACTTTTTGATATCCTTTTCGGTAACGGTAATGGCGGAATCTGGCAAGGTATTAAAACCCTTAACAATAAAATTGACATCCACGGCCCTCGCTGCTTCCTTTTGCTGCAGGGAGGCTTCAAATCGGGTGGCATACAATCCTTTTCTGATCAGGTTAAGGTACTTGATATTCTTGCGCTGCCTGAAGATCTCATTCTCGATATAGAGGTAGTACTTTTTATCTTCTGAAGATTCATCTTCCGTACTGATTCTTTGCATAAAGGCATTGAGTGCCTGACGGTTAAGCACACCGGTCTGCTGGTCGGTAAATAACTGTGCAATAGCAGGGTGAGGATTCTCGCCCATGATGAGGTTCCGAAGCTCCTCTTCGGAAACGTCAATACCCAGCTTGCTGTATTGCTTCTCCAGGAGCATATCCTGAATCATGTTCTCCCAGGTAACATTCCTGATCTGATCCATGGTTGCTTCATCAAGACTGGTTTGCCCTGACTGCAGTTTCTGCATCTGCTCGAGCTTATTGACAAGGGTCTCAAAATCGGTATAGGGAACTGATTTACCGGAAACCTCGGCAATTTCATACTTGGACCGTGTAAAAAGGGAACCGCTTGAATCCAGAAAATCACTCAATACAAATGCCAGTAAAGACAATCCTATCACAATAGCCAGGAGGAGTCCGGCCTTAACTCTCAGTTTTTCTAATATTGCCATGTAGAACTATGCTTAAAATGTTCAAAAAAAATCGGGTACGAATATAGCAATTAATCTCATTTAAAAGAATGAAATAAAAAAAATAGCAATCCCTTATTCATGCAGGGTTTTGAGTTGGACCAGCTCAATACGTGTACGGCTTACTTTCAGTATCCTGATCTCATATTTCTCGGTAACGATTTTATCGTTCAATTTTGGAATGTTCTGGTGCTGAAAGATGATATAACCTGCCAGCGTGTCATATTCTTCCGATTCGGGAAGGTTGAGGTTGTATTTTTCATTGAGGTAGTCAATTTCAAGCCGGCCGGAAAAAATATACTGCCCCTTATCCGGGTTCTTTTCGATAAATTCATCCACATCATGTTCATCGTCTATTTCTCCGAAAATTTCTTCCATGATATCTTCAATGGTAAGCATACCGGAGATCCCGCCAAATTCATCCACCACAACTGCAACACTCCTGTGTTCCTGAATGAATTTTTTCAGGAGTTTATTTGCCGGCATGGTTTCCGGAATATAGGAAACCTGGATCATCATGGAGGTTACGGAAGGCGGATTTTTAAACAATTCCTTGGAGGTTACATAACCAATCATGTTATCGATGTTCTCATCGTAAATCAGGATTTTCGAAAATCCAGTTTCCACGAATCGCTGGCGCAGGTCATCAATGGAATCCTTAACATTCAGGGCAACAATTTCAGTTCGCGGTATCATGCAGTCCCTTACCTTGACATTCGAAAAATCAAGGGCATTCTGGAAGAGTTTGATTTCATCCTTTTCTTCGCTGTTGGCATCGCCTTTTTTGTCCTGGCTCTCATCAATGAGGTGATTCAGGTCCACCTTCCCGAAAACCATGTTGTCGTACTGGTTTACGGAATCCAACCTGAGTATGGATTTCAGGATCAGGTTGGAAAGCCTGTGTGTCAGTCCGCTTATGGGATAAAGCACGATAAAGACAAGCAGGAGGGGAAACGACATGAAACGCAGAGCAAGGTTCGGATTGATTCTTACCAGGGCTTTGGGTAAAAACTCAGCCACTACAAGGACAATCAGGGTTGATAAAAGGGTCTGAATAGCCAGGACACCGAATTCGGTGAAACCAACCCGGCTGATGGCAGGCTCGAGCCACCTGGCCATAAAGATACCATAGATAACGATGGCGATGTTGTTGCCAAGCTGGATGGTGGCAATGTACTGTCCCGACCTTTCCTGAAAAATGCCGATAATACGCGAGGAAAACAGGCCCTGTTTCCGTTCAAGTTCGAGCCTGAGTTTATTGGATGCGAGAAAGGCAATTTCCATGCCTGCAAAGAATGCAGCCAGCAGCAAAGACAACAATATTACCAAAGCCTGGTTCATGATCACTTGTTAATTTTAAGCTCAGGGATCCTGATCTTCGGGAGGAAGGTCATCCCTGACATTTATTCTTCCTTTGTAACCTTTCATCCACCACTTTGAAAGATCCTCCCTGGCTTCAAAGCCATATTCACCGTAAAAAACCCCATCCTGATTTGTAATGGTGGAAAATTTGTCGGAATAGATGCGCTTTTCTTTCTGGTCCCAGAAGATTTCCTCGGTCTCCAGTTTTTCTCCTGTGCGCTGATTCTCAGCCAGCACCTGACTCCTGCCCTCCCACAGCTGCTTCTTTTTATACAGGATTGCATAATTGGCCTGAATATAGGATTCAGGATTACCGGCCAGATCGTAAAAAATCACCTTTATCCCCTTGGGAAATTCGGTGTAGGGATCCTCCTTGCGGTTGAAATCATTGGCCTCGGGCGCTATGATCTTCCCTTTCAGCAGACCTGAATCGGTATAGGAGATCTCTATATTAAATCCGGAAACGTCGGGCAGATCTACTTTGTTAGTCAATGCATTAATAGTCTCAATATCGTTCTGACAGGATACCAGGATGCCGTAAATGAAAACCGTCAGAAGCGGCATCATTATTCTTCTGATCCTTTGCCGTTTGATATTCAGCGTATTCATGTTTATCTTCTCATGTGTTGAATTCCAGAATGAAATTCAGTCCCTTTAGTACCAGTTCCGGAATTGCAAAGATGGTTCTTTTCAGTTCAGAAACAAAGAAACTGGCATCTCCTCCGGTAATGATGAATTTGCAGTCCGCATATTTTCCGGCGAAATCATCCATATACCCGTTGAGTTCATAGGCTATGCCCTGCTGAACTCCTGCTGCAATGGCCGTACGGGTGTCTGTTCCGAACTTCGGATAGCCGCTGTCGCGGTTCATGAGAGGCAACTTTGCGGTATATTCATGCAATGCCCTGAAACGTATCTGTAAACCTGGAGAGATATTCCCTCCTTGGTATTCCCCGTTTGCGCTGACAAAATCTATCGTGATGGCTGTTCCGGCATCAATTACCAGCAAGTTACTGCCCGGAAATAAATACCGGGCTCCGGCACAGGCAGCTATTCTGTCGCGCCCCAGGGTTTCGGGCGTTCTGTACTTAATCGTCAGGGGCAAGGGTGTGGTGTGATCGAGCAAGATCATTTTTTTAAACACTGTGGCATGGGCATTCATTAAGGCAGGATATTCCGTGCTTACGGATGATACAATTGCCTTATCCGCATGTCTCCTGCTGATGATGTTGCCGAAGTCCACAGGGTCTTCCCTGGGGAACCGGTAATTTTCGATGATTTCTCCCTGTTCAAACCAGGCAACTTTGATCAGGGTGTTGCCAATATCAGCTACCAGATTCATGGTTCTGCTCTTTCCGATTTGCCTGTCAAAGTTATCGAATTGCTGATGCTTTTCAAAATGTGAGAATTTACATACATGGTTCTGCCGGAAATCAAAATTACTGATCAGGTGCAAGCAAGCCGGCAATTGACTTTAATTTTATCAATCCCAGGGCCATTGACAGCAATGCTGCCATAAGAAAATATAATCCTAGTGAATAGATCCAGAATACCGGCAGGTTGCTGATCAGCACACTGCCTGCCGCTACCAGGCTTATGAAAACGGCCAAACGTATCAGGAGCCTGAAGTCGGTCTTCAAGCGGAATATGCGTTTGACCAGGATGATCTGGTACAGTGAGGTAAAGAGCTGGGTTGCCATATTGGCAATGGCAGCGCCAATGACGCCGTATTTCCTGATCAGCACGACGTTCAGTGTAAGATTTATCGATACTGCAATCAGGGCCATGGTATTGAGTTGAAAAAGACTTCCGTTGGCTGTCAGCAGCGTGCCAAATATATAAGTAATACACATGCCCAGGAAACTGAAGATAAGGATGCCAAATACCCTGGCAGAGTGCTGCACATGCTCGTTATAAAGGACATCAATGATATCGGAACGGTATGCCAGGCAGCCAAAGGTTATGGTAATGGCCGGAACCATAAGCAACATGAAGGAAAGACGCGTCAGGTTTTCTATGGATTCACCCTGCTTGATCATTTTTGAAAAAACCGGCAGGAGTATCAGGGTAAACAGGTAACCGTAATTGGATAATATTTCGATGATCCTGAAACTCTGAGCGTAAATACCGGCCTGCTCCTTGCCGTTTACCAACATTTTACCCAGCAGTACCGAATCGATCCTGAGGTACGCAGCCATCAGCAGTATGAGCATTGCATATGGAAGACTGCGGCGAAGCAGGGAACGATAATAGCGCAGATCAAACATGAAGCGGACAGGCTCTGTCTTCGAAAAAACCATGCTGAAAGCCAGGGCTGCCCCGATCAGGTAAGCAGCTGTTTGCGAATACACCAGCCATTCGATCCTGAATACGTGTCGGGTCACAGGATCAAGTAGCAGGAAACCGCAAATAACAACTACAACAAAACGGTCCACTACCGAGATAATGCTGTCGGCCCTGAACATGTGCATACCGCCGAGGTTTGCCCTGAAATAAAGAATGAAACTCGCCAGGAACTGATTAAAAAGCAAAACCAGCAGTAATTTATATTCTTCCGCCTGCCAGCCCATAAAATAGCCGACAAGGGAGCATACTGTGAAATAAATGATGCCCAGGATAATCTTTAAGGGAAGAACGGTAGAAAAATACCTGTTCAGGAGGTGGCTGTGACGGGCAATCTCTCGTCTGCTGAAGTTCTCGATGCCCAGGTCGAGCAGTATCTGAAAAATCAGGGAAAAATTAAGCAGGATGAAATAACTGCCATACTTGCTGGCCCCTACGGCATTTTGCACTCCGACATCAATGCCAAAGGCATAAATTGGCTTAATTAACAAATTTAGAAAAAGAAGGAGGGCAAGATTCGTGACAAATTTCCTTTTCAAAGCAACTGAAAATTATTTTCTTTACAAAGGTAGGAAGTTTTAAATATTCTGCGTGAACTAATACCCAATATTGGATTGCTGAAGAGTTTTCACAAATCCGGAATTTATGAGGCTGGCTGTGACGAAGCCGGAAGGGGTTGCCTGGCGGGACCGGTATTTGCGGCTGCCGTGGTGCTGCCCTGGAATTTCAGGCATGAACTGCTTAACGATTCCAAGCAAATAAGCGCCCGGGTCCGAGACAGTTTGCGAAAGGTCATTGAGAAAGAGTCACTGGCCTGGTCTGTGGCATGGCTGGATAATGAAAGGATCGATGAACTGAACATCCTCCGGGCTTCTATCTTCGCGATGCACAAAGCCTTGGATCAGCTAAAGATCCGGCCCGCGCATATCCTGGTCGACGGGAATCGCTTTTATCCTTATCATGAGATACCCCACCTGTGCGTAGTGAAAGGAGATGCCACCTATGCTTCCATTGCCGCGGCATCGGTACTGGCCAAGACCTGGCGTGACGAATACATGGTCTCCCTGCACAAGGAATTCAGTTATTACGGATGGGACCGGAACAAGGGTTACCCCACTGAAGAGCACCGCACTGCAATTCATAAATTCGGCATTTCGCCTTACCACCGAAAAAGTTTTTCGCTTTTTCGGAAGCAGCTTGAATTAAATTTTTGATTTTTGCATAATTAATATCAACCGTAAATTTTCAACTATGAAAAAACTTTTATGCCTTGTAATAGGTTTGTTGATGGCCTTCCAGTTTAGTCTTAAGGCCGATGAGGGGATGTGGCTTTTACCGCTTCTTCAGAAGTTAAACATAGATACCATGCATTCCCTGGGTCTTAAACTTTCTGCTGAAGATATATACAGTATCAACCAGGGCAGTCTTAAGGATGCAATCGTTATCTTCGGCGGTGGTTGTACAGGAGAGATCGTGTCGGAGGAGGGCTTGTTGCTGACCAACCATCATTGCGGTTATGATGCCATACAAAACCACAGTTCAGTTGACCATAACTACCTCGAAGATGGTTTCTGGGCGATGGACCGAAAAGAAGAACTGACCAATCCCCGGCTTTCCGTTACTTTTCTTGTGAGGGTTGAAGATGTTACCGATGCTGTTGTTCAGGAGCTATCGGATACAATAAATGAAACCAAAAGAAATCAGATCATTTCCCAGATTTCAGATTCCATAGTGAAAGCAGCCATAGACGGAACACATTACGAAGCCTCCGTGGAATCACTGTTCGGAGGGAACAATTTCTACCTCTTTGTGTATGAGGTTTATCAGGATGTAAGACTCGTCGGTACTCCTCCTTCATCGATCGGCAAATTCGGATATGATACCGATAATTGGATGTGGCCGCGTCATACGGGTGATTTCAGTGTATTCAGGGTATACAGCGGACCTGATGGAAAACCGGCCAAATACAGCCCCGACAACATTCCCCTGAAACCCCGGCATTCCCTTCCGATTTCGCTGAAGGGACTTAAAACTGATGACTTTGCCATGGTCATGGGTTATCCGGGTTCAACAGACCGGTATATGACATCATTTGAGATCAAGGAACTCGTCGAAATTACAAATCCCAATCGAATAAAGATCAGGGGATTGCGACAGGATATCCTGTTGAAGGACATGATGGCTGACCAAAAAGTAAATATACAGTATGCTTCCAAATATTCCGGATCATCCAATTACTGGAAGTATTCCATTGGCCAGAACCAGGGCCTTAAAAAACTGCATATTCAGGAAAACAAGGAACTACAGGAAAAAGAGTTTACCAATTGGGTGAATGCCGATGAACAACGTAAAGAAAAATACGGTCCGGCCCTTGACCTGATCCGAAGTTCTTTCGAGAAAAGGGCAAAATTCGCGCACGTATTTCAATATACCTATGAATGTTTCTTTAGTTCAGCAGAATTAATTGCAATCGCTCTCAGGGCAAACGGTCTATACAATGCAATGCTTCGGGAACCTGAGAATCAGGACCTGATTGATTCACTGGCCCGGCTTTATAAAACAAGGTGGGAGGATTTCAACGAAGAATACAATGCTGCCACTGATATGAAAGTAATTCCCGCAATTTTGCAATTATACAGCGATAATGTGCCTGAAGAATTCCACCCGGGAATTTATGACCTGATCAAAACCAAATATAAGAATGATTTCAACCGTTATACAAAGGACCTGTTTGCAAAATCAATATTTGCCGATAAACAGCGGTTTGAGATTTTCATCCAACATCCTACAGCCAAAGTACTGCAAAAGGATCCCGTTTTCCAGGCCGCACAATCAATCCTGGAGGTCTACAGAAGCGTATATATGCAGCAATCGGCCTTTGATGAGGATTTTGAAAGAGGACACAGGCTTTATATCGCCGGATTGCTCGAGATGAATCCCGGCAAGGTCAGCTATCCCGATGCCAATTTCACCATGCGATTGACTTATGGTACAGTTCAGGATTATTATCCGCGTGATGCAGTTCATTATGACTATTTTACAACCCTCGACGGTGTCATGGAAAAAGAAGACCCGGATAACTGGGAGTTTGTAGTTCCCCAGAAGCTTAAAGATTTATACAACAGCAAGGATTTCGGTCGTTATGGCATGAATGGAAGGATGCCCGTATGCTTTATCACCAACAACGACATCACAGGTGGCAATTCGGGAAGTCCCGTAATCGACGGAGAAGGCAATCTGGTCGGACTGGCCTTTGATGGCAACTGGGAGGCCATGAGCGGTGATGTTGTTTTTGAACCGGCTTTGCAGCGGTGCATTTGTGTGGATATCCGGTATGTGCTGTTTGTCATGGACAAATATGCCGGAGCATCCCATCTGGTAAATGAAATGAAGATTGTGATGTAATTTACGGGATATACCAAGTGGTATACCAACAGAAAACTTATGCAGGTCAGAATCATTGATATTATCTCGGTTTTCATGGTGCTTTTTGCTGTAATTGATATTACGGGCGCCATTCCCTATATTCTGGAGCTTAAAAGGAAATCGGGTGATATCGATGCCGGAAAGGCTACCTTGGTTGCCTATGCTATCCTGTTGCTGTTCCTGTTCATCGGGGAGCCTTTTCTGCAGTTGTTCGGTGTTGATATTTCTTCGTTCGCTATTGCAGGATCATTCGTACTGTTATTTCTCGGATTGGAAATGGTTCTGGGTATAGAATTTTTCAAGTATGAGACACTGAAGCACTCATCCATATTTCCACTGGCTTTCCCGTTGATCGCAGGCGCCGGAAGCATGACGACCATTATTTCGCTAAAGGCGGCGTACAGCATGTGGACCATATTTTTTGCCCTGAGCCTCAACATGATCCTGGTGTATGTGGTACTGAAAGCAACCAGGCTGGTGGAAAAGATCCTCGGACCAACAGGTATTCTTATTCTCACCAAGGTATTCGGGATCATCCTGCTGGCAATAGCCATCCGGTTGTTCCTTTCGAATACAGGCATACATTTGCCCAATGTCCCATAAAATCACACTGTATTCCGACGGGGCCGCGAGTGGTAATCCCGGCCCCGGCGGATTTGGCGTAGTACTGATTTCAGGTAACCACCGCAAGGAAATCTCCGAAGGCTACAAAATGACCACTAATAACAGGATGGAGTTGCTGGCCGTAATCAGGGGTCTCGAAGCGCTGAAAGCCGGTAATTGTCAGGTAACCGTTTATACCGATTCACGGTATGTTGCCGATGCGGTTGAGAAAGGCTGGGTTTTCACGTGGGAAAGGAAAGACTTTAAAGGCAAGAAAAATACAGATCTGTGGAGAAGATTCTTAAGGGTTTACAGAAAACATCAGGTTCAAATGGTCTGGATAAAGGGTCATGCTTCCATCCCGGAAAATGAAAGATGTGATTCCTTGGCGGTTAAAGCTTCACAGGGCATTGATCTCTTAACGGATCAAGGGTATATCGCCGGGTAAATTCTTGCTCCCCTCTGAAACAATCTGCTGTAAAAATTCGTTTTATCAGCAGCATGTAATCCCGCAAAAATGAAGGATCAGAAGGAGGCAGAACAATACCACTTAACCCATTCGCATTTGGAAAATAATACCATATTACACTTTGAAGGCATCATTCAATACGAGACAATTGGGGAGCTGATACATACCTTTAAGCAAAGAATCCATGCCATAGGTGTTCAGGTGGGAACTTATAAAAGAATTCTGCTTGTGATGATCGAGGTGCTGGAAAACATCATGAAGCACAGTGAGGGTTGTCCGGAGAAATCCCGTGAAGGTCATCAGAACCCCGTGCCGGTCTTCTCTATCAGAAAATCTGACAACCAGTTTGTCGTTATTTCTTCCAACCCGATCAAAGGGATAAATATCCAGGCTTTCAAGAACCAGCTCGATTTTCTGAACACACTTGACCAGCAGGGCCTGAAAGAATTCTATAAAAGGACCATTACCAACGGCCTTTTTACAAATCGGGGCGGTGCTGGACTTGGTCTCATCGAAATTGCCAAAATATCCGGTAACAGGATAATTTATGCTTTCGAGCCGGTTGATGAGCATTGCTACCGGTTCGATATGACCGTAACAATTAATGATTCAAAAAATTAACTGATTTATATCTGCAGCATGCTACCTTTTTATTCCGGAGCCTCCGATTCAGCACCGAAAGCCGAATTCAGCCACCATACCGGATTATTTGAACTTACCGGCGTTTCGCGTCCTGAAAATGTTTCGGCTTTTTATAGCCAGCTGATCGACTGGCTCAGGACATTTGAACAGGAATGTCGTAAATCCGGGAAATGGCTCTCACCGGCCATTACAGTGAATTTTAAACTCACTTATTGCAATTCTGCCTCATCAAAGTACATCTACCAGATGCTCGAAATCATTACCTCCTGGAAAGAATTCGGGATAAATCCTGTAATAAACTGGTATTACGATGAAAGTGATGATAAAATGCGTGACGACGGGCAGGACCTTTCGGATGCCCTGGAATATGATTTCAATTATTTCGCGTTGGAATAAAATACAAAACTCAGCGAGCCGCTATCTGATCTTCCCGGTACAGGATATTCCATTCACTGAGCACATTCACGGCATGTTTGACCTCACGCCTGCAGTCATCGTCTGACAGATAATACTTTTTGCTGAATGTATCAACAATATATTCTATCCGCTGCTTCCGGAAGGCAGCCATGATAAGATCTGCGTAAAAATCAGTGAACTGATGCTTGACATCCAAACCTTCCTTGTCCTTGGCAAATACAATTACCTCTCCGTTTGACATCCGCTTGATTTTGCATTCGGGATTGAGTTTGATGCTGCCCCCGTAAAACGACTTGGGTGAATTCCCGGCTTCTGCGGCCATTACAACTACCATCAGCAACACCAGGATTGCTGAAAGCCGTAAAGGCAGAACTGGTAAAATGGTCTTGGTCTTCATAGAGAGAGATTTTTATACTAACAGAAAAACTACAGGAATGTTTATCTGCCAAAATAAAAACGCTGAAATCAGGGTTTAATTGTATATAATAAAAGTGATCAAAGATATAAAACGATGGTTAAAAAATCAATTTTTGTTGATAAAACAGCAAAATTCATACACCAAATTTAAGATGGAAAAATGTTGCAAATAACCATAAATTGAGATAGATTAAGACGATATTTTATGGGTTACATGAAAGTCGTCATCGTACATTATCATCTTAATCCCGGAGGTGTTACAAGGATCATCGGGTCACAGATCAGGGGGCTTCAAACCTTACCCGGAAAAATTGAATTGTGTGTACTGTGCGGAAATGACAGGGGAGAGTCGGATATTCCGCAAGCTATAATTCAGGTTCATCCCGCATTGGACTATCTGGATTACGCTATGAGTGAAGAAAACTTCCTGGAGGCTGTTCAGGTGATAACCGCAGTATTAAAAAGAAATCTTACCGGTGAGGCTATTCTACATGTTCATAATGCAAATCTCGGTAAGAATCCTGCTTTGACGCTCGCTGTTTATGAACTGGCAAAGGAAGGATACCCGGTCATCAATCATAGTCATGATTTTCCGGAAGCAAGGCCCCGAAACATGGAATTGCTCGGGAAATGGATCCCCGAAGCTTCTTTATTGCCGCTGTCCGAGATCCTGTACCCCCCGTTCCCCGGGTATCATTTCATATCGCTGAATTCCTGTGATTACCGGCAAATTATCGAAAAGGGCATGGATGCATCCCGGATTCATCTTCTTCCCAACCCGGTTTCCTTTCAGAAGCTTGTGGCACCCTCCGGCAAACACCAGTTAAGAAGGAGGATCTGCAAAGTTCTTGGGTTTGATCCATCCCGAAAAATATGCACCTATCCCGTACGCGCCATAGCACGCAAGAATCTGGGTGAGTTTCTGCTTCTTGCTGTTTTATTCAGAAACGAAGCGTCTTTTACAATAACCCTTCCCCCCAAGAATCCCTTGGAATTGACTGGCTATGAACGGTGGAAAGGAATCTGCCTCCACAATGGGATCGATGTAAAATTTGAGTCAGGGGTGGTCGTTGACCATGAAGAATTGATCTGTATTTCCGATTTTTGTATAACGACCAGCGCACGCGAAGGATTTGGAATGGTTTATCTCGAACCCTGGCTTGCAGGAACACCGGTGATCGGGAGAGATCTGCCGTGCGTCACAAATGACCTGATAGCACAAGGGTTAGAATTCCCCAGGCTTTACGGGCATATTCTTATTGAAACCCCTGAGGGTATGATAGATTTTAAAGATCTCCCGAAGGACGACCAGGAAATGACAGTAATACAGCTTGCCAGCCAGGAACCGGCCAGGAATAAGTTACTCAGGAATAATACCTGTTTGACAAATTTCCTGGAGGATATCCCGGCGGAAGTAATATACAGGAACCAGCAAATCGTCGAAAATAAATTCTCACCCGAAAAATATGGAGCGGAATTACTTGCAATATATCACAAAGTTTCTGAGTGATTCATCGGAAATGATGCCGGAGCCGACGCTGCTGAAGCCGTTGGTAGAGCCTGATGGTACTATTAAAGCGGTTGCATTTGATGTTTATGGTACCATCCTGATTTCAGCATCCGGTGATATCGATGAATCGGTAATCTCCGCGGAGAACTTTAAGGCGGCTTTGGATGCTTCGGGCATTGTGCTTGCTGAAACAGTACTTGAACCGGAGATGTTCTTTACAGAGGTGTTGGAGGAATTCAAGAATTTGATCAAAACCTTTCACCAGACAGCGCGATCCGACTGTAAGCCATATCCGGAAATCAACATCCTCGAGATATGGGAGAAGATCATCATGGACAATAACAACAGGAACAGGCTCATACTCAGTGGTCCCCTGTGCATTAAATGCTTTACCTTTGTTTTTGAGGTACTCAGCAACCGGATCTATCCAATGCCGGGTATGAAAGATGTAATCAATAACCTGGCAGAGAGGAAATTCCCGCTGGGTCTTATTTCCAACGCGCAGTTTTATACACCCGTTATCCTTAACTTCTTCCTGCATGATACCATCACAGAATCCGAACAGGTAGAACCCTTTGATCCCGATCTTACGATTTTCTCCTACCAGCATCAGCGCTCAAAACCCGATGCTGTTCTATTCGAACATTTTAAAACGCAATGCCGGAATAAATTCGGGATTCATCCCGATGAGATCTTATTCATCGGCAATGATATGCTCAGAGATGTATTCCCGGCCCGGATGGCAGGTTTTAAGACTGCACTGTTTGCCGGTGACACCAAGTCGCTGAGATTACGTCCTGAACTGTCTGATCTAAAAGGAATTACACCGGATTATGTCATCACCGAATTACGTCAACTGTTTAAAATATTACTGTAATGGACATTTCTCATCTTAACTATGGCATCATCCATTCCCTCATCGGGAAGAATGACGGGGTTTCAATTGTGATCGACCAGTCGGTGATTGCTATGGTAAAAAGTCTTGGTATTCAGCTGGGAAATATCCATTTTTTGGCTGCCCATTCCTCACCCCGGTTTAATGCGCAAACGCATGATGTTTTCTGGCATAAGAATGAGATACATTCCACCATCATCAGGAACTTCAGCCAGCCAGCTGATAACGGAACACTGGATAAGCTTATTCATGAGAACGCACTCGTGGCCAAGGACATTATCGCCGAGTTTGTTCAGCGGAACAACATCGACATCATCATTGCCCATAATACTTCACATCCCTACAATTTTATTACGGCAGTAGGCCTGGGTTATTATTTTGAATCATTGCGTGAAAACAACATCATCTGGCCAAAAATTCTCGTTTGGTGGCACGATTCATATTTTGAACGCAAGCAGTTTGAAAATCCAAACCCGGTCATTCAGAAGTACCTGAAATATTTGCCTGGCACATATGTCGACGGCATCGTATTCATCAATTCCACCCAGCCCGAACTCGCAAGAAAGGTCTTTAAAAAATACAGCACCAACAGGCTGGATGAGTATTTCAGGGACCGTACCGCAGTGATTCCCAATACGCACGATGTTACCTGGGACTGGGAGAAATATAACTGGGAAGGCTATGATTTAAACTATCCCCCGCAGGATATTTACAACAGGTCCTTTTTCAAGAACATCGGCTTGACCGCCATGGTGGAATCAGCCGGTTTTACCATGAGCGATACGGTTATCCTTTTGCAGCATACACGGATCGTCCCGCGAAAAAAGATTGAATTTGCAGTCGACCTGGCCTTTGAGCTGGAGAGGAGGTTCCAGAAAGCCGGAAACAGAAAGTGTATAGCCTTACTTGTCAGCGGCCATTCAGGAGACGAACAGGTAAAGTACAAGGAATTCCTTGCGGAATATTTTGCATTGAAAAAGGAAGAATATTCCGGTTCTCCTGTTTTCCTGGTATTTGGTGAACACAGGATACTCTCGCACCGGGATATCATTGTGGATAAAAAATATTATGATTTTTTTGAAATACCGGGAATAATTTCTGCGACGGGAGGGATTGGTACCTACTTCAGCCAGGTGGAAGGATTTGGGAATAACCTGCTCGAAATGCTGGCAGCGGGGTTACCTGTAGTTATTAACAAGTATCATGTTTTCAGATCGGATCTCGAACCGCTGGGCTTTGAGCTGCCACATGTGGAAGAGAATATCCTGGATCCGGAGATTATTGAAACAACTTATAAACTTGTCACAGACTACAAATTTCGCAATCAGGTTGTCAGTCACAATCTCAAAATACTGGATGAGAAGCTTGGCCACAGGGTAATAGCTGAATTGCTTGCTCCGCTTATCAATAATATCTTTACACGCGGGTTGCGATAACATTTGACCGGTATGGAAGATGCAGCAAAGTACGGACAGCAGCACGCGGATATGGCGGAATTTGCAGGTATGATCGCAAGGCATTTACAGGGTATTTATAAAACCGGGTTTAGTGAAGGACTGGTAAACCGGATACTGAAGCTTGCAGACCAGCGGCATGAGGCAAAACCACTTTGGAATGAGCGCGAAATGGTATTGATCACTTACGGCAACGGAATTGTCATGCCTGACAGGAAACCACTGCAGATTCTCCTGGACTTTCTTCGTGAAAGGCTGGCGGGGAAAATTACATGCGTCCATATTCTGCCATTCTTCCCTTATACCTCCGATGACGGATTTTCGGTAAGCGATTACATGAATGTTGATCCGGCGCTGGGCAGCTGGGCTGATATAACAGCCATTGGAGCTGAATTTGGTCTGATGACCGACCTCGTCATAAATCATGTATCAGCCAGCCACCCCTGGTTCAAAAACTACCTGGCAGGCAAAGACCCCGGGAAGGACTTTTTTATAGAATCAGAGCCTGACACTGATTACAGCCAGGTGGTCAGGCCCCGAAGCACGCCCTTGTTTACCGGGTTTGAATCACCCAGGGGGACGAAGAAAGTATGGACCACGTTCAGCAATGATCAGGTTGACCTGAACTTCTCAAACCCGGAGGTCCTGATTGAAATGATCAGGATTTTGCTGTTTTATGTAAGCAAGGGAGTACGCATCATTCGCCTCGATGCCATTGCCTTTCTCTGGAAGGAGAGAGGAACAACCTGTCTGCACCTGCCTGAGACCCATGCGATTGTAAAGCTTTTGCGGGATGTTGTTTCTTATGTGAGCCCCGGCACCATAATCCTGACGGAGACAAATGTGCCGAATACGGAAAACTGGAGCTATTTTGGCAATGCCGACGAAGCCCACATGGTTTACCAGTTCAGCCTGCCGCCCTTGCTGCTGCATGCTTTGTTTACCGGCAACTCAGAGCACCTGAACCAATGGGCAGGCAGCATACCCGAACTCAATGCGAACCAGACCTTTCTGAATTACACCGCATCTCATGACGGCATTGGCATCAGACCACTTGAAGGGTTGCTGCCGGACCGTGAGATCCTGCAATTGCTTGAAGCCATGTCAGCTTTCGGAGGGATGGTCAGTTACAGGAGTAATCCTGATGGATCTCAGAGTCCTTACGAGATTAACATCACCTTTTTAGACGCCATGAAGGGCGATATAAACGGGCCGGATGAGTTCCAGGAAGCAAGGTTCATCTGTTCACAAACGATCATGATGTCCCTGAAGGGAATACCCGCGTTCTATTTCAATAGTCTCACAGGTACTGCAAACGATCATGAAGGTGTCAGGGCAACAGGAAGAGCCCGCAGCATTAACCGCAAGCAGTGGCGTGCGGATGAACTTGTGTCACTTTTGTCAACTGATACCATGCACAGCAGGATATTTAAGGAGCTGATTCGTCTTGTCGGGATTAGACAGGGCTGTTCTGCATTTCACCCCGGAAGCAGGCAGGAGGTGCTGCCGCTTGGTGAACAGGTGGTTGCTTTTAAGAGGTTCAACACAGCAACAGGTGACAGTATCATTTGTATTTCCAATCTTGCAGTGAGGCAAGTGGATATTCAAACATCGTTGGTACGGATAAAAAATGGATACGATCTGATATCCTGCCGGAATTTGCAGCAACAATCAGATCGTATCCGAATAAATGCCTTTCAGACTTTATGGATTGCTGAAAGTTAATATCCTGAAAAGGTAGAATTAGTTCTTATAAGCCATATCCTGCAGGGATTTGCTGACAATCAGGTTGTATTTCTCAGCATTGCCTGTGTTCATTACAAACCTCAGTTTATCCTGTTCCATAAAGAAATCTATGGCAGAACCCGAATTGATCATGCCTTTTCTTTCTGTAATAATGAGACTGTTTGATCCCTGAAGCTTGCTGATCACTTCGTTCAACCGTGAAATTTTACCATCACCGACAAAAACAATATGGCAACGTGAAACACTCTGAGGATCATCGAATTTCTTAACAATGATGGGTTGAGATCCAACTTTTTTATTGGCCACAAAGGCAATTAGGCTGTTATAGATCTCATTGTCACCTACCACACCAATAATAAATTCGCCGGAAGAACTTCCTGCGGGCCACTGGATAAGGCGTGAGAAATTGTAAATGAACATGGTCTGTGCCTGGCTGACACTGCTGACCTGGGAATGCCCGAATCCAACGCTCAGCAGAATCAATGCGATAAGTAAAACTCCTTTCTTCATCAATATTTGATTTAGTTTTCCTATTTTACGGTATAATGCGGAAAAGGTTCTCAACACTGTATAATAAAAAAAGGTGATATACATCACCTTTTGAAAAAAGTTGAATAAAACCTCAACTGGCTATGTCTTTTAGGCCAATAAAAAAAGGGATATTCTATCCCTTTTTGGTTTCACGTTTTTCTTTCTTGGCAGCCCTTTTTTCTTTTAAACTCAGTTTAGCCGCCTTCTTTTCTTTTTCTTTAGTAGGGGATTTCTCTTTGGACATATTTCTAGGATTATGTTTTTACAAAAATAGAAAATGCTTCAGAAAAATAATTACAGAAACCTGAAAACTTATTGTTCAAGTTTGAGTATTTGTTCACCTATGCCGATTTTATATCCAGCAGAGAACATTTGGATTGTGCCGTGCTTGTCGCACAAAATTACCAAGGGCAGATTGTCTTTAAGCCCTTTGCCATAAATGGCATCTGCAGCCTTAAGTAAATTGTCCTTATAGTCGATACCTGCAAGATAATCCGAGGGCAGGGTGTAGGCATCCAGCACACTGAGCCCTGATCGTTTATCGGCGGATGCCAGGAACAGGAACCTTGTGTTCCAGTTGTTGAAATGATCCACATAGGCACCAAGGTCATTCAGGATATGCCTGGATGGTTCAAGTCCCGGATCAAGTAATACCACAACCAGGTTCTTTTCCGCTGTAAGCGTTGCCAGGCTTTCCGGTGATGAGTGTTCCGGAATAACGGCCAGCAGCCTTTCCAGGTTCAGTTTTCCAATCACTGGTAATTCTCCGGTTTTTTCCCGCAGCTGAACAGGTAACCTGGTTACACGGCCTGGTTCTATGGTGAAGTAGGTCAGCGTGCTCAGGACTGATCCGTTTTCCAATCGGTTCCCGGAGATGAGCACATATCGCCCGGTATCGAGCGGAATCGAATGAAAGCTTTCCGCCTGACGTCCCTCTTCAAATTCAAGGGTACCATAATGACCATCCCGGAGCATTCCGATCGTAAAATGTGTATAGTATCCCGGTGGAACCGGGTTATTCCCGGACCCTGTCAGCGTCAGAAACCCCTGTACGGTCCGCTCGGCTGGTTTGTCAAAGGAGGCTCTGGTCCATTCACCGTTATGCAGGTATTCTGGAAAACGGTCCACCGGATTCATCCGGGCCGGAATGCCAAATGTACGGCAGACCGCAACGAAAAAGATATCTCTTGATTGCAGGTCTGCCACTCGCAGATTGTAAACACCGACAGGCGTAAGTGGGGCCCTGGAGTGCTGATTGGCGCGTTCATCAATGCGGATATTCTCTTTTATCCAGCGAATGAGGACTGCCATATCCGTTTTAACCGAAGGCTCCAGGAACGACATCTTTTTCCGCAGGAAGCTGCGCCAGGGAGACAGATTCTCCAGGTCGATCCGGGGTGAAAGAATATACTTTACGAACGTTTCGCGGTTGATTCCTTCAACAGCAAGTGATTCCCTCAGATGGTCGGTGAGAACAGCTTCACGGGCATCGCTGCAATCCTTGTCGGATAGCACGCTTGCAAGGGCCAGAACGTAGCTGCGGTAATTCTCTGAGTTTTTTTCAAGATAGGCAGAAATTTGAGGCCAGTTGCCATAGCTTTTTTCAATGAGCCTCCAAACCGTGTCGCAGTCGAGTTGAAGCCGCTTAGCCAGAACAGTAGCCCAGATGCTGTCTTTGAAGGTGCTCATGTAAGCATTGCGCAAAGAATCCTCCTGCAGAAGGCGCAGGTCATTCTCTTTTCTTTTCTGGGCGCTGATCTGGTTATCCGTTTTGATGGCATGGGGAGGGACAATGTCATAGCATTCGGTGTGGGGCATTTGTGCAGTTTTATTTAGTACCAGCACCAGTGTGTCGGTTTCCAGGACGGTTATCTTCCGGTAATTGAACAATCCTTTTTTTGAAGTCCAGATCATCAGGTCGCCCATGCCAGTGGTCAAATGTGCCCGACCCTTTTTATCGGTATATTTTGTTGCAATGGGAAAGAATTCAGCATAGTTGTAAAGCTTGAATTCAACTTTTGCACTTTCAGCAGGCCTGCCGTCGGGATTCTTTACAACCACAGTAATTGTTTTAACCGGAGCGTAATTTGCAGTAAGGTTCAGCTCTGAGAACCGATCAGCTTCATCAACAACCTCTTCCTTTCCGAAATAGCGGCCGTATACCCTGGTATGCAACAACATGATGCGTCGCGACTGCTCGCTGAACCAACCCATATTCAAGGCTGGTTCCGGTTCGCATGCACCCATATAATGCCATGCACCGTTGATCCATACCTCAACCCAGGCATGGTTATCATCCGTATGAGCCCAGCGTGGTGTATAAACCTGCCGTGCCGGGATACCGGCTGTCCGCATTGCAGATACCGTAAAAGTGGATTCCTCGCCGCAACGGCCGAATGTCTTTTTTATCGTGCACAACGGGGCACTGGTGCGTGCATCGGTTCCCCTGTAGTTTACTTTTTCATGGCACCAGTGGTTTATCTCGAGCGCAGCATCTGTCATATTCATGTCTTTGACGCGTTCTTTGATTTCCTGGTACATGACCAGCCGGAAAGAATCAAGGTTTTCGTTATTGACCCGCAACGGAAGAACGAAATGAAGAAAAATATCTTCCGGGATTCCGCTGCTCCAGGGCATTTGTTTTCGGGCTTTCAGACATTGCCTAACATTCGACAGAAAAAATGATGGCGGATAATCAGCCAGGTCGCTCAGGGGCATGTAAGCATACAGAAATTCAAGAGCCTGCCTTTCATCGTCAGCCATTTTCTGGTTGAATATATCCCACAAGGGTAACTGACTGTTTGCAGTGAGTTGCTTCTGGATCAGTATCATCCGTTGAATATCGGCCTTGCGTGATGGCGATTGGATCAATTCCTCCTCTTTCCTGCATCCGAAAATCAACAAGAGGAATAATGCCGTGGTTACGCTGAATCTGTTCATGGGTATCTGCTATTTGTCAGGTTTCTAATCACAGTCAGCATGTTATTGAGGAATTGCCGAAAACGGCCTGTCTTTGATATCAGATCCAAACCCCGCGTTTGGACTGGGTCCCATTTCAAACACCAGATGGCCTCCCTCAATAATTTGCCTGTATGTGATGTATGATTTCGTATAGGGTTTGTCATTCAGCATGGCTGACTGGATATACAGGTTCTCCCCACTGATATTGAGGGCTTTCACGACAAAGCTCTTCCCATGGGGCAGCATTAAGGCGGCCTCATCAAAAAGGGGGCTTCCGAATACAAAAACGCCGTTGGCCGGATTGACCGGATAGAGTCCCAAGGCGGAGAGGATGTACCAGGCTGACATCTGGCCGCAATCTTCGTTCCCACATAATCCATCCGGTTTGTCGGAATAAAGTGCCTGCATAATGGACCTGGCTTTTTCCGCCGTTTTCCATTGCTGTCCTGCGTAGGCATATAGATAAGCGATATGATGGCTTGGTTCATTGCCGTGGGCATATTGTCCTATGAGTCCTGAAATATCGGCAGAGGCCTTCTCGCCCATGTCGCCTTCCACAACAAAGAGACTGTCGAGTTTGGCCAGGAATGGCCCGTCTCCTCCAAAGAGTCGGATCAGTCCTTCCACATCGTGCGGGACGAGCCAGGTATATTGCCAGGCGTTCCCTTCGGTATAATCACCCCATTCGTGTATTGACTGAAACGGGCTGAAGGGCTCACGGAACTTTCCGTTATCCAGTTTTGCACGCATAAAATGTGTCACTGGGTCAAAATATTGCTGATAAAAGGTGGCGCGTTTCGAATAATACTCGTAATCCTCCATCTTGCCCAATGCCAGTGCCATTTGTGCAATACACCAGTCGGAAATGCAGTATTCCAAAGCTTTGGAAACGGATTCTCTTTCTTTGTCAGCAGGGATAAATCCCTTTTCTTTCAGGAATCCCACCCCATAATCATCGCGTGAGGAT
Organism: Bacteroidales bacterium UBA5072; assembly: GCA_002415855.1. GTDB lineage: Bacteria > Bacteroidota > Bacteroidia > Bacteroidales > UBA10428 > UBA5072. Next base: position 75,286 of record DIAS01000126.1, read on the forward strand.
GAGACTTTCATGGCTTCAAAAGCCAGTTTAGCATCAATGCCACGGAAGCCTTTAAACCAGGCATCCGCGATGATCGGTACCGCACTGTATCCCACCATGCAGTCGGTTTCATTGCCCATCAGATGCCAGACCGGTAGTTTACCCTGTTGTTTGTAAATAGTCAGCATGGTATTCACCATGTCATTTACCCTTTCGGGCTGGGTCAGCGTAAAGAGGGGATGTGCAGCCCGGTAGGTATCCCAAAGAGAAAAAACCGAATAGGTCCGGAAACCTTGATCGGGATGAGCCTTCCCGTCGGCTCCCCGGTAATCACCATTGCTGTCACAAAAAAGGGCCGGATGAATGTAACTATGAAACAGTGCAGTATAAAAGGTTCTCAGGAGTGCTACGTCTTTCCCTTTTACACGGATCTTACCCAGCTCTCTGTTCCAGGCTTGTTTTGCCGCGTCAGCTGCTTCCTCGAAGTTCCATTCCGGTAGTTCACCTTGCAGGTTTGCCATTGCATTTTCGCAACTTACCGGAGAAATGGCTATTTTGAGTAGCACCGGTTCATCTTGGCTGGCACCGAAGGTCAGTATTCCCGTCAGTTTGCCTGACCGGGCAGAATCACCCGGCACAAAAAGGTCATTGTCGAAAAGCTCAAATTTTTCCACAGGACAGGATGTCTGGATTACAAAAAACACACGTTGGTCCTTTGCCCAGCCGGTGGAAAAGCGATAGCCCTCCCAGGTTGCAGGGTTAATTCTCCGGATAAAGGTTTCCGCAGGCTGATCCCAGCCTATGCCTTCTGCCAGGTTTATGGCAATGTGCGCCTCCCGGGTTGACGGAAAGGTGTACCGGTGGAAGGCCACTCTTTCCGTTGCCGTCAGCTCCGCCAGAATATCAAAATCTTTAAGCCTGACAGCATAATAACCTGTTGTTGCTTGCTCGTCAGCATGACTGAATCTGGAGGCATATCCTGAGAGGGGCTTATCGGCGGTTCCCGGGCTGGTCTTTACTTTCCCGGTAAAAGGGGTGATCAGGATATCACCAAGGTCACCGATTCCGGTTCCGCTCAGGTGCAACTGTGAAAATCCGGTGATTATGCTGTCGGAATAATGGTAACCCGAACACCAGTCCCACCCTTTGATATAATTTACCGGTCCGGTCTGAACTGCGCCAAAAGGGACACTGGCTCCCAGAAAAACATGACCGTGATAGCCGGTTCCGATCATCGGATCGACATAGGCAGTAAAATCAGTTCCCCGCTGAGGATCCCCGGCACAGGAAAGGCAGGCCGCAGCAACTGCAAGGACAACTGACCACGAAGAGAAATGCTTCATACAGGCAGTCTCGGTGATGGATTAGTATTGATGAAAGGCCTCGGATATAAATGCAAGAACCTCCGGAAACGATTCCCGCCAGTAGGTCCAGGTATGTCCGCCGTCGCGTATCCTGAATTCATGGGGTATTTCCTTTTTGCGCATGGCAATGTGAACAAGCGAATTCCCCTCGTAAAGGAAGTCATCATCCCCGCAATCTATATACCAGCGAACAGCTTTCTTCTGGTCATCGGGAATGCTGTCGAGCAGGGGCAGCACGCTGTGTCGTTTGTAATAGGCTTCAATTTCAGCATCAGTGACATTTGTAATACCACGTTCCACGTAGTTTTTTCTGGCTTGCTCAAGCGAAAGAGCACCGGTTGATGCACTTAATGGGCAAGCTGAAGAGAACATCTCGGGATGATGCAGGGCATACATAAAGGTTCCGCCGCCACCCATTGATAGTCCTGCCACAGCCCTGTACCGTTTTTCTCCTTTGATGCGGTATTGCTTTTCAATGAAGGGAACGAACTCCTGAAAGAAAAAGTCCTCGTAAAGCCATTCCCCCTTAATATCGTTGAAATATCCGCGCTGGCCGGTGTTGGCATCAGGCATAACAACGATCATGGGAGTAGCTTTGCCCTGGTTAATGGCCTCGTCAGCAATGTGCAGCACTTCACCAAACTGCACCCAACCGGTCTGATCATCTCCGCCGCCGTGCAGCAAATAAAGCACGGGATAGCTGCGCTGCGAGGTTTCGTAATCAGGGGGGAGGTAAATGGCATACTTTCGGTCCATTTTCAGAATTTTGCTTGTCATCGACAGGTTATCCATAACCTTGCCGGTTTGAGCAGCCAGCATTGCGGGCAATACAGCTGCCAGCCCAAGTGCAACCAGTTTTTTCATGATATGTTTGGTATATGTTGGTGGAAGAAGTGAATGGTGCGCATTTAAACAGTAAGTATAACCATTATCGGGAACATTTGCAAAGTTGATCATGCAGCTGCCTCAGGGGTATTTGCCCGCGAAGACCGTATAGGACCTGTTATTGTTCACCATGTAATGATAATCCTCAGCCAGCCGGATCAGGTTCTTGCGGCTGGGTTTCCTGATGCCGGCAATCTTTGGTTCCATACCAGGGGCGTCTTTCATATATATACTCAGGATTCCTATGTGCTGTTTTGACTGGTAGGCCTGGGGAATTTTGTTTTTAAAAATTACTTTGTTTTCATAAGGCAGCTCGATCAGTCCTGATCCGTCCTTTTCAAGATAATAGTGTTCACCCCGGGTATCACGTAAATAATACATGCTGATCCTGGCGAGGATCAGAAATTCCAGGAATGCTTTTTTGCCGCCGATATCCCGCGAAACATAGTATTTTCCGCCACTAATCCGGTATCCCAGTAAATCTCCCGGGAAGAGATCAACCATTCCCGGTTTTCCTGCTTCCCTGAAGTAGCAGCTTTGACCCATCAGCAGCTCGGAACGGTTATCAATATCACCATATACAGTATCGCCGCTAACCATGATGACATAACCGGTGCGAAAGTCGGCCTGGGCCAGAAGGCTCTGATAGGCCAGCAGAAAACATGCAATCAGCATGTACCTTGAAAAATAGACTGCCATTACGAATCCTGTTTAAAGGTTTTATCGGGTTTCGCCCTGTCCGGCTTCCATTATGGTTGATTTGCAAATAAAGTTAGTTATTTTTTGAAAAGAAGCCGGGGTTAGTAAATATGGAAATTAAATGCTCCGTAGCCTATGTCAATGCGACCTGATGAAACACTTCCCCACCTGTGAATTGACAGATTCCTATGCTTGCTTCCTTATCACCTGATCAATTATGTCTTCTTTATATACAGTTAACCAAGACAATTAATCATCACAATACGGATATCCCGATGATTTTTCCTATTCCAAATGTGACCGCTGCTGCGGCCAATCCGAAAATCACCTGCCTGAACCCTGAATACCAGACGCCTCTGCCTGTGAACAATGTAATGGAGGCCCCGATCAGGAACAATCCCAGTGCGCTTAGCCCGGTACTGAACAGTACGGCCTGCAAACCACCGGTAAAGAAGAAAGGTATGACAGGAATAATGGCTCCCAGCGAAAATAGCAGGAACGAGGCAAGGGAGGCCTCAAAGGCTGACCCTTTCAAATCTTCTGCATTGATGCCCAGTTCCTCCTTAACCAGCACTTCGTGGGCATGATCTTTGTTTCTGATGATCTCCTTCGCCATTTCCCGGGCCTGGCTTTCCGGTATTCCCTTGGTGATATAAATGATGGCCAGTTCCTTCTCTTCTCCGTCGGGATTGACTTCCAGCTCTTCCATTTCAAGCTCCATCTGGTTCTCATAAAGCTCCTGCGAGCTTTTTACCGAGATCCATTCACCCAGTGCCATGGACAGCGCACCCGCCAGCAGGCCTGCAATCCCGGCCAGCAGCACTTCTTTTTGTCCGTTCGTGGCTCCTGCAATACCCATCACAAGACTGAAATTCGATACCAGACCGTCATTGCCCCCTAGTACTGCAGCTCTCAGGGCGTTACCACCTACGGAACGGTGTCGTTTTTCAAACCTGGCCAGATTGGATCCTGAGATCCTGGTTTGTGAATTCAGGATGTTTTTCAGAATGGTCACATGGGCTGTATCAGAAATACTTCCGGCTTGCTTTTCACGCTTTCTCGACTTCAATATCGAGGCAGAGAGACTCTTTTCGGTGTCGAGCAGCACACCAAGAACATAATCATATCCCAGCACCCCGCCGATAGTTTTCAAAACCCTGGCCCTCGCAGAGGGGCCCGGCATTTGCGATGCATCAAGGTTTTGCTTTTTCAGGAACGCCAGCGCATGGCCCTTTTCTATTTCACTCATCTGGTGAAAAACGGCTGAAATGGTTTCATCGGTTTCATGCGCTGCCAGTAACCTGTACAAAAAGGCTGCATCTACCTCCGTCTGGATGTTTTTTAGTGTCATAAAGGATAATAGCTGATTTTCTGTTACCATAAAAATAGAAAATAATTACCTGTGCAAGGACTAAATTTCATAATATTGAATCCAAATGTGTGTTCCAAATGAAAGCAAATCCCGGACTAAACCCTGATCGTGCACTGTCCTTGCCTTGTGTGCTCCTCATCCTGGTATTTCACTTGTTCTTTTCTGGTATACAGGGCCGGGATCCGGTTTTCAGGGCAGTTGTACTGACCGAAACGGGGGGGCAGCATGGCCCTTTTACAGATGCAGCCCGCGTGTGGCTCAATAAACTGGCAAGTGACAGCAATTTTACCATCGATTATATCAGTAATACAGACCAGATTAATGATGATTTCCTGTCACAGTATCAGGTCTTCATTCAGCTCGATTTTCCGCCGTATAACTGGAATGAAAAGGCAGCAGCGGCATTTGAGAGATACATCATCGAAGGGAAAGGCGGAGGCTGGGTAGGATTTCACCATGCCACTTTACTCGGGGAATTCGATGGCTACTCCATGTGGAACTGGTTTTCCGGCTTCATGGGAGGAATCCGTTTCGACAATTATATCGCAGGACTTGCGGCAGGGACAGTTCATACGGAGGACCAAAGCCATCCTGTGATGAAGGGAATGCCGGCTTCATTCGTGATTGCGGATGAGGAATGGTACACCTGGGATAAAAGCCCGCGACCCTGCGTTCATGTTCTGGCCAGTGTGGATGAATCAAGCTATTCCCCTTATTCCGACATTACCATGGGAGATCATCCCGTGATCTGGACTAATGAAAAGGTAAGGGCCAGGAATGTCTACATCTTCATGGGACACCACCCCGGACTGTTTCAGAACGGAGCCTATACCATTCTGGTGCGAAATGCAATCTTCTGGGCTGCAGGGGAATAGATGGTTATAAATCCGACCAAAGCATGAACCATGAGAACTTTATTTGCCATATTGCTGTTTGGCCCATGGATCGGATTAAACGCGCAAAGGATGCCCGGAACTTACTCTGTGGGCAGGATCATGGCGCGTGTCCCTGATTCACTTACCTACTCGGTAAATGACCTGGCCGGTTATATCAATCAGAACTTCATGGATGAGAAGGATAAAACGCGCGCCATTTTTACATGGATCACCCGCAACATCCGTTACAATTTCGACAGCCTCTTCAGCATCCGCGATTATCCTCCTCCGGAGGAGATCTCGGAAAGGGTCCTGCAAACGAGGGTAGGGGTTTGTCTGCATTTTGCCAGCCTGTTCTGTGAACTGGCCAACCAAGCAGGCATTAAGGCATATGTCATTCAGGGATACACACGGCAAAACCGGGTGGTGGATTATCTTCCTCATGTATGGTGTGCCGGATTCATAGATTCTACCTGGTACCTCTTTGATCCTACCTGGGGATCAGGTTATTATCGTGTACACCCCGAAGATCTGATCCGATCGCATATGCCTTTTGATCCGATGTGGCAGTTCCTTGAACATCCTTTGACCTGCAAGGAGTTTTATGAGAATAATTACAGGGAGCGCTGGAAAAGGCCGGTTTTTCATTATACCGATACCTTGCGAGATTATGAGCTGGCTTCGGAGATGGAAAGAAATGTTTCAGCAGCACGCAGAATAGAACAGGATGGTGACTGCAACTCCTTCACCGCGGCCAAACATCTTGTCCTTCAGGGCAACATTGAGTACCTCCGCAACAAGAGCAATGCGGAAAAGTATGATTCGGCAGTTGACCTGTATAATCAGGCAATCAGGAGGCTCAATAAGGTTATTGAATACGGCAACAGACAGTATCAGCCCGAAGCGGATTTTGCCGCGATGAGGCTGGCACTCGACACGGTTGAATTATTGTTAACGCGCACCGGGATTACGTTGTCAGGGATCAGGGATCCGATCGAGAACGCTGTTGTTTCGATTGCCGGGCTGCAGGCATCCATAGCGGGTACCTGGCAGGTATTGGTTGAACAGAGGGCCGCCCTGCAGGGCCATTTCAGGAGAAATGATTGAGCACTAAACAGTTTATGGACACAGGCAAAAGCCTGTGCTACTGCAATTCGATAAAGCCAAGGTTGAATCCTCCTTTTTCTGCCAAAACCTTCAGGGTATGTTTTCCCCTGGTGAGGTTGACACTCCCCAATGAGACGGTTTCCCAGGCCTGGCTTCCGCCGGTTCTGTCAACTGTAACTCCGTCTGCTACCGGTACATCATCCCACATCAATTTCATACTTCCTGTATTGTTGCTGACTGCAACCCGGGCAGAAATCCGAAAACTGCCCTCCCGGTTCACTGTAACGGTGAAACTTAGCCATTCACCATCTTCAACCGACATGACATTGAATCCGTTGGTGAAGCCGGTACTATCCTGGCAGATTTCAATGTCCACGCCATCATTACGGTATTTCCGGCCCCTGTTACCGGTCTTTTTACCTTCTTCACCTGTATTTTCCATGTCTGCATCATGATAGGCATATTCCGGGTAACCCATGTCGAAATCGGATGCATAGATCCGTCCGGGTATTGAATTCCCTGAGAAAGGAATGGAAGATTTATCCTCCGGCTGCCTGAACATTGCATCGATCACGTCTTTGTTGAACCTGCAATTTTCAGCTTTGAGGTTTTCGGCAATTTCGAAAAGTACCTTGGTGGCAAGCTCCCTGGTTGGCCTTCCGGAGCTCTTGTTCCAAAAGTCCACGATCTGCTGGTACTCTTTGGGGGCAACGATCAACATCGGGCATACCACCGAGTTGATCTTCTTCAGCGGCCACCAGGCCCAGCCAATGTGGTTTTTCTCCACAAGGGAAATGCAATCGGTAAACCATTTATCGGAATTTTCCCCGCTTTCGCCGAGCCATACAGGTATGTTGAATTTATCTCGCAGGGCAAGGATCGCGTTCAGTGCTTCCTGTCTGTTGGGACTCCAGTACTTGTGAAAGCTCAGCACCATGTTCTTGTCGTCAGGACCCTCGAATCCCCTGTAGTTGTTGCCCCAGCCATTTCCCTCGATGATAATGATGTGGTTGTTGTCCACCTCCCGGATGGCTTTGGTTATTTCGGAATACAGATCCCAGAGGGGTTTGTTCAGTGTATCCTCGAGGCCGTTCTTGTTTTTCCCCTCAAATGTCCAGTTGGGCTCATTGATCAAATCGTAGCCGCCAATATTGGGTTCATTGGCGTACCGCTCGGCAAGCTTTTTCCAAAGCGCAACTGTCTTTTCCCGGTTAAGGGTGCTTTCCCAGAGCGATGGTTTGGTTTCATCATAGTCTGAAATATTGGCATCCTTGCCTTGACCCCCGGGGGCCGCATGCAAGTCCAGTATCAGGTAGAGATTGTTCGCTTTGCACCATGCCAGCAGACTGTCAGTCATTGTGAATCCACGGGTCAGCCAGGTATTTTGTCCCCCGACAGGTTCTTTCTCAATAGGCAGGGTGAACAGGTTGTAATGCATGGGCAGGCGGATGCTGTTAAAGCCCCATTTGGCAAGCGAATCCACATCAGCTCTTGTCATGTGGTTCTGAAGCCAAAGGTCGTAGAATTTATCACAGTTCTCCTGTCCGATCAGGTCGGTGATACGGGCTTTGATGGAATGCTGCATGCCTTTGTTGTTTATCTGCAGCATATAACCTTCCTGAAGCATCCATCCTCCAAGGCCCATTCCCCTTAGGATCACTTCGTTGCCTTTCCCGTCGATGATTCTGGAGCCATCGGCTTTTAAAAATCCCTGTCCGTGTATCGTTGGTGTTCCCAGGGATAAAAGCAAAAATCCGATTAACAAAAATCTGTTCTTCATGCCATTATGATTATGTTCCGTTCATTGCTGCCCTTCACCCATTTCCTGCAACCTGTGTGTCTTTTGTCCCTGATCCCTGTTCCAACTCCGGATTGATCTTGGCATACCTGACCTCATCCCACAGTTGGCCTTCTTTAAAAACAGACTTCCTGAAAATTCCCTCCTTTGTATAGCCGCATTTTTCCAGAACCTTTTGGGAAGCAGTGTTATATTCGTAAACCCCGGTATGTATCCTGGCAAAACCAAGCACCCTGAATCCATAGTCCGTGATTAAATTCACGGCAGCTGTCATAATTCCCTTGTTCCAATAAGGTTCGCCAAGAAAATATCCTATCTCAGCCGTTCTCCGGTAAACATTCTCACAAGGCGAAAGGCTGATGTTGCCAACATGCTCACCCTTGAATTCAATGGCAAAAAAGGAACTGTGGTGCATGAAATGCCGGATGAAATCCGAGGCATCCTCAATGGTGTATGGAAAAGGAAATCCATCCCGCAGGTTGCGGCCGATCTTTTCATTGTTGGCCAGTTCAGCAAGACGGGGGGCATCGGATTCCCGGAGTGGGCGGAGGGATATATTACCGGATACCAGTTCCATATTATTCCACGATTACTAATTTATCTTTCGGATATTTTACCGAATACCTGAGCACAAATTCTTTGGTCTCATTGGGCTTCAGTTGGATTTCCCAGGTAACCTCACCGGTATCTCTGTTCATTGCTCCACCGGCCAGATCAATTACTTCAACCTGTATTTCTTTGGTGGTGGAAACCGGGACCTGGTCAGTTACACGTGCCGTGATGGCATATGCTTTGTTGTTCCTGACGGTAATTTTCCAGGCCATGGATTCCTTTTTATTGGTTCCGATGAACTGGGTTTCGGAATATTCCTTCAGCTTTTCGCGCTTGATGCTGATGTTGTTGTCGATCCCAAAAGATAGTTCAAGGGTATCGCTGAATTGCCGCGTATTCAGCATGGAAGTGCCCACAAATGAGTTCTCGAGGTAAATATTTGCTTCTCCATCCATGAGCTCTGCTTTGTACCAGTCGGGAATCCTGCCCACCAGAAATACGTTTTCAGCCAGTTTTGGCAGGGTCTGGTACTCATAGTCCGCTTTCAGCTCAGTCTGCCTGAAATTGATTGTATTGAGCTTGTTGTTCGACAGGATGGTCTGCGGAGCGTCAACGGTAAACTCATTGGAGGTTTCCCTTTTGGTAGTGATGGTGATGGGTACGGACGATTTTTCCTCTTCACCCTTGGTGGTGATGACTACTACACCGTTTGCTCCCCTTGAACCATAGACGGAAGTAGCTGAGGCGTCCTTAAGTACATCAATCTGCCTGATGTTGTTCGGATCCAGGTAGGAAACATCGTCCTGTGGCACTCCATCAACCACATACAGGGGATTCCCTGTGCCCTTCAGGGAGGATATTCCCCTGACCATTACCGGACTGTTCTCTTCCATCACTTTGTCGTCAGCAATTGCAAGCCCTTCCGCCCTGCCGGATACAGCTCCCTGAATCTGAGGATAATAAAACTGCAGGTAATAGGGGATCATTTCCGGGATCTGGGCCGACTGGTCGGTCTTTGCAGTGGAAAGTACCAGGTCCACTTCTTTCCAGTCAATCCCGGTGTTTTGCAGAATATTGGCCTTGTAATAGACTGTTAGGGGATTCTGGGTGCCGGTAAACCGGATATCATAAGCAGGATACCAGGAAGCCCCGTCGACCAGGTAACTGAAATCAATCCCGGCGGTATTGGCCTTTCTGGTATCAACTGTAATGATTATGGTGCCTGACGGAAGATCGGTCCTGTTGTTAAGGGTAATCAGCTGGTTATTCAATTTCGAAATCTCTTCGGAATAACCCCTGATTAAGCGTTGTCGTCTGAGAATCTCAAGGTTGCATGTTTCCAGGTTGCTGCCGTAAAGGACGTTCATGGTTTTGAAAACCTCGGGGTTTACAGGTTGGTCCTTACCCAGAATCACCTTGTTCGATTTCAGAAAATCGAGCTTGTCTGTCAATATCCTGATCCAGGTTTCTTCATCCTCGGTTTTTGCTTTCAGATCTTCCAGGTTGTCAGTGATCTTCTGTATTTCCTCACTTTTTCCCAGCTCATCGAGGTAATTATTCTGATGCTGCACACTGAGAATGACATAGGAGCCGTCGCCGTTTACCCGTATGCTTTTCTTGTTGATATAGGGTGAGAGATTTTTAAAATACAGGATCATTTTCCCCTGCTGGAGGTCAAATTGTGCATGGTGTTCAATCTGGGCGCCACTTTTATACACGGTGACTTTGCCTATGGATGAAGGGATTGTTTTTTCAACCTGCGCTGTTATCACCAGGGCAAATATCAGATGAAGCAGGAACAGAAAGGTTATTTTCTTCATGGTATTGTAATTATGGCTAAATATAGTAAATTATGTAGGCGAAATCCCCTTGTTTGTCTATTTTCTCCCCGGAATGTAATGACCCTCCTGTAGATTTACATATATTGCATATATTTATTTTTTCAAATTATAACAACTTCTATAATTTAAAATATGAAAGAAAAATCAAGCAAAGGATTAAACCGTCGTGATTTCCTCGGGTTATCAGCTCTTGGACTGACCGGTCTTACCATTCTTCCCAGTTATGTGATGAATGGTATACGTGTTGCGCCGAGTGATCGGGTTGTAATGGGTTTCATCAGCGGTGGACAGCAGGCAATCAACGATTTTTCGGGTTTTGCCAAAGTTCCCGGTGTACAGGTAGCTGCAATCTGCGATGTGGACAGCATGAAAATGCAACGGTTTAAGAAGCGTGCTGAAGCCTGGCAATCTGCACAGGGTGTAGCACCCCGCTGCGATATGTATGAGCAGTACGAGCGGTTGCTCGACCGGATGGATATTGATGTTGTTGAGGTTTGTACTCCTGACCACTGGCATGCACTGCAAACCATTCATGCCTGTCAGGCAGGTAAGGATGTTTATGTGCAAAAGCCTTTGTCATTCACCATCCAGGAAGCCTTAAAAATGACTGATGTGGCCAATAAATGTAAAAGGATTGTTCAGGTGGGAAGCCAGCAGCGTTCGAGCAAGGAATTTCAGAAAGCCATTGAACTTGTCCAGAACGGTTCAATCGGGCATATTGTAAAGATCTATGCCAAGGTAGGAGATCCCCCGAAACCCTTTGACCTGCCCGAGGTACCTGTTCCCGGTAATCTGAACTGGAACCTTTGGCTGGGGCCGCTCAATGATGCCAAAATTCATTATAATCCTGATCTGTGCCCTCCGATTTCTCTTGAACCCGAAGAAAGAGAAAAGTTGTGGGGTGCCTGGCGCTGGTATCGTGAAACCGGAAACGGATTCACCGCCGACTGGGGAGCTCATATGTTTGATATTGCCCAGGCAGCGATCGGTATGGATGGTTCAGGACCGGCGGTAATTACACCAAAGGGATACAAAGGACAGGCTTATCTGACCTTCAGGTACCTTAATGGTATTGAAATGACAGAACAAGCATACCTCGAGGATATGCCCAATGCCCAGGGGATTAAATTTATCGGTACTGATGGCTGGATTGAAGTAGCACGTGGCTACCTGGCCTGTTCCAAGGCTGATCTTGTACCCGCTGAGCTTGCAGGAAGACGTCCGAAAAACCTGACCCCTGAAGAACGCAAGAAAATGTTCGAAGAAATGCAGAAAGCTGCTGCCAAGGGTGGCGGAAGTTTTGAAATCAATTCGGGCCACATGCAGAATTTCATCGATTCGGTTCGTTCACGCCAGAAACCGATTGCTTCCATTGAGGTTGGTGCCAGCACAGCCATTCTTTGCTGCCTGGGGAATATGGCAACCGAATTAGGCCGTCCTGTGAACTGGAATCCTGCCACGCTGAGTTTTGGAACTGATACCGAAGCTGCAAACCACAGGCTCAACTGTTATGAGTACAGGAGACCTTACAAGTTGTAATTTATCATACTGATAAAATAGCAGAGAGGCTGTCTCAAAAGCAGGATAATGATCCTATTTCGACTCCGCTCAATATGACAATCAATTGATAACCAAATGTCAGACTGAGCGAAGTCGAAGTAGGTTACAGCATTTGAGACAGCCTCTTTTATTTCAGCACTTCCAGTTCAACAGGGATGCCGGACATTTTCAGGAAGGTATCAGCAAAATCTCTTTGCATGTCTGCCGGCATATTCCTTACCCGGGCAGCAAAATGGTTGGCTCCCGGAACCATGTAAAGCCTGGAGTTGACTTTTTCTGTAACATTTACCCGGCAGGCTGACCATGTGTCCCTGTCTCCGTAAATGTAAATAAAATTATCCCCGTGCTCTGCAAGCCATGAGCTGATCCTGTCCATCAGGGAACTGTCAAATGATCGATAGGTTAATGATTTTGGCGGAAAGCTCCCGGAAGGATTGTCCGTATCGATGTAATGCAGGTATTTCCTGAACGGTCTGGCATCATAACCGTAATATCCACCCTCGGTCACTGATTGATAAAAATGCACCCTGTTATCCTGCAGTTCCTTATCTGCAAAGGATTCCAGGTCGATTATGTCAAGCAGGTGACTGACATATTCATCAGTGGATTTCCCGAGGGGAATGTCGCTGCACGATTTATACCCGACCTGCCAGAATGAAAATGGGTATTCCAGCACCGTGTATTCGAAAGCTTTGCCAATGCTCCCCAGGTAACCGAATTCAAGTCTCCGCCCCCTGGCGTACCACTGCAGCCTGTCAAGTACTTCTTTTTCGTGCTTTAACAGGTAAACCTGAAAGTCGAAGATCCGGTTGTGACATTCATCTGTGCCGATCGTGTCTAAAAAATCATAGATCCTCTTGTCTTCAAGGCCATCAATGATAGGGGCTACGTAAGGCACAGAAACCTCCACATCTTCAGGATAGTAATATTTGTAAATGATAGCCGTTTGACCTCCTCTGCTGATCCCTGTGCTGAACCACTTCCCGGTATATAATTCCTTAAAAAGCCGGTTTATACGATGCAGATCAGCAGCAACCTGCTCATAGGTAAGGTACTCCCAGGGCAGGGAGTCGGGAGCTGATTGACCGTAAAACCGGTACTCAATGTTAAGCTCATTGGCATGCAGCATCCGTACCAGTTCGTTCCTGGCCTTGTATAAAGCATACCCGTTTATATTCATTACCGTAGGACTTTCGAAACCTTTGTGGGTAAGGAGGACCTGCTGACCAAAACTCCCTTTTTCGGGATGCTGATGGTCCAGGGGTTGCCGGATTGTCAGTGCGTACTGCAGTATGGGCTCCCCGGGTTTGGAAGTCTTTTTAAAGGTCACATCCGGCAGATTGAACAAAGCCTGTTCCAGCAAAGATTCATCAGTCTGTGCTGAACCGGATAGCAGGCTAAGGAGGCTGAATAACAGGATGTAAAGTGTTCTCATACCGGCAAGGGATTGGTATTGATGTGATTTATAGCGGCAATTTATATTAATTTCTTGAAGAAAGGTATGACCTTTGTAACAAAACAACTGTTGAATCGTCCCATTGTCATAAAAACCTGTTGCTGATGCGTTCTATTTCACCCCGAATTCCCTTTTTAGTCATTGCATCCGTTATTACCATTACCAGTTTTCCTCAGAGCCTGAAAGGACGCCTGACGGACAGGAAAGATCTCCCGGTGCCCTACGCTGCGGTTTATGATGAAACAACCTATGTCGGAACCACCAGCAATGCAGATGGCTTTTATGATCTTAAGCTGGAACCCGGGAAGCATTCCATCGTGTTTAAAGCCATGGGTTACTTTCAGGTCCGGAAACAAATCACAACAGCTGACCAGACGATCACCCTCAATATTCAGCTTGACGAGCAGGCAATTCAGGTAAAGGAGGTGGTGATAACCCCGGGGAAGGAAGACCCTGCTTACCCCATCATGCGAAAAGTGATAGGCCTTGCCCCCTACCATCTGAACCAGGTAAAGGAGTACACTGCGGATGTTTATCTCAGGGGCACCATCCATTTGATCAGTATTCCCAAGATCATTGCAAAACATACTGAAATCAACGGGCAAAAGAACGTATTGAAAAGCGGTGATGTATTTTTGCAGGAATCCATTAACCAGATACAGTTCCATGCCCCCGACAAATATGATCAGCAAGTTATATCCTTTCACAGCACATTCCCCGGAGAAAATGAGGATGTGAATCCGATGGGATTCATCCGGGCAAGCTTTTATCAGCCGAAAATAGATGAATTTATTTCTCCACTGGCACCCAATGCATTCAGCTTTTATACTTACCGCTATGAGGGTTTCTTTGATGAAGGGAAAAATGTAATTTTTAAAATAAAGGTTACACCCAAACGCAACAGCCAGCAGTTGATGAAGGGATACCTTTATGTGGTTGATAAACTCTGGTGTTTACATTCGGCAGATGCTTCCGTGCATATGTTCTTCGGTGATCTGAGCTACAAAACAATATATTCACCTGTTAAGAGCAATGCCTGGCTTCCCATCAGCTACCAGTTTTATGTAAACGCTGCAATCATGGGCATTAAGGCTGATTATAAGTACGCCAGTTCGGTGAAATTTCAACAGGTAGTGCTGAATGAAAAAAACACCGTGGAGTCGCTCAGGAATAAAGAACCCGAGATGAAAGAAGAAGCACAAAAAGCTGCAGCTACTGATCCTAAAAAAATAAAAACGCACCAGGAGATTGAGGCGCTGATGACGAAGGAGGAACTGACCAACCGGGATATGGTAAAACTGGCGAACCTCATGGCCAAAGAGGCACCTGAGGACTCCGCCAGGGAGAAGTCCCTTGAAATAAAGTCAAACGAGGCAAAGGTCACTGTTGAGAAAGACGCCCTCAAAAAGGACACGGCGTATTGGAATTCCATGCGACCGATTCCTCTAACTTCTGTTGAGGCATTAATACCCGGGGTTAAAGACAGCACGCTGGTCCATCCGAAGGACACAATTCCTGCCGGGGATTCAGCCAGCACCAAAAAGACGCCGAAGAAAATTGCCAGGGTTGCCAACTTCATCACAAACGGCGCAGGATTTTGGGCTTTCGATTCGACCCTGCGAATCAATTACGAGGGGCTCATCGGGATTAAAAAGGTAGATTTTAATACGGTTGATGGCTTTATATTCAGGCAAACCTTTGGTCTTGAGCAGCGAATTGACTCTGTGCACAAACTGGGGATCAACCCCGGTATTGCCTATGCTTTCAGCAGAGAAAGGGTGATGTGGTGGACGGATGTACGGTATGGCTATTCTCCTATGCGGGGAGGGCAATTGCACTTCCATATCGGAAGCGAATCAGCCGATTATAATTCCGAGACGGGCATTAATTCTACCATCAATTCACTTGCCTCCTTGTTCTTCAGGCGCAACTACATGAAGCTGTACCAGCAAAACCAGGCGTACCTCTCCAATTACATTGATCTGGCAAACGGACTGAACCTGAGTGTAAAGGTAGGATACCTGACTGCCCAGCCTTTATCAAACCATTCGGATTATTCCTTCTTTTATGCGGAGGAAAGGGAGTATTCACCGAATGTACCCAGTGATGATCCTGAGAAGGTAGCACGAAATGTATACCACGAGGAGGCATACTGGGATGCCAGGCTGGAATTCACCCCACAGTATTACTACAGGGTCTGGGGCGGGCGGAAACATTACCAGTACTCAAAATACCCGACCTTTTTCCTGCGCAACAGAATGGCCATTCCGGGCATTGTCAACAGCACGGCAGATTATGACCTGCTCGAGGTTGGAGCCAGGTATAAGAAAGAATGGGGCATGATGCATGCTTTTTCATGGAATGTCAAAGGCGGGTTCTTTCTGAACCATAAAAACCTGTACCTGATGGATGACAAGTATTTCAACAATCAGTATCTACCGATAGTATTCGGTAACACAGAAGATGCGTTCCGGTTAATACCTTATTACGATAACTCGGTCACCCAATACTTTGGTGAAGCACATGTTAAGTTCACTACGCCTTATCTGCTGATCAAATACATCCCGTTTTTAAGCAACAAGCTGTGGTGTGAAAACCTTCTCCTGAATTACCAGAAGATCCCGGAACATCAATATTACTGGGAGATCGGATACAGCATCAGCCAGATCTACATGATAGGAAGTATTGGCATATTTGCAGGATTCAAAGGGATTTCCTATCAGAATTACGGGGTACAGGTATCGATTGACTTTTAAACCAACAGGTCAAGAACTTCCTGCCACGAATGTACCCGGACATGGTTCTTTTCGGGGAGACCATCATTATGGGGCTGTGTGAACAGGATGGTCCTTCCGGAAAAGCTGTCGAGGTTCTTGAAGTGATCATCGATCATGATATCTCCGTGAATAATGGCTTTTGAGCCACAGAATACCATCTGCTTCCAGCTCAGGAAGGGGAAGTGTTCCTGAAGCCAATCGTATTTCTCCTGCAGGCTCTGCGGAAACTCGGTTGCTGAAGACACTACAAATAAATCATATTGTGCATTCAGCTCCTTCAGGGCAGGAATGCTTCCGGGTATCACAGGGGCATCTCTGAAAAAACCCCTGGTAAAAAGATATTCTCTGAGATTCCTAAAGACCTCGGATTCAGATTTGCCTTTAAGATCCTCACAGGACCTTTTTATACCCGATTCGGATGCTTCAAATCTTGCATATTGTGCATAAATATCCGCTATAACCCCATCCATGTCTATGATTAATCTTAGAGCCATGCCAAATGTTTTTATTGAATCCTAAAAGTAATACTTTTGTCACTTCATATCATTTGGATGAATCAGCAAAATAAAGTTTGGAGCAATATTGGCTGGAATATCTATTACATGGTATTCTTCGGAATTTTATCCTATATCCTTGGCATAATAAAATTTACTATGCCGGGAGTGGAAGGTAATGTAAGCGATCTGCGGGAGATTCCCTTGCTCATCAGCGTTTTTTATATCACCAATCCTTTCTATACGCTTGGATCAGCTTTAATCTCTGCGCTTGGAACACCTCCGGATGGGTCTTTCCTTTCATCCTTTCTGATGCATGCTATCCCCCTTCTGGTAACCTGGTACTTTTATTATAACCTGAGAAAATTGAATTACGGGAATATCATCCAGGGATTAATCTGGGTGATCTTTACACTGGTATATTACCTGGTTTTGTTACTTCCTTTACTGATTATAACAAACCTGGCATTCGGACTTAACACGGATAAAAACCCAATTGATTTCTACTTTGAGCTTATCAGTTCAATTCGGTTTGAGATTGTTGCATCTGCATTAGTTTCCGCTTTATTTCTTGTTCAGTTTGAAATCAGGAATACACTTCAAGATCACCTGGCCAATCTTGAGAATCTCGTTAAAGAACGTACGCAAGAGCTGGCAATAGCCAATGATGCATTAATCCTGAGGAATCAAGAGCTGAATCAGCAAAAGGATGAATTGGCAATAACCCTGGGTAATCTGAAGGAAACGCAAGGCCTGCTCATTCAGTCAGAAAAAATGGCTTCACTGGGCACCCTGACTGCAGGAGTCGCCCATGAAATAAATAATCCACTCAATTTTATCCATGGCGGCAATCAAATTCTGATGGACCTGGAATCACAATTAAAAAACAGTCTCACTGATGAAACAAGGGACATGTATTCAAGCGCAACCTCCATGATTCAGACCGGATTTGAAAGGACTTCAGAAATCATCCAGTCATTAATGGCATTTTCCTACAGGGACAAATCAGTTCTGATTCCATCGAATATCAACCAAATTATTGATAACACGCTTTTGTTCCTGGGCAACAAGATTACGCCTGATATCGTGATACACAAATACTATCACCTTCAGGAAGAGGTGCCTGTGTTCAAAGGCAGGATACACCAGGTTCTTTTAAATATTGTTGACAATGCCATATATGCCGTACTGGAAAATGACGAAACCAAAACAAAAGAAATATTCATCCGCACTGAAAAATTAAGCAATCATGCCGTTATCAGGATCTCCAACAATGGAGCAATGATCCCTGAGGAGCATCTGAAGCAGGTTTTTGATCCTTTTTTTACCACCAAGGAACCTGGAAAGGGCACGGGTTTGGGATTGTCAATATGTTATTCCCTGATACAGGAACACCAGGGAACCATTCGGGTAGAAAATGCTGAGAATGAGGTAGCTTTTACAATCGAGATCCCGTTGGATGTGCCTCATCAGGTTTAAAGACCTGTCAGGACTCCGGAACAACTACTTTTTTCTGAATACCAGGTTAAACAAGATTAATATGACTATTGCTCCAAGAGCACCAGTAAGTACAATGCCAATCCAACCGTTACCAAGACTGATATTCAGTTTTCCCAGAAGCCAATAGCCGACAAAGCCACCGAGGATACCAACAATTACATTGCCCAGGAGACCAAGGCCGCTTCCTTTGTAGATCATACTGCCCAGCCAACCGGCTGCAGCACCAATCAGTAAGGATACAATAATTTCCATAGTCTGAATAGTAATATTTAAACGACACTTGAAAGTTAATTCTCGAGTTTTAGCACTAATTCAGCGCAATACCGATGATAAATCCAACCCACGGTTTCTTGTTATATATCCATGAAGGTCTGTCGGGGCTAAGCAGACAGTCAAATCCGGTTGAAATTCCAAAACTTGCGAAACTTGTTTCCAGAAATCCTGCCACGCCGAACTGGATTATGATTCCGTTATATTCATAATTAATCGGATCTCGTATAGTATTCGCATCTATATAAGTTGATCCTGGTCCAGCAAAAATACCGAAATCATAGCCACGGTTAACAATGGCATAATGGCGCTTACCCATTGGATTGGTCTTTATTTGTAACCGGTAAAAATCATGCCGCCATCCTGCGTACAAAGCTACATTGAAATCGGTAGTCATCTGTCCAGGAACTCCGTTTGTAGCAGGGCGGTATTTTAACAGAACGGAAGTAATATCAAGGTCCAGGCTTTTTTTGCTGAACCATATCGGTGTACTGATGATGCTGTCAGGTACCATTGATGGTATTGCCAGGAGCACCCTATTGCTTAGTTGATTCCCGACAAGTGGATATGCGTCAACTTTCTCATCTTCAACGTCCACATACACCTTATTGATTTGATTATCTGCTTTGAGCTTATAATAACCGCTGTCAAAACCATGCATGGAGGATTTTTCTATCACCCCGCATGATCCCAGCAGGAAAAATCCTGTGACAGGAATAAGGTACTTGGCCCGGAGCATCATTGCCTAAACCCTGTTAGCGTGAATGTATGCATTAAATATACTGAATATTACACAGGAATACAAGCGGGAGGAGGGATATGGCACAAAGGATTACCTTTCTTCCTCCAGACCATTTGCATATCTGGCAAATCTCCCCTTCCCGGCAGGGTGAACCTGATCGTATCTTGGCCAGGGCCAGCCGCCAAATTGGGTTTTCCGGTAATCAGAATAAGCCTGTTGTATCTCGGCAAATGTATTCATGACAAAAGGTCCGTGCTGTACAACCGGTTCATTGATCGGACGACCCTGCAGTAAGAGTAAAAATGCCGCTTTGTCTCCATTTTCCAACATTACAGGCTGATCAGGAAGCAATTCAACCGAGTAATAGGGCATTACAGGAATGCCGGCAATGCTGATGCCCGAGCCCCTGTAAAAATACAGGGAACGGTTTACTTCAAACGAAGCAGCCGGTATTGACCAATGCGCATTTGCCTCCATCCTGATAAGCCATATGGCCAGTTCGTTCGCTTCATCCGCTGCCCATGAATCAGGAGCCGGATCAGGTGCCGTTACATTTCCGATTTTTCCGGCAATAACGGTCACTTCCGTTGTTTTTCCGTGTGTATCATTTTCACGGCATACAGGAATTTCTTCAGACCAAAGCATCGCATAATGAGGCTTGCAGAACTTCTTAGCACCCGGAAGATTCAGCCATATCTGGAAAAGCTCCAAAGGGTTATCGTGTTCCTTATTCAGCAAGGGAAACATTTCGGCATGCTGCAGCCCTTCACCGGCGGTCATCCACTGTACATCACCGTTACCATATCTTCCGGCCGCACCGTGCGAATCGGAGTGATCGACATAGCCGTTCAATACAACAGTCACAGTCTCAAATCCCCTGTGCGGATGAGCAGGAAATCCTGGTATTTTTTCGCCGTGGTACATCCGCCAGCCATCTTTTACAGTAAAATCCTGGCCAAGGTTTCTTCCTGCAAGAGATTCAGCGGGGCCCAGTTCGTCATTCCCGGCCGGATAATGATCAGCGTGATGCACACAAAACAAAAAGGGATCGAGGGTTTCCCAGGTAAAGCCCAAAGGCTTAATGTTGCTAATAAGTTTATTATACATCTTCTGATTTTTTTGCCGTCGTGTCTTACCTGTTAAATTCCTGATTCGGATCACGACGCGTAGAGGTAAATACCGAAACCATACCACTAAATTAAAACAAAAACGCTTATTTTTTCCATAAACCGGGTCTTCATTATTTACTAACTTTAAACAGGTCTTCAATCCGAATCATGCACTTTCCATGAAAATTCTTATCTGTCCCGACAAATTTAAAGAATGCCTGAAGGCAGGCGATGTTGGCCTGCACATTCACAAGGGAATACTGAAGGCTGTGCCGCATGCAGATTGCCGGATCATACCCATGGCAGATGGGGGTGAAGGCACCGTAGATGCCTTGGTGGAAGCTACCGGAGGTCGAATTGTAACTGTAACGGTTCATGATCCGCTGATGCGTCCGATCGAATCATTTTACGGAGTTTCTGGTGACGGCAACATGGCCATCATTGAAATGGCAGCTGCATCGGGACTGGCATTGCTGAAGCCCGGGGAAAGAAATCCACTGGTTGCAACAAGTTATGGCGCCGGTGAGCTGATCCGGAATGCCCTCGATCTGGGGTGCCGGGAAATTCTTGTTGGTATTGGCGGAAGTGCCACTGTGGACGGTGGAGTGGGAATGGCACAGGCCCTTGGAATTAGGTTCCTGGATGAATCCGGACGGGAGATCGGTCCGGGAGGCGGTAATCTCAAAGACCTGACCCGGATTGACATGTCAAATGCCGATCCTCGGCTCATGCAGAGCAAGGTATTTGCTGCATGTGACGTTTCCAGTCCGCTAACCGGGGTAAAGGGCGCAGCAGTGGTATTTGGCCCACAGAAAGGAGCCTCACCCGCCATGGTAAAACAACTGGATAATAACCTGACGCACATGGCCAGATTGATAAAGGATCTGTGGCATCTGGATGTGGATAACCTCCCCGGAGCAGGAGCCGCAGGAGGAATGGGCGCCGGTATCGTGGCATTTCTGCATGGCAAACTGAAACCTGGTTTCGATCTTGTCAGTCAGAAGGTGAAACTGGTGGAATGGATCCGGTGGACCGACCTGGTAATCACCGGGGAGGGAAAGATGGACTTCCAGACCGCATATGGCAAGGTGCCTGCAGGAGTTGCCGGACTGGCCTCCAAGTTTGACAGGCCGGTTATTGTGTTTACCGGTGCTATTGGAGATGCACAGGATAAATATCAGCCTTTGGAATATTTTACTGTTCTTCCTATTGTTGATAAACCGATGACCTTGGAACAATCCATTGCAGATGCAGGAAGACTGTTGGAGAATGCAGCTGAACGTACGTTTAGAATAATGGAATTGGGAAGAAGGTTGTAGGCTGCAGGTTGTAGGTTACCTGCCCGACTGCCCGACTGCACAACCAAATATACTATAATTCCAGATCCTCAATCAGTTCCCGGCTGAGCACGCCTGCCGCTATTTCTCTTGCTTCACCTGTCATGCGAATGTTCCAGGCGTTGTCAATTTGTATTTTCAAGGTACCCCCCTGCATATGCATGGTGAGATCTCCTTTTACCAGGCCTCTTTTTAAGAGGACACTGGAGGCTGCGCAGGATGAACTCCCGGATGCCAGGGTATAGCCGGCACCCCGTTCCCAGATCAGAATCCGGGCATCATGATCAGACAATACCTTTGCAAATTGCACATTGATACGGTTCGGAAAAAGCGGATGATTCTCCAGCAACGGACCATACTGCCGGATCTCCTTCTCATCGAGTTCCTGCCTGATCACAACACAATGAGGATTGCCGACAGATACGCAGCTCACTTCAAATTCCTTATCACCGGCCATGATTTTTTGCCCGATGAATTCAGGTTTGTCTGAGCTGACAGGTATGTCCCGTGATGTGAAGATCGCCTTTCCCATATCTACCCCGATCAGTGCAGCCTTGCCGTTCTTCACCTCAACAATCTCGGCATATACCGTATCAGTCAGCGTTTCGACCGAAAATTGTCTTGCTTGGGCATATCCCGAGTCATATAAATACTTGCACAGTATTCTCAATCCGTTTCCGCTTTTTTCTGCTTCGGAACCATCAGGATTATAAACCCGGAAGCCGAAGTCTGCCTTTGTCGACGGAACCTTCATGACGATGCCGTCGGATCCTATGCCAAAGTGGATGTTGCACAAACGCCGGATGGCTTTTGCGGAAAGCACGAAATCAATGTTCGAACTGTCCAGTACAATGTACTCATTGCCCAGTCCGTGCATCTTGACAAAGGTGTTCTTTTCCATATGACCTCTTTTGCTGACTACTGATGAATAAATAGGATTCTTTGCTTTATGAAAATCGATTAGTTCAATATATTTGGGCAAAAATATAAAAATGGCTCAGATAAACGAAAACTATTTAAAGCTCCAGGCCGGTTACCTGTTTCCTGAAATTGGCCGGCGGGTTCGTGAATTTCAGAGAGAAAATCCGCATGCCGATGTTATCAAGATGGGGATCGGAGATGTCACCCTGCCGCTTACCCCATCTGTGCTCCGTGCATTCCATGAGGGTGTCGATGAAATGGCGAAGGCAGAAACTTTTAAAGGATACGGACCGGAGCAGGGCTATGATTTTCTTCGTGATGCCATTGCCCGAAGCGAATACCAGAGTCGCGGCGCCAACATTCATGCCGATGAAATCTTCATATCTGACGGTTCGAAATGTGATACCGGCAACATCCTCGAGATTTTTGGCCAGAACAACATCATTGCCGTGCAGGATCCTGTTTACCCCGTCTACGTGGATACAAGCGTGATGGGCGGCCGGACCGGCAGTTATCTGAAAAGTGGTTATTACGAAGGGCTTGTTTACATGCCCTGTACTTCGGAAAACGGTTTCATCCCTGAAATACCCAAAGAACGGGTGGACATTGTTTTTCTGTGCTACCCGAATAATCCAACTGGTACTACAGCCGGCAGGCAGGAATTGAAAAAATGGGTTGATTATGCCCGGAAAAACAAGGTCATTATCCTGTTTGACGCTGCTTACGAAGCCTATATATCTGATCCCGATATTCCACACACCATTTATGAAATTGAAGGAGCAAATGAGGTGGCCATTGAATTCCGAAGTCTTTCAAAAACTGCCGGTTTTACTGGTACCCGTTGCGCTTACACCATCATACCGAAAAACCTGGTAGGAAATGCTGCTGATGGAACGGAAAAGCCGTTGTACCCGTTTTGGTACAGGAGACATACCACCAAGTTCAATGGTGTGTCATACCCGGTACAGAAAGCTGCGGCCGCAATCTTCACACCCGAAGGGAAGAAGGAAGTGAAGTCGACCATTCAGTACTATATGAACAATGCCAAAGTGCTGCGAGAAAGCTTGGCCAAACTGGGCTTTACAGTTTTTGGCGGACAAAATGCCCCCTATGTTTGGGCGAATTCAGGCCGGGGCATTAAATCATGGGATCTCTTCGACAAGTTGCTGCAGGAGGCCCACGTGGTCGGTACGCCGGGATCGGGTTTCGGCCCCTCAGGTGAAGGCTATTTCCGCTTCTCCTCCTTCGCCACGCATGAAAATGTGCTCAAGGCCATGGAAAGGCTTAATAAATTAAAATGGTAGGGTAGCCTGAAAAAAGAAACCCTTCAAGCGGTCCTGAGGCTCCTGAAGGGTTTGTTTTTTATCGTATTACCAGTCACTGACTAATCCCTTCTTCCCATAAAAAGGAATATGTAGTACAACAGCATTGCCAACGATGACAAGGCAGCCACAACATAGGTGTAGGCAGCCCATTTAAGAGCATCTCTGGCCTGGGGAGCAGTATCGTATCCCGTTACATTCGCATTGTTCAACCAGGCCAGGGCACGCTGGCTTGCGTTAATTTCCACAGGAAGGGTAACCAGCGCAAACACGGTAAATATACCATAGCAGGCAATAATTACCATGAGTGCCAGATCAAAGCTGAATATACTTCGAAAAAGAAAGGCGCCGAAAAACATGGCAATGAAAATGAAGTTCATGACCCTGGCACTAACATTTTGGATTGGAACAAGCGCTGAACGGAATTTAAGCGGAGCATAAGCAGTGGCATGCTGAACGGCATGACCGCATTCATGAGCCGCTACGGCAGCGGCAGAAACACTCCTGCCGTTATATACATCCTGACTCAGGTTCACTGTTTTATCAACCGGATTATAATGGTCAGTCAACTGCCCCTGTACCGAGATTACCGAAACATCATGTATCCCGTTCTCCTGAAGCATTTTTTCCGCCACATCTTTACCAGTCATGCCATAGTTCACCGGAATTTGCGAATAACGGCGAAAACGTGATTTTAACTGTGCGCTTACAATCCAGCTCAACAGCATAAACACACCCAAAATAACAATTTGACCCATTGATATCATTGTATTTTCTCCTTTTAATTCTTACTTTTCCATTCTTCAAATAGCCTGCCAAATTATGGCAAATCCAAATGATTGCCAAATTGACAGGTGTTAAATAATTGTAAAAACAACACTGAACTCAACTGCTATGAAGAAAGTAATGGTATTTTCGCTTGTAACAATGCTAATGATAAGCTGTAATTCCGGAACCAGGAAAATGGAAAGTGATCTTAAAGCGTTTATCGATACGCTCGAACTGAGGGTAAAGCCCCTTGAATCAGGAGTCGCACTGGCAGATTTCAATGCTGCCGTCACTGGCAAAGATGAGGAGTACAAGAAGTCCAGCGAGCTTAATATTCAGCTCTCGAAGATCTATGCCGACAAGGCGGCCTTTGCACGATTAAAGGAATTCAAAGAGTCGGGGAAAATTACAGATACCTTGCTTCTCAGGCAACTTACTGTTTTATTCAACACATTTCTTGGCTACCAGGTGGAGGAGAAGAAACTGGAAGAGATGATCACAGCAAAGACCGCGCTGGAGCAGAAGTACTCCACTTTCAGGGCGGTGGTGGACGGCCGGAAGATCACCGATAATGATATCGAGACGGTTTTAAAGAACTCGTCTGACAACAGGGAACTGGAAAAATACTGGCTCGCCAGCAAACAGGTTGGCGACTCGGTGGCTGCCGGCGTTATCGGTCTGGTGAAAATGAGGAATGAAATAGCCCGTGAGCTGGGATTTGCAAATTATCATGACATGTCGCTCAGGCTTTCGGATCAGGATCCTGAACAGATCGAGAAGATCTTTGATGAACTCGATTCATTGACCAGCGGTACGTTTATCACCCTTAAGTCAGAAATGGATGAAGTATTGGCAAAGAAGTACAAGGTTAAAACCGAAGAGCTGATGCCCTGGCATTATCAAAACCGTTTTTTCCAGGAGGCACCTGCCATTTACAATGTCGACCTCGATGCCTATTACGCCGATAAGGATGTTGTTCAACTTGCCAGGGATTTTTATACAGGCATCGGTCTGGATGTTAGTACCATCCTGGCCAAAAGCGATCTGTATGAAAAGGAAGGCAAATACCAGCATGCATTCTGCACGCACATTGACCGATCAGGTGATGTCAGGGTGGTTTGCAATGTCAAAAACAACAACCAGTGGATGGGTACCATGCTGCATGAACTGGGACATGGCGTGTATGACCAGAACATCGACATGACACTACCATACTTCTTGCGTACACCCGCACACACATTCACTACCGAAGCCATTGCCATGATCTTTGGCAGGCTGTCCTCCAATCCCGCCTGGTTACATGACAATGCAGGCGTTTCTTCCGAAGAAGCAACACGCATAAGCGGTGATATAAGAAACAATTCCAGACTCGAGCAGCTTGTTTTCAGCCGTTGGTGCCAGGTAATGTTCAGGTTTGAAAAAAGCATGTATGCTGATCCTGATCAGGACCTGAATATGCTCTGGTGGAATCTGGTTGAAAAATACCAGATGCTGAAAAAGCCTGAAGGAAGGAACAATGCAGACTGGGCATCCAAGATACATGTGGCACTGTATCCTTGCTACTATCATAATTATCAGCTGGGAGAATTACTGGCTTCACAGTTACAGGCTTATATCAATACCACAATACTGAACACAGGAGCAACTGATGCTGTCAGCCTCAGCAATAATCCCGCCATAGGCAATTACCTGCTTGTGAAGGTTTTTAAGCCAGGGTCCAAGTACCAGTGGAACGATATGATCAAACGTGCTACCGGTGAAGAACTAACGGCCAGGTTTTATGCGGGACAGTTTATAGAATAGTGACCGGTGACCGGTGATTGTTTACCAGCCACCGGTCACTGTTTTCACACTTTCAGGAAGATCTTGTTCTTATACAGGATATATAAAAAGGTCCACATACAGAGTATGGCTCCGGATACAATAATTACAGGCTGAGCAGCTTCGGAGAACAGGCTTGCGAGACCGCTGAAGAAAAACCTGCCCATTTTCTCAAAATCAATTATGTCACCATTCAGCATATAAATCGTAATGGAATTAAGTCCGATCACAACAAACGGCAAGGTCCATTTTTTAAATCCCCACACATCGATAACCAGGTAAAACAAGGCAAGGAGTATCAGGCTCCATCCTCCGGCAAAAAGAACAAAAGAGCTGGTCCACAGGTTCTTGATAATGGGAAAGGATAGGCTCCACAGTTTGCCGAGCGCCAGTGATACGATACCGGCAAGGAGAAGGATGAGGCCTTTCTTAAGACCTGTGAGCCTCTTGTTGTCTGAAATCAGCAGATGACCTGCGAATGTTCCCAGGAGCGCTGTACAGATGGCCGGGAGGTTGGACAGCAATCCTTCATTATCTCCGAAAGTATAACAGCAAAACTGACCCGGCAGAAACATGCGGTCCATGTATGCGGCCAGATTGCCTTCGGGAGTGAGGACTCCGGCACCGAAACCCGGCACCGGAATTAGTTTCATGGCAGCATAATACGCTACCAGGATACCGACAAACCAGGATACCTGTCCCCTGACAGAGGTATTCAAAACAATTACCGCAGCCAGGAACCAGGCTATGCCAATACGGC
This sequence comes from Bacteroidales bacterium UBA5072, assembly GCA_002415855.1. Taxonomy (GTDB): domain Bacteria; phylum Bacteroidota; class Bacteroidia; order Bacteroidales; family UBA10428; genus UBA5072. The sequence goes on from DIAS01000126.1 coordinate 102,595, forward strand.
CCAATACACTGGCATATCGCTGTTTTTCAAAGTCGAAACGCAGCAGATCATTATGGATCAGACCTAGTAAAATCAGCAGGAAAAGGCGCTGAAACAAGTGAAAATATATCTTTCGCATACTTTCACCCCGATTTTTCCTCTTGAGTATCGAGAAGGGCATAGAGACGCCGGCAATAAAAAGAAAAAGCGGGAAGATCATGTCGTAGAATCGGAATCCTTCCCAGGCAACGTGTTCCATTTGTCCGGCTGCCCACTGCATAAAGGGCCAGCCGGTAAGGGCAGCCAGTGCAACCAAAAGGTACTCACCTCCCGCAATCCAGAACATGTCAAATCCCCTGAGCGTATCAAGAGAAACCAGGCGTTCCTGTTTTCTCTCCGGAGCGTTAGTCATAATTCAAATGCTAAAGCGTGCGAATCTTAATATTCCTGAACCAGGTCTTTAAACCATGGTCCTGCAAACCGATGTGCCCTTTATGCGCCGTTCCGTAAAGAGGAAAGTCCTTCCATTTGCCGGCTGTTTTCAGACTGTCCCATTCCGGTGTCCACATTTGGTATTCAACCACTTTGGCTCCATTCAGCCAATGCTCAACATGTCCCTGAATGACTACTATTTTAGAGATGTTGAACTCTCCGACCTGTTTTAGAGGCTTTGTGGAGTCAGCTGCATACATGGCATAGCAGGCTGCTGTTTTCTGCCAGTCTTCCAGTTTATCAGGAAAACCGATATCGTCAACAAGCTGGTATTCCGGTGCTATTTCATAAATTGCTTCAATGGACGTGTCCTCAACGGCGTTGAAAAAGATCCCGCTGTTCCCGCCCGGTGATGTCTTCCATTCCAGTGAAAGCTCGAAATTCTCATATTCATCGTTGGTAATGATGTCATTGGCATGATCTCCGCCCAGGCCCAAAGCAAGCAGCCGGTTGCTGTCGATTACCCAGCCCACCAATGTATCGGAACCAAAATTTCGCCAGCCGTTGAATGTTTCCCCATCAAAAAGAAGTTTCCAACCCTGGGCAATTTCTTCCTCCGTAAGGAAGTTCTGTGTAGGCGCAGTGGCCTTTGGTTTGCATTGTAAACACATCGTGATCATCAGCATGGCTGATGCAAAATAAAGTACTTTTTTCATATGAATTAGATTTTGGTTTGAGGAGTCGTCACACAAAATTGTAATTTTCCAAGCAAAATCGGATAGGTTTCAGCGAAATAGTTATGAACTGAATAAACAGTAATAACAATCCCTACCTAAAACCTACAACCTACAACCTACAAC
>DIAS01000126.1:104184-127891 GCA_002415855.1 Bacteroidales bacterium UBA5072
TACAACCTACAACCTACAACCTTCCCAACCCTTAATACCCCGTCCACTTGCTGAAGTCATATCCTTTGAATGCATCGCACCGGGAGCACAGGTGTATCTTGTCGCGTTCGCCTTTGTCGAGCAGCTTCCTGTATTCCTGATTGGGATTGCCCAGCCATATTTCTTCCACAGTTTGATTGTTGATATCTCCAACAACACCACGACCAAAGGCGTCCCAGCAGCAGAGCACGGCCCTGCCATCGGACATGAAAAACATCTCGCTTTTAATTTTGGGACAGGGAGCATGAAAACATGTAGTCTGACCACTCCAGGGCCAATCGTACAACTGTGTTATGGTCGCCTCATCGGCATATCGGCTCCAGAAGCTGATAAAATCCTGTTCTTCGTTCCTGGTGATGTCCAGGTCGATCATTCTCACTTCCACATGGCATTTGCTGTTCCGCCGGTTTCGTTCTTCAATAAAACCAATCACATTGCTGACGATCTTCTTAAAGTTGCCACCACGGCCACTTTTCTTGAAGGTTTCTTCGGTATAACCGTCGATGCTGAATCTGATCCAGTCGATCCCGGCTTCAAGGGCGGCTGCTACATCAAATTTCGGATGGAAATTTCCATTTGAATTGAACTCCACCTTTGCAGTAGGATCTTGCCGGATGTAGCGGATTACTTCGGGTATACGCAGATCCACAAAGGGTTCATTGATCATAAAGGGGCGGTAAATAATACCTTTGCCGCGTGATTCATCGATAATCTTTTTCCATACCCGCTCCTCCATATAGTCGGGTCCCCGTTCCATTTCCTTATGCGGGCAAAAGATGCAATTGCTGTTGCAAACCACTGAGGTTTCAATCTGAATAAACTTAGGAAATGATACCATATGCTTCTTGTATAGTTTTAATGATCATGGCGGTAGCGCCAGTATTGTTGATAATCAAATTTCTTGCTTTTTCACCCATTGACTCACGCAATACCGCATCGCGGATCAGCAGGCTGACTTTGTCGTGAAATTCCTGCCGGCTTGTCACCCTGAAGGCAGCGCCAATGTTCAATAACTCACCGGCCTCGTAGGAATTCAGGTGGTTTGGTCCGAACAATAACGGTTGGCCGAACATGGCAGGTTCCATGACATTGTGCGTGCCCTTTCCAAAACTGCCTCCAATAAAAGCAATGTGAGTCTGTTTGTAAAGTCTTGCCAGCATACCGATGGTATTGAAGATGACAACGTCGGCAGCTGCTGTTCCTTTTGAAGAGAAATCAGTATATCGTTCTGTTCTGATTCCCGATCGGGAAAAAACCTGCTCAATATCACGGAGGTGGTTTTCATGAAGTTCATGGGGAACAATAATAACGCGCAACCCGGGAAACTCATTGATAAGATCGGCCAATGCAGGCAACACGTGCTTTTCATCCGGAGGCCAGGTGCTGCCTGCAATAAAGGTAATTCCCCTGTTCCCGGCATAAATTGTCACATCACCGGCATCACTGGCTTTTTGTCCCCGGTTGAATACATGGTCATAACGGGTATCACCGGCAACAGTGTATTTATGCTCATCAGGCACCAGAGCCTGGAAGCGTTTTTTGTCGTCGTCTGAGATGGGAAAGAAATGTGATATCCTGCTGTAAATGCTTTTGTTGAATATCCTTGACATTCCTTTATCCCTGCCGGAATCAGCCGACAAGGTAGCCGAAGTGATTACCATAGGAATGCCAAGTTTTGATGCTGCCAGCACATGGTTGGGCCAGACATCAAATTTGGAAATGATCCACAGATCGGGTTTGAGCAGTTTAAACAGCCGTTGCGCTGCACTTTTTGTATCGATTGGAAGGTAAAACTTCAGATCCACCTCTGCCGGATTTTTGGCAAATTTATAGCCCGACGGAGAGAAAAAGGATACCATGATGAAAAGCTGAGGATTCAGGGCCTTCATCTTTTCGATGAGGGGCAACGCCTGCAGCCATTCTCCGGCTGAGGTGCAATGAAAAAGTATCCTCTTCCGGTTCCCGGCTTTGGCAATTTCTTGGGCAAGAATTGCAAACTGGTTCTTTCTGGCTTTCCGGCCTTCACGCATTTTGGCATTAAACAGCGACCCTGCATAAAAACCAGCTTTCATTGCCGGGACTACCAGGATATTGTATAACAATAAAAGGATCAGTGACATGGCAAGGTTATTCAGGTTATATACTGCAGTGCGGACTGGATCACCCGATCGGCGGGAATATCATTCATACACCGGAAATGCTTTTTCGGACAGCGGTTGAAACCATTGTGGGTACAGGGACGGCAGGACAGATCGGTTTCAATTACCGTGCTGTTCTGTTCCAACGGGAAATAGCCCAACTCACGGGTGGTAGCGCCATAAATGCCAATAACCGGTCTTTTTTGCGACTGTGCCATGTGCATGAGACCACTGTCATTAGCGATAACCAGTGTTGCAAAACCAAGCAGGGCAGCTGATTCAGATAAACTCAGCTGACCGGCCAGGCTCACTGCCAGCTGTCCGATGGCGGTAACGATCTGATCACACAGAACAATATCTTCGCGACCGCCGTGCACCACGATAAAAGCTGATCTTTCCCGCATCAGGTAACGGGCTGTTTCAACAAAACCCTCCGGTTTCCAGCGTTTATTGAAATAGGTGGCACTGGGACACAGGATAACAAGTGGTGTGTTAAATAAATATCCGGAACCCGACAACATGTTCCGTACCTTTTCTGTTTTTTCGGCCGGCACATGAATTTCCGTTCCCAGGCCGTCATACGCAATTCCAAGGTCCCTGACAGCATCAAAATAGCGCTGGTACACCGGCTTTGTTTTCCTGTACAGGTTTATCTTGAACCACACCAGCAGGGTTCTTCTGAAAATGAGCTTCCTGTAAGACGTAATCTTACGTGCGCGAAGGCCAATCCTCAGGTAGCGTGATCGCCAGTTTTTATGGATGTCCAGGTAAAGATCAAAACGCTGATCACGAAGCTGGTGTTTTATTCTCTTCAATCCTGCCATGCCTTCCTTTGTATCAAAAAGGATCAGTTCATCTATATAGGGTGAAACAGCCAGTAGTTCCGCAAACTGTTTTTTAATCAGGAAGGTGATCCGGGCTTCGGGATAGGCAGTCTTCAGTGATCTGAGCAACGGAGTGGTGAGTATAATATCGCCGATGGAACTGAGCCTTACAACAAGTATTTTACGGATAGCAGCCAAAGATTTTGTTTTTCATAAGGAGTTGGCAAAAGTATAAATTTTCAGCTGAATGACAAATGAGCATTATTCCCGGATTATCTTTATCTCACCCCGCAGGCCGACTTTTATTATTCCCGAGGGTTTGCCATGGTGCTGCTCATTTTGCCGCCATTTTACAACGTAATCCACTTTCTTCAGGAGGGTTTTATCCACCTTGTGAAAACCTGCCGGCCAGGGCATACCGCTGATATTGGCTGAGGTGGAAACCAGGGGTTTGCCCAGCCTTTTGATCAGTTTTATACAAAATTCGTCCCCGGTGATCCGGATACCGATAGACCCGTCTTCCGCAATCAGGTTTTTGGCCAGGTTCCGGGCGCCCGGGTAAATGATAGTCAGCGGCTGGTCAGCAACTTCGAGAATATTCCAGACAATTTCGGGTACCTCGGACACATAGTCATTCAGTTTCTCTGCCTCATCCAGCAGGATCAGCATGCTCTTTTCATCAGTCCGCTGCTTTAAGGCATAGATCCTCTTCACAGCCTCCTCATGGGTAGCATCGCAACCGATGCCCCAAACGGTGTCAGTGGGATACAAAATTACGCCTCCCTGTCGAAGTATATCGGAGGCAGCCCTGATATCTTCAACCATGCTCAATAACTTTATGATAAACCTGGATAATGTTGGCAGTAACTTTGTCACCGTCAAATTTCCGGGCATGTTTGTAGCCTTCTGAAATCATCCGTTCCTGCAGCTCACGATCAAGAAGCACTTTCTTGATGGCGGCCGACATCTCTTCCACGTTGTTTGGATTGACATACAGGGTATAATCACCGCCGACTTCGGTAAGGGAGCTGCCTCTGGAGGTAATAACCGGAACCTTGGAATAAAGTGCTTCCAGGATGGGGATTCCGAATCCCTCAAAGATTGAAGGATAAACAAACAGATCAGCCAATTGATAAATTCCAGGTAAATCCTGGTTTTGGACAATATCGCAGAAGATAATGTTGATCAGGCTGTGCCGCTCAATGAATTCGATGATCTTATTCAGATATGGCGTGGGCTTCCCGATGACGACCAGCGGTATGTCAATTTTCCCGTAATGCAATGCCTTTATCAGCGTGAGGAGATTCTTCCGTTCTTCGATGGTACCAACATACAGGATGAAAGATTTTGGCAACAAGTACTTCATGCGTAAGATTTCCTTCTCTATCAGGGAAACGTCGGTGTTAAACACAGGGTTGCATCCCTGGTATACCACATCGATCTTATCAGGTGAAATTCCGAAGAACTCCACGATATCCTCTGCAGTCTGCCGGCTCACAGCAACAATGCGGTCAGACACCTCACAGGCATAACGGAATTTCCTCTCGTATATGGTCCTGTCAAGCATCCTGTAAAGGTGTGGTAGTCTCAGGAAGATCAAGTCGTGGATAGTCACCACCGACCTTACCTGTTTTTTAGGAAAGTTATAGGGTAACTCATGGCTTAGTCCATGAAAGATTTCAATCCCGTCCCTGTTCAACTGCCGGGAGAGGTAAAAAGTCCGCCAGTACGATCTGAAGATACGGTGCAATGCCCGTTCCGGGCCTTTAACCGTTATGCAATTCTGGTTCGGCTCAAACAGGTCGAAATTGAGTCCCGGTGTGTAGAGTAAATATTCATTCTCCGGAAACTTTTCAGCCAGTCCCTGGATCAGGTTACGGCTGTAACTGCCCAACCCGCTTTTGTTGAAGAAAGCGCGTTTCGCGTCAAATCCGATTCTCATGGTGAAAGACTATCATGATTAACATTACAGGTTTCTTCAGTTCTCAATTTTTATGTCCTTGATGTTGAGCTGCAAGGTAGTTATACCCCTGAAATTGTTCTCAACCAGGGTGTAAGCGATGTCAAACGCCGAGCCCTTTTTGATCTTCTGCAGATGAGCAGCCTGGTTAAACGCAATGGCACGGTAATCCGTAAACGGGAGGTCTTCTTGGATAAGCCTCAGCTGTAAATGCTCCTCATCAGTTCCGACAAGTCGTGCATAGCCATTATCCGAGACATTCTCCGCAAAAAAGATCGGATTCATGTTTTCGGGTCCGAACGGTTCAAACTGTTTCAGTATCCTGAACAATTTTGGAGAGATATCTTTAAAATTCAGTTCCGTATCAATTTCTACCTGGGGTATAAGCATTTCCGGTGTAACAGAATTTCTGACCACTTCTTCGAAACGATCCCGGAGTTTTTGCACGTTCTCTGTTTTCAGGGTTATTCCTGCAGCATACATGTGTCCGCCAAAACTTAACAGCAGGTCTGAGCATTGTGTAATGGCCTGGTACAGGTCGAATCCGGGAATGGACCTGGCTGAACCGGTGGCATAACCGTTGGATTCCGTAAGGATGATGGTGGGGCGGTAATAATTCTCAATGAGCCGGGAGGCAACAATACCAACAACGCCTTTGTGCCAGGCCGGATTAAACAGAACTGTCGAATACCTGTATTTATCTGCCTTGGCGATCTCGTGTAAGGCTTCTTCGGTGATTGTCTTGTCAATATTCCTTCGGGTCTGGTTGTGTGAATCGATCTTTTCGCAATGCAAAGCAGCCTCCGCGGGTTTTTCGGAAACAAGCAATTCCACAGCCTGCTTTCCCGATTCTATTCGTCCTGCGGCATTGATGCGCGGTCCAATTTTGAAAACAATATCATCAATGGTGATGTTCTTGCCATCGAGCCCGGCAACGGAAATAATGGCTTTCAGTCCCACCGCGGGATCCTCATTTAACTTCTTCAGACCATGAAAGGCCAGGATCCGGTTTTCATCTACCAGGGGCACAATATCGGAGGCGATACTAACGGCTACCAGGTCAAGATATCCAGCAATTATCTCAAAAGGGATCTTGTTGCGCAGGGCATATGCCTGCAAAAGCTTAAAGCCGACCCCGCATCCTGAAAGGGAACTGAAAGGATAGCCTGAATCGTGCCGTTCGGGGTTGAGCACGGCTACCGCATCCGGTAAAACCTCACCGGGTGTGTGGTGATCGCATATAATGAAGTCGATGTTGTGTTCTTTGGCGTAGGCCACCTTGTCCATGGATTTTATGCCGCAATCAAGCGCAATGATCAGGGTGACTCCCCGGCTTATGGCATAATCGATACCCATAAAAGAAATGCCATACCCTTCAGCATACCTGTCGGGAATATAATAATCCACTTCGGGGTGAAACCTCCTGATAAAAGAATATACCATTGATACAGAAGTGGTGCCGTCAACATCATAATCACCGTATACCAGGATTTTCTCCGTGTTAAGAATGGCTGATTCCAGACGTTGGACGGCCAGATCCATGTCATTCATCAGGAATGGATCATGAAGTGATTTGAGATCGGGCCGGAAAAAGGCTTTTGCCTGTTCAAGCGTGGTAATGCCTCTCTGTACAAGAAGTGTAGCAATAACAGGACTAATGGACAGCGCTTCTGACAGCCTGTCGATGTCATCGGTATGACCATTTTCCTTAATTCTCCAGGCCCGGGTCATTTTAAATCCATTTGACCAGATTCATGTCTTGCCGGTGAGGCAGGAGTGCATTTTTTGGGAAGATCCTGATCCCGTAACTGAAAGTTCCGGGTTGTCCTATCGTTACGCTTGTCCTGAAAACTGCCTTGTCAACGCTGGCTTTATCGAGGATGAATTCCTGCGTAGAGATAAGCCTTTCACCGTTTTCTGTGATAACCAGCTCAACGCCGATATCCGAGGCAGAGATCTCATTCAGGTCAAGTATCAGTTTCCCTTCGTACACCTGATCCATTTCGTAGTGTTCAACTTTTTCATCGAACAGATCGAAATCCACCACTGAAATATTATTCCAGGCCCGTTTTATGCGTTTCTTCCACGACGAAAGCCGCTTGACCGCAAGAAAATCATCCTTTGCCATTTGCGTGGTGCGGTCGTAAAGCTTGTTATAAAACCGGTTGAAATAATCATGCAACATCCTGCTGGTGATAAAATGAGGAGCAATGGAGGCAATGGAGTTTTTCATCATGCGAACCCAGTTCTCCGGTACATCTGCTTTATTCCTGTCAAAGAATGCAGGAATAACTTCCTGTTCAAGCAGGGAATAGATGATTTCTGCGTCAAGATCGTCCTGCAATCCCGGATCCTCGTAAGTTGTTTCATTGGTAAGTGCCCATCCGGCTTCGGGCTGATATCCTTCGACCCACCAGCCATCCAAAACACTGAAATGAAGGGTTCCGTTCAGCACTGCTTTTTCTCCGCTGGTGCCGGATGCTTCCAAAGGCCTGGTAGGTGTGTTCAACCATATATCAGCCCCCTGAACCAGTATTTTGGCCAGGTTGATGTCATAATTCTGCAGGAAGACAATCTTGCCTAAAAACTCAGGACGTTTGGATAATTCAATGATCGATTTGATCAGGTCCTGACCGGCTTTGTCATTGGGATGGGCTTTCCCGGCAAATATCAACTGAACCGGTTTTTCCGGAATGCTCAGGATCTGTGCCAGACGGTCGGGGTTGCGGAACAGGAGGTAGGCTCTCTTGTAAGTGGCAAAACGACGTGCAAAACAAATTGTAAGTGCCTTTTCCGACAGCTGACGGTTGATTGCCACGATCCGCCTGGGGTCCTCATGACGCTTCACCCAGTTTTCTTTATACCTGTCCTTGATAGTATTTACCAGCCGGGCCCTGAGCTTTTGTTTGGTTTCCCAGATCCTGGCATCCGGTACATCATAAATCTTCTCCCAGTAGTCCACATCAGCCAGGTTGCTTTCAAATCCATCCCCGAAAGATTCACGGTAAAGCTTCTTCCAGCTCTTTGCCGTCCAGGTGGGATAGTGCACCCCATTGGTCACATAGCTGATGTGAAGCTCTTCCGGCAAATAGCCGGGCCATAATTTTGAGAACATTTGTTGCGTTACGGTACCATGCAGGAGGCTGACACCATTTATCTCCTGAGAAAGATGGGCGGCCAGAAAGCTCATGTTGAACTTTTCCCCCCATGCATTGACATTGGAACGGCCAAGTGCCATCAATTCATTCCAGCTTATTTTTAACCGTTCGGGGTAATGTCCGATGTACCTCCTCAGCAGGTCCTCCTCAAATTCATCGTGTCCGGCCGGCACCGGTGTATGTGTTGTAAACAGGGTCGAACCGCGAACGATCTCCTTAGCTTCGGAGAAGGTAAGATTATCTTGCTGAATGTATTTTCGCATGCGTTCAAGACCGATAAAAGCGCTATGCCCTTCATTGCTGTGGAACAGGTCCGCTTTAATGCCCGTTAGTTCCAGGGCGCGTATTCCGCCGATACCCAGCAGCATTTCCTGCTTCAGACGGTTTTCATTGTAGCCGCCATAGAGGTTGTGGGTAATACTTCTGTCTTCTTCCAGATTCGACGCGATATCTGTATCCAGCAAGTACAAGGTAATGCGGCCTATCTTCACCTCCCAGATACGGGCATGCATGGGTCTGCCAGGAAGGATTATGGTAATGATCAGAAAATTTCCCTTTTCATCCCTGACAGGCCTGATAGGAAGCTTTGAATAATGCTGGAAGTCATAAACTGCCTGTTGTTCACCGCGCGTTGTGATCAGCTGGCTGAAATAACCATAGCGGTATAGCAAGCCCACGCCCGTGATATTTATATTCTGGTCACTCGCCTCTTTCAGGTAGTCCCCTGCCAGGATTCCCAGTCCACCGGAATATATTTTCAGCGAAGTATGAAAACCATATTCCATGCTGAAATAGGCAATCCGCGGTCGGGTTGTGTCTACCGGTTTTGCCAGGTAATCCGTAAAGCGGGTGAATACCCTGTCGAGTTTGTCGGTATAGTCCTTATTCTGGCTTAATTCGATCAACTGGTTATATCTGACCTGCTCAAACAGAATGGCCGGATTCTGGTCACATTTTTGCCAGATGTCCGGATCAATGGTCTCAAATAATTCCTGTGCCTCATCATCCCAGGTCCACCAAAGGTTCTGTGAAAGCTCACCCAATTGAACCAGTCGTTCAGGCAACTTGGACTTTACGATGATCTTTTTCCATTCAGGCTTGATCTCTGTAGGCGTAACATACTCCGGAACAGCTTCGCTGGGCCGTTCTTCAATTTTCACAAATTGGTCGATCCGTTTGGCAACCCGTTGCAGGGCAATGTCATATGTTTGCTTGTAATATGCGATCAGGCTGGCCCACAGTACCTTCCGTGATATTTCAAAAGCCTTCGTTCTGGCAATATGCATTTGTTCAAAAGAAAGCTTGCTTTTGTTGAGGACGGCGCTGACTATTTGATCAACCACCTCAGCATCATTGTCATCAGTCCGCTCGATCACATCGATGCAATGGTCTGTGTCTTCGCTCATGGTATTGATCCATAACCCGAAACCTGCCAGTGTGGTTGTTACCGTTGGAACGGAGAAAGCCAGGCTTTCAAGCGGCGTGTATCCCCACGGCTCGTAATAGGAGGCAAATACGGTAAGGTCCAGGCCGATCAACAGATCATAGTATACAACATTGAAAATACCATCATTGCCGTTCAGGTAGGAAGGGACAAACAGCACTTTTACCTTGTCGGCTTCACTGTTGTTCAGTCCTTTTTCACGGATACGGTTCAGGATCGGGTCCCATTCTGCATCATGCAGATTATGGGTGAGGTACTTCGATCCGAAGGCATATTCATCACCCAGTTGTTTGCTCAGAAGATCTTTTCTGGGGCCGTAATGATTGGCAGGAATCAGCAGAAAGGCAATGAGCGGACGTTTAAGATCCTTTGATTTATTGAGTTCCCCCAAAGCATCTATAAAGAGATCGATGCCTTTATTTCTGAATTCATATCTTCCGCTGGTCGCAACCAGAAATGCCTCATCGCCATATTTCTGGCCGAACATGGTTTCGGCTAGCTCCAGGAGCCTTCTGCGGGCTTCCTTCCGTTTGATGTCAAACTGCGTTCCTGAAGGAACGAAGGTGTCTTCAAACCCATTGGGAGTTACAAGGCTAACCTCTTTTTGAAGGAACTGGCTGCATTCCCGGGCGGTTATCTCGCTCACTGTGGTAAAGGCATCCGCCATCTGGGCCGATAGCTTTTCTGCAGACTGCTTGGAGATGATATTGAATTCCCGAGCGACTTCTTCCCCGTTATAAGTACTGAGGTCCTTGTACAAAGGCCTGTTGTTCCCGGCCAGGGAACGACCCACGGCCGTTGCATGCGTGGTAAAAACAGTGCCGACCTGAGGCAGGCGATCCTTGAGATAGAGAATACCCGTACCGGTCATCCATTCATGGAAATGTGCAATGATACGGTCATAGGTGTTCAGGTTAAACTTGATAAAGCTTTCAATGACCCTTCCGGAGGCATATCCAAAAAGAGCCGGTTCAACATAATCCCACTGGCCGGGCAGGGAATCGAGCTTATACTTTTCCCAGAGCTCAAAAAATATCTTGTCTTTATCCTGGAAATAACTTGAAAAATTCAACAGAATTGCAATGGGATAACCCTGGATGTTCCAACGGCCGATCCTTAATTTAAGGCCTTCAGCTTCAGCCTGTCTTTTCCAGGCGATGAACAACTGCGGATCCTCAATAAATTCGACGTTCCCGTTCGACTCATCCTTAATCAGGTCCGGGCCGATAAGAATGAGATTGTTCTGCAATTCATTCACCAGTGTAAAGGACTTGGTGGCAATCACAGTATGGATTCCACCTACCTTGTTACAGACTTCCCAGCTGACTTCAAATATATAGTCCGGAGACAACAGACTTGTACTCATACACAATTTGTTAATACAGTTTTGCAGATCGTGTAGCGATCAGATTTAAGAAAGCGAAAATACAATATGTATTTACTTTTTCCCTGCTTTGGTTGATTTTGTTTTTTCTTTTTTAGGTGAGGCGGTTTTGCGGCTCTTGGCAGATACCTTGGCAGGTGACTTTGAAACGGACTCTATTTTGGTTTTAGTCGATCTCATTCTCTTCAGTTCAGATTCATACTTGCTGATAAGCGCATCTTTTTCCGCGATTACCTGCGTAAGACCGGCAATTTCATCGCTTGCGGCTATTCCGGGAGCCAGGGCATTTACCCTGATGGAGAAATCACTCAGGACATTCATGTAATTGATATAGGCCTCGTAAGGTGTTTCATAAGGATTGAAATAAGCCTGTGATGCACCGTCGGAAAAGAACTTTGTTGACATGAAATAGAAATGATCACTGGCCTGCAAGTACTTCCAATCCTTCCTGATCTTTTCATCGCTGATAGTATTCACCATGTCAGTAAGTGAATACAGCTTGTTAAAGGCATCCACCTGCAGTTCATTTCCGAGCCAGGCGGTCAGGTCACGTTCCTCATCAGCCCAGGAAATGGGATAGGGCACATTGATCGTGGAGATGGGCAACAGGTTGGCCGCAATTTCACTGGGAGTTTTAAAGGAGAAATTTGTATTCCTGTAAATAACTCCCGGCAGTGCCGTAAGAAATTCAAATATGCCCGATTCCATCCATTGATGTTCCCCGAAGGTTTCATAATCGATGAAAATGTTGACTGTTTCCTCCTTTTTGTCAAGTTTCTTCAGCCATCCGGCGAATTTCTCAGCGGTAAGCGGAAATTCCGACCAGCCTTTGTTTGAGAACCTGAAGGATATGTCGTCGCTCATGCGGAAGTTGCGCAGGAGTAATTTCAGCCTCGGGTTTTTAGCATTGCAGTAAAGGTAATTGGGACTTTTCCAGCCCAGCACGTGTCGGGCTCCTTCTGTGAGCATGGCCGTGAATCCCATGTCAGCCACATCAGCCCCGATCTGGTCGGAATAAATCAGTTCGGTATTCCTGAATACCCTGGGTTCCTGTCCAAACAACTCTTTAATTTTCTGTCTGTGTTCTTCAACCTGCCGCGTGAATTCCTCCTTACACTTTAAAGCCACCAGGGAATGGGAGTAAGTTTCGGCAAGAAACTCCACCGAGCCGGTATTTGCAAGCTTCTGAAAACTTTCAATCACTTCCGGTGCATAAAGCTGGAGTTGGTCGAGTGCGATACCCGAAATGGAAAAGGCAACTTTAAATTGTGACCCATATTCCTTAATGATTTGTCTGATCACCTTGTTGGCCTGCAGGTAACTTCGTTCTGCAACACGCGCGACAATAGATTCATTCAGAAAATCATCATAGTAATAATGGTCGTTCCCAATGTTAAAGAACCGGTAGCGTTTCAACCGGAACGGCTGATGAATCTGGAAGTACAGGCAAATCGTTCTCATGCTCTTTTATAATAAAAGGTTGTGGTGGCTAATTGATAATTGAGTGGTAAATGTCTTTTACTTTTTCAGCTGCATGCTCCCATTTGAGGTTATCAACCTCATCTTTGGCATGCAATTTAAACATCCTGGGAAGGCCCTCATATTTGAGTATTCCATAAATGGCATCCGCCATGGCATGGGTATCCCAGAAGTCGACTTTGATGGCGTGCTGCAATATTTCCGATACACCTGACTGACGTGAAATGATAACAGGAACGTTCGACTGCATGGCTTCAAGCGGAGAAATACCAAAGGGCTCAGAAATTGAAGGCATCACATAAACGTCACTGAGTGAGAACATGTGGTGAACATCATCGCCTTTCAGGAAGCCGGTGAAATGGAACCGGCTTCCTATTTTCAGGGCAGCCACGCGCCAGATCATCCTGTTCAGCATGTCGCCGCTGCCTGCCATAACAAACCGGACGTTACGCATCTTCTGCAGGACAAGGTGTGCCGCCTCAATGAAGTATTCGGGCCCTTTTTGAAGGGTTACCCGGCCAAGAAATGTTACAATTTTGTCGTTGATGGTCCGTTCACTCTTATGTAATTCCAGGTTGGTAAGCGGTTCAACAGCATTGTGCACGGTCACGACCTTATCGGGGTGAATACCGTATTTTTCAATGATGATATTCCGGGTAAGGTTGCTGACAGCAATAACTTTGTCTGCGGCCTCCATGCCTGCTTTCTCAATTTCATAAACTCCCGGGTTCACACTTCCGCCGCTGCGGTCAAAATCGGTTGCATGCACATGAACCACAAGTGGTTTACCCGAGATCAGCTTAGCGGCAATTCCGGCCGGATACGCCAGCCAATCGTGGGCATGGATGACATCAAACTTTTGCTGATAGGCTATTATAGAAGCTACCGCGGCATAATTGGCAATCTCCTGGAACAGGTTCTCGCCGTATCCTCCGCTGAAGCTCAGTTTCCCTGAAAAGGAGGATTGTATCAGATATTTAGATCTTTCCTGGTCCTCCAGGGAAAGTTTTTCATATTCCTCGGGGGAGGAGTAGGGCCTTAATGCTGTACCTACCTCAATAAACCGCATTTGCTGAAAAAAAGTACGGTAATCGATGATGCGATCACTGATGACCACCTCGCCTGCATCAATGATATTAACCTTGCTTGAATCCTCATCTCCATAAGCCTTGGGTACCACAAAAATAATATCATTAACTCCCACACTGTGCAATCCTTTGGTCAAACCATAACAAGCCGTTCCAAGTCCTCCAGAAATATGGGGCGGAAATTCCCATCCAAACATCAATACGCGCATAATAGTGTAGGTGGTTTTAAGGTTTTAAATAGGGATTTGTCATTTATTCTGTGTCATTGATTCATAACGCTGAATCATCCTTAAAAGTGCTGCAACACTCCAGGCCTGGGAGATTGCTCCGCGAGCCCTGTGCGGAGGGTCGCCGTCAAATATTTCCGATATGGTTCCGATGCCCAATTCAGTCATAACAGGTTCGAAACCATCGATCAGCTGCTTGAGAAATCCTAACCCGCTTTCTTTGTGGAGGTTCATATAGCCCTCGCAGAAATGCTCCAGCAACCAGGGCCATACGGTTCCCTGGTGATAGGCCAAGTCCCGCTGCTCCTGCGTTCCTTTGTATATTCCCTGATATTTCTCGTTTGTCGGAGAAAGCGTCCTCAGCCCCCTTGGTGTCAGAAGGTCTCTTTCAACAACGGTCAGTACACCCATTTTCATGTCAGGACTGAGCATGGAATACTCCATGGAAACAGCAATTACCTGGTTCGGCCTGATCGACCAGTCCGTGTTTTTATAATCTGTTACATCGGCAAGATAGCCCTTTTTGCTGTCCCAAAATTTGTTGAGAAAGGATTCCTTGATCAGTGCCGGAAGCGACTCCCATTCCCTGACAAACTCTTCGTCCTTGGCCCTTCTGGCCAGTTCAAGACTGAACATGACTGCATTGTACCAGAGCGCATTAATCTCAACAGGGAAGCCGATCCTCGGGGTAACAGGCTTGCCATTCACAACAGCGTCCATCCAGGTCAGCGCCTTTCCCGGTTCACCGGCATAAATAAGGCCGTTCTCATGCATGGCAATGTTAAAGGCAGTTCCATAGCGAAAGGCTTCCAGGATGGATTTCATGGCCTTCCCGTATGATCTCCAGATAGCCGTGTAGGATTTGATAACCTTTGTATACTGTTGAACCGACCAGAAAAACCACAAAGGTGCGTCAACGGAATTGAAAGCAGGACTGTCTTCATTCCCCATGTTGGGGAAGAGTCCGTTCTTAAGTTTGGCAACCTGCGTGTCCAGCACATCTTTGCATGTGGCCACGTCACCAATGGCAAGGGTAAGCCCGGGCAGGGCGATAAAAGTATCCCGGCCCCAGCATCCAAACCACGGAAAACCGGCAATCACCTCGGTCTTTTTGTTGCGCTTGATAAAGAACTGCTGTGCAGCATTGATGAGGCAATGCTTAAAACTGTCGCGCGGTATGCGTTTCCCAAGTTCGAGCGTATACTTGCGTTTGAGATGTTCAGGATTGGTTTTGGCTGTACCGGCAGAAAATATGATGACATCACCCTTTTTGGCTGTTAGCTCAAAATAACCCGGTACAAAAAGATCCTCCTTGTAATCATATCCCCGGCGCAACTCTTTGTTGTATTCAATGCCGTAATACCAGTCGGGTGTAGGCACAAATTCAGCCTCTTTGGAAAACTGCATGTGCAGAAACGGGTAGCCATCGTACAACCTGAACTTGGCACCGTTAGGGATCAGCGTTGGCCGTGTATTGGCATACATGTTGGCCTTGCTGAGGGAATGCATGTTACGGAAAGCTAAAAAAGGTCTGAATCTCAACCGTATGGGTACATCTGACTCCTGAATGGTGTACCGGATCAGCACTTGTTCCTCCTTTTCCACAAGAAGACTTTCTTTTACCAGGACAACGGCGCCTACCCGGTAAACGATGGTAGGAGTGGGATCGGCCATAAAATCGCGGACATACTTGTGGCCACGGGGACTGTAAATGTCTCCCTGGTATTTGTGTATGCCTAGGTTGAATTCACCTTCTCTTTCAACAATGGTCTCGTCAAAGGATGAGAGCAGCACATGCCGGTCTCCATCAAGGTTATCAACAGGAACAATCAGCAAACCGTGATATTTCCTGGTATTACAGTAGACTATAGTTGTGGAACTATAGCTGCCGGCACGGTTGCTTCTGATGAACTCTTTGGTTAAAGAGTATTCAAGATTAATGAGCTGTGTTTTGTCGAATTTCAGGTAGGCCATTCTGTAAGCGGATTTTGTTGATTACAAGGTATTAAAAATATTTGACATTATCCAATTATCACAAAGATTTTTGCTTGATAAGAGCAACACCAAAAGCGCTAAAAGGTTTACCAGATAAGAAATTATACCCAAAAGTCATCAGCATTCAGCCTTGACGGTGACTTTGCTTGCAGGCAGCCTGAATCAAAGTGTAATTGACTTACAAATAACGCAAACATATTGCCATATTATCCCGGAAAAATTTAATTTTGGAATTTTGATTTTAAGGAATATGCGCATTACGTGCTTCATATCAGGCATCATGCTTCTGGTTTGTTCCTGTTCAGGCCACAGGCACAACTTCGAGGTAGAAGTCGATGTACAGGGTGCCGGAAACCAAATGATCTATCTTGCCAGGAGAACACTCTCCGGTACCACAGTTGTTGATTCGGCAATGCCTGATAAATCGGGCAGCTATAAGTTGGAAGGTTTTACCGGTCAACCCGATTTTTATATTACCTACCTGCAACCCAGGCAATACATCAATCTTATCATTCATCCGGGAGATGCGTTTACGGTACGCACCGATGCCGCTGCCTTTGACATCAATTACCTTGTGGAGGGATCAAAGGATTCCAGACTGATCCAGAAGATGGTGAATAAGCAGACCAGAACGCTTGAGAAAATCACAGCGATCAGCACAGAATTCGAAAACAGCATGGGATCAAAAGACTTTGACAAGATCAAGGCGCGTATCGATAAAACATACGAACAGATTGTGGCCGAGCACAGGGAATTTTCCATCAGCCTTATCGAGGAAAATCCCGGGTCGCTTGCAAGCCTGATGGCCCTTTACCAGCAGCTGGGCCGTAATACTCCGGTTTTCGACTATAGAAAAGATTTCAGATATTATGAAATGGTGGACTCAAACCTGACTCCCCTGTACCCGAATGCTGAAGCAATTATTGATTTGAACCACAAGGTAACCGAACTTAGGGACATTCTCCGGCTTGAAGCAGGGTCCCCGGCCCCGGATCTTGCTTTGCCCGACCCGCAGAACCAGATCATTTCATTATCCTCACTGAAAGGTAAATATGTTCTGCTAGTGTTCTGGGCCTCCTGGTCAAGTCAAAGTCTTGCTGAGCTTATGAAATTCAACACTTTGTATCTTAAAATTGCGGAATCTGTGGAGTATTACCAGGTCTCACTCGACAGGACAAGGGATTCATGGCTCAAGGTACAGACTGACAGAAAATTAAAGGGAATTCACGTTTCCGATCTTAAATACTGGGATTCTCCGGTGATCAGCCTTTATCATATCGAGCAGCTTCCTGTTGTATACCTCATTGACAGACAGGGAACGATCATGGGACGAAACGTGACGGCCGACGATTTGCGGAAGATGATGGAAGAAGGAAGATTCTAGAAGGAAGATAAAAGATCTGAAATTTCAGCAGGAAGCATGAAGATTGTGTGAAAGGGAAGAATTAAACGTATTACATATTCAATTTTGCGATGAGAAATATTTTATTGCTGTTTGGTATTCTGGTTCTTGCGGCCTGTAACAAGGAAAGGGTAAGGATTACAGGTCATTTGGCAAATGCTGATAAAAAGGTGCTTCACCTGGATGAGGTGGATGTTTATGAGAACAGGACTGAAGACTCGGTTGTGTTGAAAAAAGACGGCAGTTTCCGTTTTACCTTTGATACGAAAGGGCCTTGTTTTTATCAGCTTCGTTTAGCCGATAACCAGGTCATTGTATTATTTCCCAAGCCCGGTGAGCATATTAATATCAATGCCGATGCGGGCAATCTGTTAACCTCGCTCAGGATTAAAGGATCAAACGATACGGAACAGGTCACCACGCTCATCCATGCACTCCATGATGCCAAGAGCCGGCTCGATTCAATCGGGACGCTTTATGAAAAGGCAACGGAAGACAGTGTGAAAGACCGCTTAAGTGAGGAATACCAGGATATTATGGACAGTCACCGGAAATTCTCAATCGCCTTCATTCTTACGCATTACAATTCACTGGCCAGTCTCTATGCCCTTTACCAGCAATACCAGCCCGGAACGTATGTGTTTTATAAAGCCACCGACATGCAGTTCTTTAAAATTGTCAGTGATTCCCTCTCCAAGTATATTCCTGATTCAAAGCATGTAGTCGCACTGAAAGCCCACACCAATAAAATGCTGGGAGATTACCAGGCCCAGTTGTTGATTCAGAAGGCAGGGAATTTGGAGGCAGGACTTCCTGATGTCTCCCTTCCAAACCTGCAGGGTGATACCGTATCATTAAGATCGTTGAAAGGCCGTTATGTTTTACTCAGCTTCTGGGCCTCTGCTGATCAGAGCAGCGTGGACCAGAATCTGGCCTTTAAAAAGATCTACAACCGGTATAAAGACCAGGGACTTGAGATTTTCCAGGTTTCATTCGACAGATCGGCAGAGACCTGGAAAAGGGCTGTCAGGTTTGATGAATTGCCCTGGATCAGTGTTCATGATTCCGAATTTCCAAATTCAATGGTGGCTGCCAGTTACAATATCACGCAGATACCTTCAAATTACCTGATCGACAAGGACAATGTAACCATCCTCGCGAAAAATCTCACACCCGCGCAATTACAGCTGAAACTCGACGAACTCATCAAATAAAGAGACCCATTTTGTCAGATCGCAACAAGATATATTTCATCTCCGACAGCCACTTCGGATTATACCCTGCAGAAAAGAGCGTTCTCCGGGAACGCCTCATGGTGAACTGGCTCGACACGATCAAGCATGAAATTGCGGAATTGTACATGCTGGGTGATATTTTCGATTTCTGGCACGAATACAGGCACGTTGTACCCCGCGGATTTACGAGGTTTCTGGGTAAGCTGGCCGAACTGGCTGACCTGGGAGTGAAATTGCATTATTTTACGGGTAACCATGATATCTGGGTGTATGATTATCTTCCTGCTGAAATTGGTTTAACTGTTTACCGGCATCATATTACACGGGAACTTAACGGGAAGGTTTTTTTCATTGGTCATGGCGATGGTATCGGGCCCGGCGATCACAGCTATAAGCTGATGAAATGGGGATTCAACAATAAGGTCCTGCAATGGTTATTTGCCCGTATCCATCCGAATGCATCCATGGCCTTCGGAAAACGCTGGTCAAAGAGCAGCCGTTATGCCAAAGGTATCATCGCCGATCCTTACCGCGGCGATGACAGGGAGATCCAGGTGATCTTTGCCCATGAAACGCTGAAAAAGGAGCATTTCGACTATTTTGTTTTCGGACATCGTCATATGCCTTTCGATGTGCATGTCGGGGGGAGCAGGGTAATAAACCTGGGCGACTGGATCAGCCATTTCACCTACGCCGTTTGGAACGGGGAGGAACTTGAACTGCACGCGATAATGGAGGAAAAGGAGGGGGAAATATACAGGAGTTGAGGAAGAAGCGGTGATGGTTGTGAGGGTTTGAGGGTTGTGAGGGTTGTGAGGGTTGTGAGGGTTGTGAGGGTTGTGATGGTTGTTGAGAATAAAACACCCTTCAGGTGGTCCTGAGACTACTGAAGGGTGTTTTATTATGCTGAATATTCTTAGATCAGCGATGTAGCAAGTGTTACTCCTACAACAACGATTGAAACCATACTCATCAGTTTGATCAGGATGTTGAGCGAAGGACCGGAGGTATCCTTGAACGGATCACCAACGGTGTCACCAACAACAGCGGCTTTATGGCAGTCGCTGCCTTTGCCGCCATAATTTCCTTCTTCAATGAACTTCTTGGCATTGTCCCAGGCGCCACCGGCATTGGCCATGAAAATTGCTAGTATAAAACCCGTGGCAGTACTGCCAATCAGAAGTCCCATAACACCCGATGGTCCGAAAACAATACCGACGGCAATGGGTATGATGATGGCCAGCAAAGAAGGGAACAGCATTTCACGCTGTGCACCTTTCGTGGAAATAGCTACGCAACTGGCATAGTCAGGCTCAGCTTTGCCTTCGAGAATTCCCTTGATTTCACGGAACTGGCGGCGAACTTCATCCACCATGGCCTGTGCGGCACGTCCGACGGCATTCATCGAAAGGCCGCAGAAGAGGAAGGCAGCCATGGAACCGATAAATGCGCCAACAAGCACCCGCGGATTCATGAGGTCGATGTGGAAGTAAGTCATGACGTCCTGAATACCGGCATTGTGAATTTCAATGCCTGTTGCGGCTTGAAAGGCTGCTGCTTTTTCAGGCAGCCTGGCCAGGCCTACCTTTATTTCCTCAACATAGGATGCCAGCAGCGCAAGTGCAGTAAGTGCTGCGGAACCAATGGCGAAACCCTTACCGGTTGCGGCAGTTGTATTACCCAGTGAATCGAGGGCATCGGTGCGTTTGCGGACTTCGGGACCCAGGTGGCTCATTTCGGCATTGCCACCGGCATTGTCGGCGATGGGGCCATAGGCATCCGTCGCCAGGGTAATGCCAAGCGTGGAAAGCATGCCCACTGCAGCTATGCCAATTCCATAGAGGCCCATACTGATATTTTCAAAGGTGAAATTGGCTGCGAACAGATATGCCAGAATAATGGCAGTGGATACTATTAATACCGGAATGGCAGTGGATATCATCCCTGTACCGATTCCGCTGATGATAACGGTGGCCGGGCCGGTTTTTGAAGCAGATGCAATGTGTTGTGTAGGCCTGAAACCAGCTGATGTGTAAAATTCGGTCGTTTTGCCAATACCGATACCGGCTACGAGACCAGCGATCATGGCACCCCATACACCAACGAAATTGGGAATATTCAGCACCCAGAGGATCAGGAATGCAAACACAGCGATAAAAAATGAGCTTACATTTACGCCGCGTGCGAGAGAGGCCAGAAGCTGCTTCTGTGATGCGCCTTCCTTGGTACGCACCAGGAAGATCCCAAGTATGGAGAGAACAATACCCACAGCCGCAATAAGCATGGGTGCTATAACAGCATTGAATTGAGTTGTGGCGGCATCAAAGCCTGAATAACCGGCCGCAACCAGGCCGGTAGCCGTGAAACCTGTCGCGCCGAGAGCAGCCGTAGAAAGAATGGAACCGCAATAAGATTCATAAAGGTCAGCTCCCATACCGGCAACATCACCGACGTTATCACCAACATTATCTGCTATGGTAGCTGGATTACGGGGATCATCCTCGGGAATACCGGCTTCAACCTTGCCCACGAGGTCAGCGCCAACATCGGCTGCCTTGGTGTAAATGCCACCTCCAACACGTGCAAACAACGCCTGGGTGGAAGCACCCATACCGAAAGTAAGGGTTGTAGTGGTGATGATGATAAGCTTCATCGAAGGATCACTGGCAATGGCCAGATTGGTAGTGTTGTCTAAAGCGCCGACAATATAGTTAAGCGCATAAAACCAGATGGAAATATCAAGCAGTCCGAGACCTACAACCACCAATCCCATTACAGCACCGGACCGGAATGCGATCCTGAGGCCGTGATTCAAAGATTTCTGGGCAGCGTTGGCCGTACGGGCTGATGCATACGTAGCTGTTTTCATACCAAAGAAACCCGAAAGTCCGCTGAAGAAACCGCCTGTCAAAAAGGCAAAGGGCACCCAGGGATTCTGAATCTTTAATACGTAGGCAAGTAAAGCAAAAATAAGTGTCAGAATAATAAACACTATAGTAACAACTTTATACTGTTGTTTCAGATACGCCATAGCTCCTTCACGAACGTATTTGGCAATCTTTTTCATCGTATCGGTACCTTCATCTTCCTTCAACATCTGCCGATAGAAGAAATAGGCAAATCCCAGGGCCAGTGCTGATCCGATAGGAACTAACCAGAATAAATTATTCAACATAGGTAATATTGCTTTTTGGTTAATAAATGGATAATATTTAACAAATGCGTGACATACAAATAAATGCAGAACTTATTCATAAAAATACGGCCGTAAAGATAATAATTTTAGCATATGCATAGACTTGCAGAAAATAAATTAATGATGAAAAATAACCTTATTGTTATTTCAATAACAGAAAATCCCGTAAAACCCATAACGATTTTGCCGAAAATGGGATATATTTAGGAATTCATAAAAGCGCCACCATGAAGAAAGTAAACTTATGCGTATTCCTGCTTTTCTTTACCTGTGCGATATTTTCCCAGGTACAGAAGAATCCTGAAAGTACGGAATTGTGGGCCCCTGTTCCCCCGGTGGTCACTCCCGGCGAATGCACGGCTGCCCCGTCTGATGCCATTGTCCTTTTTAATGGAACTGATTTGAGTGAATGGACTAACGAAAAGGGTGAGGCTGCGGGCTGGACGTTGGCTGACGGTTGTGTGACGGTCATGCCCGGAACCGGGAGTATCAAAACCAAACGCGGATTTGGAGATTGCCAGCTGCATATTGAATGGCGGGCACCGGCAGCGGTAAATGGTGAAGGCCAGGGTCGCGGCAACAGCGGTGTCTTTTTGCAGGACCGATACGAAGTGCAGGTTTTGGATTGCTATAATAACAGGACCTATTCCAACGGACAAGCAGGAAGTATTTACAAGCAAAGCATTCCCCTGGTAAATGCCAGCAAAAAGCCTGGAGAATGGCAAACCTATGATATCATTTACCAGGCACCACGCTTCAGCGACAATGGCCGTGTTGCCATTCCCGCCCGCATTACGGTATTGCACAACGGGGTGCTTATCCAGAACAATTTTGAGATCCAGGGACCAATGACCTTTATTGGTCTTCCCGAATATGTCCCCCATGGCATGAAGGAACCGCTATCCCTGCAGGATCACGGGAATCCGGTGAGTTACAGGAATATCTGGATCAGGGAACTTTAGCAAGAGATTGCAACGGCAGCAGCAGCAACGGCGGAAGTATGCAAAGATTATCCGGCTTGCTGGGTGAAATACTGCTTCTGCATCTCGACGACTATTTTTTTGAAGTCCGGGAACTGGTCCCACAATTCCTTTTTACATCCGTCAAGGTCCCTGCATTCCACACAACAGTCGAGGTTTTTGGAAATGACACACTGGCGAACGGTACAATTTGTCAGTACAAGGCCTTCCGGTTTTTCCCTGTTCTTGCAGCCAAAACAGTAAATCTTCTCCGGATCGAAATCTACATTGTATTTCTCCTTGATTTTCCACTGCTCATAGGCTTTCTTTTTCAATTCGGGATCATTCTTCTGGGAAGCCAGTAAGAAAGTGCAATCAGCCGGGCATTTATACCCGCAATAATTGAGACTTTTCGGATCGATAGGTTCACCTGCCTTTAATGGCATGCTGTTTCCGTGAGCCAGCCGTGATGCTCCCATGAGCACGGCGCAGCAAGCGATTCCTGCCCGGGAACTCTGGATAAGGAATTCACGGCGTTTTAACAATGGAGTCATAAGTTTTCGATTAAGGTTATTAGATCGGGCTGTATATATCATTCATGACCCTTTAAACCGTGCATACCCTATTCCCAAATACCGGTATTCTGACTTACCGGTCACCGATACGCTTGCTGAAACCCCATCACATGGCACCGAGCAGTTCCTTTACCTTGTCTGCGATCATCTTCCCGTCGGCCTTACCTGCCAGTTCCTTGGATGCTGCACCCATTACCTTGCCCATTTCTTTGGGTGAGGTGGCGCCGACTTTCTGAATAATGGCCTTCAAGGCGGGGATCAGTTCGGCCTCCGACATTTGTTGCGGAAGGTATTCCTCAATAATGGCGGCCTCTTTTATCTCGTTCTGGTAAAGATCATCCCGGTTCTGCGATTTGTAGATCTCAGCCGATTCCCGCCGCTGTTTCACAAGCTTCTGCAGAATCTTCATTTCCTGGTCCGCACTGATTTCATGCGATCCCGTTTCGGTTTTAGCTAACAGCAATGCTGTTTTAATGGCTCGCAACGATTCCAGCCGGTCCTTTTGCCTGGCCAGCATGGCAGATTTCAGGTCTTCACTGATTTTGTCGAATAAGCTCATGGTTTGTGGTTAATATGTTGTAGGTTGTAGGTTGTAGGTTGTATG
>DIAS01000021.1:0-1893 GCA_002415855.1 Bacteroidales bacterium UBA5072
GGCAATTGCAGAAACCTGCTGTTTGTAAACCAGGGAAACAATCCCGAGGGGATACCTGTATTTAAAGAAGAAGCAGCTGAATATTGTCTGGATGACAATGGTAAAAGCACACAGACCACCTTTTTCGACTATGATAATGACGGCGATCTAGACCTCTATGTCGCCAACTACCCCATAACCCAGTTCAAGGCACCTCCCTATTTTTACCGCCAGATGATGAACAATGCAAAACTGGACGAATCGGGACATTTATACAGAAATAACGGAGACGGCACTTTTACAAATGTCACAGTTGAAGCAGGTCTGCTGACTTTTGGTTTGTCGTTAAGCGCTACAGTCTGCGACCTGAACCTGGATGGATATAAGGATCTTTTCGTTTCAAATGATTTCACGAGCCCTGACTTCTATTTCTTCAACAACAGCAACGGAACATTTACCGACAGGACAAAAGAAGTAGTTGGCCAAACCTCATTTTATGGCATGGGGAATGATATTGCAGACTATAATAATGACGGGCTGCCTGATGTTATGCAAATTGACATGGCTCCCGAAGATAATCAGAGAGCCAAAGAGAATATGAGCACCATGAGCCAGGAGGATTTTGATGAAATGCAGAACCAGGGCCTTCACCATCAATACCGGTACAGTACGCTGCAATTAAACAGGGGAATCAGGGAAAATGGCCTGCCTTATTTCAGCAATACCGCCTGGATTGCGGGAGTAACCTCAACAGACTGGAGCTGGGCAGCTTTGTTTGCAGATTTTGACCTTGACGGATGGAAAGATCTGTATATAACAAACGGCATCCGCAGGGATATCAATAACATTGATTATTTCAACAAAATGAGCAAATCAACATATTTTGACAAAGGAATAAGCAATAGCGAATTATTGAAGCTGGTACAGGATATGCCCTATAAACGCCTTGTAAATTATCTGTATAAAAATAACGGAAATCTCACTTTTTCGAACTACAGCAAAGAATGGGGCATCAAGGAAGAAAGTTATTCAAATAGCGCTGCCTATGCCGATCTGGATAATGATGGAGACCTCGACCTAGTCGTTAACAATGTTGACGAGGAAGCGCTTATATATAAAAATAATGCTGCCGAAAATAAGCTTGGAAACTATTTGAAAATCGGTTTTGAAGGTTCACCTCAGAATAAGATGGGAATCGGTTCTGTTGTAACAATCTGGAATGACGGAAACTTGCAGATGGAAGAGCTGACGCTATCAAGGGGTTATCAGTCTTCCATGGAACCTTTTCTCTATTTTGGCCTTGCCAGGCATGAGACGGTTGATTCCATGCGTATAAAATGGCCCGACGGAAAGGTTCAAAATCTTAAGAATGTAAAAGCCAATCAAAGACTGACATTGCATTATGCTGATGCACAGATGCCTGAATCAGTTCTTTCTGTAAAAGAAAAACTGTTCAAAGAGATTACTGACCAGGTTCAACCGGGCTTCATGCATAAAGAAAACAGCTTTAATGACTTTGATTATCAGCCCCTTCTCCCCTACAAATTATCAATGACGGGCCCGGGAATTACAGTCGGAGATGTCAACAACGATATGCTCGAAGATTTCTTTATCGGAAACGCATCCAATAGTTCAGGTCAGATGTTTATTCAGTCCAATGACGGAAGTTTTAAAATCCAACCGGGCCCCTGGCAATCCGATAACCGGTTTGAGGAAACGGGTTCGTTGCTTTTTGATGCCGACAATGATGGGGATCTAGATTTGTATGTAGTCAGCGGCGGCTATGAGTTTCCAAAGGACTCAAAGGAATATCAGGATCAGCTTTACATCAATAATGGCAATGGAAACTACTCGAAAGATGAAAAAGCTTTACCAGTAACCACTTCCAGTGGATCATGCGTTAAAGCATTTGAC
>DIAS01000021.1:2179-3380 GCA_002415855.1 Bacteroidales bacterium UBA5072
TTGACAAAGATGGTGATCTCGATTTGTTCGTAGGTGGAAGACAGGTGCCACACCAGTATCCTTTCCCGGCTCAAAGCTACATACTCGAAAACAAATCGGCAAACGGCGTTGTGAAATTTGAGGATGTTACTGCAAAGTTAGTTCCTGAGCTGGCCAATGCAGGCATGGTAACCGATGCCTTCTGTGGTGATATCGATGGGGATTCATGGCCCGACTTAATCGTTGTGGGAGAATGGATGCCCGTTTGCTATTACCATAACGATAACGGAAAATTCAGCAAGACTGAGATAGAAGGAACAAAAGGCTGGTGGTTTAGTATTGATGGTGCCGATTTCGATAAAGACGGCGACTTTGACCTGGTTGCCGGTAACCTTGGCCTAAACTTCAGATATAAAGCTAGTGCCGACAAAACTTTTGATGTTTATGCCGCAGATTTTGACCATGATGGGAAATCAGACATTGCCCTGAGCTATTACCAGGGGAATGAACAATATCCGGTGAGAAGCAGATCATGTTATCTGTCCCAGAATCCGGGACTGGCACTGAGATTCCCCACCTTTAAAAGCTTTGCCGAAGCCACAATTTCGGATGTTTATACCAAAAAAGTACTTGAAGAATCTCTTCACTTGCAGGCTGAAACCTTTGCCAGTTGCTGTCTTGAAAACACCGGGAATGGGAATTTTAAAATTCAAAAATTACCTAATGAAGCTCAATTATCTGCTATAAATGATATGATTATTGATGATTTTGATAATGACGGGAATCTGGATATTCTGGCAGCTGGTAACCTCTTTAACGTTGAAGTTGTAACCCCCAGAAACGACGCTGGAGTTGGAGTTTTCATGAAAGGAGACGGAAAGGGCCATTTTATGACTGTTCCTTACGAATCATCGGGATTCTTTGCTCCGGCTGACGTAAAAAGCCTGGCATTAATTCACATTAATAACAAAGACAAGGAAATCCTGGTTGGCAACAATAATGACAAACTTCAGATATTCAGAGTGAAATAAGAATTATAAAAGCTTCCTGTTTAATTACCTGTGATTATAATATCTTAGGCCCATAGATCATTTGATTCAGATTATGAAATTTTCTTTCTGGTTGGTGCTGATAAGTCTTGCACTGTTTTCATGCGGTAAACTCTCTAAAGAGACTTTCGTGAAAGTTTCCCCTTCAAGGTCGGGTATTGATTTTACCAATG
>DIAS01000021.1:3660-4646 GCA_002415855.1 Bacteroidales bacterium UBA5072
TAGAAAATGATACGTTGAATTACACCAAATTCCCCTACATGTATATGGGCGGAGGTGTTTCCGTGGGCGACATCAATAATGACGGACTGGATGACATTTTTTTCACGGGAAACCTGGTTCCGAATAAGCTCTACCTTAACAAGGATAACATGAAGTTTGAAGATATCTCCGAAAAAGCGGGTATCACGGGCAATCACCAATGGTTCACAGGGTCAACCATGGCCGATGTGAATAACGACGGCTGGCTGGATATATATGTTTGTGTTTCAGGAAAATACCCGCCATCGGACAACCTGCTTTTCATAAATAATAAAGACAATACATTTACGGAAAGCGCAAAAGCTTACGGTATCAATGATAAAAGCTCATCTGTTCAGGCTACCTTTTTTGATTATAACAATGACGGCCTTCTGGATTTATTTGTTGCCAACTACCCAATAATTCTGGTAAGTATGGGAGCTGAATTCTATCATAACAAAATGATTGAGAACAAATTCGAAGAATCGGGTCATTTATATAGAAACAATGGTAATGAAACTTTTACGGATGTTACAGATGAAGCCGGTGTAAGAAACTTTGGCATGTCAATAGGAGTGGTTGCCATGGATTTTAATAATGACGGGTGGAAAGATTTATACATATCCAATGATTTTAATCCACCTGATCGTTTCTACATGAATAACGGCGATGGCACTTTCAGAGATATTCTTAAGGAGGCCACCTTTCAAACTTCGATTTTTGGTATGGGCTTCGATGCCACAGATTTCAATAACGATGAACTGATTGATCTGTTCCAGATCGATATGACCCCTGAGGATCACTATCGAAGAATGGTGAATGTAATACCCATGAGCCAGGCAACATTTGATTTAAGCGTTGGTATGGGCATGCATTATCAATACATGCAGAATTCTTTGCAGCTTAACAATGGAATCTTTGACGGCATCCCGATTTTCAGCAATATTTCGCTGTTTTCAGGTGTTGCC
>DIAS01000066.1 GCA_002415855.1 Bacteroidales bacterium UBA5072
TAGCAGCAGATTCACGTTTCAGTTCAGATATGCCATGTCCGTCTTCGCCGGTGAAAAGTTTTATTTTGTCAGCCTCAACAAGCATAGTGTAGACATCTGCAAGTTTCCTGTATGCATCGACTGTGCCTGTATAGTCGACAAAGTCGTACCTGCCGGCAAGTATAAGCAGTGGTTTTGGTGCAAACATTACCAGATAGTCAGCTATTTCCAGTAATTCCCTGCCCTCGGAGGGTATTTGCTGGCAGCCGTCACCAGTGCCGTTGAGCTCATATTCGCGTTCACGGCTTGTTATAAAACTGCAGGGGGCGGCTGCCTTAATCCTTTCATCATACGCTACAAACCATACAGTCTGCGCTCCGCCGCCCGAGTTCCCCAGGCAGCCTATCCTGCTGCTGTCAACTTCAGGCCTTGAAACCAGGTAATCGAGTGATCTTACATTGTCAAACAATTCCCACGCAACAACGCTTGAGCCTGTCAGGCTGGCTCCGGCATTAAGCAGGGTATGTTCCGTGGTGCTTCCGCGAAGGATACGCTTTCCGGCAGAGTCGGTAAACTGTACCCGTTCGCCCTGTGACATCGGATCGATGACAAGTGCGGCAAATCCGTTCAATGCTAAAAGTATCGCTGTTTCCTGGTATGATTCTGTTGCCTTGGATGTCATTTCGTGACCGCAGAAAATCAGTATGCCGGGGAAAGGACCTTTTCCATACGGGAGATAAAGGTTCGAAGTCACATGATGCCCGGGTCTTGATTCATAAATTATTTTCTCAACAGAATAGCCTGTCCTTTGAATACTCCCTGTAACCATGGCATTCAGTGGAGTTTTTTCAGGCATCTGACCCAGAAGTTGCAGGTATTTCTGTCTGCACTGATCCCTGTAATGAATAATTCCCGCAGGTGTCAGCATGGCGGTGGTCAGTGCCTCGCGGCGCATGTCATACTGCTGATGCACCCTCTGCAGGAGGTAAGACCTGAGCATTGTCTCCGTCTTCCAGTCCATGACCTTATAGGGATCCTGCGCTCCCGCTTCCGCAATCAGGCAAATAACAATAATGATCAATAATGAAAATCTTTTCAGTAAAGCCACTATGATCTGTTTTAAAAGATGCAAAATAAAAAGGATCAGGATGCGGGGTATTATGTTCTTTTGCCTTCCGCTGATCCTGATCCTTTTTTCAATTATGCTCAGGGTCTCCAGCGCGGATCACCTGCAGTTGCTTTCCCTGCAAAATTAGTATCCAGGAATGTAAAGTCCCCACCAGCAGGATTTGTCCATAAAGCGGTTGATGCACCGGCATAAGAGGTCATTGACGTAACAATGGAGCTGCTTACATTTACGAAATCGGCTGTATAATAGGAACCTGTAACCGTTAATACCATCTGGTTATTTCTTACGCCATTTGCTATTGCACTGGTCTGACCGAAAATACAGTCGCTTATGGCCAGGGTTCCGTTCGAAAGGTTGCCAGTTGTTCCAAAGTCAATGAAATATCTTGCTGTAGATGCATCCATTGTAACTGCATTGAAAGTACAGTTATCAACAACAACACTCAGGCAGCCTGCCCCGCTTCCATAATTTATGATACCCCCCCTTATATTATAGACAGTGGTATTGGTGAATTTTATGTTTATGAAATTACCTGTGGTAGCCCCGTTCAGCACACCGTAGTGGCTGTCGAAGGCAAAGTCATACATGATACAGTTATTAAATTCAACCTTATTGATAACCTGACCACCAGTGAATCCACGTAATCGGATTGCACTACGTCCGGAATTTCGTATTATACAATTATTGAATTTAATTGCTCCGATAGTAAATGCTGAAGCTTCCTGATCAATAACACCTCTGTGCCTGGTCACTCCTCCATCATCATAATAAGAGCTGATATCAACATTTTCAAAAACCAGGGAATCAGAAAGTGTCATTCCTGTACCTATATCAAACATATGATTACCACCACCAGTGGCCAGGCAAATAATCGGACGGTTATCCGGATATACTCCCCGTATTTTGATACTTGCAGTGACAGTATCCGGTTCACTTAAAGTATATTTTCCGCCGTTGTCTAATAATAAAACGCCGCCAGATGTCAAAGCATCAAGTGCAGCATTCAGATCACCACCGGAAGCAAGTAAAGCATCGCCTTCAAGAACAAGATGTGTAGAACCCCTGGAAAAGGAACCGTTCATTAATTTGATCTCGTAATTTCCGTTAGGCACCCCTGTAAGCGTTTTTTCACCGGCAGCGAGTTCCGCTGAAGTGGTCGGGTAAGAAATTTCATTAGTCCCGGCCACAAATAAGAGTGCAGTTGCAACTGAACCTGGCTTCCACCTTACGATACATGAGTTTAATCCGGTCATTTCGCTTTCATAACCTGTGAACAGGTTTTCCGGACCTGATTTGAATTCAGCGTATGTCCATTTTGAATCCTCAACCCCTTCTTTTGAGCTGACGGATTTCAACTTGGCAAAAAACTCGGTGTCTCCTGCAGGCAATACATATGTATATGATATCTGTGTTG
>DIAS01000133.1 GCA_002415855.1 Bacteroidales bacterium UBA5072
CAAAATCATTGACCATACTTATCAATGAGTATTTAAGAGTCCGACCCGTCTAAATATGAATTCTTTATTCATCCATTGTAACCTGTATACCCTTTCTTCAGCAGAAAGTACATTGAATAAAAGTAATTACCTTAGAGGTCAAATATTTTAGTATTATGAGACACCTACACATTCAATCTCTGAAATCAGCGATTAAGGCAACAATTGCAATAATTACCGTTGCCGGGCTATCTATATTGCCTTGCCGTGGGCAGGAAGACAGCATAAAAAACTTCAAGAACACAATTCGCTTTAACATTACAAACCCAATACTTTTTTCAGCGAAATTTAACGTAATCGGATACGAACGTGTAATAAAGGATTATCAGACTGCCTCGATAAACATAGGAAGATCAAGCTTTGGCACACTCTTTTTTAACAGTGACTCACTGGAAGCCTCAGATCAGGCAAACGAAAAGGGATTTAACCTTTCCCTT
The DNA here is from genome assembly GCA_002415855.1 of Bacteroidales bacterium UBA5072. Classification (GTDB taxonomy): domain Bacteria; phylum Bacteroidota; class Bacteroidia; order Bacteroidales; family UBA10428; genus UBA5072. The sequence goes on from DIAS01000133.1 coordinate 477, forward strand.
GATTATCGCTTTTATTTACAGAAGGAGAATAAATACCGCGCTCCCAGGGGGGTATATATCGGCCCCTATTATGCCTATAACTTTTTTTCACGTGATATAACATGGGGCCTGAACACCGATACTTATGACGGGGCGGTGGTGACGGGAATGGATATCAACTGCCACTTTATCGGTGCTCAGCTTGGTTACCAGTTTGTTTTCTGGAACAGGCTTTCAGTAGACATGATACTCATGGGTCCGGGCTGGTGGCATTTTAATGTTAAAACTAGCTTTGATACAACGCTTTCTCCCGAGGATGAAGCCATGCTCCTGGAGCAGTTGAATACCATGCTGGAAGAGAAATTCCCTGGATCGGACCTTGTAATCAGCGGAGAAGGATTGGAAGCCACGAAAAATTCTTCTACATCTTCCATGGGCTTTAGATATATGATCAATATAGGCTTCAGGTTTTGACGGATGGGCTGTGACAAAAGACAACTGTCATAAAAAATGAAGGTTATCAGCTGTTTATTGATTTAAATTGCTTTTAATATCTTTGCTTGTACAATTATATAGCACTTTGGTACTATTTTAAAGTATTTCCGGTCATAGTAACTTTGAATTGTCTTAACGATGTAAGGGCTTTAAAAATACTCAATAATCAGTATTGTCAGGTGCCAGGAATGAACGTAATTTTACAATATATAAATGATTAACTAACTAAACTGTTGTCATATGAAAAGGAGAATTTCAATTGTTGCATTCATTTTCAGCATCTTAATGCTCTGGGGATGCTATCCTCAGGGTCCTGAGTATGCTGAAGATATGGATATTGTGCTTACCTCCCACAACAAGGATTTTGACTACTCAGGAAAGACGACTTATGCCATGCCTGACAAAATAGTCAAAATTACCGGAAACTTGCTGGAAGGAGAAAACCCTGAATACATAAAGGATAGCCAGAGGATACTTTCTATGATTGAGGCTAACATGGACGCCTATGGCTGGACGAAAGTAGATGTTGACGCTGATCCCGATGTATTATTGCTGCCTGCAGCCTGGGAGACAACTACTATTTATTACTGGTATGACTACTGGTACTGGTGGTACGGAGGCTATTGGGGCTGGTACTATCCTTATTATCCCCCGGTATCCTATACCTCCTATACAACCGGCACCTTGCTGATGACTATTATTGATCCGAACGAAGTATCAACTGACGAGTATCCCATCAAAGTATGGGCTGGAGCTATCAACGGACTACTTACAGGTTCCTACAGTGAAACCCGTGTGAGGGAAGGAATTGATAAAGCCTTTGCCATATCACCTTATCTGGATATCAACTAATAAAGCCATCGATCATGAAAAAGATATTCATTGTTGCAGTTTTATCACTGCTTACTGTTACAACCTTCTCACAGAGGGATTTTACATCTCTTCAATATTCGGTCGGTTTTGGAACCGGTAATATGCATGATTACATCAGTGCTGTCAGCTGGAGAGGTTTTACTTTTGACTACCGGCATTATGTGAACTCCAACGTTGGTGTGGGCTTTGAATTGGGATGGAACGTGTTTTATGAGGAAAAGCCCGATGCTGTTTACGATTACGAGAATATTACCTATGCCGGCAAGCAGTGGCGCTACAGCAATCACTGGCCCGCCCTTCTTTCTGCTGATTATTTCATGGAAATGAACGGTGGTGTGACTCCTTACGTAGGATTTGGTCTGGGAACAATGTACTCACTCCAGAATACAAATATGGGTACGTATACCTTTGAAAAGGATGCCTGGCATTTTGCAATCAAACCCGAGGTCGGAATATTGATACATCCCGCTCCCGGTCTGGGTATAAACCTTGTCTCAAAATACTATTATGGCGTTAAGGCAGGCGATCTGCCGGCCCAGGGCTATGTTACAATCAACGTTGGGTTTGTTTTTGTTAATTAATAAATAAAAGATATGAAAAAGCTATTCCTTCTTTCAGTTATCCTTGTTACTGCAATATCTTGCAGTTCAGTCAAGGTGTCATCCGATTATGATAAAACGGTTGACTTTTCAAAATATAAAACCTATGCCTTTACAAATGAGACCCTGAATATGCCGCTGAATGACCTGGACCGTAAAAGGGTTCTTAATGGCGTTGCTGCTGAGCTGGCTGGCAAAGGCTTTACTCAATCGGAGACTAATCCTGATGTCCTTATTGATATTAATGTCAAGACCGAGACAAACCAGACAGCCACTGCCTCAACTACCGGCGTTGGCGGATACGGTGGATATGGTTATGGCTACAGGTATGGCGGATATGGTTATGGCGGAGGTTTTACCACCACCACCATTAATTATGATACCTACACCGACGGTACATTGTTCATCGATATGATTGACGCGGCAAAGAAACAGCTTGTCTGGCAGGGGCGTGGCACCAAGACACTCGAGGAAGATGCCAGCGCACAGAGAAGGCAGGATAATCTTGATTATGCCCTTAAGCAGATATTCACGCAATATCCTCCGAAACCTTAATATTTGATTAAATAAATTCATTTGGCAGCCAGAAGAATTGAATCCTTCTGGCTGTTTCATTTTCTGCTGAAGGCATCGGCCTCTGTAATCCTGAAAAATTAAGCAATATAGCACCAAAGTACTATTTCAAAATACAATCGGTCCTGATACCTTTGAATTGTTGACTTGATTTCAACAACTTAACTCTGTAAAACTATGCTTATGAAACAAAAAGGAATTTGCATGCTTCTGCTGCTTATAATGGTTGCAGCGACAGGTATGGCGCAGGAAACAACGGAACAGAAAGCCCTCGAAATTTATGGATTCATTATGATGGACGCTGGTTATAATGCCAACCAGATTCATCCCGACTGGTATGATGTGGTTCGGCCCACGAAACTTCCGTCCTATGAGGGCGAGTTTGGCACAAACGGTAACACTTATTTTAGCGTCAGGCAGACCCGTTTTGGAACGAAGGGATATTTACAGACACCGCTGGGTGAGCTTAAGACAATCTTCGAGTTTGAGCTCTTTGGTACAGGTGTTGATGCAGGCCAGACTACCATCAGGTTAAGACACGCTTATGCTGAGCTTGGTCATTTCGGGGTTGGTCAGTACTGGAGTCCCTTTATGGATATAGATGTATTTCCGAATACGGTTGAATACTGGGGACCTCCCGGCATGGCGTTCTTCAGGAACATCCAGATACGTTATATGCCAATCATGGGAGATACACGGCTTACGTTCGCCCTTGAGCGTCCGGGGGCCAGTGCTGACCAGGGCGTTTACTCAGGCCGTATAGAACTTGAAGACGTTAATAGCCATTTTCCTTTGCCTGACGTCTCCGCCGAGTACCGTCATGCCTTTGGTTTCGGATATGTTGAACTGGCAGGTATACTACGCTACATGGCGTGGAAAGATATGAATGATGATGAAATAGACCTGAGTGGCCATGCTGTCGGTTGGGGACTGAATCTCAGCTCGAATGTGAATATCACAAAGGCAACGGTTGGAAGGTTTCAGGTATTGTATGGCCAGGGCATCGAAAACTATATGAACGATGCACCGGTTGATGTCGGTATCACTAATGATATCTCAAATCCTGGCGTCGCCCTTCCGGTATTGGGCATTGTAGCCTTCGTTGACCAGAAATGGAATGATAAATTCACCAGCTCAGCCGGATATTCCATGATTAGTATAACAAACTCCGAAGGACAGGACCCGTCTGCATTCCATATGGGCCATTATGCACTGGCCAATCTGCTTTATTATCCGGCTCAGAATGCAATGGCAGGAGTTGAATTGCAGTACGGGACCCGCGAAAATTACAGCGATGGGTGGAATACTAGCATCTTTAAGGTCCAGCTCTCGTTCAAGTATAATTTCGGACATACTTTTTATAGAAAATAATCAAAAGGCGACAGGCAGTAGAGGACCGAGCGTAAAATCCCGACATGTTATGTCGGGATAGCGAAGGTGCCAGATTGCAGGGGGAGGCAGTAGTGAGTTATTGTTTGCCAGTTATAGAATATAGAGTTTTACGTATTAAAATAAATTAGGAATAGATATTATGAAAAAAATGAATCTCAGATCAAAGAGGCTGTTTGTTGCAGCCGTGACCCTGTTCCTGATAGCCGGTACGATTGTCAGCAATGCACAGAAAAGCAGTAAGGCTGTCAGCAAACCAAAGGCTGACGTTGCAACTGTCACTACTGCACAAACGGGCAATGCCCTGAGCAGTGAAAAGATCAACGCAGCCCTCGATGAGGCTTACACTAAATTCAAGGATGTTGCGGAAGGTAAAAATGCAGATTATATCAAGGAGCTTGCCCGTGTTGACCCTAAGATATTCGGGATTGCACTTGTAACAACAGACGGGCAGGTTTACACGAAAGGTGATGTAACTTCAATGGTTTCGATCCAGAGCATTTCAAAAGCTTTTGTATTGGCTCAGATAATTGAAGAGCTGGGTCACCAGGCTATTCAAGACAAGATTGGAGTTGATGCCACAGGACTGAAATTCAACTCAATAATTGCGGTTGAGGAGCACAAGGGAAAGGAAATCAATCCCCTGGTGAACCCGGGCGCAATAGCCGCCACAAGCCTTGTCACTGGAGCTGATTCCGCTGCCAAGTGGAAGAGTATTCTTCAATTCCAGAGCGACTTCGCCGGCCGTCAGCTGTCACTCAATATGCCGGTCTACATCAGCGAGGCTGGTGACAACCTGCGCAACCAGGCTATTGCTCACCTGTTGCTGGCTTACGGCAGGATGTACTTTGATCCTGCTCAGGCAACGGATATATACACCAAGCAGTGTGCAATCAACGTCAGTGCCCGGGATCTTGCTATCATGGGTGCAACTCTTGCCAATGGAGGAGTGAATCCCGTAACGAAGAAGAAGGTGGTTTCCCCCCAGACGGTAATGTATACTCTTCCGGTTTTGGCAACCGCAGGGCTTTATGATGACAGCGGCATATGGCTTTACAATTCCGGTTTGCCGGCAAAAAGCGGTGTAGGAGGCGGACTAGTGGCAATTTGCCCTGGTAAATTCGGAATAGCTGTTGTATCTCCGCCGCTTGATGAAGCAGGGAACAGTGTCAAGGCACAACTTGTAATTAAGTACGTTGTTGATAAACTTGGTGTTAACCCCTATCTGATTCAACCCAAATAGAACCAGAAACGGAATAATATGATTTTATGATAAGTAATAAGGTCAGATCAGTAACAAGCTTGTTGCTGATCTTCTTTTCTTTACAAGCAAGCCTGCTTCAGGCACAGAAGCCGGAAGAGAAGACCGGATCAGGTGACTATCTCTTTAACGATGTCCATTTCCATCTGACAAACTATATTCAGAAAGGAACAGACATCCATGTTTATCTGAATGACATAATGGGCGACAAGATAGGCAGGTCTGTGCTCTTTGGCCTGCCCCTGCAGCAGCAGTGGTCTTACAGGGTGACAGGCGACAATGCCCCTACATATTACCTTGAGACGGATGCCCATCTGTATTATTATTCCTTTACAGATGCCTTTATAGCTATGGCTTACAAATCCCTTCCTCCGGAACAGCAGGCACGGATTGATCCCATGATAACCGGATTTAACCCTACCGATATGTATGCGGCAGATCATATCAGGAGGGTGCTTACGACTTTCCCGGGAGTCTTTTCAGGTGTAGGGGAATTTACTATCCATAAGGAGTTTGTCTCGTCGAAGATAGATGGCGATGTGGCCAGTTTTAATGACCCTGCCCTGGACAGTTTATTGAATTTCTGTGCTGAAGCCGGCCTTGTTGTGCTGATACACAATGATATCGATAATCCTTTCCCGAAACCCGGGAAGCCGAATTACCTGGATGGAATGAAGGATCTTGTCAGGCGTCATCCCGGAACCACGATGATATGGGCCCACCTGGGTGTAGGCAGAATAGTCGCGCCACTAAAGGATATGATGACTGTGGTTGAGAATATGGTAAGCGACCCGGCTTATGATAACCTTTATTTTGATATCTCCTGGGATGAGGTCGCAAAATATATTGTTGCTTCAGAGCAGTCTTTATCAAATTCAGCCTATATAATCAATAAATATCCTGACAGGTTCCTGTTCGGCACCGATAATGTGGCCCCGACCAGCCAGGAGAAGCATCTGGAAGTCTATCACATTTACGATCCGTTATGGAACCTCCTCACGCCGGAAGCCAGGGAAAGGATTCTGAAAGGAAACTACGAAAGGCTCTTTGACAAGGCAAGAAAGGATGTCAGGGCCTGGGAACAAATCCATAAGAATTAAATGCACTTCTTCGGACCTCATTTCAGGAAGTATAACTTAAATCTTAACTCTTTCAGTATTGGAAGGATATTGGGATTGCATAGTTTGCTCATTTTCTTATTATTATCGCTAAATGAGCAATCTTACAGCCAGATACAAACAGGAATTATTCCAGATGGTACGCAGGGGGAGACTTTTACGATTAATAAAGCCGATACAATAGATCAACCCCTGACTTTTGAAAATTGGAATAA
>DIAS01000140.1 GCA_002415855.1 Bacteroidales bacterium UBA5072
CCGGGAATACATTTTGTGCCCATGCACCAGGTGCCGCAGAGCCCTTGCAAAGCGGTCTGAACTATTTTTATGACGATTTTGTGAGACATATTGATGAAAAGAAATGTCCCTGGAGGTAACGATGATTAAAATCCGCATAGACGGGAAATATTATGAAGTTAAGCCGAAGAAAAACCTTCTGGAAACCTGCCTGTCACTGGGATTGGATATACCTCATTTCTGTTTTCATCCTGCCATGGGTTCTGTTGGTGCATGCAGGCTTTGTGCCGTAAAGAAATTCAAGGATCAGGACGACAATAAAGGCCGAATGGTAATGTCATGCATGGAACCAGTAACCGAGGGCCTGATTGTTTCAATTGAAGACCCTGAGGCCAAGGCGTTCCGCGCAGCCATCATAGAAAGCCTGATGACCAATCATCCCCACGATTGTCCAGTTTGTGATGAAGGAGGGGAATGTCATTTACAGGATATGACTGTTATGACAGGGCATAATTACAGGCGTTTCGATTTCAGGAAGAGAACCTATAAAAACCAGGATCTGGGGCCATTCATCAGGCATGAGATGAACCGCTGCATTCAGTGCTACAGGTGTATAAGATTTTACAGGGATTACGCCGGCGGGAAGGATTTAAATGTTTTCGGTTCCCATAACCATGTTTATTTCGGAAGGCATGAAGACGGAACACTTGAAAATGAATTCAGCGGCAATCTTGTTGAGGTTTGTCCTACAGGTGTCTTTACAGACAAGTCTTTAAGTAAACATTTTACCCGCAAATGGGATCTGTCAAATGCTCCCTCTGTCTGTGTACATTGCAGCGTCGGATGCAACACAATTGCATGCGAACGATATGGGTCTCTCAGGCGCATAATGAGCAGGTACAACGGGTCGGTGAACGGATATTTTATATGTGATCGAGGACGGTTTGGCTACGAATTTGTAAATGATGAAAAACGGATAAGAAATATCAAAATACGGTTTAAAAAGGATGGAGACCTGGAAGAAGCGGATAATAAAAAGCTTCTCTCCGTCCTTGAAACAGCATTTTCAAAAAATAAAAAGATCATCGGAATAGGTTCTCCGAGAGCCTCCATTGAATCGAATTATGCTTTGTTGAATCTTGTCGGGGAAGAGAAATTTTATCATGGCATTTCAAAAAAGGAACAGCATCTGACCAAAACTGTCTTAAACTTTTTACAGAATAGCGGCGTTCAAACTCCTTCATTAAGGCAAATAGAAAAGGCTGATGCAGTTATAGTTCTGGGAGAGGACCTGACTAATACGGCACCGATGATCGCCCTCGCGTTACGACAGGCTGTAAGAAACAAATCAAATGAAGAAGCTGAAGTAAAAGGCATTCAGTTATGGAACGATGCTCCGGTAAGAGAACTGGCACAGAATTCTAAAAGCCCGGTATATATCGCTACACCCTTAAAGGATTCTCTTGATGAAATAGCAGAAGAAACCTTCAGGGCTTCGTTTTCAGATATTTCGAACCTCGGGTATGCCGTTGCCTCTTTGCTGAATGATGCAGCAACGGTATCACAAAAACCAGACATTGATCAGCGGAAGCTTGCTGAAAAAATAGCAGATACATTAAAGAAAGCTGAAACCCCGCTGATCATTTCGGGCATAACCAATGGCGATGAAGAGACCCTGCTCTCAGGCATGAAGATTGCTGCTGCACTGGCATCTCTCGATATTAAGGTCATGTTCTGTGCAGTTTTACCTGAATGCAACAGCATGGGACTGGCGTTTATCCCTGGCAAATCATTGGATGATGCTGTTTCTATGGCAGCTGATGAGGCGATTGATACCCTGATTATACTTGAGAATGACCTGTACAGAAGAGCTACAAAAGAATCTGTGGATCAGCTTTTTGGCAAAAGCAGACAGATAATCGTTCTTGACCACCTGGTTAATCAGACAACGCTTAATGCAGATATCTTGTTGCCTGCTGCGACATTTGCAGAATCTGAAGGTACCCTCCTGAATAATGAAGGCCGGGCACAGCGGTATTACAAAGCACTCATAAATAACGACCAGGTAATGGAAAGCTGGCGCCGGATAGGGGAATTTATAAAAATTAGAAACGGAGATCAGTCTATACCATGGAACAGGTTTGATGATATTATATCTTCTTTGGCAGATGAACTGACGGCATTTGCAAAGATTAAGGAATATATGCCTGATGCTGATTTCCGCATGCTGAACACTAAATTGCCGAGGCAAACAATGCGATACAGTGGAAGGACAGCAATGTATGCACATATGAGCGTCAGCGAATCCAGGGTTTCTCAGGATCCCGATTCTCCGTTGGCGTTCAGCATGGAAGGCTGTCAGGAAATTCCGCCATCCGCTCTTGTTCCATTTTACTGGTCTCCGGGATGGAATTCCGTCCAGGCGATGTTCAGGTATCTCGACGAACCGAATGGATCAATGAAAGGCGGCGACCCGGGTATCAGGCTGATTGAACCCGGTAAAAAACATGATGATTCTTATTTCCACATTAACCATGAGCCTTTTAAAATAAAAAAAGGCGAGTGCCTGATTGTTCCTGTTTATCAGATTTACGGAAGCGGGGAGATGAGTTCTGCAAGCTTCACCATATCTCAAAGAATAAAGGAACCATTTTTGTATATTAATCAGACAGATGCAGACGTGCTGAATATTTATGATGGCGAAGAGATACTCCTTGAAGCCAGGGGAAATACACTAAGGATAAAGGCAAAAATTGAAATGACTATAATGCAGGGAATTGCCGGTCTGTCTGTAAATTTACCGGGAATGCAGTATGTTGATCTGCCTTGCCCGGGGAAATATAAAAAACAATGACTGTCTGTCAATGAAATATTTACTTATCATAGCAGGAGTACTTTTAATAGCTTTATCAGTTGCAGCCGGGCTGATATGGGTAGAGCGAAGATTGCTTTCACTATGGCAGGACAGGCTCGGCCCAAACCGCGTAGGTCCGTTTGGTCTTGCCCAGGTAATTGCTGATACCGTAAAATTATTCTTCAAGGAAGACTGGATCCCTCCATTTTCAGACAGGCCGGTATTTCTGATGGCGCCCGGCATTCTTATGATAACCATTCTGCTGACTTTCGCGGTTATCCCCTTTGGTCCTGATTTTTATGTTTTTGACTCGAATATAGGAATATTGTTTTTCCTTGGAAACTCATCACTCGGTGTTTACAGCATTGTCCTGGGCGGATGGGCATCCAATAACAAGTACTCATTAATAGGCGCTATGAGAGCTTCTGCACAGATGCTGACCTATGAGGTGTTTATGGGGTTATCGCTTATGGGAGTCGTGATGATGGCCGACAGTTTCAGCTTTTGTTCAATTGTTGAAGCGCAGAGAAACGGATGGTTCATAATACCTCAGTTTTTCGGTTTCGTAGTCTTCTTTATTGCAGGAGTTGCCGAGACACACAGGCTTCCTTTCGACATTCCCGAAGCTGAAGGTGAGCTTGTCGCAGGCTATCATTCTGAATATTCAGGCATGAAATTCGGCATGTTTTTCGTGGGCGAATATTTGGGTATTACCCTGATATCTGCAATAATTGCCACCCTGTTTTTTGGCGGGTGGCTGGGACCTTCATTTCTTCCTCCGGTTTTCTGGTTTTTATTAAAAACCTTCTTTTTCATAGGCGTGTTTATCCTTCTTCGGGCTTCATTGCCCCGTCCCAGGTATGACCAGCTGATGAAGTTCGGATGGAAAGTATTGTTCCCCCTGGCATTGCTTAACCTTCTTGTCACGGGAGCTGTCCTGATATTTTTAAAATGAGATGAAATAAACTAATAAATCCCGGCATGTTCAGTATTCTCCGAAGCATATGGTTGACCTTCCTTCATATATTTCACGCGACTGAAACCGTGGAATACCCTGAGGTAAAACCATATCTGGCACCACGTTACCGGGGCAGGATAGTCCTGACGCGCGATGCTGCCAGGAATGAAAGATGCGTTGCCTGTTATCTTTGTGCCGCTGCCTGTCCTGTTGACTGTATATCACTGCAGGCAACAGAGGACCCCCAAGGGAGAAGATATCCCGAATTTTTCAGGATCAATTTTTCGAGATGCATCTTTTGCGGATTCTGCGAAGAAGCCTGCCCTACTTATGCCATTCAGCTGACACCGGATTTTGAAATGGGTGAATATGACAGGCAAAATATGGTGTACGAAAAGCAATATTTACTGATCGCCGGGGAAGGTAAATATCCGGGTTATAACTTTTATGAAAACGCCGGTGTTGAGGTGGGCGTGAAAGGAAAAGGGGAAGGAAAGAATGAAGAAATGCCGGTCGATGTAAAAGAGCTTATGCCATGACTATAGTATAAAGAGATGAATACATTTTTCTATATAGCTGCTTCGATTGCAATAATTTCGACAATCATGGCAATCTCCGGAAGGAATGCCATTCATTCATTGCTTTTTCTCATTTTGTCCCTTCTGTCAGTTTCCGTAATATTCTATTTGCTCGATGCCCCATTTATTGCGGCGTTGGAGGTAATAATCTATGCGGGCGCAATCATGGTCCTTTTCATTTTTGTGACCATGATGCTTAACATTGGAATGGAAGGACGAACAGAAAAAAAATGGCTTAGACCCAGGATGTGGATAATTCCTTCCCTTCTGGCAGCCGTTCTGCTTGCCGATTTTATCCTTGCAATAACCTATATCCCCGGTTCTCCTCCTGTTGATCAGGCAATCTTACCCAAGCAGGTAGGTATTTCTTTGTTCTCCACTTACCTGCTGGCAGTTGAGATTGCCGCAATCCTTTTAATGGCGGGCGTGATCGGAGCCTATCATTTAGGGAGCCAGAAGAAAAAAATCACTCATCGGTTTCTGATAAAAAATTAAGATATGCTGACCGTACCGGTTGAAATACAAATAATGCTTGCGGGGATACTCTTTCTCCTCGGACTGATAGGATTGCTTGTACGAAGGAATATGATCTTCATGCTCATGTCTATCGAGGTTATGTTCAACAGTGCCGGGATGGTGTTTGTCATAGCAGGCAATCATTGGAGACAACCTGACGGGCAGGTCATGTTTATTTTTATCCTGGCAGTTACGGCAGTTGAAGTAGCCATTGCCCTGGCATTAATACTGCAGGTCTATCACCATTTCAAAACACTTGATGCAGATTCTGTTAATAAACTGAGAGACCATAACTGATATACAACTGATGGCAACATATATAGCGCTCATACCTGCTATACCGCTTCTTGGCTTTCTGGTGCTGGCTCTTTTCGGACAAAAGCTGACCAGGAAAACAATTGGAATCATCGGAGCCGGTTCTGTTGGCATAGTTGCCCTGCTCACGTTAATTGCAGGAACAGAATTTTTAAGGTCATTGCCTCAGGTCAAATCTTATTCAGTTGTTGTGTGGCAATGGATCAATGCAGGAAATCTGAAAGCTGACATTTCCTTTAGTCTCGATGCTCTTTCTCTGGTTTTCTGCTTTGTAATTACATTCGTAGGCTTCCTTATACATGTATATTCAATTGAGTTCATGGCAAAGGATGAGGGCTTTTCAAGATTTTTTGCCTATATGAATCTCTTTGTCGGCTCAATGCTCATACTTGTTTTAGCGGATAATATTCTGCTCCTGTATCTTGGATGGGAGGGTGTGGGATTATGCAGTTATCTGCTTATCGGCTTTTGGTATAAGGAGCCGGCAAATGGTTACGCTGCAAGAAAAGCCTTTATTATCACACGTATCGGGGATACCGCAATGATAATCGGCATCTTTATTCTCTTCGTTAGTTTCGGTACAGTCAATATTAATGACCTGATGCAACAGGCCTCCGGGAAATGGGCTGCAGGTTCACCCATCGCGGTTTTAACTGCAGCATTGTTGCTTGGCGGAGCGCTGGGAAAATCAGCCCAGCTGCCCCTGCAGACATGGCTGCCGGATGCAATGGCAGGTCCTTCGCCTGTCAGCGCCCTGATACATGCTGCAACCATGGTAACTGCAGGTGTTTATCTTATTGCCCGCACGCATGTTCTGTACAGTCTTGCCCCAATCGTTCAGACAGCAATAGCCATCATCGGAGCACTGACTTTGCTTATTGCCGGATTCAGTGCACTGGCACAACACGACCTGAAAAGAATTCTCGCTTATTCCACCATCAGTCAGATAGGTTATATGTTCCTGGCTCTTGGTGTGGGAGCCTGGTCAGCTGCCGTATTTCACTTCATGATACATGCATTTTTTAAAGCCCTTCTCTTCCTTGCCGCCGGCGTGGTAATACAGGTTCTTAATGAAGAACATGATATCTTCAGAATGGGCGGACTGAGAAAAAAAATGCCGGTGGTTTATCTGACTTTCCTTATCGGGGCCTCTTCTCTCTCAGCGCTTCCGCTCATTACGGCAGGCTTTTACAGCAAGGATGCCATCTTATGGTATTCCATTTCATCAGATACAGGAAGTACACTGTTATGGCTGGCGGGAATCACTGGCGCTTTTCTGACAGCCCTGTATTCATTCAGGATGATATTCATTACTTTTTTTGGGGAAGCAAAGACCCAACCTGCCTTTCTCCCTGGTAAAACAATGACAATTCCTCTGATAATTCTTGCTCTCTTTTCTGTGTTCGGTGGTTTTGTGGAGCTGCCGAAGTCCCTGGGCAACATTCATCTTTTTTCCAGCCTGGTTGACAATACCCTGCCTGCAGTGGTTGTCAATGAAACCGGACATTCTGAAATTGTGTTTCAGCTACTTTCAGCCATCATTGTCCTTGCAGGTATTTATCTTGCTTATACAGTTTACCTCAAAAAACCTGCTCTGTCCGAATCGTTCAGCCACAGCAGGTTTAACAGGTTTCTTGAAAAAGGATGGGGCTTTGACAAATTATACGACGTGATATTTGTAAAACCTGTCGTCTGGCTTGCCGAAATTGATAAGGATGACCTTTTTGACTGGCTCAACATTGGCATTTCCAGGCTGGCACTGCTTATGAATCGCCTGCTGGGCATCACTCAAAACGGCAAACTGAGGTGGTATCTGATGTCATTTACAGTTGGCATTGCATTGATTTTAACTTATTTGATTTGCAGATGATCCTAGTTTACCTCATAGCCGTATTACTTGCAGGCGCAGTTCTTGCACTGATTACTGGCAGCCGGAATACTGTATGGCCAAGGATAATTTCTCTTGTTGCCCTGGGCACAGATCTCATTCTGATCATTGCATCTGTACCCCGGCCGGTTACAACGGATACTGCGTGGCTTATTGATTTTAAGCTTGACTGGATTCCTGAATTCGGTATCAGCCTGCATCTCGCACTTGATGGATTAAGCCTTGTCATGCTCCTGTTAACCTTTTTCCTCGGCATCATCGCCATCATTATTTCGTGGAAAGAGATTAATGCAAAAGTTGGTTTCTTTCATTTCAATCTGTTGCTGATTTTAGCCGGGATTATTGGTGTCTTTCTTTCACTCGACCTTTTCCTTTTCTATTTCTTCTGGGAGCTTATGCTGGTTCCGATGTATTTTCTCATTGGCATCTGGGGACATGAAAACAGGAAAGCGGCTTC
>DIAS01000117.1:0-375 GCA_002415855.1 Bacteroidales bacterium UBA5072
AAAAATGCCAAGTTAGTACGAACCTTGGTGTTGGTTGCTGCGGCTATGTTTGGCTTTGGTTATGCGCTGGTTCCCATTTACGATGTTTTGTGTGAATGGAAATGGATAGAGCGGGATAGACCCGATGATATTAAAAAAGTCCCGGAGGTTGCTTACAAAGTCGATATGAGCAGGGAAATTACCATAGAATTCATGACCACACTGAATGAATCGACTCCTATGGAATTTCGTGCCGAAAAAAAACAGCTAAAAGTACATCCTGGTGAATATCACACGGTGAATTTTTATGCTGAAAATAAGACGGATAAGGCCATGCTTGCTAGAGCAATTGCCAGTTTTTCACCTGCTATAACCAGTAGCTATTTTGAAAAAATC
>DIAS01000117.1:724-3601 GCA_002415855.1 Bacteroidales bacterium UBA5072
GAGTTACCTGAGCAATTCAAAACCATTACACTGTCATACACATTTTTTGATAATACTGAAAAATCAGTAAACAAATAAAAGGGGAAGGTTATGTCTACAAATGCCGCTTATTACATTCCGCATAAAGCGACTTGGCCAGTCATTGGTACGATTGGTTTAGTGACTATGCTGGCTGGATTTGCTAATTATTTAAATGGTTCTTCAATAGGTTCTACCCTCATGGTGGTGGGCTTACTTATTTTTATTGTCATGTTGGTGGGTTGGTTCACACTGCAAGCCCATGAAAGTGAAACAGGCATGTATAACCATGATGTTGGTATTTCCTACCGCATGGGCATGATGTGGTTTATTTTTTCGGAAATTGTGTTTTTCGCGGTGTTTTTTGGCACACTATGGTACACGCGCAATTTGTCTGTGCCTTGGCTAGGTGAAGGTGCGACAAAAGAAATATTACATTCTGCTTACCAGGCAACGTGGCCAACTAACGGTCCTGGCAAAGTGGGCGGTGATTTTGAGCCTATGGGAGCATGGGGCTTGCCGTTTTTGAATACTTTGATCCTGTTAAGCAGTGGTGTCACCGTTACTTGGGCACATCACGGCTTGCTGGCTAAAAATAGGGATCAGTTGATTAAAGGATTGATCGCAACGGTTGCGTTAGGTTTTATGTTCGTAGCGTTTCAGGCATTCGAATATCATGAAGCGTATACTGAAATGGGTTTGACTTTGGGGTCAGGTATCTATGGTTCCACTTTCTTTATGTTGACGGGCTTCCATGGTTTTCATGTTTGCGTGGGTGCTATCATTCTGAGTGTTGTGTTGTTCCGCAGTGCCAAGGGTCACTTCAAACCGGAAAATCACTTCGCTTTTGAAGCTGCGGCATGGTATTGGCATTTTGTTGACGTAGTATGGTTAGGTTTGTTTATTTTTGTTTATTTAATGTAATTAAACAGCAACACCCAAAAAAGCGCTGCCTAACAAAAGGTAGCGCTTTTTTTTTGTCGAGATGATTGTTATTTATTGGGGTTAGTTTGTGCCGGTTGTTGCGAGTGCATTGTTACACCCAGTCCATGAGGTTTAAAAATACCCGTTGCAACGGCAATAAAAAGAAAAACAAATAACAGGATTGAAAGAGTAATACGAAAAGTCAGTGCTTTAACAGTTTTTTCGGATTGTTCTTCGGTTTTACGGTTAACCAAGTGAAACAGGGCGGAGCCGAGACTGATTATTATCAGTATAAAGGCAATAATGACGACACTTTTGATAATCATGGTAGAGTTGTGGTTGATGGTAATATTCTTTCTATTCTCGTTTATTAATATGTTTGTGCCAATAGGTTAAAGAAAAAAAGCATGATAATTAAAATTGGGCGCTATTCATTTAAATTTGAAAAAGCACCCACACTGATTTATTTATGTTTGTTACCGCTGTTAATTGCACTGGGGATCTGGCAATTAGGACGCTCAGAAGAGAAAAGGCTATTTCTTGAACAGCAAGAACAGGGATTAGCTTCATCTGAAATCATACAGTTATCAACAGCTATTGGCGATAATGCAGACGCCCTCAGGTATAAAAAAGTGTTAGTGACCGGGCATTATGATCAAGCGCATCAATTCTTGATAGATAATCAAATCAATGCCGGGAAAGCGGGTTATTTTGTTTTGACCCCGTTTGTTCTGCAAGGGGAAACCAAAGCTGTTTTGATTAATAGAGGTTGGGTTCCGTTAAATCAGAATAGATCGATTTTGCCCGATGTACAGCTCAAGAAAGAGCAAACAGTTGTCACAGGCCGGATAAATCGTTTCCCTAGTGTCGGTATAAAGTTAGCTGGAGCGGAAATTCCATCAGAGGGTTGGCCGTCAGTCGTACAGGTGGTAGACAGTCAGGTTTTGGCAAAGAAACTGGCTTATTCGTTATTTCCATTTCAGCTTGAGCTGGATAAAGATCTGCCCGAAGGCTTTAAACGGGAATGGCAAACAACAACAGTTATGTTGCCGGAACAGCATACCGCCTACGCCATGCAATGGTTTGCACTGGCATTTACGCTCACAATACTCTTTATTTGGTACAGTTATAAAAGAAATGATGAATAATCAACAGAAGAAAAATCGACTATTAATTCTGGCTATTTTTGGAATGACTATCATTCCTTTTTTAATCGCCTGGGTTCTAAAAGAAAATCCGGGATTACTAAAAGGTACAACAAATAGGGGACAGCTGATAATTCCTCCGATAGCAACTGAACGGACCGATTTCACTGGTTTTGATCCATTTTCAGTTAAAAATATAGGGGAACTTGCCGGACACTGGTTGATAGTCAATGTGATTCCAAACAACGGCTGCAATGAAATTTGCCTTGATGCACTGCTAAAAACTAAACAATTAAGGCTCATGTTAAATAAGGAGTTACCACGTACGCGTCGTGTTGTTATTGTTTTTAAAGAACCGGCAGCAGAAGCGGCAAGTCAATGGTGGTTGAAAGATACGCTTTTATGGAGGCTGCGCCGTACAGAAAACAAGGAGGACAATGCACTTCTTTTAAGCATGCTTCGCGAAGAAAACAAGATGGATGAAGCGCTAATAGAAAAATTAATCGGTAACGAAAACCGGGAATTCGCACTTAATTCAGAGCTGATCAGGATTAAACCCAGTGTAGGACTGGCTAAAAAAATGGCTGATATCAGGGGAGGTACGGTACCTGATGGTATGTTGTTTTTAATAGATCCTCTGGGAAATTTGATGATGCAATATGAACCAGGTTTCAATGTTTACAAAGTAAAAGATGATCTTATGCATCTGCTTAGAATTTCACAAATTGGTTAGTGGAAATTAAATGTTCAAAATAATAACTCTATTTAGCGTTGTTTTAACGTTAATAAT
>DIAS01000003.1 GCA_002415855.1 Bacteroidales bacterium UBA5072
ACCTACAACCTACAACCTACAACCCTCCCCAACCTCACATACCATAAACAGGCTTCCACATCCTTATACCCCATATTGATCAACAATCGGGCATACTCCGCAACCTGAATCTCGTGTTCTGTTTCGACAATTCTCCCAAATTTATAATCGATGATCAGTGTCTTTCCATCGCGTGTCATGACCCGGTCAGGACGTTTAAGTCCACCACCGGGAATGATAATCTCTGCTTCGTTAAGAATGCGCCACGAACCGGAAAACCAGGAGGAGACCCGTGGATCATGGATTGCCTTGGTAACCAGTTGCAGGTAATTGACGGATTCCTGGCGGGTGATCAGACCTTTAAGTAAAAGTCTGCAGACTGCTGATTTAGCATCCGCGGCGAAATAAATCCTGTTAAAGATCTCATGGAGGATTCTGCCTTCATTTACCGGTCTTGAAGGCTGTTCAAGATTGGGATCGATGACCAGGCTTCCCTGGCAGGCTATCCGGATACGGACGGTGACAGCTTGAAGCGAGACAGGCTGAGCTGGTTGTACATCAGCTTTCTCTGTGATCTTATCGGCTACCTGAACCTGCAGGGAACCTCGCGAATAATCAGTCGGGCCCAGAACACTGTGAACAAGATCCGATACATTTTTTACCTGGTCATTCCCATTGCTCTTGCACATCACGATAAGGCCTTCACGCGTACGTGTAAATGCAACGTAAAGCAGGTTGAGGTTGTCGATCAATTGGCTTTGAAATTCTTTGAAATACTCCCGGGCAAAGGAGGTGTCTTTGAGTTTGGCAGTAAAAGCCAGAGGGAGAAGTTCAAGATTGTCGAATGGCTTTCCGTGCGGTTTGCACCATAAGAAGGAATTGTTATGGGTTACGAGTTCCCATGTGCAGAAGGGAATAATGGTTATGTTGAATTCAAGGCCCTTTGATTTGTGAATAGTAAGAATTCTGATGGCATCCTGACCGGCTGGCGCAGCGACGGACTTTTCCATGCCGGTTTCCTTCCAATACTCCAGAAACCGGGAAATTTCTCCGTTGTTTTTCCGGGAATATTCCAGGACCAAATCACGGAAAGCCTGCAGGTATATTCGTTCACCGGTGTGTTTTTCCAACCGGAAATGAACAATATAACGTTCGATAATTTCTGTCAGTGAAAATACCCTGGCCTTTTTGGTGAATTCCGGACTATCCCAGTCGTCAATACCTTCTCCGGGCGCAATATACGTATCGAGCAGGTGCCTCAACAGGTATGAGTTGGTTCGGTCGTCCGGAGCAATAAGGTTTTGCAACAGGGCGATGAGAAAGGTTACAGTCGCCGAACTGCCCAGCCTTAGGGCTTCATCTGAGATCACATCAAACCTGTATTTCGAACCCGGCTGTTCGTTGGCAAAGGTAAGCAGTGAATCGGCAATTTGTTTTGCTTCCCTGTTTTTTCGCGTTAAAATGGCAATATCGCTCAGCCGATAGCCACTGTCCTGCAACTGGCAAAGCAGTAAAATGAGCCTGTTCTTGACGGTTTCATAATAGTCAGGTTCTTCGTCTCCTCCGAGATAGTCGACTTTCACGAATCCACCGGCATTGTTATCCGTTCCCGGTTCCTGTTCAACATTTCCGTAAAGGCCGGAAATATCAGTAATTCCTGCATCACCTGCACGAAAATCCATTCCCGGGGTTTCTTCGAAAATCTTCTGAAGAACGGCCGCGGCACTTTTGAAGAAGTGGTTATTGAAGTGTATGATTTCTGACTTTGATCTGCGGTTTGTTGTCAAAACAACGGAAGCAGCAATCCCTGGCAGAAAATCATGCTGGATATAGTTTTCAAGGATTTCCCAATTGCTGTTACGCCACCGGTAAATTGACTGCTTGGCATCACCGACGGTGAGATTGTCGTAACCCTGTGAAAGGCTGTTGCTGATCAGAGGTTTAAAGTTTTGCCATTGCAGTAAAGAGGTATCCTGGAATTCATCAATCATGTAATGGTGATACCAGTATCCTGCTTTCTCATAAATAAATGGAGTGTCATTGGCATCGATGATACGGCTTAGAAAAACCGGAGCCTCTGACAGGAGAAAAGCATTGTTCTCATTGCACCAGACATCGGCCAGATGTGAAAGGTCGGCCAGAATACCCAGGGTATAGAGATTTCTGAGGATCACACCTGCTGTAAAATACCGGATGTAATTGGTTTCATAGAACCTGATAAAATGTTGCATTAATGGCATGAGCTCCATTTCAGCGAGCCTGGCAATTTGTGTTTTCAGGGGAGAATTTGCCGTATGCCATTTGTCCGTTTGGGATGAAGCGCTTACCGCAGTGGCAGTTGGTCCCCTGAATGCACCTGCCTTGAGGCTGATAAGAAAACCTGCCGGTCCCCGGCTCTTACCGCTGAAATCTTCAACTGTCAACCCGGAAGATTCAAGCAAGGCAGCTGCTTTCTGTCCGAAGCCATGGAACTCATTTTCAATATTCCTGTGCATGGCATAAAGTTCTGCCTGGTAATCCCGTAAAAAATTCCGGTCAGAAAACCTCTGCATGGACACAACTTCAAATGATCTGAATTCTTCCTTGAAGATCTCACTGCCCAGATCACGGATTCCCTTTTTCAGGTCCCAGCTTTCCCCCTTTTCCAGTAAGGATTCGGCAAACCTGGTAAGCCAGGATAAAAGTGACTTATCTGTTTCCGCCTCAATGAGCAACCTGTCGATCATCCAGGTTAGCAGAGCATCGGTATCAAGTTCTATGGAATAGCCATCCTGTATGCCCAGTTCCCGGGTGAAAGACCTGATAATTCGCTGGAAGAATGAGTCAATGGTACTGACAGAAAACCAGGAATAATGGTGAAGCAGTCTTTTGAGGATTAACCTGGACTTTTCACGGAGCTGTCTTTCCGATAATCCGGTTGACTGGATCAATCCTTCAAGCTGGTTGGATTCCTTCCCTGATGAAAGAAAGTGAAGCTCACGAATGATGCGGCTTTTCATTTCCTCGGTAGCCTTATTAGTAAAAGTCACCGCCAGGATATGCATAAAATTATCCCGTTCAGCAAACAGCAACCTGAGGTACTCATGTGTAAGACTGAAAGTTTTGCCGGAACCGGCTGATGCCCGGATTATTTTAAGTTGCGGCATACCGTTTTATTGATCGGGGAAATTACCACTTTTTAAATTGATTTATCTATGTTTGTAATGGCTATTAATCCACAAGCAGCTTTTGATAATGAACTTCTCCGTCAAACTGACCGTTCTGGTTACGCTTTTTCTGGCATCCATACTGGCCGTCCTGGATCATTTCGGGTTGATGTCTGTTCCTCCTGTGATCAGCATGGTTAGTCGTTGGCTGGTTGTTCTTTCACTGATTGGCTATGCCATAATACGGAAATCGCTCACAACCTGGATCTTGATCAGCATGGTTGCCGGTGCGGAGTTTGGCTATGACCTGCCGCATATTGCTGTTAATATGCAGATTATCAGTAAGATATTCCTCAGGCTAATCAAGACTATTATTGCCCCGTTGTTATTTTCAACTATTGTAGTTGGTATCGCAGGGCATTCCAATCTCAGGCAGGTAGGGAGAATGGGCTGGAAATCACTGCTCTATTTCGAGGCGGTTTCAACAATTGCTTTGTTTATCGGATTGTTAGCCATCAACCTGAGCAAGGCAGGTGAGGGGATCAGCCAGCCGGAAGCCTTAAAGGCGGAGAGCATCCAGGATCTTCCATCCCAGTCAGGTTCGGATATCATTCTACATATCTTTCCCGAGAATATTGCGAAGTCCATCTATGAGGGACAGGTTTTGCAGATCGTGATTTTCAGCATTCTGTTCGGGATCGCCGTAGCCGTGCTCCGCGACAAACATAAAATCCCGATGATCCGGTTCACCGAAGCCCTTGCGGAAACCATGTTCAAGTTTACCCAATTGGTAATGTACTTTGCACCCTTTGCTGTTTTTGCTGCAATAGCTTACAGCATAGGCCATATGGGACTCGATATCCTATTCAACCTTTTCAAACTGCTGGCCACACTCTATGTTTCCCTGACGATATTCCTGGTTGTGGTTTTGCTCCCTGTAGCCCTCCTGTTCAAAATACCGGTCAAGAAGTTCATTTTGGCAATTTCCGAACCGGTTTCCATTGCGTTTGCCACAACAAGTTCGGAATCAGCCTTGCCGGTGGCCATGGAACGCATGGAGGAATTTGGCGTTCCCCGTAAGATTGTTGCCTTCGTAATGCCCACAGGATACAGCTTCAACCTCGATGGTACAACCCTTTATCTTTCACTTGCCACCATATTTGTTGCGCAGGTTTCAGGGATTCACCTGTCATTCGACCGGCAATTGCTGATCGTGTTCACCCTGATGCTCACCAGTAAAGGTGTGGCAGGTGTCCCAAGGGCTTCAATGGTCATCCTGCTTGCCACAGTCGCCAGTTTTGGATTGCCTGCCTGGCCGGTTTACATCATCCTGGGAATCGATGAACTCATGGATATGGCACGCACCTCTGTCAATGTTATTGGCAATTGCCTGGCAACAGCCGTTATTGCAAGATGGGAGGGGGAATTTGGGAACAATGAACAGGGTCCCGCATCCCGGAACCCGTGAATGTTTCAGTTCAGGGTAAAAGAATTTGTGTACAATAGCAGTAGTTAAGAATATTTTATGTAATTTAGCTTTCCAAAAATCACTTATTGTAATAAATACAATATATGCCAGGTGCAATCATTCCTAATTTATCCGTTGATTGCGTGATCTTTGGATTCGATTCAAAAGAATTAAATGTACTTCTTGTAGAAAGGACACTAATTAATGAGCAGGATCATTCGGTTGTTTTTTCTGACTTTACGCTCACCGGAAACCATGTTCAGGCAGGTGAGGATCCTGATGCTGCAGCCGTAAGGATATTAAATGACCTGACCGGCTTGCATGACATTTATCTTGAGCAGTTCCACACTTTTGGCAGCACACAGAGACTCCTGAAAAAGAAAGACCAGATGTGGATCCACAGTCTGGGTTTAAACATTCCCGATCATGTGATCACTGTGGGTTATTATTCTCTGATTGATTGCACTTCCGTGGAGATTACCAACCACATGTCACGCAATGTAAGGTGGTTCCCTGTAAACGAACTTCCCGAGCTGGCCTTTGATCATTTAAATATCCTTCAAAAAGCCCTGGAGCACCTCCGGATAAAGCTTAAACAGGAGCCCATCGGTTTTGAGCTGCTGTCTGAGAAATTTACGCTTACGCAGGTTCAGCGCCTTTACGAAGCTATCCTGGGAACAACCTTCGATCCCCGGAATTTCCGAAAGAAACTTTCGCAAATGAAATACCTCATCCCCCTCGATGAGAAACAGACCGCAGTGAGGCATAAACCTGCCAAATTGTATATTTTCAGCAGGGATGTATATGAAAGAACACGGAAAACACACCATGGCTTTTTAATATGATACTATTCAGGAACTAATTAAACACAGTAATTATGAATCTACATTACATTGATCTGGGGATCATACTGCTTTACCTGATTGCTACAATCTTTATCGGGTATTGGGTTTCCAAAAGGGCCTCGCAGAGCATAAAATCCTATTTCCTCGGGGGAAACAGCCTTCCCTGGTATTTCCTCGGCGTGTCCAATGCATCGGGAATGTTTGATATTGCCGGAACCATGCTCCTGGTATACTGGCTTTCCCTGTACGGATTGAAAAGTATATGGATACCCTGGGTCTGGCCTGTATTTAACCAGATATTCCTGATGGTGTATCTTTCTGCCTGGCTGCGGAGATCCAATGTCATGACAGGTGCAGAGTGGATAAAGACAAGATTCGGGACCGGGATGGGTGCCAAGCTTTCACATATTGTTGTCGTTATCTTCGCCCTGGTTAGTGTGATTGGATTCCTTTCCTACGGATTCAAAGGTATCGGCAAGTTTACCACCTCCTTTCTGCCCCCGCTGGTTTCAAACCTGGAAACCCTGGCCAAATATCCACAGATCAATGAAAACCTGTACGCGCTGATCCTGATGGCTATTACCACATTTTATGTAGTGAAGGGAGGTATGTTCAGTGTGGTGATCACAGAGGTTATACAATACGGCATCCTGACCATTGCAGCTGTTGCCATTGGCATTATTGCCATCAGCCACATTTCCCCCGATGCTATTAACGCAGTTGTCCCCGAGGGGTGGAAAAGTGTGTGGTTTGGCTGGCATATCGGACTCGACTGGAACAACCTGTCTCCGGCGGCTTCGCCAAAACTGACAGCATTCAGCGACTGGATCGCCAAGGACGGATATGAGATGTTCGGCCTGTTCTTCATCATGATGCTGTTTAAGG
Organism: Bacteroidales bacterium UBA5072; assembly: GCA_002415855.1. Classification (GTDB taxonomy): domain Bacteria; phylum Bacteroidota; class Bacteroidia; order Bacteroidales; family UBA10428; genus UBA5072. Next base: position 6,324 of record DIAS01000003.1, read on the forward strand.
GAATATTTCTTTCGGCTGCCGGCCCGGCACCCAATTATGATATGCAGCGTGTACTGTCTACCCGCACTCCGAGTGAAGCATCCAAAATGAGCTCGCTCGTCAGCGTAGTGCTGAATCCTACGCGTTATTTTATGGTAGCCGGCCTGTCGCTCCTTGCCCTGGTCAATTTTGACACATTGTATACCGCATCACTCACCAAACCCGATTTTGAGAGCATCCTGCCACAGGTGCTTGCCACATATGTGCCGGTGGGACTGCTTGGATTCCTGATGGCAGGGCTTCTTGCTGCATTCATGAGCAACTTTGCAGCAACAGTCAATGCCGCCCCGGCCTACATTGTCAATGATATTTATAAACGCTTCATCAACCCGCATGCCTCGGAGAAGAAATATGTGAAACTGAGTTACATTTCCTCGCTGCTGGTTGTGGTTGTCGGGGTCTCTGTCGGTTTTATGATTACCTCAATCAATGATGTTGTGCTGTGGATTACTGCAGCGCTTTGGGGTGGATATACAGCCTCCAACGTATTAAAATGGTACTGGTGGCGGTTCAATGGTTTCGGCTATTTCTGGGGCATGGTCACGGGACTTGCTGCTGCACTCATTATGCCTTTCTTCAGCCACACTATGGTGGGAAATTTTCCCATCACGAACAATTTCAACATGAATGCATTCCCAATTATCTTTGTTATTTCCCTTATCGGCTGCATAGCCGGGACTCTGCTTACAAAACCTGAGGATGATGAGACTCTTAAGAATTTCTATAAAAATGTCAGGCCCTGGGGATTCTGGAAGCCGGTCCATAAGCTTGTGATTCAGGATAATCCTGGTTTTGAGGCCAATAAAGATTTCAAAAGGGATATGTTCAATGTTTTTATTGGCATATGCTGGCAGTCCTCACTGGTAGCTTTCCCGGTTTTCCTGGTACTGCGCGATTGGAAACCTCTTATCATTGCTTTATCTGTTGTGGCTGTCACTTCATTGATCCTGAAGTTCAACTGGTGGAACAAACTCAAAGATTAACCCTAAATAAATAAGGTCATGAAATTCGGATATTTTGATGATAAGAACCTGGAGTATGTGATCACAACTCCCCAAACACCTTACCCCTGGATCAATTATCTCGGGAACGGCGACTTCTTTTCAATCATCTCAAATACCTCGGGAGGGTATAGTTTTTACAGGGATGCCCGGTTGCGGCGTATCACGCGGTACCGGTACAATAACATTCCCCTTGATTCAAACGGCAAGTATTTTTATATCAGGGATGAAGGTATTCTCTGGTCACCATCGTGGAAACCGGCAAAGACCATCCTGGATAAATATGAATGCAGGCACGGGTTAGGATACACCAGTTTTCTCGGCGAGAAAAACAATTGCCGGGCCGAGGTCACCTGTTTCGTCCCCGACGAAGCCCACACCGAGGTACAACTGATGAAACTTGAGAACCTTTCCCGGAAAACCAAGACTCTCAAGATCCATTCTTTCGTGGAATGGTGCCTATGGAATGCTCTGGAAGATACGACCAATTTCCAGCGAAATTTCTCTACCGGACAGGTTGAAATCGACGGCAGCACCCTTTACCATAAAACCGAATTCAGGGAGCGGAGGAATCATTATGCCTTTTACCATGTGAATGAGGAGATTAAGGGATTTGACACCGACAGGGAAAAGTTCCTGGGTTTGTACAATGGGCTGGACACTCCCGACGCTGTCATGAATCAAACGGCCTATAACACAGAAGCTCACGGATGGAGCCCAATTGCTTCCCATTACCTCGAAATTACATTGAAGCCCGGTGAGCAAAAACAGTTGGTGTTTCTTCTTGGTTACGTCGAAGTGCCTGAAAAGGACAAATTCACCGGCAACCAGGTGATCAACAAAGCACCAGCCAGGAGTATCATTGCAAAATTAAACACTCCGGAGAAGGCCATGGCTTCACTGCAAAAGGTAAAGGATAAATGGCATACCCTTTTGCTGGGTTATCAGGCCACTACACCCGACGAAAAGTTTAACCGCATTGTGAACATTTGGAATCAGTATCAGTGCGTCATTACTTACTATTTCTCACGAAGTGCATCTTATTTTGAATCCGGGATCGGAAGGGGTATGGGATTCCGTGATTCTAACCAGGACCTCCTGGGCTTTGTGCACATGATGCCGCATCTGGCCAAACAAAGGATCATTGATATTGCTTCCACACAATTTGAGGACGGCGGCGCTTATCACCAGTATCAGCCGCTCACCAAGCGCGGCAACGCTGATGTAGGCGGAAATTTTAACGATGATCCCCTCTGGCTGATTGCTTCGGTAGCTGCCTATATTAAGGAAACGGGTGATCTGAGCATTCTCGCGGAATCAGTACCCTTTGACAACAATGATAACAACAAAGCCAGTTTGTTTGAGCATCTGAAGCGGTCGTTCAACCATGTAATAAACAATCTTGGTCCTCATGGCCTGCCGCTTATTGGACGGGCTGACTGGAACGACTGTCTGAACCTGAATTGCTTTTCCAACAATCCGGACGAATCCTTTCAGACTACCGAAAACAAGAGTGGGGGAGTGGCTGAATCGGTGTTTATTGCCGGCATGTTTATCAAGTACGGCAAGGAGTTTGCTGATATATGCCGGTTGCTGGGCAAAGAACACGACAGCGTAATGGCTGAACAGCAGGTGAATAAAATGACTGAGGCAGTGAATCAGCATGGCTGGGATGGTAACTGGTTCCTGCGGGCCTATGATTACTTTGGTAACAAGGTTGGAAGCCATACCTGTGCGGAAAGTAAGATATTCATAGAGCCTCAGGGGTCCTGCATCATGGCGGGTCTGCGACTTGACGACGGCCGTGCCGCTACCACGCTTGAATCGGTGAACAAGTACCTGGCCTGCGAGCATGGTATTGTCCTGAATTATCCTGCCTTTACAAAGTACCATATTGAACTGGGTGAAATTTCAAGTTATCCCGAAGGATATAAGGAAAATGCCGGTGTGTTCTGCCACAACAATCCGTGGGTGATAATCGCCGAAACCATGAATGGTAACGGTGACAGGGCATATGACTATTTTACACGCATTTCACCCGCACACACTGAAGATAAGGGTGAACTTCACAAAACAGAACCCTATGTATTTGCACAGATGATTGCCGGCAAACAGGCCTTTAGGCCGGGCGAAGCTAAAAACTCATGGCTGACAGGAGCGGCTGCCTGGACCTTCGTGGCGGCCAGTCAGCATATTCTCGGAATCAGGCCGGGATTTGACGGTCTGCAGATCGATCCCTGCATTCCCCGCGAATGGAAAGAGGTAAGCGTTACCCGGACTTACAGGAATGCAACCTACCAGATCAGGATCATGAATCCCTCCGGCAAATGCAAAGGGACTACTGAAATGACAATTGATGGTGCCAGAATCACAGGCAACATATTACCCATTTTCAATGATCATAAAACCCATCTCGTGGAGGTAACACTGCAATGAAAACTCATCATTCCAAACAGACAATTCTGTCCTTCATGTTCCTGCCCGCGTTTTTATTGACCATACAGGCACAGGAGGAAAAGATACTGGTTCCCCAGACCGGTTATTTGGCATCACAGAACAAGATTGCCGTAGTACGTGTGCCTGCGGATTCGTTTTATGTTTCAGGCATGAATGATCAGCTTCTCTACCGGGGTAAGCTTGGAAAAGCAGAAACCTGGGCATTCTCAAATGAGAAAGTTCAGCTGGCCGATTTATCCGGTATGACAGTCCCCGGTGATTATTTACTATCCCTGGCAGGCTCCGGAGAAAGAAGGAGGATTCAGATCACGGCTGATCCCTATGGCGGCATAGCCAGTGCGGCCGTAAAGGCATTCTATTACAACCGTTGCAGCTACCCGGTGTTACCCAAATTCGGAGGCAGATGGGCGAGAAAAGCCGGTCATCCGGACACGGAAGTACTGGTGCACAGTTCTGCCGTCTCGCCAGGCCGTCCGGAGGGCACCCTGCTTTCCTGTCCCGGTGGTTGGTACGACGCCGGGGATTACAACAAGTACATTGTGAATTCCAGCATTACAGTGTATACCTTGTTTCTGGCCTATGAACTATACCCCGATTATTGGGGCAGCAGAGACCTGAATATTCCGGAATCCGGCAACAGGCTGCCGGATATACTCGACGAGACACTGTTTAACCTGCGTTGGATGCTTACCATGCAGGACACTGACGGCGGGGTATATCACAAATGCACAACAAAACAGTTTGAGGGATTTGTAATGCCTGAGGAAGCACATGAGAAACGTTATGTAATCCAGAAAAATACAGCCGCATCACTCGATTTTGCCGCCACGATGGCCCACGCTTCAGCGCTTTTATCGAATTTTAAATCGGAACTACCCGGTCTGGCTGACAGTTGCAGGAGGGCTGCTTTTGCCGCATGGACATGGTGCAAGGCGAATCCGGATATCCTTTATGAACAACCTGGGGACATCGGTACAGGTGCTTATGGAGACCGCGATATTCGTGATGAATGGTTCTGGGCCGGAACAGAAATAGCTGTGATCACGGGTTCAGCATTTCCGGACAGCCTCCTGGACAAACTGACCTTCAAAACGCCGACTTGGGATAATGTGGGCCCCCTTGGCCTGATCACTGTTCTTAAGAACCCCGGAAAAACAGATGAAAAAGTCTACAACAAATGCCAGCTGCTTTACATGAAATATGCCAATCACCTGATCGACATTGCTGTTCAATCTGCCTACCCGGTGAGTCTGGACTATTTTGCCTGGGGCAGCAACAGCGATGTGGCCAATCAGGGTTTGCTTAAAATGGTGGCTTATTCGCTGAACAGGGATGACAGATTCCTTCATTCGGCCATCAACGATATGAATTACCTTACCGGGGTCAATCCCACCGGTTATTGTTTTATCACCGGTTTTGGCGAAAAGTCACCGATGAGGATACATCACCGGCAATCGGCAAGCGACATGATTACCGAACCTGTACCCGGTTTCCTTGCGGGAGGGCCCAATACCGTTGTGTTCACCGATTGCCCGGATGCAAAGCGAAGCAAACTACCGGCCATGTCATATGTTGATGAGGAATGCAGTTATTCAACAAATGAAATTGCCATCAATTGGAACGCACCCCTTGTATTTTTGTCCGGGGCGATCAGTTCTGCGGCTGGGATCAAACCTGAAATCAAATAATGGGAAATTCAGCCGGATTCCTGCTGGGATTGAGCACAGGGGTTGTTTGCCTTGCATACTGCGGCCCTGTTCTTGTCCCTTACCTGATGGGAGAAGCTAAATCAATATACGGGAATATCGGCTCTGTAATTCTTTTTCTAATTGGTCGTCTGGTGGCCTATCTGATGATCGGCTTGCTTTCCGGGATCATTGGAAGCAGACTGCTGCAACTGTCAGCCTTAAAGCCTGTCTTTATGGGTATCATTTACATATTGCTGGCAATTATGCTGGTTATCTACGGTTTATATCGTTTTCAAGAAATCTGTTTGGGGCGAAGCCGGTTGCTTGGTAAAAAAAGTACCAGCCGTCGCTGGTCTTTTTGGTTGCCCATGGCCGGCGGTTTTGCCACGGGAATGAATTTATGTCCTCCATTCTTGCTGGCGATCACGGAATCTATAAAAACCGGTGAGATTGCCGGCAGTATCCTGTTCTTCTTTACGTTTTTTCTGGGAACCACGGTCTACTTCATTCCGTTGCCCTTCATCGGATTCTTTCGCAGGCAGCAGGCTTTGAGGATTATAGGGAAATTTGCTGCAATATTAGCCGGGATAATTTATCTTTATAAAGGAATCATCATGATAATCTAAAATACCCTTAACCTATCCATGAAAAAGCCACGTGTTTATGCCACAGAAGGCAGCATCTGGAAATCCATACTGCTGACTTTCCCCATGATCCTTTTGATCCTTCTGTTCACAGCCGGAGGTCCGCCTGATTTATCCACGCCTGAAAAGTCCATTGCTTTTCTTACTACTTTCTTTTTCCTGATAACATTGTTTTTCCTGATTTTATATACAGGGAAGACCGACCGTTACAGGGCAATTGGATTTGTTACACTGGCACTTTTCTTTGCCCTGACCTTTATCGTTAACCTGATAAAGGCCCGGGGATCCATGACTTTCTCCCAGGAAAACCTTCTGGCTTGTGAGATACCATTCTGCCATATTGTAACTACCATGATCATCATACCAGCAGTAATTACAAACTCCATTATTTTTCCGGGCAGCATCATCGGCGGTTTTGCCTCCATTGCTTCCATGCTTGTCATCGTGATAGGGGTCAGTCTGGCTTTGGGCCGGGGATTCTGCAGCTGGGGATGCTTCTATGGCGGTTGGGATGATGGGACCTCCCGCCTTGCACACAAGCCCAGGATCAAAAAGGTAAATCCGGTTTTCAGGTGGTTCTCATTCGCTGTTCTGCTGGTTATTGCCCTGATCTCTGCCATGACTTTAAATCCGGCATACTGCGACTGGCTTTGCCCCTTTAAGACTGTCACCGAGTTTGAAAAGGTCACCTCCTTCTCGATCCTCATGAAGACCATCGTATTTTTGTCACTTTTTGTTGCGCTGGTCATTATCCTCCCGGTATTGACCGGAAAACGCTTCCAGTGTACTACGCTGTGTCCCATGGGTGCCCTGCTTTCGCTCACGAACAAGATCAATGCTTTTGATGTTCGTATTAACAAGGAGAATTGCAGCAGTTGTGAGAAATGTGTAAAGGCCTGTCCCACGCTGTCACTTACTGCGGAGGATATGACGGCAGGACGGCCTTCCATTACGTGTATGAAATGCGGAAAGTGCATTGACGCCTGCACAAAGAGTGCCATTCATTACCATATCAAGGGTACACCAAACAATAAAAACTACAGTTGGGCCAGGAATTTGTTCTTGTACCCTGCATTCCTGCTGCTGGTCGTTTTCCTTGGCGGTACCATGCAAAGCGGGATTATATTGCTGATCAACCTGATAAAAACCGGTAATCTGATTTATTAGTGAACATCATGAAGAAATTACTCGCCATTCCGGCCTATTTGTGGGCAGTAGTCTGTCTGCTGATCATCCCCGTAACCTTCATCAGGAATGATACCTTCGCAGAACAGCTGGCAACCTTGTCGTTTATGAAGGTCCATCCGGTTTACAGTGGTGGTGAATTAAACCGGAAGTACCAGCAGGACAGTCTGACAATATCCGTGAACAAACCTGTGTCTGCCACTTTGTTGGGCAGCAGGAAGCAACAGCTTCAAGTGACTTTTTCACAGAAAGGACATCTGCCCGGAATAATTGATCAGACCATTGACTATGATTTTGATGCAAATCCTGATTTTAAAGTAACCATCAATACGGCCAGCGGTGAAACACAACTCACGCCTCTTGTGTCGGACGTAAGATCCTGCCTGGCTTCATCGAAAGTAAAGGAGGATTGGGTGATTCGGGTAAATCTGGATAAAAAATAAACCCCGGTCCTTTTCAAAACCGGGGTTGGGATAGTATATTAACAGTTCGGGTTCAGAAAAAAGCTTCAGGGCTATTTCAGGTGATTTCCTTTCAGTCCGACCTTAAATCCCCAGACGGAATAGTAAAGAATATAAAGGTAGCAAGGTACGCAAATCCAGTAAGCAAATTGCGGATGATCGACAAAAATATCACTCAGCCTGCCCCAGGCAAGTGGTAATAAAGCTCCCCCGGCAATCATCATTACCAGAATGGAAGAACCTGTTTTAATGAATTTGCCCAGATCATGGATGGCAAGCGGCCACATGGCAGGCCACACGAGCGCGTTGGCAAAACCAAGCAGTGCTACAAAAAGAACCGATGTTTTTGCCTGTGTGAATATTGCCAGTAAGGTAAAAATCACCCCCAGGATGGCCGATATCTTCAAGGCGGTTCTTTGTGATATGACCCTGGGAACCAGGATAAGCCCAATCAAAACATAGCCGACGATCATGGCAATGAGGGTATAACTGGTAAAAACTTTAGCCTCGGCAATAGGTATACCCAGTGACATCCCGTAGCGGATAATGGTATCTCCGGCAATTACTTCAACACCTACGTACAGGAATAAAGCCAGGGCACCAAGCCACAAATGGGGAAACTGAAAGATGCTGCTTTTTTCAGTTTGGCCGTTCAGATCTACATCTTCTTCAGGTTCCGATTCAATCTCCGGCAAAGGCGAAAACCTGACCATGATCCCCAGGACTGCCAGCGTTATGGCAATAACCACGTAAGGAGCAATAACGCGGGCTGCAAGACCATCCAGCGCTACAATTTTTTCGGCTTCAGTCAGGGTGGCTAAGCTGGCAACAAACGCATCCCCGTCACTCAGAATAAAATATGCCAGGATAACAGGGGCCAGTGCTCCGGCAGCCTTGTTGCATATGCCCATGATGCTGATGCGCGTTGCTGCGGATTCACGAGGGCCAATTATCGTAATATAAGGATTTACGGCAGTTTGCATTAGTGCCAATCCTGTCCCCATCACAAATAGACCACCCAGAAAAAGAGTGTAAGTTCTGGTCATTGCTGCAGGAATAAAAATAAGTGCACCAACAGCCATAACCAGCAAACCCACCATGATGCCGTTCTTAAAACCGGTTTTGCTTAATACCCATGAAGAGGGCAATGCCATAATGAAATACGAAATATAAAAAGCAAATGCTACCAGCAATGATTGAAAAGTTGACAATTCGCAGGCTATTCTGAGATAAGGTATTAAAATACCGTTCAGCCATGTTGCAAATCCAAAGATGAAAAACAACATACCAATAATGGCAATTGAGGTCCAATAGTTCTTGGTGGATCCAACAGCGTTGGAAGCGTTGTTCTTGTTGGGTTTTTCCATAATTCCTGATGTTTTAGTTCAATTCAAATTTGTGTTTAAGGTAATAGATTTCATTTAATTTCAAAAGGACTTTGTACCATGTCTTTATTCTGGTAAAACATCCTGTTGTGGATCAGGCAAAAGCTGAATGTCTGTAAAATGGCTTTTATCCTGGTTTCCATCTCCAGATAGATGGCACTTTCTGCCACGTTGTCGATTTGTTCAGGGGCCATCGCTTTGTTATAAAAAGAGGTAACCTGCTCTCCGTTGAAAAGCATGATATAATCACCCTGGATTAGCTGGTAGATGCCGTTAATATAACTTATTGCCCAACGATTGGATTCCGGATTCAGCAGATTCTCTCCAAAGGCAAAAAACGGATGTGGGAAACCCAGATAACTTAAGACGGTCGGCATGATGTCAATCTGCTGCGCCACGGAGGTATTTATGCCTTTCAGTGAAGAATCGGAAGGACAGTAAAAGGCAATGGGTATGGCATACATACCGGTTGTGGAATTATAGGTCTTTTCCATGGCCTGAGCGGCATGATCAGCTGTTAACACAAAAAGGGTATTTTTAAACCAGGGCATGCGTGAAGCCGTATCAAAAAACGCACCCAGGGAGTAATCAGCATACCTGATACTTTTCAGAATGGGAAGTTTTTCTTCCGGAAACTGATCTTTATAGGGCTCAGGAACATTAAATGGATGATGGGAGGAAAGGGTAAATACCGAGGTAAAGAATGGTTGGGGGAAGTTTTCCAGCTGTCCTGCAAAGTATAGCAAAAAAGGTTCATCCCAAATGCCCCAATGTCCGTCATAGTCAGCATCATTGTTGTATTCGTCCCGGCCATGATATTGCGAGATACCGGCAATACGGGCAAAATTGTCGAATCCCATGGTTCCGTTGTTGCCACCGTGAAAGAAGGAAGTATGGTAACCGGTCTCGCCCAGTAACCGGGGCATGCTTTCAATATAATTGTCGGAATAGTTGGAACCGCTGTAAGGTCGTTCCATCAGGCTTGGTATCCCGGCGATAATGGCAGGTAATGCTTCATATGACTGGGTTCCGTTGGCATAGGCATTGGAAAACACAAGCGACTGTTTTAAAACTGAATCAAGGTGAGGGGTATAACCAGCCCGACCGCTCAGGAAGCCGGAATATTCCTTTGAAAAGCTTTCCAGAATAATTACCACCACATTCATCCTTTTAGCACCAACTGATGTAGTATCATGATGAATTGGGTTATAATGCTCTTTCAGAACATCTTCGGGAAAAAAGTTGTGCTCTGTCAGATTTTCGTTTTCCAGTGTTTTGATAATGGAAAAAGGTGTATTCAGCACCAGGGGAACGAATTTTAACTGGGCATAGTTGGCCGCATCGTTTATTCCAATAGGTTTGAGAGCGGTACCGCGTGCTCCCCAAAAAAGGATTCCGATAATTCCGGCGAAAACCATAACCTGGAAAGTAAGGGTTTTAAAGGTGATCTTTTCATGTTCCGGTTCATGTACCGGTAATCTGGGCATCCAGCGCCAAAAGACCACCATCAGCAATATCCAGGAAAACGCAACATACCAGTAATCCTTGAGGAATTGCGGAATCATCAGCCAGACATCCCTGTTGGCCCCCATCAATGAGAAAATGGAGGAAGTAGAACGCTTATTGATAAAATCGAAGAATTTGGCGTCGACAAAATTACCCATCAGCGCAACGGCATTGATGATAAAAAATACCACACTACCGGCTTTCTGCAGAGTGGAATTGTTTTTGTAGTTACCGGGTAAAAGTAAGAGTACAAACAGGATATTGGTGAATGATATGGCTGCAATATCGAAACGAATACCCACCACGAAGGATTTCAACAGCTGCAGGAAAGGAATATCGCTGAAATAGCCTGCATTGAGTACATAGAAAAAGATCCGCGATACGGTATACAGGATAAGCAACCAAAGAAGTCTTTTCAGGAAAAGTATAACATGCTGAAAATAATGATGCATCCGTTTGCTTATTTAATCCAGGCAAACCTAAAGGTTTTTTTTAAAAGCGCAAGTGTATAAATAGGTAAATTGAATGACTGAACAAACTTATTCGTCTTTCAGTACCTCTACAGCCTTGGTCCTCACTGCCTTAATAATCTGATAGCTGATGGTGGCTACAGCAACCGCCAGGGTAATCAGGGTGCAAAGCACAAATTCCCCTAATTGGATCCCGTATTTGTGGGCACCGGGCAAATAGAGGTATACAAAATAGGACAGCGGCCATGCAATGAAGATGGAAACAATGAATAGTCGTATGAAGCTGCTTGCCATGGTATAATAAAGGCTGGTAAATGAGAAACCCAGTACCTTCCGGATACCTATTTCCTTCATTTTGTGCCGGGAAAAGAACAGAATAAGCCCAAACAAACCTATGGAAGATATGATGACGGAGAACAGGGCAAAAAAGCCGCTGACTTTCATCAGTCTTTGCCAGGCAAGGGCGGCATTTTCATTTTGAATAAGGGATTGAATATGCCTGAATTCAAAAGCGTCTAAGGGGAAGGCCCGTTCAAATTCATTCCGGACGATCTCCCTGGCTTCCTTCTCATGGCCGGGCAAGTACCTTACCGCATATACTTTATCGGTGCTTATTGAATCGGGCAGTAAACGGTACATATGGGGCTCGGTGGGATTATGCACCGAAAACACGATGTAATCTCTGATGACGCCGATCACTTCCACGTTTTTATTATTGGTTCTGATATGTTTCCCAATGGGATCCTTCCATCCGAATACCCTGACGGCAGTTTCATTCACCAGACATTTATCCAGATCAGCCGGGTATTCCCTGGAGAAATTTCTTCCCGTGGTGATATTCATTTGAAAAGTGGAAACAAAATCGTAACCAATATGGCTGATGCGAACGAATACTTTCTCTTCGGGATCACCTCCTTCCCAGTTCATTTCATTTCCCCCGGGAAGAATATAGGGAATATAATCGGCCTGGCAGGCGTCTGCGATTTCGGGATGGCTGATCAAACGTTGCCGCAAGGCATCAAAAGAACCTGAACCGTTGGTTGTAATGTTGGCAAACAAAAGATTCTGCGACTCAAATCCCATATCACAGGTGAGCATATACGCTGTTTGTTTGTAAATGATGGCAGAAACTATCAATAGAAACAAGGATATGCTGAATTGGGCAGTCACAAGAATTTTTTTCAAGGTTATTCCGTTGGTCTCTTCCTGGATGAATTTCTGCTTTAAGGCGGTTACCGGATTGAATGCAGAAATTGCAAAGGCCGGATGGATACCGGATAAAAATCCGGTAAGAATTGAAACGCCCAGCATGATGAGGACGAGCTTCCAATCAGAGAATATGCTGGTGAGGGCATTGATCCCGATCATCCGGTTAAAGGCAGGCGTCATCAGATGAGCCAGGATGAGTCCGAGTACCCCTCCGGTAAAGGCGAGTGTAACCGATTCGAGAATAAACTGGGACCACAGTTGTTTCTTGGTAAAACCCAGGGTCTTTTTAATGCCAATTTCTCTGAACCTGGTAATGGCATTGGCAGTTTGCAGGTTGATATAGTTGATCGCCGACAGAACAAGGATCAGCAGGGCGATAAAAGAAAACAGACCGAGTGCAATAAGCATATCGTTCTGATAATACGCTTTGATATAAAGCATCGACATCGGCCTCAGGTAAGGATAGTGTTCTTTTCGATAGTCCTTCAGTGCATCATGAATCTGTGCATCCACATTTGCCGGATCAGCATTTGGTTTAAGCAGTACATAGGTATAGAAGGAATAGGCCCAATAGTTCTCCGTATAATCTGACCATCCGGTAAACGCGGTAAAAGACTGCATGGGGATCAGGAAGGCAGGCTGCCAGTTTGATTTTTCAGGCATATCTTCGTAAACGCCGCTTACCGTAAGGACAACCTTGTTTTCACCATATATCTGTTTGCCCAGCGCTTTGCCCGAAGGGAAAAGCTTTTGTGCAACCGTTCTTGATAAAACCACAGAAAAAGGCTCCGTGAGTGCTTTCTGTGGGACACCTTCAATAAATTCAAAAGTGAAAATATCAAACACGGTCTGATCGGCATAATATCCATACCTGATCAGGAACTGGTCTTTTTTGTCCACCGACAGAAATACACCACTTTTATTGTTGTCACCGACGTCGTGCATCAGGACAATCTTCTCTATTTCCGGCAATTTGGTGAGTTCATGCCGGCTCAGGGCGGCGGTAATGCTGCTGGAATGCCGGACCCTGTTTTCGGGTTGATCCTGGAACAGCTGAACCCTGTATATGCGTTCATAATTTTCGTTGTGTTTATCCCAGCTAAACATGCTGGCGATAAACTGGGTTAACAATATGAAAGTGGCAAAACCCACCGTAAGATTGGTAAGGTTTATGAAGGAAAATAAACTATCGTTGATAAACCTTCGGAAGAGCATGTATAGAGATTGCCTGATCATTTTACTGGTTATTAACGGGGTTGTTCAGTTCAGGAAAGTTGCTGTGGTTCGAAAATCCTGTCGGTACGTTCCGCAAGAATCTGTCCGTCAAAAAGATTCACCACCCTGTGTGCCCTGTCGGCATGATTCAATGAATGGGTGACCATAACAATGGTTGTTCCCTCGGCATTCAATTGTTCAAGCAGCTGCATTACCTGTTCTCCATTATGAGAATCCAGATTGCCGGTAGGTTCATCCGCCAGGATCAGTTTCGGATTGGTGATCAGGGCGCGTGCCACTGCCACACGTTGCTGCTGACCGCCCGATAATTGCCTGGGGTAATGATCCCTCCTGTGGCCAATTTGCATCCTCTCCAGTATCGCATCCACTTTTTTTCTTCGGTCTGATCTCGGAATGCTCAGCGCGATCAGCGGTAATTCAACATTTTCAAAGACGTTCAGATCATCAATCAGGTTGAAGCTCTGAAAAACAAATCCCATAGTACCTTTTCGGAGCATGGTACACTGTTTCTCCGTAAAACGCGATACCTCAATTCCATCGAAATAATACTCACCCGAATTGGAATGATCGAGCAATCCCAGTATGTTCAGCAAAGTTGATTTGCCACATCCCGAAGGTCCCATAATGGCAATGAATTCACCTTTCCTTACTTCAAAGTTAATCTCACGCAAGGCGGTAGTCTCTACCAGTTCGGTCCGGAATATTTTTGAAAGATTTACTGTTCGGATCATAGAATAATTTTTCCAGTTCCCAGCGAATGGTATGCCATAAAACGTAAGACACAGAAATACAATGGTATAATAAAATAACACGTACCCAAGTGTAAAAAAAATTTACAATCCAGGTATAATTTTTTTACATTTATACTTTGTGTCATGTTTCGACTCCGCACGGCAAAACCAGGCAGTCACCCTGAGCGTAGTCGAAGGGTAGTATTGACAATTGTTTTATCACTTATTATGAAAGAAGGTAAACTCCTCATTGCCGACGACAACAAGGGTATCAGAGATGCCCTAAACGTCCTGCTGCAGAATGAGTTTCTGCACATAAAGACCATTTCGGGACCCGGTGTGCTGATGTCAGAACTCAGTAACACGGATTATGATGTTGTATTGCTCGACATGAATTTCAAAGCAGGAATCAATACAGGAAATGAAGGCATTTTCTGGCTCAGGGAAATTAAAAAGAAGTATCCTCGGGTGGAGGTCGTTATGATAACCGCCTATGGCGATGTTGAACTGGCGGTCAGGGCATTGAAGGAGGGTGCCGTGGATTTTGTTTTAAAACCATGGGATAACGGAAAGCTCATGGCTACAATCAAAGCTGCATTCCGTCTGCGTAAATCGAATAATGAAATTGCCGAGCTTAAAACCCGGGAAAGTTTGCTTAAGAGCGAGGCCAACAAATATAAGCCTATTATCTTAGGTCGATCCCGTGTAATGCAGAACGTTATGCAGGTGGTAAAAAAAATTGCTGATACGGATGCTAATGTGCTGATCACCGGCGAGAACGGTACCGGTAAAGAATTGATAGCAAAGGAAATACACCGACTCTCCTCCCGTAAGCATGAATTATTCGTCCTGGTTGATCTGTCTGCAGTTACGGAAACACTTTTCGAAAGTGAGCTTTTCGGACACAAAAAGGGTTCGTTTACCAGCGCCTATGAGGATAAAACCGGTCGCTTTGTTTTGGCCAACAAGGGAACTCTCTTCATGGATGAGATCGGCAACATACCCATGAACCTTCAATCTAAACTGTTAACAGTCCTTCAGACCAGAAGCGTTACTCCGGTGGGCTCTATTGTAGAGCTTCCTGTGGATATCAGGCTGATCAGTGCGACCAATAAAAACCTGTCCCAAATGATCACCAGCAATCAGTTCCGCCAGGACTTGCTTTACCGGATGAATACAATCGAGATACATTTGCCTCCTTTGCGTGAAAGAACTGAGGATATCGAGGACCTGGCTGATTACTTCCTGAATCTCTATGCCAGGAAATACGGCAAAGTAGGATTGGGTATCCGGGAAGATGCCATGCTAAAGCTGCTCAAAAATCCATGGCCGGGTAACATCAGGGAATTGCAGCATGCCATTGAAAAGGCCGTCATCCTCACAGACTCTGATAAACTGGATACGCGGGATTTCTTCTTCGGATCAGAGCATTCCGGTACCATCAACCCGTCAGAAACGCTGGAAGAGATGGAGAAGAAAATGATTATCAAAGCACTGCATAATAATTCACAGAATCAAAGTGCCACGGCAGAGCAGCTTGGCATTACCCGTCAAACACTGTATAATAAAATCAAGAAATATGGTCTCTGAAAAATTATTGCATACCCAGGTCAAGTACATCATACTGGTTTTTCTGGTTGTATTGAATATCGGTTCAGGATTCCTGCTGGCACGATCGGATTATGTTCCGGCCCTGATCTTGTTTGCTGCCGGGTTATTTGCAGCCTGGTTGATCCTTCAGTTGTACGAAGGAACCAACCAGGCAGTTCTTTACCTGATAAATGCATTGCGAAATGATGATACGTCAGTTCAGTTTCCTGGCGGATTGCATAACAGGTCGCTTGAGAGGTTATACAACAGCATGAATCAGCTGAACCTGTATTACCAGAACATTAAGGTTCAGCATGCAAGTAATGAAAAGTACTACAGGACACTGATCAGGCATTCCGCGACCGGGCTTCTTGTAATGAACAGCGATGACCGGGTAGAACTGATCAACAAGGTAGCCTGTCAATATGCCGGTATATCGCCCGATTCAAGCAGTCCCGACCTGCTCAGGATCAGGAATCCAATGTTCCATGAAGCAGCATGTAAACTAAGGCCCGGTGAGGATACACTGTATAAACACATGCTTGGCAATGATCTGCAGTTGCTTTCTTTCAGGGCGACCTTACTCCGCAGAAACAAAGCTACCGTCAAGATCATTTCTATCCAGGATATCCGTCAGGAACTTGAAGCGAAGGAACTGGAGTCGTACCGGAAACTGATCAGCGTTCTTACACATGAGATTATGAACCTTATGTCACCGTTGACCTCGGTATCCAAAGCCCTGGTATCGTTATACCACAGGGGGCATCAACCGATCGGTCTGGAGGAAATGGATGATCAGACTCTGAAGGCCACCCTGAAAGGTTTGCAGGTAATCGATGAACAGAGCAACGGGATTTTGAGTTTCATAGAAAATTACAGGAAAATTTCCCGTATTCCCGTTCCCCTGGTAAAACAATTTGATGTCGGTGAGTGGATTGAACAGATCAGGATCGTCTATGGTGATAAGATGAAGCAGAACCATATCACTTTTTCACTGGAGCATGACAGGCAGGTAAAAACCATCCTCGCTGATAAGAGCCTTTTAAACCAGGTTATTATCAACCTTTTAAACAATGCAATTGATGCTGTTTTGGAAAATACCGGAGAACGCAGGGTCGGGATTGAGGTGTTGCCTGCACCGCGAAACCGGACCAGGATCAAAGTGGTTGACAACGGTCCGGCAATTCCTCCTGAACTGCAGGAGAAAATCTTCGTTCCCTTCTTCACAACAAAGACAAATGGTTCAGGTATCGGATTAAGCATTTCTCAGGAAATCATCCGGCTTCACAAGGGGTCACTGATTGTTGTCTCAGCGAAAAATAAAAATACCGAGTTTATTTTGGAGTTATGATCAGATACTTGCGATATGGTCTGCACCGGATAGGACCTGTATCATGAAATTTTCAGGAATAATGTCCGTTGCACCGATAAATCAATTACTTTAGGATTCGAATTAATCTCTGACTGTCCTTTCACACGTGATGGATCAGTTTATAAACATATGGCCTTATATTGAGATGGCCCGTCACCTCGTCAGGAAACAAAGAAAAGGTTTCGGGAACATGTTTCGGCACCAGGTAGAAACATTCGCTATTCTGCTGGAGTTTGGATACAACGACCCGGTTATGCTGAAGGCAGCGTTAATACATGATCTGATCGAGGACGGGCATAAAGTGGGTTTTGTGCGTTTTGAAAAAGTGATCACAACGGACCAGGATGGACAGGAAGTCTACGATCTTGTGAGGGAATTATCTATCCGGATTGTTGATGGTATCGGGGAACCCAAAGCCGTTTATCTGCAACGGATCATGAGCTCAGGCACACCAAAGGCCAGACTAGTGAAAATTGCCGACAGGCTTTCCAATATCAATACGCTTTTTGCAACCAATGACAGGCTGTTCATAAAAAGATACGTGGATGAAACCAGGGAATATGTCATGCCTTTTGCCCCGGGCATCGATAAAAGGATTGCGGATGAACTGGAAGCCAGTTTGGTTAAACTTGAATCCATAACCTGATACAATACGCCCGACCATGAAAAAAAACCCTCTGCCACCATCCAAGCCAAAAATCCCTCTGCAACAGCATCGTAAGGATATTGGCACCTTCAAGGATGAAATGAAGCATTACAGGCTTTATGCGGATGTGCTGAAGCGTATTCTCCAGGAAGCTGTGAACATCCATGCCAAAGATGGGATAGTCCAGGCCAGGCCCAAAAGTATGGAGAGCTTTTCCGAAAAGATCATACGGAAAGACAAATATATTAATCCTCTGGAGGAAATGACCGATTTATGCGGAGCACGTGTCATTGTACATTTCGAAAGCCAGGTAAAGGCCATCTGTGATTTTATCCGGAACAACTTTGAAATTGATGAAGTCAACAGTGTTGATGTTAAAACACGGCTGAAAATGACTGAATTTGGTTACCGGTCCGTGCATTATATCGTAACGCCTCGTAGCCCCAGGATTCTGGGCGTCAGAATTCCCAAAGCCATTCAGAATAAAAAGGCTGAAATCCAGGTCCGTACATTTAATGAGCATGTATGGGCGGATATTCTGCACGACCGGATTTATAAGACCAAGCTTCGCGTTCCTTCAGCCTGGCAGCGTGAATCAGCCCGTCTGGCAGCAGTTCTTGAGGAGGTGGATAACTCATTCAAATCCATATCTGAAACCCTTGATCAGTTTGTTGTCAACTTCAGGTCTACACCCGACCGAAAAAACCTGGAGAATGAGATCTTCATCCTGAAAACGCTGCTAAGGGTCAATAAAAAGATATCCGATAAGACAGCCGAACATTGCCTGAAACTGTCGATGGTATATAACCTCCAGGGACACTGGAACCTCATTGCAGACTTGCTGAGACCATTATTTAATAAATTAAAATCTATTAAAAGCCTTGAAACCAGGGGAAGGGTAAAGCTGGAATACGGGTACGCCCTGGGAAAACTGAATAGGGTAAATCCTGATGATGCTGCCTTTAAGCAGGGTATCAACCTGATCATGGAAGCTTTGGTGCTATTTGATGACAATCCGAGATATCACCTTGAGATTTCAAAAGCCAATTACTATCTGGCCGCGCTTTACGAAGCAAAGAAAGAACCGGAGACTGTTGCAGGATTTTTGCTTAGAGCAGTGCGATTCGCACCCGACAATCCCTATTACCTGCTGCGGTCGATCATTGCAGAGCTATCCCTCAAGAAGAATATAAGAGATAAGGACAATGACCTGTTTACACCTCAACTCAGGAAAATACTTGAAACGTGCAGGGAGCATATCGAAATGGGGATTGAAGTTCCGGAGGCTTACATCGCTATGGGTCTCAGCTATTTTCTCCTGGGTGACCAAAACAACAGTGCGCTTCAGTTCATTGAGCTCCTGATGTTGTTGCAGCAGCGCGACCTGACCGTATCAGTCGATACAATCCAGGATGCCATGATGCTCACGGAAAAAATCAAAGGTTCCAATAATCAGATTATCATGGGATTACTTCAGCTGATCACCTGGAAACAGTTTGGCACGTCAGCAGCAAAGGAATATCTCACTTCATTGCGCAGCAAGAACCTGCAGTTTGGTGACAATGTCCTGATTATTGCCGGGTTATCACGGCAGTTCAACGAGCATGAACTCAAATTATACAGTACATATATTCATGAGGCATTGTTTGAATACACGGGGGACGTGGTCAGCGGAGGCACAAGTTCCGGCTTGCCGGGATTGGTAGGGACTGAAGCGGGTAATGCCATAATAAGCAACGCAAAAGGCTATAAGCTTTATGGGTACATTCCAGGAAACCTTCCTGATTTCTCAGGATTGAATCATGATTATGATACCTTGATTACCTCTGATTCCGATCATTTTTCCTTTGCTGAAGTATTTCAGTACTGGATTGATATTCTGATGAATGAAACCCCTGTTCAAAATATTATGCTGCTGGGGATCAATGGCGGTGCAATATCAGAAACCGAATATAAGCTGGCATTGGCTCTTGGGGCCAAAACAGCCCTGGTTGTCAATACTGGCGGAGCAGCTGATACAACGCTCAACAGCCAGCTTTGGGCAAAATGCTCCAACCTGATGGCTGTCCCGCAGGATCCTCATACTGTTTGGGCACTGGTAATGCAGTACCGCAAATCAAGTATCGATGCTCATATCCTGCAATCCGCGGGACAGTTGGTGCATAAGGAGTACCGGAAAAAAAGACTGAAAAAGTTTGATCCTTCTACGACAGATATTAACAGACTGAAAGAAGTAATGGAATGGCAGTTCCTCGATCCTAACCTGAAAGTATCGAATCTTAAACAGCTTGAATTCATGGAGCACCTGTTAAGAAGGGTAGGACTGGATATCCGGCAGGTGCCAATTCCTGCTGAATTCCGTATACCTGAAGATCTGATAAGCAAGAAAGATTTTGAATTCCTGGCCCGGTTGGAGCATGCGCGCTGGAATGCCGAGCGCCTCCTGGATGGTTGGAAATACGGACCGGTCAAGGATGTCAACAACAAGATCAGCGATTGCCTTTTGCCCTGGGATAAACTCACTGCCGAAATCAAGACCTATGATTACGATCCGGTTAAAAATTTCCCTGATCTGCTTGGGAGGATGGGGTATGAGATTTATCGGCCCCGTTCGGCTCAGGCTCCAGCCTGAGTCGCATGTATTCACCAGGCTTTGCCTGCTCTCAGCCTCCGCTCGGCTAAGTTTTCTTAACTTCGCCGCTTCAAAACTGTAGTCTCCGACTACCAATTAAACAGTTTTCCATGGCAAACCCAAATCCCATACCATTATAATACATTCCAGCACAGTCTACCATCTGAAAAGAAAGATAGCATAATCCTTCTGATCATTTATCGGATAGCCAGTTGACATAACGGTAGAATTTCTTTAACATGAACAAATTAAATGTAATAAGAAAATATATAATTCAATGCATTGTTTTTATTTGCAATAAAAAATTAGACAGATTCAAGCGAATGGTAGTCACAGACTACGTTTCAAATAAAGCGTAGTTAAGAAAACTACGCTTAGCAGGGGGACAAGCAAACCATTCTCAGGCTGATAGAAAAAATGCTTACCAATAAAAAGTTTAAAGACTTTTTCCAGAGAAATGTAGCTGCATTATATTCAAAAAGCCCGGACTTGCCGGGCTTTTTGATTTAATAGTGCTTCTGTACTATCGTTTCTCCTAATACAAAGAAAACTGTCAACGTAATCACGATGTAAAGCCACACATAGATAATACCCCATGTTTTATTTTCTTTTGTTTCATTCTGGTATCGTTTCACTATTTTATCCCGCTTACGAATTAAAAAGATATAATTCAAAACTAAAAGTATAAGGCATAATGACGCACCAATTATAGTGCTTTGTTGGTTATCATATTCCCGTTTAAATAAATAATTTATTATCATAAAAACTGAAAGAATATTACACATTTGTAATATAGTAAGCATAAACATCGCATTAAAAGCAGGAGTATCGTTCGTTTTTACTTTAGCCAATGCTTTGTATAGCCTGTAATAAAAGTATCGCATATTTCAATTTTCTTATAATTCGTTTTTATAATTACTCAGAAGCTTAAAAATCTAAATTATGGTTGATATGACGGATCCTCAAGTGTCCCTTTCCAATAATTTTGAAAAGTTTGTTGGTATAATTGATTAACAGATTGTCCATACCCAGTAATACAATTCCACATATATTGACCATATTCGTAACTACCTTTTATCGCAAAACCTGTTGCCCCGCCAAAATACCATGCTGCAAAGTTAACCGCACCATTTGAAAATGTTTTGGAACCACTCTGCCCTCCGTTGGCAAATTTTGTAATATCAATTGCAGTTTCAAATGTAAAAAGAGCAAACCCTCCCACTTTTGCGACTTCAAGAGGTCTAAGTACATATTGATTCCCTTTGACCCATCCAGAGGCGTAGTATCGAATATTTGTCAGATTTTTCCAAATTCCAATAGTAGCATTATATCCAGCCCCTTCAGCAGCAAGCACTCCATAATCAGCAATTTTTACAGCTTTTTCTAAACCTTCTAATGTCTTTCCATCCCCATCTCCTGAGGGATTATAAACAACACTAAAACTCATAATTGAGTTTTGATTGCTAGCAACTGCTAACCAAACATTATCTGTCTCTATTATGTAACCTCTAGCATCACTGGCAGAATAATCTGTGACAGTGAAACCATCTAATGTACTAAGTACATCGATGTTCCATACGCCATCTTGCATCAAGTTTACTAAATCCCCATTATTTTGCCATGATTCAATAGTATTTGGATTTACCCATGTGATCGAACCATAACCATTTTGTATAGGTATATGTGAAGAATAAAATGCATTATCCAATGCGTTGGCACTTGTCGTAACACGCATTCCAGGTAAGAATTGACTTCCTACAGTATAATTCAATGGCGGATCCAAAGGTTTCTCAGGCTTTTTAATAATGTACCCACTCGGATCAGAATATTTTAAAGGATTATTCAAACAATAGCTGAACCTGTTAAAACTTTGCGTGAAACCGGGAGATTGTACAAAAATATCCGGGCTTAAGAATTGTCCAACCAGCGGATCATACATCCTTCCATTCATATTAATGAGGTTGAACCACCGCAAATGTTCATGCCCTGTAAAACCACGACCTGCGAAGGTCAGTTCAGGTTCCTGCCCGGGTGCATAGGTAACCCAGGTTGCCGGATTTCTCATTCTGCCCCAGGCATCATAGCTGTATTCTGCCACAACTGAGTTTGATGTATTAACCACGTGTGTAATACTTCCCAGATAATCACGAAGCAGATAATAGTAATTGGTAGTACTGTTCTGGGTCACTGCCATAACCGGCGCTGTGTAGGCATCTCCACCAATATATGTATATTTTTTCACATTACCGCTTACACTGTCCTTCATAAACCGGCTGGTTGGTCCCTCATATTAAATTGTTTTGGTGGATAAACTATTCATAACTAATTTTCTAATAAACTCAAGATCAACGTCACTGCTATCTTCACAAATCAATTAGCAGCATCCCCTTCCCAAAACCAGGTATTCAAACATTCATAATAATTGTCAATTCTCTCCTGACCAATTCAATTTTGGAATTCGATTTGATATAAAAAGGCACAAAAACCTATACAGTTTTAACATAACATGTATTAATACTGTCTAACCAAAAAAAGTAACCTTTTATCAAGTAAAAAAAATTCTAAATTCCCCCACCAAGGGGGGGATGGTAGTCACAGACTACGTTTCAAATAAAGCGTAGTTAAGAAAACTACGCTTAGCGGGGGGCGTGTCAAATAAAGCGTAGTTAAGAAAACTACGCTTGGTGGGGGGGCACTCCATATGTAAATTTTTGTAAGTATGCAGCTTAAAACTAAAACACAAGAAATCATATAAATTTTTTATGTTTATATTTGCTTTTACCTTAGAATGCGGGGGGGGGGCATATACTTTCCGTAATTGATGGTTTTATAAAATCAATTAAGCTTAAAAATATTGCCGCATTATAACAGAAAAGCCGGATTTTTCCGGCTTTTCTGTTATAATCGTATTTTAAAAATCATCGCTTTACCAAGAAATCAACAGAGGCAAAGGGACAATAAAGATTATGAAGATCGCAATCAGCTTCATTTATACGCATTTTAGTTTTAGTATCTCTATCGATTCTAAAGGCTAACCAACATTCTTTTTCATAGATATATTCATTTACAGGATAAGCATTTCCTTCTGCATCTTCATCTAATTCAATATCTCCACCCTTATTCTTGGCAATACCCTCTATTTTAGACTCCTGTTTTCTCTGCTTATTTTGAGATATTAACTTGAATGCTATTTCCTTTTCATTACATAAACTCAATTCAACAGTTTGTCTTATAGTGTCATTTTCAAAAATATAAACTGTGTTTATTGAGTTTTTTTCAATGTTAGTTTCCTCCTCCTTTATTGAGGATGTATTATTTTGAGATGTTTGCGATGTACATGATACAAAAATAAACAAACAAAAAGTTAACTTTATCGTCTTCATATATTTAAGATTTAGTAATTATCGGGTGCTACCAAAACCGCCAGCTTTATTAATTATTAAAGTAGGAAGAGTATAACTAGGGCTATATCCAGAAGGATAGACGTATCCGCTAATTGAAGATGGCGAAAAAGCTGAATATCTAACCATATTGCTTTGATTGCCACCTAGCAAAATAATTGAACCGCTTGAGTTTACACCTGCGACAAATCCAACATGCCCCTTACTGCCACCATAATCAATTATTGCAATACTGCCATAAGCTGGACTATTTAAAGATTGACCCCATCCGCTCCAAGATAAAGCTCTTGCACTGTTTGTACCCTTTATGCCTACTTGGTTAATAGACCAATTAACAAAGCTTGAACACCAAGGAGTTTCATCATCTTTAAAACCACCAGTAGTTGCATGATAACCTATAATACTGGGATTGTGTTTACTCCCTGCTATTTCCGTAACACCTAATTGTCCTATAGCGGCAGACATCCAGGGAGTACCCCCTCCTCCTGTGGGAAAATAATTTGAGAATAGTCCAAGAGTTTGTCCTGATTCTGTAACAAAAAATCCTAAACCTAAATTTGTGTTTCTAACCGTGAAATCAAACCCTACCAGTCTTAAATTGTAAATATCGTCAATAAGTGCATTGATTTTAGGATCAGATAACGGTTCTGATTTTTGACCGTTATACGCCATGACCATTGGTTTAATTACATTGTAAACTGGCATCAAACTTCCCGATATTGGAGAAATATAGTTATTATATACTTCATAATATGAAACTGTCATTCCTTCTGAATTCTCATAACGTCCATCTTTATAAGTATAAGGACAATCTATATCTCCCCAATTGCTGTATGGTCGATATCCTCCACTAATACTATACATTAATGGTGGCTCCAATGGTTCGAAATCCTGCTGTTTAAAAATATAACCACTCGGATCAGTGAATCTCAACGGATTGTTCATACAATAACTAAACCTGTTATAGTTTTGAGTATATGCCGGATCCTGAATAAAATTATCCGGACTGAGAAACTGTCCAACCAGCGGGTCATACACCCTGCCGTTCATATTGATGAGCTTGAACCAGGGTAGATGTTCATGTCCTGTAAAACCACGACCTGCGAAGGTCAGTTCAGGTTCCTGCCCGGGTGCATAGGTAACCCAGGTTGCCGGATTTCTCATTCTGCCCCAGGCATCATAGCTGTATTCTGCCACAACCGAGTTTGATGTATTAACCACGTGTGTAATACTTCCCAGATAATCACGGAGTAAATAATAGTAATTGGTAGTACCATTCTGGGTCACTGCCATAACCGGTGCTGTGTAGGCATCTCCACCAATATATGTATATTTTTTCACATTACCGCTTACACTGTCCTTCATAAACCGGCTGGTTGGGTACCACCGGGTCACAACATGATTGCTTCCGTTTAACACCACCATCTTTGCCCTTTCATTATCTGCCAGGTAAGTAAAGGTAGCATTATAGCCATTCTCCGTAATTGTGCTTACTTTCTCAAATGACGTATAAGCTATTGCTTGTGCTGTGCCTGGGATAATACCGGCAGACGGATTGATAAGACTATCGGCATAGGGTCGTGCATTTCTGTACACAATAGTTCCGATATCACTTTTTGTGGTGATTCCGCCTTTATTTGCATGATACGCCATATCGAGCAGGGTGGTTGCTCCTCGATAAACCCGATCAAGCCTTTCAAGATTATCGTATTCAAAATTCTCCTGGATATTTCCCTGTAAAATGTTCTTTCGCCAGTTCAGGTTGCCCGTTACATTGTCAAAATCGTACTGGTAGTTTTGTAAGGTACCTGTTACTGTTGAGGTAGGATAACCATAAGCATTATACCCGAAAGTTACATTCAGATTACTGCCATACCTGCCACCCGTTATCTGCTGCAATGCATTCATCGCTGTAACACTCCAGCGGGTTGAACCACCGGCATCCACCGAACTCAGATAGCCATTTGCATTATAATTATGCTTTTCCACAATTCCTGACGGATGAGTGATGGTACTGTCACGCCCTTTTTTGTCATACGTAAAGGTAGTGGAAAAGGGTGAAGATCCGGGTATTGTCTCAATAAAACCTGTAATTCTTCCTTTGCTGTCGTAACTATAGGAACAGCTTATGTTACCCGGGGAGGTTATCCCCGACAACTGTTTGTTGACGTTATAAGCGTAAGTTGTCGTTCCCTCTGGCGAAGTGGTTTTTTGGTAAGGCCTTCCATCGGAATAATAAGTCAGTTGAGTTGTCTGGTTCCTGGCATTTTGCATGTTGGTAATTTCTCCAAAGCCATTATAAATATAATTAATTGTACCAGCACTGGGATCAACCAATTGAGTCTGGTTCCCGGCAATATCATACTGCATTTTGGTTTGAATATTTCCAGGTGCATTAATGGTTTTTATTCTTCCATCGGGAAAATAGGTATAGGTGATTGTTCCCCCGGCATCAGTGGCTGAAGACAGCGTGCCATCAGAAGCAAAGGTTTTGGTATATGTTTTACCAGCCGTGGTTTCGGTTACAGAATTTGTATTGTATTGCCAGGTGCTGTTTCTCCCTGATGGCGTGTATTGATTTATCTTTCTGCCATAGACATCATAAATAAACCTGTTCCACAAAGGCGTTCCATTGGAATAATACGGATTAGATATACTGTCGACCTGCCCTTTGTAATTATACTTTGTTACTGTATAAATCATGGTTCCATCAAAACCTTTTGTATCCGATCGTATTTCCCTGCCCAGTTTGTCAAACCAACTTTTAGTTTGAGATCCATCTTTACCGGTTTTTTGAATGGAATACCTTGCCGGTTTGGGTGTGGATGTTGGCGTTTCCCATCCAATAACAGTTGTGATCTGTCCGCCATCGGATAAGGTAACGGTAGTTGGTCTGTTCAAGTTATCGTACTGATAGGTGACCGTATTGATCAAATAATCCTGCTGCGTGGACAACCTGCCATAGGTGTCATAAGTGCTTATTGCTGTATGGGACAAGGGATCAGTAACTGTTTGAAGCCTGATTCCATTTGGCTCATAGGCATATTGCGTTGACCTGGATACATCAGTGTACGTATCCCGAATGGTTTGTTTCTTAAGGGTGCCATTGTCATAATATTCAAATTCATTTTTCACACCTTGCATTGTACCCGAATGCCATTCCTCAGAAAGGATATTATTGTTGGAGTTTAGCAATGTCCTTGAACCGGACCTGGTAATGGTAGTGCCATTCTGGCTGTATTGAACGGATATCAGTGCCAGCCTGCCCAGCAACCATTGTGTTGATGATACAATATTATTGTATGAATTGTTTGTAGTCACAGTAGGCCCGTTGCTATAAGTATTTACAATTGTGGATGGATTGCCGTAATTGTCATACCCACTTGTAGTCATTGTAACGGTATGCCCTGTAAGTTTGTTTTTCTGGACTGATGTCTGAACATAAGGAAATATCTGCTTTTTAGAAGCATTTAAAACCTTGTGTGACCATGAATAGGTTACCTTTTCTATTGTATCGGTCGTACCTGTTCGTTTAGCAATTGTCCGAATTAGTTGAGGATAAAAATAGGTTGTATGATACCCGGTCGAACTCTCTGATTCGATTCCGGAAGCGACATCAGTTAATTTTGATTTTGAGTAAGCCAGGAATCCTTTACCTTGAAGATGTATCTTCAATCCTTCATAGTAATAGTTTTGGGTATTCATTGTTCCCTTTCCATTGTCTGCTTGCACTGAACTTACCACTGTTATTGGTCCCTGGCAATCGGCTACCGGAAAAGTGGCACCTGTACCACGTTGATAGACGCTGCTTGTTGCTTGAGACAATTTAGTATAGGTGATTTTATTAAGAAACCCTAATCCATTCCCGATCTTTTCCATAAGAACAGCTGTATTCCCTGTAGTTTTATACACTTTGTAACTACTCCACCAGGTTGATTGAGCGTCGGTACAAATAAAATCAGTATGTCC
Organism: Bacteroidales bacterium UBA5072; assembly: GCA_002415855.1. Taxonomy (GTDB): domain Bacteria; phylum Bacteroidota; class Bacteroidia; order Bacteroidales; family UBA10428; genus UBA5072. The sequence continues at coordinate 33,946 of DIAS01000003.1, forward strand.
ATCACCATTATAATCTGCTAAGTAGAAGTTATTCTTATCAGTAGGAAAGGACGTTAATGTATAGTTATAAAGATCATTACCCTGGTATTTTGCCATATAAAAATAGGTGCCACTCCAGCTTTGATTAGAGGAAGTTACCATTATATCAGAATTTCCATCCCCATTGAAATCACCAAGACGTACATAATCATTTTTTAAATTGGCCTTTTTCTGAGGAATAGAAAGCTGTTCAAAATCAGAGCCGGTGGAACGCTGAATCTGCCATGTGGACCAATCATATTCAGTACCTCCACTCTTGTTGCCGTATAGAAATACATCTGTTTTACGATCCCCATTAAAATCACCCAGGTTGAAGAAATGATTCTTCGAGGGCCAGGTGGAACTGTGCATAAGACTGAGTGTGGAACCAGTCAAAGTATAAATCTTCACCCCATTGTCTTCTATACTCCAGAGGTCGGCTTTCCCATCCCCGTTAAAATCACCGCTAAGTACTTCCCCCGTAAGCGTACTGATTGTACCTGAGCCCTTTATATACAGAGTGGAAGTCATCTGTCCGAAAGGATTGACAAATGACATTATTCTCCAGTTGCCGCTTGGATCATTCAGAAAGATATCATTTGCCCCGTCGCCGTTATAATCTGTTCCACTGATTTCATTATCGTCCTCCTGCTTGTTTGTAAAGCGATGGACCTTACCACTTAATCCGGTAGATGCTCCTGTAGGTTGGCTGTATATGAGCGTTGGGGTAGTGAATGAGCTTCCATCATAAAGCATGTAAAAGAAAGATGAAGTAGTTGACCCAATTTCATAAATCAGGTCATCGTTTCCATCAGCATTTATATCCACAGCGCGAATGTCTTTTAACTGACTTAAATTAATTGATGTGGTTTCGGAGAAGTAATTTGTGAAATTGTCATTCCCATCACTAAAAAATACTCGCATACCGCTCCAGGTTGCCCCTTTTGATGCATCTGGCAGACAGACGAAGTCAGCCTTTCCGTCTCCATTAAAATCCCCGGTGCATAGATAGGATGTATATGTTAAATAGAGATGGGAAGTATTGCTCAAGGTCTGCGAAAATGAGACGTTTGCCGGGATCTGATAGGTTATAGCAGTAGAGTTCAACCGGCTGTTGTTGATACCGTATTCAATTATTTCATTTAAGACTGAATAATCATTGTAATTTGAATAGTTATAGTTGTATTTTAATTCATAAGTTTTTACTACGGATGTATTATACTTGACTGTGATTTTATCCAAAAGCAACCATTGTTCATATTTAGTACCCATATGGTAGGAGAAATACTTGTCGTATCTTTCTTTGTAGTAAAAGGTTATGGTATTGGGACCATAGGTGATCTCTGCAGGGTAAACATTGTTATTATCCTGGATGTAATTATAATTAATCTGGTTACCAAACAGATCAGAAACCTTAGAAACGTACCAGCATAATACCGGAATGTATCCATTAACCTTTTGTTTGGATGCCGTAGTATGGCCATATTCATAAACCAAACCTGATTTCGTCTCTGCATTAAACCAGGTCGGCCCCCATGAATAAGTAACCATATCCTTGGGCGTAACACGGGTAAAAATATCAACATCAGTCTGATACTGGACATTAGGATAATTATGATAAAATGTGGAAGTATTGACCAGTCTTTGACCATCTAAATAAAACCGGTCAGTTGTATCCAATTCCACACCGCTGGCAGTTCCATCACCATAATATGTTTTAGGACCTCGACTAATGGTTGATAAACCGGATATTTGCCAACCATGCCCTGCAATCCCCGGTTCGCTGTTGCTTGAATAAACCAGTGAAAGATTGGGAGCTAATCCATTCACGCCGGGTAATAACTCCAGTGGTATGGAGTAGGTTGCGCCTCCCATTGAGTTTACATTCAGACTACCATTGGTGGCGCCCACCAGGTAAGTGGTATTTAGTGTGCGAGTTTCAGGATCGACTGAAGAGTTGTAGGTAACCATTCCGGTAACAACGGGATTGGTGATTGAAATAGCCATCGAACCGCCATTAGGTGTATAAGAATAATTTGGTCCTAACGTTACGCTGTTTCGTGCCTCATAGGTTAAGTTAGTTGTAGTATTTGTTTCAGTTGCACTATAAGTTACGTCAAATTCCTGACCCAATACATTACCAACACAAAACACTAATGCACCAACGATCAGATTGTACAATCGTTTCATATATTATTGCTTTTGTGCGAGGTTATTTATTGGATTCTTCAAGTTCAGCTATTCGTTTACCCAAGGCATCAATCTCTTCCTGTTGTTCTTTTATTGCCTGAACGAGCACCGGAATCAGTTCCGTGTATCGTATTCCGAGTACTCCATCTTCCCGCTGGGACACCATTTCCGGGAAGACTTTCTGTAATTCCTGCGCCACAAAGCCATATTGGAAGCTTACTATCGATGGATCTGTGTTGATTTCTTTGGCATCGGATTTCAGATTGTACGAAACAGGTCTTAACAATCTCAGTTTATCCTTCATCAAAGAAAGGTCTGATACGTTTGTTTTAAATTTCTCATCTGACATGATCACAGGCTGATTTGTAAAAAAAGCAGTGGTCGCATAAAGCTGATACCAGTAATAGCTTGAAGTTCCAAGGGAAATACTGCCAAGGTTTGGGTAATAGGATGATCCACTGAAAAGTATGGAGTAACCACCGGAAGCCATTCTTACCGTGCCGGAAATATCCAACTGGTACGTTGGGTTGGCTAAGTTAATTCCTACCTTTCCGGAAGAGCTTACCTTAATGGAATTTGTTTGAGCCAACAGACTGCTTGTTGCAATAACAAAACACGGAACAAAAAACAGGATAGTTTTTTTCATGATATGAAGGTTTTTGGGTTTTTAATCGGTTTGTTTTTTGAAATGGAATAACACGGATACGCTATTCCTTCACAATTGTCCATTTGGTTTGATCATTCTCAAGTTGAATAATCATAAAATAATTTCCCGCTGAAAGACGTGACAGGTTAAGCGTGTTATTACTGCCAATATCATCCAGGGTCAATACAAGTCTGCCACTCTGGTCATAAAGATTTATTGCGCCGGCATTGTCCTCCTTTAATCCCTGTATCTTTACAGTTATTTCGCTTTCAATGGGATTAGGGTAAATCAGGATGGAATGCTCGCCGATTTGATCCTCATAAGCACTGGAAGAGCTTTCTTCTACTGTGTTTCCTGTTGCAGATTTCAGAATGATTGTCGTACGTGATGTCCGGTTACCTGAGTTGTCATAAGTGAAACTTACTGTCTGACCGTAAGATAAAACGCCGATCAACAAGCCTTGCAGCAATAATGTAAAATGCCTCATATGGAATTGTTTTGGTGGATAACCTATTCATAACTAGTTTTCTAATAAACTTAAATCAACGGCACTGCTATCTTCACAAATCAATTAGCAGCATTCCCTTCCCAAAACCAGGTATTCAAACATTCATAATAATTGTCAATTCTCCCCCGTCCATTTCAATTTTGGAATTCGATTTAACTTAAAAAGGCACAAAAATCTAAACAGTTTTAACACAACATACTTTAATACTGTCTGACCAAAAAAAGTAACCTTTCAACAAATAAAAAAAATTAGAAATTCCCCAACCAAAGGGGAATGGTAGTCACAGACTACGATTTAAAGAAGGCGAAGTTACAAACTTCGCCTAGCGGAGGGCAGTCACAGACTACGTGTCAAACAAAGCGTAGTTAGGAAAACTACGCTTAGCGTGTGTCCCGGGTCATAAGGGTTGAAAAATATTTTTTCTAATTATATAATAATCAAATTAATATATTATTTTAGTAACTTATACAAAACTCCAGTTACAACCCGACAGCCTGTGTACCCATGAAACCAAAACCCATCTCCAGGAACCAGACAGAATTACTTAAAGTTTTCTTCTGTTACAACTTCAATGATTCAAATCTGGTTGCTTCATTTTTTTTCAATTTAAAGAAGTATATTAAAAAGACCTCGGGCCGGAAACTTGACATTTATTGTTACGATTATGCTACCCACAACAAGCCTTGGGTAAAGGAAACAGGCGACTTTATTGAAGTTTGTGATTATTTTTTGCTTTTTGTCGGAGCCAAAGCCGGAGATTCACAAATTTGCGAAATTGAGCACTTTCTTAAGCATAAAAAAGCCGATACCAAAATCATCAGGATCGAACTTCACGATAAAAGCAAGGTAGTAATATCATTTCCTGATAAAATTGAAAAAGGGCTCTCGAAAATACAAATGGGTCCTGTACTGTTGCCCAGATTCGATAAATTATCTGTTTACGAGGCGGTTAAATCGCTGGCAACGCAATATATGAGGGTAGACGAGTTGCAATTTGGCATCGATGATGACCTGCCGGTATTCAATACCTTCTCTTATGAGAAAGATATTATCAAGCATTTTATTGAAAAGAAGTATTTTGATGAAATACTCTTACAAAGAGACCTCGCACCAAAAGAAGAGATTGATCATGTGAAGATTGTACAGAATATCAGAAAAGGTTGTCCTATTAATTGGCCCGAAATTGAGAGCATGGATTCCGACAATGGGAAAAAGCGGCGAAAAAACCCGCTTGATGAATCGATTGTCGGAAAGTATCGCCCGGATGACGCAAAGATATACTCAGCAGCGCTGACCTCCTATCATCAGAAATTTGATCATTTCAAGACAGGGTTCGACCTGACTTTCTGTGAGGCAGGACCCCGGGAGGAACTTCTTTACCCGCGTTACCTCGAAAGCAAACATGAGAAGGGTGCATTTCGTGTGGCAGTGCTCGTTTCCGGTGGAATTGCACCCGGGATCAATGCCGTGATCGACGGGATTACCCAAAGGCACTTCATGTATTATGAAAAACATCTTAAGGACAATCCTTCCGATAGAAACCTGAAAGGTTTGGAAATCTGGGGGCTAAAAAATGGTTTTCTTTCATTCAATGACTTTGCCAATAGCTTTGTTTTCCTGATTAACAACGATGAAACAAGGCCTCCACAGGACAGACCCTATTTAATTACTTCCAAGCATGCCAATGCAGCCGGATCAATTCTGGGAACATCCAGAGAGGAAACATTGTTGAACGAGGCGAGTCGCCAGGAAAACCTGGAAAGAATTATCCGTGATCTGTATGATCACCACATCAGAATTTTATACATCATTGGCGGAGACGGCAGCATGCGTGCTGCTCATGCCATTTATCACATCGCTCAAAGCTGGAAGGATGCCGGCTGGGATCTTTCTGTTGTCGGAATCCCAAAAACAATGGATAATGATATTCTCTGGACATGGCAAACATTTGGATTCTCATCGGCTGTTGAGAAAAGCAGGATGATCATTGAAGACCTTGCCGTGGAAGTAAGTTCAAATCCCAGGTTGGGAATAATCCAGTTATTTGGATCTGATTCGGGTTATGTGGTGAGCCATTCTGTTCTCGCCAGCAGCACCGGAGTTTGTGATCTTGCACTGATACCCGAAGTTGAATTCAGCATATACAGGATCTCTCAGGAGATCAAAACCAAGTATTCCCGGAAGGGTTATGGATTAATTGTGCTGGCTGAAACAGCCATCCCTTCCGATGCCCTGCAGTTCATCGATTTCAGGCCCGACCTTATCCACAAGGACTATTTCTACGCATTGGACACGGCAGTGCAGGTTGAATTGAGCAAGTACTACGCGCTGTCAACAATATATTTCTTCTCTGATATAAAAAGTGACAAGGATTTGTTAAAACTATACAAGTTATTAATTGATACCAGATACAGAAATTGTCTTTTTCAGAATTATTTTTCTAAGGAATCCTATGATGAACTAAAACGGATCAAGGATATTGATCGGATAATCAGGAATTTTCAACCGGTGGAAGTATTTTGCCTCCGCCGGAAATTGGAAAATGAGGAAGAAGAATCATTGAGAGACTATTTTAAAACACTTAAGGACACATTCATTTTCTGCAACTTATACGCACATAAACAAGGCAGCATGCGGGTACAGAATATCTGCAAAACCATCCCGAAGTATATTCTTGAAAAGAACTTTTACAAAAACAGCAGTTATTATGTTTTTAAAGGCTCCTACCTCGAGTTTTTAAAGAATTCAACAGAATTTAACAAACACGGGATCTACCATTACATTGATGTTGATCTGAGCACACAGGAGAAGCTTGCAGTTATTGAATATTATGAGGCTTTCCTGGATAACCGGAGGATTGAAGGTCAGACCAACGACAATTTGCGGAGTGCAGGACTGAAAATGGTCACCAATGGTATTAAATTGATCGATCCCAAATGGGGCAGAAAGATCAGGAGCCTGACCAGTGAACCCAGGCATCTTTTGCGTTCAATGGCGCCCGGAACAATTGATATTATTAATGGAAGCAGATTGGGTACGCTGGCTGTAGACAACGCCATGGCGGGCTACACTGATTTTATGATAAGCCAGTGGCTTACTGAATTCTGTATGGTACCACTTAAGCTGGTAATTCTTGGACGCAAAAGAATACCCAAGGAAGGAATATTCTGGAAATCTGTTATCGCAAAAACCGATCAACCCGAGAATCTGGTGATCTATGAATGATTGGTTGTTAATGATTTGATATTTTACAGGCAGGAAATTTAAGTTGTATGCTATGAAAGACAATCTTGAAATTCGGGTATTTATAAGCTATTCCAGCAAGGACAAGCCGATTGTCAAGCTTCTGGCTCAGGTCTTAAAAGATAATGGGTTACAGCCGATGTGGGCCAGGGACTTTCTTCCGGGATCAGGATTTCATGAACAGATAAAGGATTATATTGCCTATGCCCATATTTTTATGCCCCTGGTGACAAAGTCTTCAGCCAAAAGGGGATGGGTGCATCAGGAGATCGGTTACGCCATGGCCCTGAATATTCCGGTTTTCCCAATAACCACCGAGGATGTCAAGCCCGGGGAAATGATCCAGAATTTACAGGCTGTAAGAATTCCGGGTGACAGCTCCAAACTGAGAAAGAATCTCACACGTGATGTGTTCATTAACCTGTTGAACCGGAGCCAGAAACCCGGGAATGCTTTGTACGAACTGGCAGAACTGGGTGAGGACAGGGCCAAGATGATGAAAGCCTATTCCGATAATGTGCTTAATCTTGGGCATCATTGCCTTGTCAGACAAAAAGGTGGTATCAGCTCTTTTCATATTCCCAAAAAGAGTCTTCAGGATGTGGCCTGGAGAGATCGTTATCTGCCAGATAAGCAAACCGAGGACCATAATCGCTGCCAGCGGAATGAAAGGCTGTCGCTCGAAAAACATGCCGGTATACAAGGCTGCAAGCTAATAATCAATCCGGAATATGTCCTCGAAAAAAGTGATCCAAGATCCAAAATTTCCAGGTTGCAAACCCTGATCGAATTCCTGGAATATATGCCCGATGAAAAGGTCACAATAGCAATTAATGCCAAGATGGCGACATCGGAATCAGTAACCATGGTTGGCAACTGGTTTATGGCTGAATCCGTGACAAAGCAGGTCAGGGGAAGTTTTCGAAATACCATTTTTACCAAACATGCACCTACGATCAACGGAAGAATAGAGGAATTTGATCTCGAGCTTAGTGAACTGCTGGATCAAGCCGGTTGGAAATCATCGGAATCACGCCTTAAGGTTATGTCAATTCTAAAGAAACATGTTGAAAATCTCGAGAAGATGGTAAAAGATAAAGATAAGGATAGGAATCAATAGGAAATCCCTGTTAACCTGTTCTTCAATTTCGGCGGAGTATATTACTCCGCCGGGAATCGACTTTTGTGCGACAAACTCATTTCATCCAACTTTCAATTCCGGATGGTTCCAAGAATGTTCTTTATCAGGGCCATCCGCATGTCCAGCGCCAGTTTCTCCTTTACCAGGTGATAGAATGGAGAGTAAGGGACAAGCATTTTCTGGCACAGGGCCAGTTCATGTGCCAGGTAAGTCAATGCATAATAATTGCGCTGGGCAGTGCTGCTGTTTATGAGGTAACGGATGAAAGGATGATCCAGACTCAGGCCCAGCAGCAGATTTACCCTTCCGATCCGGCGTCTTTCCTGTTTGTCCTTTTCCTCCACAGGTACGAGGAAATTGGACATGAAATCCTCATTCATGGGTTGACCCTGTTCATCAAACAGTCCTGTTGAGATCCTCATCCCGGTTTCCTCCAAACTGAAAAATACCGGCCTGATACTTCTGATCCTCAGATGCAGGTTACTTTCAATTGCTCCTATAATTACCGGATCACGTAGCAGGCTGCTGATCTCGTCAAGCAGGCCCTGTTCCCTGGGTTTCAGGTGTCTGGGGCCGATGATCTTCACGTTCGGGGACAGGGATGATTTATCAATGATATCACGCTGTACGAGGTCCACGATCTTTTTATGGTCTTCCTGGATGGTGTCCAGGTTAACCACATCCTTGAAAACATTATTAAACAGGGTGTCATAGAAATGATCGGCTCCGCCGTTCAGGTTGCACGCATCCGGCACAACTATGTAATCGTGTTTGAACGATCCTCCCAGCCACCGCAAATTAGAACGGTTGGGAGAAAAGTAAAACGGGAAATCATCACGCTTCATCCTTTTCAGCGTACTCAGTGAATACTCACCGCTCCGTCCATTGATTCGGAAAATGGATGCATTCGCCAGCATCATGATCAGCCGGTTTTCATCACAGGGATTGTTCTGGTAACGCTCCGGATCTGACAGATATGATGCAATCTCCTGACTGAATATATATTGGTTGGCCAGTATCAGATCGGACCTTACACCCCTGTCAAAAACCCGCAGTAAAAAGGTCTTCAGGTACCGGTTCAGGATACCGAGTGCCTGATCATAGGTCCAGTCCAGGTAATACCCGTCCCTCGAAATGGTTACCCTGAGTTTGTTGATATTCAAAACAATTACCACTCCCGGTACAAAAGGCGTCTTTTTGTTATAAAAATCCAGCAGGTTATAATGCATGTTGTGCCCACCCGTAATAAAATGATCGAGAGAGGTTTTCATGATGCGTTCATACTTACACAATATGGCTATGTTATCCCATTCACTGCCGCTTCGTATCAGCCCATGGCAGTCGCTTTCATTGAAAATGATGCTGTCCTTTTTGCCATAATGCTCCCATTGTGATACAAAAAGATCACCATTGATTTTCATGATGCAGGGATAGTAAGTAAGCGAATTCCGGGCATGTTCCAGGCAGTCATTGACACTGGCAGAACTGCTGAATTCAGCCCTGATGCAGGTGCTGTACTTTATCGTTTCCTGCAATACCGAAAGTGAGACGGCAGGTCTTTTACCTGCCTCTTTAACCGCAAAAACAAGTTGTACCGTGTGTCCCTCACAACGGGTGATAACCCGGATCTCCCTGGTACCCAGTCTTCGGTTAAACATTGCCATGAAACCCATGCCGAACTGTCCGATTTTTTCCGGATCCTTGAATTTATCAGTTCCACCAAGGGTTATCAGCAACCGGAGCCTCTCCGTGTTCATGCCTTCTCCGTAATCTTTAATGGAGATCCAGTTCTTGCCCGATTCTATCTCACCCATTCTTTCCTCCCAGGATGTACCGTTGGGATAACTGTCAATGGCATTCTGTATGAGTTCACTGAATGCACGACCGGGGTTACCGCCGAACTGCCTTTCGGTAAGCTTGGCAAAGCCTTCATCCATGTCGATCTCAAACCCATTTGGCATGAAATGGGTTTCCAGTATGTTGTTCAAGGTTTCCATAATGAAATTTGTTTCAGAATTTCTAATTCGATCATTGATTACCTCTTGCAGGACGGTTGATGCAATTCCGCATGAAATCCATCAGTTCACGGTCAAGACGTTTTGAGGCCTCATCCGTAGATTCGGTTGCCTGGTTGCTTTCCACCCGGGCCATGGCATCGAGAATAAGCAGGTCTTCCCGGGCATCTGCACTGATATGCGGTAAGATGTTGCTATCAGCCAGACACATGGCCATGGCCCAGTGAGCAGCCAGGTTTGGATTCAGGGTGGAAAGCTGTACGAACTCCCTGATCTCACTGTGGAAAAGGTTAAGGGTGATGACACTATTCCTGAACATGAACTTTTTCCGCGTACAGGGCGTAATGCCGTCCCTTTCAATCAGGTAATTGACCCTCCATTCGAGATCTGTCAGGTCTCTTTCGGCGGTTCTTGCCTCTTCACAGATACCGGCATAATCGTCGATTTTCGACTTTGATGTTTTTCTGTCGGGCTTTTTAAAGTCTTCCATGTTGTCATCATCTTGCATCAGCCTGTCGAAATCCAACTTCTGCGGTTTGAAGGCCAGGAAACTTTCAAATCTTTTTTCTTCTGCCGATACCTTGTTCCGCTCATTCAGCGGCATTTCAAATACCGTATCTTCACTGCTGAGATTAATAAATGCATCAGAATACAGGCCCTCAACCAACTTGAGCGCACCATTGGCCTGTTCCAGCGATAACACCGGACCATTGAACTGGTTGTAATCAATTCCTTCGCCGTTCTGGGCCTCGATATAAATGGCATGTTTTTCAGCCACTCTCTTATCCAGTTCAGTCATTGAGAGACGCTGTCCGCCTACCAGGCGGAATACAGGGTAATTCGACCAGGTCCTGTTCATCTGCGCATATTTCAGGAGCCCGATTGCCATTTCATCCGTTTTCTCAAGTGCAAAGGGAGTTGCTGCCAATGTCTTAAAGCTGAAGTGGCTGGTCAGAAAGTCAAAATAAGATGGTACAATTCTTCTCCGGATATCGTCAGCAAGGTCGGCGATAACTTCCTCGTTGCACAGGCAATGCCGACCAAATGGCAGTTCAAAGGCTTCACTGTCAACCCGGATCAGGAGGTTCGGTATCCTGATATCTTCCTTCATGCCATATGAGAACAGGTTATACTTCGAAGAGATGTAAACCCTGTTTTGGTATACCTCGTGTCCACCATTACCAACTGCGACAACAACCTCACAGGGCTTTCCCCTGAGCGTAATGTTATAGGAGCACCCGTAACATTCGGGAGGATAGGTCCATTCACCTTTTGGAAGGGTCCTGACCGTTAACTCCCCGGGCCAGTTCTCATCAGGTACGTCAAAACGCACAGTGATAGGCAGGTGCCTGACATAGGTGAGCAGTATGTCATAAAGCTTCTTCGTCAGCTTCAGGGCTGTCTGATCTTTTTTAAAGGTGATCTCGAAGGTCGTTCCCTGTAAAGGCACCACACTGTTTTTCCTGATCGTGATGGGGCAATCCTCTATCAGACTGTTCGTCTCAAAATCAAAGCACTCTGAGCCTGTTGAGGTGCGGACCTTAAAGGATGTCAGGCCAGGGATCGCAGCCACACTGAGTTTGCCTATCCCGTGCCGGCCGACTGATTTGATTTGTGGATTATCCTTCCTGGAACGAAAAACCGTCAGAAAGTCCTTCAGCCGTTCCAGGTTCATCCCGCTGCCATTGTCCTGAATGCTTACAGTCAGCGTTTCCTGATTCTCCGTGACTTTAACCAGACACGACGTGGCTGATGCATCATAGGCATTCACCACATATTCACGGATAAATTCATAATAATCGGCGAACTGTGTACACATGTTCCGTTTCAGGTGCTGCCGGTCGGCCTGGATGCCGTTGTCCTCAATGTTCTTCAGTTTCTCATTGAGCTTTTCCTGAGTTATCTTTTCTGGCTCCATGGTTGTGTTGATTTATTGATTAACACCATCATTAAAAGCTATTTCCATGCCATTATTATTATAGTACAGATTTACATACTGTTTATATCATAAACAAGAGTTGACTTTTACAAGATCAACACCCCATGGAGACCTGGTCGGACCCGGCACATTACAACTTGTCTTATTTTAGCCGCTTTACACAATCAACAAAGGTGCTTTCCGGTCAAATTTGTAGTAACTTTAATAGTCTAAAACCATGCATATGGAAAACAAATCCTGGGAACTGGTATTATGCTCCGGCGCAGAGCACCTGGAGGAGGAATTCGTCAGGGCCGGATTTTCTGTGATCAAATCAAGCCGCAATTACGATGAATCAAGGAAGTTTGTGAACAGTGACGTATTCTCAAGAATTCCCACTGTTAAAAGATTCCAGGGCAAAAAGGTATGCGTGATCCAGAGTTTTACGGCCTCCGGTGAAGGCAGTAAAAACAATTTCACTACCGGTGACCGCGTAATTGAAGCTCTGCAAATGATTGACATACTCAAAAATCCTTTTGAGGTGGAGTATGTCAATCCTTCAACCAGGGAATATAAAAGACTGGCACCACCCTCAGAAATTGTATTGCTTGCCTTACACATGCCGTTTTCCAAGCAGGATCAGATGTATGCAACCGGTGAGTGCAGTTCCTGTGAATTGACAGCCAAGCTGCTTTTCTCTGCCGGTGCGAATAGAATTGTTACAATTGATCCGCATGTGCCGCTTGATTTCGAATGGTTCAAAAAAAACCTGGATGCCGGAAAAATCATAGTTTTATCCATGTATGAGCGGGTGATAAAAGAATTGACATCGCGTAAAGACTTGCAAAAGGTCCGTTTCGTGAATACGCCCGGTAAGAAACGAACCAACCTGGGGCTGGATTTGAAAGAGGTTAATAAAGTACGTTTGAACACCAACAGCGTTATGATGGAGGGAGACCTGGGAGAGGACTTTACCGGCCAATCCGTATTCTTAATTGATGATATGGTAATTTCCGGAACAACCATCAAGAGAGCCAGGAAAATGTTCCTGGAGAAAGGTGCCTCCGATGTATACTGTTGGATCACGCACGCTTTGCCTTATGAAAATGGCAAAGAGGAGAACCTCAGAAGACTGGTTGAAGCTTTCGATG
>DIAS01000031.1 GCA_002415855.1 Bacteroidales bacterium UBA5072
ATGCTCAAGGAGATCTTTGAGCAGCCGCGTTCTATCCTGGATACGTTTCGGGGGAGAATAGCCTCTTCGGGAACCGATCTCCATCTGGGCGGCCTTTTTCATGTAATACCGCGACTGGTGGAAGCAAAAAGGATCATCATCATTGGTTGCGGAACTTCGTGGCATGCAGGACTGGTTGGGGAATACCTGTTCGAGGATCTGGCCAGGATTTCGGTGGAGGTGGAATATGCTTCCGAGTTCCGATACCGCCATCCGATCATTACGCATGATGATGTGGTGATTGCCATCAGCCAGAGCGGAGAGACCGCTGATACTCTGGCAGCCATCAGGCTTGCCAAAGAAGCGGGAGCCCTCGTATTGGGAATTTGCAATGTTGTGGGTTCGAGTATCCCTCGTGAGACTGATGGCGGGGTGTACACACATGCCGGTCCTGAAATCGGGGTTGCTTCCACCAAAGCATTTACGGCCCAGGTGACTGTACTGGCGATGATGGCCATACTGGTGGGCAGGAAAAAGAATACCCTCAGCGAAGAACTTTACAGGCATTATATTAACGAACTGGCTGGAATACCGGATAAGATCGAACAAATCCTGCAGCACGGCGAGGAGATCAGAAAGCTGTCAGCCCTTTTCAAGGATGTAAACAATTTCCTGTACCTGGGCAGGGGTTATCTGTTTCCTGTTGCGCTTGAGGGAGCCCTGAAGCTTAAGGAAATATCCTACATTCACGCCGAGGGATATCCGGCAGCGGAAATGAAACATGGCCCCATTGCCCTTATCGACCAGAACATGCCTGTTGTGGTGCTTGCCGTCAGGGATCATTCCTATGACAAGATCGTCAGCAATATCCAGGAAGTTAAAGCCAGAAAAGGTAACGTAATTGCGGTAGTTACCGAGGGAGATACGACCATCCGGCAGCTGGCCAATTATACCGTGGAGATCCCGCCGGCCGATACCGTATTTTCTCCGCTGCTGGCAGTAATCCCGCTGCAGCTGATGTCATATTACATTGCTGTAATGCGTGGATGTAATGTTGATCAGCCCCGTAACCTGGCAAAATCAGTCACCGTGGAGTGATCCGCGTTGCTGGTACTGCTGTTCATAATAATTCGCGTAGTCGCCGCTTACCACATGCCGCAGCCAGGCCTCATTGGCCATATACCAATCAACCGTAAGCTTGAGCCCCTGTTCAAAGGTCAGTGAGGGCTCCCACCTGAGTTCGTGTTTAATTTTCGTGGCATCAATGGCATAGCGGAGATCATGCCCGGCCCTGTCGGTAACAAAGATGATCAGCTTTTGGGATGAGCCGGCCGGCAGGTTTAATTTCTCATCCATAAGTCGGCATAGCAGCCGGATCAGATCGATGTTCTTCCATTCATTGTTTCCGCCAATGGCATAGGTCTCTCCCGGTTTTCCCTTGTGAAAGATCAGATCGATTGCTCTGGCGTGGTCTCCGACGTAAAGCCAGTCACGGATGTTCTCACCCGCCCCGTAAACCGGGATCGGCTGGCTGTTTTTAATATTATTGATGGCTAAAGGAATGAGCTTTTCCGGAAACTGATTGGGTCCGTAATTGTTGGAACAATTGGAAACGATAACCGGCAAACCATAGGTGTTGTGATATGCACGTACGAGGTGGTCGGAACTGGCCTTGGATGCGGAATAGGGGCTGCGGGGATCATAAGCGGTCATCTCGGTAAAAAAGCCTTCCTTATCCAGTGAGCCAAAGACTTCATCCGTTGAAATGTGATAAAAGACCTTTTCGGCATAATGCCCTTTCCATTTCTCCCGTGCTGCATTCAGCAAATTAACTGTGCCCAGGATGTTGGTATGGATAAAATCGAGGGGATTGGTTATGGACCGGTCAACATGCGATTCGGCAGCGAGGTGTATAATGCCGTCGAACCGGTATTCATGGAACAAAGTATTGATGTGCTGGAGATTGGTAATATCTGATCTGACAAACTGGTAATTGGCTTTGTGTTCAATGTCAGCAAGATTTTCAAGGTTACCGGCATAGGTAAGCTTATCCATATTGACAATCATGTAATCGGGATATTTATTCACAAACAGCCTCACCACATGTGATCCGATAAAACCTGCGCCTCCGGTTATAAGTATGGTTCTCTTCATATCCAACAGTAGTTAATGGTTCATTCTGCCGCGTATATATTTTTCCCAGTTCCAGGCTGACAACAGGGTGTCCTCGAGGGGAGTACCGGCTTTCCATCCAAGCACCTTATTGGCCAGGGTAGTATCGGCATAAACACGGGCTATATCGCCCGGCCGGCGAGGATATATCTTATAGTGCACCTGTTGGCCCGTAGCTTTCTCAAAGGTCTTTACAATTTCAAATACCGACAATCCTTTGCCGGTACCCAGGTTGAAGACTTCATAAGCTTGTTCACCTTTGTCTTCCAACAGTCGTTCAATGGCTTTTACATGAGCCCTGGCCAGATCGACAACATAGATATAGTCACGGATACCGGAACCATCAGGCGTATCATAATCATTGCCAAATACACGCAGGTGGTCGCGGACACCAATCACTGTCTGTGTAATATAAGGGATGAGGTTAAGCGGAGTTCCCAGTGGCAGTTCCCCGATCAACGCCGACCGGTGAGCTCCGATGGGATTAAAGTACCGCAATGAAATGGCTTTTAAGCCTGAAACTGCAGCAACAGTATCCCGTATGATCTCCTCGGAAATCTGCTTGGTGTTACCATAAGGGGAACTGGCCGGTTTAACCGGGGTGTCCTCCGTAACCGGAAGCCGGTCAGGCTGTCCGTAAACAGTGCAGGATGATGAAAACACGAGGCAGGGAATATTGAATTCCTGCATAACCTGGAGGAGATTCATGAGGGAGACCAGGTTGTTGCTGTAATACTCCAGCGGTTTTTCCACAGATTCTCCAACAGCTTTCAGCGCTGCAAAATGTACAATAGCCTTTATTCCGGAATAACTGTGGCAGCAATCACGCAGTTTTTC
Source organism: Bacteroidales bacterium UBA5072 (assembly GCA_002415855.1). Classification (GTDB taxonomy): domain Bacteria; phylum Bacteroidota; class Bacteroidia; order Bacteroidales; family UBA10428; genus UBA5072. The sequence continues at coordinate 2,989 of DIAS01000031.1, forward strand.
CAAATCACAAAGGTCAAGATTCTCAAAGGACGGTCTTATGCCGGTGATTCCTGCAATACCATCGAGCACTTCAATCTGCGAATTGGACAGATTGTCCACGATAATTGTTTCGTAGCCATTTTCCTGCAATTCGACAACGGTATGCGACCCAATGTATCCTGTTCCCCCGGTTACCAGAATTTTCTTTTGCATCAGGGTAAGATTTTAATCACGTTGTTGTTTTTCAACTGGTACTTTTCAAGGCTTTCCGGGCAAGTAGCCATCCCGTCGGCATCAAATTTAAGCCGGTGCCCGAATTCGCTCATCCAACCCGAATGTCGTGCCGGGTTTCCCACCACCAGTTCATATGGTGCCACATCCCGTGTAACCACGGCACCGGCACCGATGAATGCGTATCGCCCTATGCGGACACCGCAAATTATGGTGGCATTCGCCCCGATGCTAGCTCCTTTTTCAACCAGCGTGGTTTTGTACTGGTCCTTCCGGGCTATTGCACTGCGGGGATTGATAACGTTGGTAAAGACCATCGACGGTCCCAGAAATACATCATCTTCGCAGATCACACCGGTATAAATGGAAACATTGTTCTGAACCTTTACATTATTACCCAGCCTGACCCCGGGTGATACTACTACATTCTGACCCAGGTTACAACGTTCCCCGATAGAACAGCCGGACATAACATGGGTAAAGTGCCATATTTTCGTATCCTGGCCAATGACAACATTTCCGTCAATGAACGCGGATTCGTGTGCAAAATAGTTCTGCTTCATGATCTGCGGGTTACAAATTCGGTTATGGTTTTGGTGATATGCTGCAGCTGCTCCTCATCGAGTTCAGTGTGCATGGGCAGCGATAAAACACTTCCACAAAGTTCCCGTGTAACCGGGAAATCGGGTTCACGATAGCCCAGGTATCGGAACGCCTGCTGGACATGCAGGGGGACCGGATAATAGATCATTGACGGTATCCCCTTGTCTGCCAGGTGTTTCATCAGCGCCTCCCGGTTTGTATTGTGCAACTTCAACGTATATTGATGAAAGACATGGGTACTGAAAGGAGAACGTTCAGGTGTTTCAATGCCAGGCAGTCCCTTCAGGGCGTCATCGTACCAGTCGGCTGCCTTCCGGCGGGCCATGGAATACTCATCGAGGTATTTGAGCTTGACTCTCAGAATAGCGGCCTGCAGGGTATCAAGCCTTGAATTCACACCGGTAAGATCGTAATGATAACGTATGCGCATACCATGGTGCGTGATGGCCGAAAGCGTGCCGGCCAATTCGGGATCATTTGTCAGGATGGCACCACCGTCGCCAAAACAACCCAGGTTTTTGGACGGGAAAAACGATGTACATGCCATTCGGCCCATGGTACCGGCCTTGGTGCTGGTTCCCGAACTGAAAGTATAATCGGCTGAAAGCGCCTGGGCGACATCTTCAATAATCGTAATGCCACGGGCTTCTGCTACAGCAAGAATTTCCTCCATGTTGCTGCACTGCCCGAACAAATGGACCGGGATGATCACCTTTGTTCGCGGCGTGATAGCCTTTTTGAGCGACCGGATATCCAGGTTAAAAGTACCGCGCTCCACATCGGCCAGGACAGGCTTGAGACCCAACAAGGCAGATACTTCAACCGTAGAAATGAAAGTAAAGTCAGGCGTGATGACTTCATCTCCGGCTTTGAGGCCGAGGGCCATCAGGCAGATCTGCAAGGCGTCGGTACCATTGGCACAGGCTACCACATGACGGATACCCAGGTATTCTGCCAGTTCACTTTCAAATGTCCGGACCTCTTCTCCTTTTACGAACACTGCACTATCGAGTACACGCTGTATGGCCATGTCAATCTCGGGCTTGATACGGCAATACTGCCCGTGCAGATCGACCATGGAGATTTTTTTCATCGTAGCAACCGGTTATTTCAACACGTTACGAAGATAGTTATTTGGTGCTTAAAATAGATATTTTATTAATTTTGAGAAGTTATTGATTTACCCTAACAATGATCTGCCTGTGAATATTATTCCTGTTATCCGTGATCTGTTGCTGCATCGTGAAAAAGTAGGGATACCCGGCCTTGGTACCTTTACCGTGCGACACCGCCCCGCTGAACTTATCAAAACGACGGGTGTTCTGCTCCCGCCAACCAAAGAAATAGTGTTCAACAACCTTGAGCAACCGGATGATGGCGTACTGACCGGTCTTATCGCCAGCAGGTTCCGGCTGGCGAAAGCTGAGGCGGTTGAATCGGTTGCCGGTTTTGTCCATTCCGTCGAGGAGCAGCTGAAATCAAAGGGGACAGCTGTACTGGGAGGCATGGGAAATCTGAACCTGGACAAATCGGGCAAGTATGTATTCAAACCTTCGGAAGAACTTCTGGAGAGGATGGTTCCCTTTGAATTGCCCAGAATAAATATGCCGGGTCCGAAACCGGCGCCTGTGCCGCCTTCAAAACCTGTGCCGCAACCTGTTCATAACATAAGGAAAAGGAGAAGATGGTGGATCCCGGTAAGCCTGGTGGTTTTGCTGACGGGCTTAAGTGCCCTGGTATATTTTTCAGGCCTCTATGACCGTTTCGGATCGGGTGAGACCGGCACCGTGCTGACACCCGGAGATAAAGACAGCACTGACCGGATTGTTTTCGGAAATCGAACCACGAGTGAAAAAGATACCCTGCAGGAAAGGATCAGCCGCGAACTGGACAAACGTACTGCAAGGGACGAAGCCCTGCAATACCGGGAAGATCAGGAAAAGCCTGCAGTCACTAAGCAGACAGATGAACCGGTGCAGGAGGTGAACGTTTTACCCGATAAACCATTTCATATCATTGCCGGTTCTTTCCAGGTCCCGGAAAATGCAGAACGCCAAAAAATGCAGCTCGAGAAGAAGGGGCTTTCTCCAAAGATCCTGCCCAAGCGAGGACGGTTTTATATGGTAAGTCTGGGTTCTTACGACAGCCATGAACAGGCCACTGAAGCCCTGAGACAATTGAAAATGAAGCTGGAACAGGAGCTTTGGGTAATGCAGTTGTAAGCCGGAAACAATTAAACGCTATTTTTCAGGATTTTTCACTTTTCCGAAAGGGATCGTAACCCCCAGCCAGGGAAATGCAACAAAGCTTTCCATCGATTCTTCAAAAGGAAAGATGAGGCTGAAATCCAGTCCCGCTTTTTTTATGATCCACCGAAAACCGGCTGACAAGATCAGAATCTGGTAATCAGAACCTGTATCGATATAATAGTTTTCCGATATGAGGTATCCTCTTGCGCCTGTCCTGACCATACCACTGAGGCTAAGGGTAGGGGATTCCGCCCAACCTCCGTCGGCAAATCCGTACCCTAAGCCGAGGCTGATATTATTATCACGTGAGCCGGCTGTTGCTATACCATACAGGATACCAAAGCCTGAGCTGCTTTCCCCGATCACGGTTGCCAGCAAAGCTCCGGCTCCCATGTTGAATTTGTCCTTCTTGATGGGAATGGAAATCTTCGGAGCCAGCCATACCGGTGTGGGGCTTCCGCCAAAAAGGAATAACGGAAGCATGCCGACCCCCAGGGAAATATTATTGGTAAGGCCAACACTCAACTGGTTGAATAATACCCAGATATTCTGGTAATAAGCTTCGCCGGCCTTCAGGCCGTAACCGTTGGGTTGCCATAAATACCGGGTTGATTGGGGATTATCGGCCCAATACACGCCATTCTTCATTTTCTCGGGCCGCAATTGGGTTATTTTCGAAATGTCCTTTTTACTCAGGGTCAGTATACCCAGTTTTTCGGTACTGAGTCTTAGTTCAAGATCATCCTGGTAAATAATTTTACCTGAATATTCATTTCCGTCGGTTGTCTCAACCCGGTAGAGCGTTGTTGAGTCAGGCACAACCTGTGCAAGAGCGGTTAATGGTTGCAGCAATAAAAAAAACAGCAGGAAGATTGATATGCTCATGCGCGACATGGCTAGAAGGGTTTAAGTTTAAGACACTGGAAATCTCAGATTAACTTAAAGGTACGGCAATTCCTATGTCAAAGTCAAGTAATCCCATAGAAACGTTACTTTGTCAAATAAAATTTACGCAGTGCTTAAACCTTTTTATCTTTCCGCTGTCAAATATCCGTAAACAGAAAAATTAGCAGTCATGAGGAAGAATTTATCTTTATTTGGAATAGCGATCGGTGCATGGATGCTGGCTTCCGGTTGTAATGAATCCGAAAGTGATCAGAATGCCGTAATGCAGGTTATGCTGACGGATGCTCCTGCAGCTTATGAACAGGTGTTAATCGACATTCAGGATGTGCAGATCCACATTTCAGAAATGGAGGGTGAGGATAACTGGCAGAGCCTGCAGGTGAATGAAGGGATTTACGACCTGCTCGATTTCCGGAACGGAATGGATACACTGCTGGCTTTCCTTGAGCTGCCTCCGGGTACAGTTTCGCAAATGAGGCTGGTATTGGGCAGCAATAACCAGGTAAAGGTGAACGGTGAAATGCATGATCTGGATACTCCGTCGGGGCAGCAGAGCGGCTTAAAACTAAATATTCATGCCACTTTAACCGGAGGGATTGTTTATAAAATCTGGATCGATTTTGATGCAGCCCGGTCAATCGTTGAAAAAGGAAACGGACACTACAGCCTGAAGCCTGTAATCCGTACCTATACTGAAGCCACCACGGGGGCAATCTCGGGTAATGTGTCTCCTGCTGTGGCCCTGCCCTATGTTAAGGCTGTGTCAAACGGCGATACCATCGGAGCTTATGCTGCCGGGAATGGCAGTTTTAAACTGTCAGCGGTTCCTGCAGGGACCTGGTCTGTGATCTTTGATCCGGTTGATCCTTATTTAGCGGATACTGTTGAGAATATTGCAGTTCAGAACGGTTTTGTCACAGAGATGGATACTGTATATTTCAGCCAGCCATGATTTGTTCATTACCGCAGTTTTAAACTCACCTGCTTTAAAAGTAGCTTCGGATACTGATTTTTCCGCTTCATTATTTTCCCGGTAAAAATTCAGTATTCCTGAAGTACCTTTGAAGTATATGAAATCTGATCAGTTACGCCGATATATTGCCATTGTTGCACTTATATCTCTTGGTATCAGCATCCTGGTACATTTCAATTCCATCATGGAAGTAGTTGATCTGGCCGGGGAAAATTTATATCGGTATCGTCGCAGCAAAAATGTGGTGGATGTTTTGGGTGAGGTATTGGCAACCTGTCTGGTTACGTTTTGTTTATTTGTCCTCAATTATTATGTACTCAAGCCAATCAACAGTTCCAGGCGACTTAACCTCAGGACCATCCTGCTGGCTGTATTGTTAACTCTTTTTGCTGTTACGGTTTTAAGTGATTCCTTCTTTGCCATCAAGCATGTAATATATGCTACTTCACATTCAACACGGTTTAACCTGCTGTACACTTTTCGCGATCTGTTTATCGCCATCGTAGTGCTTTGCTGCGTTTTTATCATCAAGATCATCAATGAAAAACAGGCCATCCGGTTAGAAAATGAAAAATTGAGCCGGGAGAATCTGCAAAGCCAGTATGAATCCCTCAAAAACCAGGTGAGTCCTCATTTCCTGTTTAATTCGCTGACAACACTAAAAGCATTGATCAGTGATGATCCTAAAACTGCCCTGGTATACCTGAATGATCTTTCGCAAGTGCTGCGGTACACTTTACAAAGCAATGAAAATCAGACTATATCCTTATCAGCTGAAATGGAAGCCGCGAAATCCTATATTTTTCTGGTCAAGATGCGTTTCCATACCAACCTGAAGATTGAATTCAACATCCGGGACCGGTATAATCATTACCGGTTACCTCCGCTGGCCATTCAAACCCTGCTGGAGAATGCTGTAAAACATAATGAGATCAGCAAGCGCCATCCGCTTGACATCACCATTGCCACTACGGACAATAATAGTCTGGTTGTCACCAATACCATTCAGGAAAAACTCTCCCTGGAACCGGGTACCGGCATAGGCCTGTCCAATTTGTCAAAGCAGTACAAGCTGCTAAGCGGAGAAGATATCCGTATCTCAAAATCAAATAACATATTCCGTGTGGAAGTTCCCTTACTTAAACCAAATCCCGATGAAAGCAGTGATCGTTGAAGATGAATTGCTGGCTGCACGCAATTTGATGACCATTCTTGACGAGATCGGAACGGTAGAGGTTATTGCCAGGCTTGAAAGTATCACAGAGACCGTTGAATGGTTCACCGGAAATCCCGCTCCTGATCTTTTGTTTATGGATATTCATCTGGCCGACGGATCGGCTTTTGAAATTTTTGATCGGATCCGGATTCAATGTCCTGTTGTTTTTACCACCGCTTATGATGAATATGCCCTGAAGGCTTTTAAGGTAAACAGCATTGACTATTTGTTGAAACCCATTGACATCAGTGCTGTGCAGCAGGCGCTGAAAAAGTATCATGGCTTTACCTCAACAACCGGCTTTCAGTCTGATTTACAGAAACTCCTGGCCACCTTTAAAAAAGCATCAACCTATAAAACGCACTTTCTGGTCCCGGTAAAAGGGGACAAACTTATACCTGTTCAAACAAGTGACCTGGCCTGTTTTTTTGTCGATGCCGGATTGGTGAAAGCGAAAACCAATGAAGACAAAACCTATAGCTTTGATCATACACTGGATGAACTGGCCAATATGCTCAATCCGAATGATTTTTTCCGGGCTAACCGGCAGTTCATTGTTGCGCGGAATGCAATTAAAGACATTGATTTCTGGTTTAACAGCAGGTTGTCCGTAAACCTGAAGATTACAGTTCCTGAAAAAATCCTGATCAGCAAGGCCCGTGTGCCGGATTTTAAGAAATGGTTTGCCGGATCCTGAGAACAAAACAATCCTAAGATCCGCAAAGCCATGGGGGTGCCAATAAAACTGTTTTTAAAATATTTCAGATGTCCTGAAATTAACATTTGATTCAGTAAAATGGCCCTTTTGTATATTATTTTTTCTCAAATCTGTGTGATGGTTACATTTGATCAAACTGGTTCAACAATTCAAAAATGAAAAGAGCAACATCTACCCTGATTGGTTTTATCATGGTACTGAGTCCCCTGACGCGGGAGACCACAGCAGGCCAGACCAAAGATCCCCTGGCTTTTCCCGGGGATAGTTTTACCGTGGAAACTAAAATGGTGAAAACCGCTGCAGGCGAGAAGAAAGTCACCTTCCGCGCCTATTTGCATATCCCCTATGTGGCAAACCCTGTTGACAAAGATTATCAGAGCCTGAATGTCAGTATTCCCGTGGAGATTGACGGTAAAGCCGTTGATGCTGAAAATGCCCCAATTTTATTTGACATTGGCGTTGGCGGGTATATGTCGGTCAGGAATGCCGGTGGTAATCCGGGTGGTCCTGGTAGCGGGAGGGGTGGCCCTCCCAATAGCAGCAGTGTCAGTAGCAGGTCAGATTTAGCCCTGGCAGCGGGTTATGTAATAGTATCCCCCGGCTGCCGCGGACGCGATAACAAGGCTGCTGACGGCACTTATTATGGCAAGGCGCCTGCTGCCATTGTGGACCTGAAAGCAGCTGTCCGCTACATACGCCACAACAAAGGGGTGATGCCCGGTAACGTGGACAGGATAGTTTCGGTTGGCTGCAGCGCCGGCGGGGCATTGTCCGCTCTGCTTGGTGCTTCGGGTAACAGCCCTTTGTATGATGCCTATCTGAAGGAAATTGGTGCTGCCGATGCGGCTGATGATATATATGCCAGTGCCTGCTACAGCCCCATTACCGATTTGGAGCACGCCGACGGGGCCTATGAGTGGATGTTCGGCCCCATTCCTGCCCGATCGGGCCTGGTGGACCAGGAACTTTCAAAGCAGCTGAAGGCATCCTATGCCGAATATCAGCAATCTTTAAATATCAAGGGTAAAAACAACTTCGGGACCCTCTCCGCCGACAACTACGACAAGTATCTGCTGCAATATTATCTGGTACCCTCAGCGAATAAATACCTGAAAGAATTGACGGATAACGCCCGAATAGCATACCTGGCCAACAACAAATGGATCACATGGACCGATGCAGGAGCCTCCTTTACCTTCACTGACTATGTGGCACATGTAGGCAGAATGAAAAACCTTCCTGCTTTTGACGATTTTAATATGAAGCAGCCCGAGCCCGAACTGTTCGGCAACAAGACTACCGCCGCCAGACACTTTACCAATTTCAGCCTCCGACAATCTACTGGTGATCAGCATGCAGAGATTGACAGTGAACTGAAAACATTAGTAAACATGATGAATGCCATGTACTTCATCAGACAAAACAACAGGGATTGTGCTGTTCAATGGTGGCTCCGGAACGGTACCAGTGACAACCACACTTCACAAACCGTGATGGTGAACCTGGCCACAAGTCTTGAAAACATGAACAGGGGAGTGAATGCCTGGGTTTTCTGGGATGGAGGGCACTGCGCGGATGATGATCCCGAAGGATTGATCACGTGGATCGGTGCAGTTACCGGTTTCTCAATGCATGCTGAGGCGGGTAAATAATAGGCCATTTCGGAAAGAAATTTCAACCCCCTTTGATGGGCAATTAATAAGAAAATCATCATTTTAAAACAATACACATGGAACAGAAAGCTAAAAAATCATTACACCATTATGCGAGAACCTTGCACCGCAATTTCGGATTTTTCATTGTCGGACTGGTAATTGTCTACAGTTTAAGTGGAATTGTGCTGATATACAGGGATACAAACTTCTTAAAGCAGGAAGCGCTGATTGAAAAGAAAATATCACCAAACCTTGCGGAGGCTGAACTCGGCAATGCATTGCAATTAAGAAACTTTAAAATAGAAAGAACCGAAGGAGACATCATCTATTTTCAAAACGGAACTTACAACAAAGTGACAGGCGAGGCAGCTTATTCAACAAAAGAGCTTCCTCCGCTGATCAAAAAGCTTACCGATCTGCATAAAACCCCGAGTAAAAATATGAAACACTGGTCTACCATAGTCTTTGGGCTGCTATTGTTATTTATGGCTATTTCCTCCTTCTGGATGTTCAAGCCCGGTACAAATTTCTTTCGCAGGGGAATTTACATGGCAGGGGCAGGGATTGTGGCAGCCATAATTTTGTTGATGTTTTAAGGTTGAGGATAGCTACCTTTTCAGTCATTAATACATCATGAAAAGATCTGCAGTTCTTCTTGCACTTATAGCCGGCCTGTTCTTTCCAGGTATATCGCAGCCTGAGTCAGGAAATAGTTTCACCCTTTACAGGGACCTGGTCTGTTCAAAAGATGGAAATACCTCCCTGCTGCTCGATTTATACCTGCCTGGTGGTGCAAGCCTTCCTGCAGGTGTTGGCGTAGCAGGCCTAGCACAGGAAAAGGACAACCCGGAAAAAATGATAAATTCAGCCCTCCCGGTGATTATCTGGATACCTGAAGCGGAGACTGAAAAATTTCCCACGCCGGTCGCAGCCTTTGTAGGTAACGGTTATGCCGTTGTTAGCCTGCAGGCGGGCGTTGATTCAACGGTTTTGAATAACATAGGTCTGGCCTTGGAATACCTGCGGGAAAAGGCAGCTACATTCAATCTCGAAATGGAAAACATCGGCCTCATTCAGCAGCGTACCGGGGGATACAGGGCTGCCATCTGGCAAAAGGATATGCTGCAACTGAAGTCGGTTGCTGCTGCAACCCTACAAACGAATATTGTTGCAGCGAGTGATCCGGATTTTTCAATATTGCATTCCGGAGAAAATTCGGGGGCGCTGCTCACTTTCTTTGATAAACACCTGAGAAACGGCAAGCAGAAAGAGTCTGATCCGCTGGCTTTGAAATGTCCGAAAGATTCCTGGATTGATCCGGTCACCAATCCCATCCCGGGAACAACCTATCACTTATTTCCCACACCGGTAAGGGGGGAAAATAAGCAGGGCAGTTATCTGATATACCTGCCCGGGGACTATGCAACTTCCGGGGAAAGATATCCTGTCATTTACTGGTTGCATGGCGGTAACGGCAATTCACGTGAGGGCGCCTGGATGTGCGAGCAACTGGATGCCGCCATGCAGCGCGGTGACATGCCACCCTGCATTGTGGTTTTCGTGCAAGGTTTACCCATTGGCTGGTACAACAATTCAAAAGACGGCACTATGCCGGTAGAAGATGTTATCATCAAAGACCTGATCCCGCATATTGATGCCACCTACCGGACCATCAACCGCCGTGAAGCCAGGGGAATCGACGGGATGTCAATGGGAGGCTACGGTTCGCTGCACCTCGGATTCAAATACCCGGAATTATTTGGTGTTGTATCCTCCATTGCCCCCAGCATCACCTCCTTTGAAATGGAAAGGAAGGAAGTCATTGCGCCCACCTTTGAAGATGATACGGCCTATTTTAATGCGAACAGCCCGTCGACATTGGTTAAAGTGAATGCCGATTACCTCCGCAACAATACGACGATCAGGTTACTGGCGGGGGACAAGGACTTTCTGTATGTTTTGATTCAGCATTTTCATCAGCAGCTTAAGGATCTTCAGATCAGTCATCAGTATGGCATTGCCCCAGGTGCAGATCATGATTACAGGGAAGTGATCAGTAAACTGGAATTCAATGCATTTGAATTCTGGGGGAGTGCTTTTAAAGCGCTTGAATAAGGCTGTCCCGGGAGATTTCATCGTCCGGTCAATTTGTTATTAATATATTACATATGCATAATACAAGTCATAAACTTCGTTGGTTGATCCTGGCGGCAATGTGCATCATGCTGGGGATTGATTCAGGATTTGCACAATCGGGGAGTTCTTTTGATGCCTCACCGCTGGTCAATCCCGGCGATCATGTAACATACGGCTCTTATATAATTTATAAAATTGGTGATGGTGTATATAAGATTAATGATCCTGGTGTGACAACCGGGAAAGGCGGAGCATGGGGCGTGGACATGTATTTGATTTGCGGTGAAAACAAAGCACTGATGATTGACCTTGGTAACAACTATATTGAGGGCTATGAAAAGGACTTAATAGCACCCCGAAAGAATGCTGCAAATGAGCTGTGTGAGGTCATATACGGATTAACGGGCGAACTGCCGCTTGAAATCGCCATCACCCACGCACATCCTGATCATGATGGCATGACGGCCGCTTTTGTTAACAGAAATGTTGATTTTTGGATAGGAAAGGGAGAAGACATAGCTGCACTGAAAACGCAACATCATATAGATTCTTCAGTATTCATGGTTTTTACACCTGGTGAAAAAATATTCGATCTGGGAGGTGAACGCATTGTTGAAACCTTTCTGGTCAGAGGACATTCCAATGGTGGAACAGTTTACCTCCTGAAAAATGACAAATTGCTATTTACAGGCGATGCCCTTGGCTCAGGATTCGGGCAAAGCTTTCGCTCAGTTGACAGACTCAGGTTGGTTGCAGAAGACGCTCAGAAACTTGTGGATTATATTAAAGCCAGCTATGCTCCCTATGACAGATATACACTGAGGGTTTACACCGGTCACACCTGGCAGAACGTTTATGGGGGATTCCTGTACCCGGAAAAGGAGAAAGTTGATGTGGGATACCTGGATTGGCGATTCATTCAGGATGTGGCATCCTGTGCAAATGGAATATTCAAAGGCAATTGGCTCGTGGAGAGCAGCGGGCTTAGCCATATAGGCAAAATGGCTTATACCGATTGCTGGCCCGGCGCTGCGGGGCAGGCCATTATGGTTTATGGCATTGGTACAATTATAGTGCCGCTCAATGTAGCTTACGAGGCAGCCGGCCTGAAGATGCCGGAGTGATTCCAAAT
>DIAS01000057.1 GCA_002415855.1 Bacteroidales bacterium UBA5072
AATGAAAACAATTACGGTCTTTTCTGGCAGGGAGCCGAGACAGAAGATATTCCGGCAGAACAAAAACAGTCCGCCATTCGTGCTGAAGCCTTGTATAAACTCTTTAACGAAGCGGCTTTGGCTATGAAAACTATCGATAAATCTCATCCCATTGCAATATGTAACGGCGATTTGCTCTTCCTTGATATTATCGCTCAGGAATGTAAAGATATTGATGCACTTGGCCTTAACTGTTACCGCGGAGTTTCATTTGGTGATGCATTTGAAAAAGTGAAAATGGCAATGCCTGAAACGCCTGTGTTTTTTACCGAGTTTGGCGCTGATGCGTTTAATGCCCTCAGCAATGAAGAGGATCAGCAATCTCAGGCATATTATATTATAAATAACTGGAAAGAAATTTATGAAAATGCAGCCGGTTTAAGGAAAGCGGAAAACTGTATTGGCGGATTTACTTTTCAGTTCAGCGATGGCTGGTGGAAATATAAACAAACTGAAAATCTGGATATTCATGATACCAATGCCTCGTGGGCCAACGGCGGTTACCTCTACGATTACATACCGGGTGAAAATAACATGAACGAGGAGTGGTTTGGTATTTGTGCAAAGGGTCAGACTGATGAGGGCGGGCATTATCATTTGTATCCCCGGGCTGCCTATTACGCATTGCAAAAGGCTCATCAGCTGAATCCTTATTCCATTGAAATGACAGTTGATTCTATAGAAAAGTATTTTTCAAATATATTGAAGATGGAATGAAAAGATTTAAGTATTTCCTGGTAAGTTCTCTGATCTTAATATCAGTGAGCTGCAACCTGAAACAAAACAAGCTGCCGGCAGATGTTTTTGAAACTTCTGCTGAGGGCAATAAACTCAAAAGAATAACCGAATTCCCCTCAGGCGGTGAAGCATCATCCATCCGCCTGTTGCCCGGCGATAAATTTCAAACCATCACTGGATTTGGAGGCTCCTTTACCGAGGCATCTGCATATTTGTTAAACCAGTTAAGCAGGAAAAATCGTGATTTGATTTTAGATGCTTACTTCGGATCGAATGGTGCAAGATACTCCCTGACGCGAACCCATATCAATTCTTGTGATTTTTCATTGGGGAATTATTCATATGCACCTGTAAAGGGTGACAAGGAACTGAAACATTTTTCAATTGACGAGGACCGGGATGACATAATTCCGATGATCAAAGATGCAATGGACCTTTCGGAAGACGGATTCAGGATTATCTCTTCGCCCTGGACTGCACCGCCGTGGATGAAAGACAACAACGATTGGCGCGGAGGTAAATTATTGCCGGAATACTATGATGCCTGGGCTTTGTTCTTCTCAAAATATATCAATGAATATAAGAAGGAAGGCATCGATATCTGGGGAATAACGGTGGAGAACGAACCTCTGGGAAATTCCGGGAACTGGGAGAGTATGATCTATACTCCTGAAGAAATGGTGGATTTTGTGAAAAATCATCTCGGTCCAAGACTTGAAGCAGACGGACATAAAGTTAAAGTGCTGGCCTATGACCAGAACCGCGGAAAGGAACTTGAAGAGTGGGCAAAGATTATTTACAGGGACGAATCATCGTCGAAGTGCTTCGATGGTTTTGCAATTCACTGGTATGCAAGTACTGTCGACTGGTTTCCTGAATCATTGAACTTTACGCACGATCTGGCTCCGGGAAAACATCTCATTCAAACGGAGGCATGTGTTGATGCTGAAGTGCCTCACTGGCAGGATGACAAGTGGTACTGGTCTGAAGAAGCAACCGACTGGGGATGGGATTGGGCACCTGCGGATCAGAAATTGCTTCATCCAAAATATGTTCCTGTGTACCGTTATGCCAGGGATATTATCGGCTGTATGAATAACTGGGTGGATGGCTGGATAGACTGGAACATGGTTTTGGACACGCAGGGTGGTCCTAACTGGTTTAAAAACTGGTGTGTTGCACCTGTCATCGTTGATCCGCAGAAGGATGAAGTATACTTTACGCCTTTATATTATACCATGGCGCATTTCAGTAAATTCATCCGTCCTGGAGCTGTACGCATCGGCTTTGAAAACACCGACCCTTCACTAATGGTTACGGCAGCACAGAATCCCGACGGATCTTTCGCCGTCGTAATTCTTAACATGAATCTGGTGCCAAAGAATATAAAGCTATCACTGGGTGATCGTTCGGTTGAATTGCAGATAAGTGCCCAGGCAATACAGACTATTGTTGTTGCGGATTGACCTGCGTGCGCATCCGGAATACAGTACCCGGGTGCGGTAAATATTGATAGTAGCATTTGCCCGTTCAAATATATAATTTATGTCTTCTGAATATAAAAGCTTATGACCCAAATCTCCCTTTTCCGCTCTATTTCAGCCCCCTTCGGACGTGGCCTGATAAAAAACAAAGTTGTATTTCTATTTTTATTGTGCCAGTTAGTTTTGTTTTCAGGATTTGCACAGGCAAAAACCACACTTGAAATTAAGAACCATTGGTACTACCTGAATGGCGAAAAATTTTTTATAAAAGCTATTGGATATGAAATTGGCGCACGTCCCGGCCAAAATCCTTACGAAGGTGTACGAGCCGATGATTTGGATTTGATGAAATTCGACCTGAA
>DIAS01000181.1:0-27940 GCA_002415855.1 Bacteroidales bacterium UBA5072
GCCTAGATGCCTAGAAGCCTAGATACCTAGAAGCCTAAAAGCCTTCATCCTAATTATCCAGCTCTTTCGTAATATTTATTGCTGCAATAGTTCCATCGGCGATGGCAGTAGTGATCTGCCTGTATTTCTTGCTTCTTACATCCCCAACTGCATATATTCCATCGACGCTGGCATGCATGTCCTCATCTGTTTTTATGTACCCCCAGTTATCGATCTCCAGTTTTCCACCGAGCAGATCAATATTGGGTTTTAAACCCACAAAAATAAACACACCATCAACAGACAATTCTTTTAGCTTGCCTGTTTCCAGGTCCTGCAAAGAGACAATCATTTTATCTCCCTTGCGGGTGAATGACCTGGGCTCATGGCGGAACAAAACCTCCACCCGGGGATTCGCGAGTAATTTCTCCTGGGCCTGTTTATTAGCCTGGAACTTTTCAAATTGATGGACAACCGTTAGCTTTGAGGCAAACCGGGTGATGAATTCCGCTTCTTCTACCGCTGAATTGCCGCCTCCAATGACCATCACTTCTTTATCACCGTAATACTTGGCATCACAGGTGGCACAATAGGATATCCCATTCCCTTTAAATTCCTTTTCCCCGGGAACATTCAAATAATTAGGAGAGGTCCCGGTGGCCACGATGATCTTTTTTGCCAGGACGGTTTCATACTCATCTATCACAATTTCCTTTTTCTCAAGGTCAACTCGCGTGACATCCACGGCGACTTTAAATTCACTTCCACATTTTTTGGTTTGTTCCGACATGTTGTGTGAAAGCAGGTAACCGGGTTGAGGATCAATAAAACCTGGGTAATTGGATACCTGGTGCGTAAGGCTGACATGTCCGCCCGGCAGGCCGGTATCGATCAGCACGGTGTTAATGCGGGCCTGGCAGAGATATAGCCCGGCTGTTAGTCCCCCTGGTCCGCTGCCAATAATGGCCACATCATAGGGTGTGGTAAACGGCTTGATCCGGCTCCTGATCTTATTGACCTTATCGGCGGGGAGCAAAGCGTTAAGGTTGTGCATTATTTCGGAGCGCTTGATGCCGCCGCTAAGCCGGATTCCTGTTTCATGACCCTTGTTGAAAAAGATCAGGGTCGGTGAACTGTAGACACCAAGTTTCTCAGCCAGATCACGATTCTGCTGACGAAATACCTTCAGAAACCTGATGTCCTCACCATAAAGGGTTTCCAGCGATTCAAATTTGGGCGCAAGTGCCTCGCAAGGAGGACATTCGCTTGAATAGAAGTCAAGAACAACCTTGTCGGCCTTCAGTACTTCCTGTTCGAATTCTGCACTTACTATTTCTTTCATGGTTAAATGGTTTTTGGTGACTGGTGACTTGTCACTCATTACTCGTTACTGCAGCATACAGTGAAATTCCCAATTCAAGCAACTCCTTCACCGGTCTGCAATCCGGCGCGAGCAGGTTCTTCTCCCTGTTATAGGCCACGCTGGCACAACCACCACCGCAAGCCAGCCTAAGGTTACAGGTTTTGCATGCCCCGATGCTGAATACATCGCGTTGCTGCCACAGATCAATTTCCGGCTTCTTTAATTCCACGTTGGGAAAGAAAGTTCCCAACTCCTCTCCGGGTTTTCCCACGGTGGCTGTACAGGAATAGATTCTGCCCGTATGATCAAACGCCCATTCGGTTTTACAGCCCGGACATGAATCAAAAAGCGGGTCTGGCAATTCACTGTTTTCAAACAGGAACTTAGATACGGAATAGGCAGGTTTGTGGAAATCGAGCAAATGTGGATGTTTCAGTACCAGATCATAAAGATCCCTATAAAGTTCAATCCTGGAATAAAGCCTGGCCTGTTCAGACTGGCAAAAATGAAGCTCGTAATTGCGCCCCAGCTGTGTTTTAAACTGGGGGGAGGAAGTCCAGCCCTTTTCAATGGCCAATTCAGCCAGCAAGGGTAGCGATGCGATATTGTCGCGGTCCAGAACCACTCTCAGGTTCACCGGCAAGCCGGCTTGAAGTGCTGCATCAATTCCTTTTACAACGTTGCTGAAAGTTCCACTGCCTCCTTTAAGCGGTCGACGGCTGTTATGAACCTCTTCGGGACCATCGAGGGTGACCTGAATTTCCCGGATTTTGGTCTGTGATAAAAGGGGTATGCAGTCATGCAAGTTATAGCCATTGGTAACTATAGCCAATTCAAGCTCAAGTTCACTGCACCGGTGGATGAAAAAGTCCAGGAATTCGATGTTTTGCTGATCGGACAACAAAGGTTCTCCGCCAAAAAGAGTGATGTATTTCTTCCTTCCGGTGAAAGCGGACTGGATATACCCGAAAAAGGCCCTGGCTACCTGAAGGCTGCTTTCCTTACCCTGTTTCCGGTAACCTTCCTGGTAACAATAAGAACAATTAAAATTGCAGGCATAGGTAGGAACATAGAAAAGCTGGATCTCATCGGTATCCCGTGCATCAATAAAATCGATGTATCTTCTGCGGAATTCCTTATCTTCTGCTTCCGGATCCACAACATAACCCTTGCTGATGTATTCCGGATCGGTTAAAACAGCTTTACTGATGACCCGTAGGGCTTCTTCCGGTGTGAGAATATCAGCATTCCCCGAGAGCATATTCACCAGAAAGTATTCATCGGAGTGATGGACCCTGGAGAAAATATTATGCCTGGAAAGCTCCATTACAATTTATATCAGTCGTGACAACCGGCGATAATTTTGGATGTTTTTGCACAACACTGGGCAACTTTTTGCTTCTTCTGTGATTTTTTTTTCGAAGTCAGTGATTTCATGTGAATTATGAATTATAAATTATGAATGATGAATTGTTTCTACCAGCTACTTGTTATACAACTATTGTTGCTCATCGCCCATTCATGAACAGCAGCAACATTTCTTTTCTTTTCTGCCAAAAATAGTAAAACTAACAACTTCAACCTTACCTTTGGCATAAGGTTTACTTTCCTCGAGCATACTGATTTCTGAAAAACCTGCTTTTGAGAGGGTATTCAAGTACTCCTCGTGTGTCACTGCGCCTGCCCAACATTCAGCCACAGCTGCAGGATCATTTCGGTATTCTTCAGGTACGGGTGTTACGGCATAGATATCGCTGACCACAAATCGGCCTCCTTCCTTCAGCATACGGTAAACCTCATCCCATACCTTTTGTTTGTCCCCGGCATGATTGATGGAGCAATTGGAAATCACCAGGTCGATTATACCGCCCGGGACCGGTATCTTTTCCAGGTCGGATTTCAGAAAGGACACATGAGAGATTTCCAGTTTTTCAGCATTTCTTTTTGCAGTTTCGAGCATTCCATCAGCGGCATCAATACCATAAACAAAACCCGTTTCTCCAACGGCTTCTGCCATTCGCAAAACATCTGTCCCCCTGCCGCTGCCCAGGTCAACGCAGTATTCTCCGGGTCGCGGCTTGGCGTAACCAATGGCTCCGCCACAGGAAAGGCAGCATGATGTATTGGCCAGCTCTGTGTAGCGGAGGTTAATGGATGATGTGTCCATAGTTTACAATTTGCCACAAATATATATAAATCTAGATATGTTTATATAATGTTTTGTTTAGAATGAGTTTAAATTAGGTTTGGTACTATCCGGCTAAATCTAAAACGTCATCGTAAAAACAGTTTCCACCTCGGGTTCCGAATGAGCGGTTATGGTGGCATTATGCAGTCGCAGGATCTGTTTGGAAAGACTCAGTCCGATTCCGGATCCTGAAGGCTTGGTAGTGAAAAACGGAATGAAGATTTTATCGAGCACATCTTTCAGGATGCCGGGCCCGTTGTCGATCACCTGCAAAGTGATCCTGCCCCTTTTGTTTACAAAGGCGAGCAGTTCTATTTTCCCCTGAGGCCGGCCATTTAAGGCATGCAGAGCATTTTTCAGCAGGTTGATCAGAACCTGCTCAATCAGCTGGTCGTCTGCCGTGAATTCGAGACTTTCGGGATCAACCTGCACGACAAACTCGAATCCGCAGCTCCTGATTTCATCTTCCATAAGTTTCTCGATGTTGCTGAACAACTCCCGGATGCTGCATTGCCTGAAATTGGGCTTGGGTATCCGGGTCAGGTTGCGGTATGTGTTCACAAAATGCAGAAGGCCGGTACTTCGTTTGTTGATGGTCTGCAGTGCCTCCTGTATCTCACCTACAGATTCACGGTCGATCTGAAGCGACTCCCCGTTTCCCTGTGCTACCATTCCTTTGAGCATCAGGTCGAGTGTTGAGGACAACGAAGCGATCGGTGTTATCGAATTCATGATCTCATGGGTAAGGACCCTGATGAGTTTCTGCCACGCTTCTGTTTCCTGTTCTTCGAGCACATTCTGGATATCCTTGATCGTGACCAGGTAAATGAGCTTGTCCTTTACCTTGATGGTTGAAGCATAAATGGCCAGTTGCAGGATATCATCCTCGAACTGTACTTTCACCAGCTTGTTTTCACCCGGCTTTATGCTCAGCAATGTATGTACAAGCTCCGGGCTGAGGGTTTCAAGCGATTTTATGTTACGGATACTGGCCAGTTGGAACAGCTTTTTAGCGGTTTTGTTGATCAGTTCAATATTACCGTCCGCACTGTACGCGATCACGCTTACGTCTATATTCTGTACGATGGTTTGCAGGTAATGGAAACTTTCTTCCTTTTCAGCACGAACCTTTTGGAAATCCTGCATTACTTCATTAAACGCCTTATTCAGCTCGTTGAACGTTCCGCCCATTCCTTCAATCTGGAATGACCTGGTGAATTCGGAAAACCGGATCGATTGCAGAAAGCTGGTAAGTTCCCGGTTGGTCTTATCCAGGAAGCGGATCATGGAGGCGACCTGAAAAATCACAACAACTGCCACTATGACAGGTGCAATAAACAGGTTGGATTTCAGCGTGTAAAAAAGCAGATAAATGGTCGCAGCCAGCAGGATGACACGAACAATAATATTAACCCTGTAGTTTCTAAAACCCATATTTTTCAATCCTGCGATACAATGATGTTCTTGTAAGGCCTAATTCCTGTGCGGCCTGTGATATATTACCCTGGTTTTGCTTCATGACCTTCTCGATGATCTGTCTTTCTATTTCATCGAGGTTATAGGTTTCAAATTCGAGTTCGCCTGACTTTTTGCGTGGCGTTGACAGGATGAAATCCTCGGGTTCGAGAGAAGGGGTTTCAGTCATGATTACCGCTCTTTCAATGGCATGCTGCAACTCGCGAACATTGCCCGGCCACGCATAGTGCATCAGCTTCTTAAGTGCGGCAGCGGTAATTCCCCTGAGCGACTTCCGGTATTTTTTCGAATAGATCTTCAGAAAATGATTGGAGAGCAATTCAATATCATCGCCTCGTTCACGCAAAGGAGGCAGGTGTATTTCAACCGTATTGATCCTGTACAGCAGATCCTGTCGGAAAAGATTGTTGCTTACCGTTTCGTAAAGATCGCTGTTGGTGGCACAGATCAGCCGCACATCTACCGGGACAGGCCGGTTTGCCCCAACCCGGGTTACCTCCCGGCGTTCAATTACCGTAAGTATCTTTGACTGCAAAGGCAATGGCAGGTTCCCGATTTCATCAAGGAAAAGCGTCCCCTTGGAAGATATTTCAAACCTGCCGGGCTTTTCTTTCTTGGCATCGGTAAAGGCACCTCTTTCATGGCCAAACAGCTCACTTTCAAACAAGGTGTCACTGAGCGATCCCAGGTCAACACTGATGAATACTTCGTCACGCCGGGGTGAATTGCGGTGCAGGGCACGTGCTACCAGCTCCTTTCCTGTGCCGTTCTCACCAAGTATCAGAACATTGGCATCCGTTTGTGCAACTTTTTTAATGGTATTGAAAACATCCTGCATTTTTTGTGAGTTGCCGACAAAATCGGTAAACGGTTGGTCCATTACAGCGCTCATTTCTTTCTGCTTGGCTCTCAGGTCATTGGCCTCGAGCCTCGAACGCCTGAGTTTGATGGATGACGATATAGTAGCCAGCAGCTTTTCATTCTGCCAGGGTTTCAGCACAAAATCAGTTGCACCGGATTTAATGGCCTTCACTGCCCTTTCCGCATCACCGTATGCCGTTATGAAGACAACAACGGCCTGGGGATCGATCTCCAGAATACGGCCCAGCCAGTCAAAACCTTCCTGACCGCTGATAGCATCCTTGTTGAAATTCATGTCGAGCAGGATCATGTCGAAGCTCTCTTTTTCAAGCAATTCGGGTATCTTCTGAGGATTGTTCAGGGTCGTCAGCTTTTCAACATGGGGTTTCAGCAAAAGTTTCAATGCAAATAATATATCCTCGTTATCATCAACAGCTAGAATATTTCCGGTCTTTTCGCTCATGGTATTCATGTATTGTTTCGTCTAAACAAATGTAATTAATTTGTCCGTTTTCGTACGGCACCTGTTTCAAATTTGTACAAATTAATTGACAAGTATTGTTTAAAAATATGAATAATTAGTTGTATTTTAACTGCTTATTAGAATTGGCATAATTCATGCTAAATTATGTTAAATTTTTAATTTCAATCACAGCCTATTTTGCAAGTGCTTATGGAAGGAATGGACAGGAAAATTGAGAAAAAGGGTCTTAGAAAGAAACATATTTGGATTGGGATAGGAGGTTTGGTATTGCTGTGGATCATTTTGCAGATGATCTTTGGCGATAAAAGTTCAAAACTGAATGTAGAAAAAGACAAAATAACAATCGGAGAAGTACAGGCAGGGAAATACCAGGATTACATTTCGGTTAACGGGACCGTTGAACCCATTACAACTGTTTACCTTGATGCAGTGGAGTCGGGGCGGGTTGAGCAGATCCTGATTGAAGAAGGGACAAGGGTTATGAAAGGTGACGTCATCCTGAAGTTGAGCAATTATAATCTCCTGCTTGATATTTCGGGTAATGAGGCTGAAGTGGCTCGTGCTGTCAATGATCTGAAGACAGCCCGCATCAATCTTGAAAACCAGAATATCCAGACCCGTTCCAACATTTTGCAGCTGCAATACCTGCTGAAAAAGTTGGAACGACAGTACAACAACAACCAGAAACTCATTACCCAGAATCTGATATCGAAGGAAGAGTTTGAGTATTCAAAGGAACAGTATGATGAGACCCGTTTTCAGCTTGACCTGCAGAAACAGAAATACATCCGTGATTCGATATATACCGTGAGCCGGATCGAGGCAGATGAGGAATCCATTGATCGCATGCAGAAGAACCTGGGTCTCACCCGCAGGAGAATGGAAGATCTTGATATCAAAGCGCCGGTCGACGGGGAACTGGCCACGCTGAATCCCGAGATCGGAGAAGTAATTAACTACGGAACACGTGTTGGTACCATCAACATTCTCGATTCCTATAAGATGCGTGTGCTGATTGATGAGCATTACATTACAAGGATTTCCAAAGGTCTTCCTGCAGATTTTGATTTTGCAGGCCATAAAAATACGCTGAAGATCATCAAAGTATATCCTGAAGTTCAAAACGGTACCTTTGCTGTGGATATGCAATTCACAAGTACGATACCAGAGCAGATCAGGATCGGACAAACCGCGCGGATACACCTTGAGCTTGGTGAATCGGAAGATGCACTGCTTCTTCCCAAGGGAGGTTTCTACCAGAGTACCGGAGGGCAATGGGTGTATGTTGTTGATCCTTCAGGTGATTTTGCTGAAAGACGTAAGGTGAGGATGGGGCGGCAAAACCCGCGGTTTTATGAGATACTCGAAGGACTTGAGCCCGGCGAGAAGGTTATTGTATCCGATTATGAAAACTTCGGCAACGCTGACAAACTCATACTCAAGAACAAGTAGAAATTACGAAACAATTTTAAAACTCGCATTATGATAAAAACGACTGATCTGGTAAAGGTTTTCCGAACCGATGAGGTGGAAACCACCGCGCTCAACAAGGTTAATATTACGGTAGAAAAAGGTGAATTTGTTGCCATCATGGGTCCTTCCGGCTGCGGCAAATCTACCCTGCTGAACATTCTCGGGTTGCTTGATACACCATCAGGCGGTCAGTATTACTTCAATGGTGAAGAAGTTGCCAAATACAAAGAAAAGCAGCGGACCAACCTGCGTAAGGGTAACATTGGATTTGTGTTTCAGAGTTTCAACCTCATTGATGAACTTACCGTGTATGAGAATGTTGAGCTGCCGCTTTTGTATCTAAAGGTTTCACCTGCTGAGCGGCGGAAGAAGGTGAATGATGTGCTGGAACGCATGAAAATAACCCATCGCAAGAAACATTTCCCGCAGCAACTGTCGGGTGGACAACAACAGCGCGTTGCCATTGCAAGGGCAGTGGTCACCAGACCACAACTGATCCTTGCCGATGAGCCGACCGGAAATCTCGACTCGGCCAATGGCGAAGAAGTGATGGGATTGCTTACCGAACTCAACAACGAAGGTACCACCATTGTCATGGTTACCCACTCACCTTCTGATGCCGACAAGGCTCACCGGATCGTGCAGTTATTCGACGGACACATTGTTACCGAAAACATCCGGCAGATATTATAAACATCCATGCCATGAAAGAGATCTGCATACCCATACCCTACCTCAAGGAGCAGGAAATAGCCGATGTTGAGGTAACGCTTGCCGGTCGAAAGCTCAAGTACAGTTTTAGGGTTGAATCCTTTCCCTGGGAGCTGAATGACGAGTTTTCAGTGCTTACCGATCCGCTTGAAAGATCATTGGCCAGGATTTACAAACTGAAAGGTGCCATTGAAAGTTATGATAAGGAATGGGAGCTTATTCAGATATTCAATCCGGAAGAACATGCCGATCATATTCACGTTTTGTACCGAAAAAGACTGAAAACATAAACATTACCATAAACCATATAAATTACGCCTTTATGAAAAAAGCATTATTGTTTTTGTGCTCCCTGATCATGTTAGGTTTTATACCCGTCAAAGCACAAAAAGTCTGGTCGCTGGAGGAATGCATCAACTACGCTCTCGAAAACAACCTGCAGATTAAACGACAGGAACTTAACGTTCAATACAGCAAGAATACGCATAACCAGAGTTATTTTAATACATTGCCTAATTTAAACGGACAAATCAACTACGGTAGAAATGAAGGCAAAACGATTGACAATTCGCTTGAGGTTCCGAGATATGTCAATTCAACATACTGGGAAGGAACTGTTGGACTCCAAAGCAGCGTTACGCTGTTCGGAGGATTTCAGATTATCAACAACATCATGAAAACCAAGTATGACTTTCTAAAAAGTCAATCCGATCTTGACAAATCCAAGAACGATATCTCGCTTCAACTGGCACTTGCCTACCTGCAGGTGCTTTTTTCCAAGGAACTGCTTGAGGTGGCCAAAAGCAAACTTGAAGTGACTTCACTTCAGGCAGAGCGTACGCAGAAAATGCTTGAGGTTGGGAATGTAGCCCAGGGAGAGTATCTGCAGATAAAGGCGCAGGAATCCAATGACAAGACGACTGTGATCAATGCCCGGAATAACCTTGATATTGCGTATCTTGACCTTACGCAGCTTTTGGACCTGGATTCCGTAGCCGGTTTTGACATTGTTGTTCCCAGCAATATTGAGGTGGAATTACTGGCACCGCTTGTACAAATCCAGGATATTTACGCAGTTGCACTTGAAACGATGCCGCAGATCAAAAGTGCGCAATATGCCCTGAAGAGTTCAGAAAAAGAGCTTTCCATGGCCTGGGGGCAAGTAAGTCCTTCTGTTACAATGAGCGGCAGCCTGTCCAGCAGGTATTCCCAAACGGCTATTGATCGTTCTACTGAACCTCCATCAGAAGAATACCCTTTTAAGAACCAGTTGCAAGATTTTTATTACAAAAACCTGAGTTTCGGATTATCCATTCCTATTTTCAATAAATTACAGGTTAAGAACTCCATAAGCAATGCGAAATTGCAGCTGAATGATTATCAGTACCAGCTTGATCTGGCAAAAATGGCACTGTATAAAGAGGTTCAGCAGGCACATGCCGATGCAACCGCCGCTCAGGAAAAGTATTATTCCAATGTTGAGGCGGTAAAATATAACGAAGAAGCTTTTAAATATACCAGCCAGAAACTGGCAGTAGGACTGGTGAACTCGGTTGATTACAATGTTGCCCAGAACAACCTGATCAACGCACAGTCCAACATGTTGCAGGCCAAATATGAATACATTTTCAAGCTGAAGATCATTGATTTATATATGGATAAACCAATTACGTTGTAAGGGTTAGGTTGTACGGTTTGACCCCGCCACACGGCGGGGTTTTTTATTTCTGCAAGGTCGTTGGAGAGGTCTTAAAAGCAGTCCATATGTTATCTTCCGGCACATCCGCGGTAATTTCCACCTCCTTCTTCGTCACCGGATGTATAAACCTGATCTCCCTGGCATGCAGGCTGATGCCACCATCGGGATTCGAACGCGGAAAGCCGTATTTCAGGTCACCTTTGATCGGGCAGCCGATATGCCCCAGCTGAGCCCTGATCTGATGATGCCGGCCGGTTTCGAGATTCACTTCCAGTAAAAAATAATTATCCGATTTACCGATCATCCGGTAGCCCAGAATAGCTTCCTTGGATCCTGGCTTGGGAATATCGTTGCAATAGGATTTGTTTTGTTTCGTATTGCGTATCATATGATGCACCAGGCGGTCAGATTCCTTTGGAGGCGGAGTTTTCACGATGGCCCAATAGGTTTTCCTCATTTCTCCGTCCCTGAACATTTTGGTAAGCCTGGAAAGCGCTTTACTGGTGCGGGCAAAGAGCACCACGCCGGTCACGGGTCTGTCGAGCCTGTGCACTACACCCAGAAAGACCTCTCCGGGTTTGCTGTATTTCTCTTTCAGGTATTGTCTGACCTTGTCATCAAGTGCCAGGTCTCCGGTAACATCTTTCTGAACCAGGTCGTGATGGGTCTTGTTCACCGCGATGATGTGGTTGTCCTCGTAAAGGATATTTATTTTACCTGCCATCTGTATAATTAATTTGCCAATGTGCTAATTTTTGAGCTTTCGTTTTGTCATTCTTGCATTGGCACAATGGCAAACTGAGAAATTGGCATATTGACTTGTCCCTTGTCCCTTGTCCCTTGTCCCTAATATTGTTCCTTGTCATTCGGGAATTCCAGATTCTTGACATCCGTGATGTAATTGTTCACTGAACTCGTGATCTCCTGGTACAGGTTATGGTACCTGCGCAGGAACCGGGGCGAGAAGTCGTGCGTTATTCCCAGCATATCATGCAGAACCAGTACCTGTCCATCCACAAACCGGCCGGCGCCTATCCCGATGATGGGTATTTTCAGTTCCTGTGATACCTGGGCGCCAAGTCGTGCCGGGATTTTTTCAAGAACTACGGAGAAACAACCGGTATCTTCGAGCACATGGGCATCTTCAACCAGCTTTTTGGCTTCCTCTTCTTCACGCGCCCTTACCACAAAGGTCCCGAACTTGTGGATCGATTGCGGGGTAAGCCCCAGATGTCCCATCACCGGTATGCCTGCGCACAGGATACGGGTAATGGATTCGGCAATCTCAGCCCCGCCTTCGAGTTTTACCGCGTGGGCCCCGGTCTCTTTCATGATCCTGATGGCAGAATTCAGCGCTTCTTTTGAATTTCCCTGATACGAACCAAAAGGCATGTCTACAACAACCAGGGATCTTTCCACTGCCCGAACCACCGAAGCAGCATGATAGATCATTTCATCCAGTGTTATGGGGATGGTGGTTTCATAACCGGCCATCACATTCGAGGCCGAATCACCAACAAGGATCACATCAATACCGGCGCGGTCAATGATTTTGGCCATGGAGTAATCATAAGCGGTAAGCATTGAGATCTTTTCCCCCCGTATCTTCATTTCCTGCAGTACATGGGTGGTGATCCTTTTGGGTTTTTCGGTCTGGGCAACTGACATGACGTTACTATTAATTGATTGTTCGGTGTGCAAAGTTTAAAAATAAACCCGGATAAACCAATAAAACTGTAACAAACTGTCAGAATTCCACAGGGTCTTTCCGCAAATGCTGACACAATCCCGGAAATTTTACTGTCTTATTGTCAGCATTCCCGAATGGCACAATCCTTGTCAAATAAAAGCTCAAACAGTTAGCATATATTAACCAATAAAAATATTTTGGCATGAGCAAGATAATCGGAATTGATCTGGGGACGACCAATTCATGCGTTGCAGTAATGGAGGGTAATGAACCC
Source organism: Bacteroidales bacterium UBA5072 (assembly GCA_002415855.1). Lineage (GTDB taxonomy): Bacteria > Bacteroidota > Bacteroidia > Bacteroidales > UBA10428 > UBA5072. The sequence continues at coordinate 12,199 of DIAS01000181.1, forward strand.
GTTGTAATTCCTAACAGCGAAGGCAAACGTACCACTCCGTCGATGGTGGCATTTATGGATAATGGCGAACGCAAGGTCGGTGACCCTGCAAAAAGGCAAGCCATAACCAATCCCACAAGAACTGTTTATTCCATCAAACGGTTCATGGGAGAAACATTTGACAAGGTGCAGAAGGAGATACAACGCGTGCCTTACAAAGTTGCCAAGGGCGACAACAATACACCCAGGGTAATGATCGAGGACCGTAAATTTACACCCCAGGAAATTTCCGCGCTTGTTTTACAGAAAATGAAAAAGACAGCTGAGGATTACCTGGGCCATGAGGTAACGGAGGCGGTAATCACAGTTCCTGCCTATTTCAGCGATTCACAGCGGCAGGCTACCAAGGAGGCAGGTGAAATAGCCGGACTGAAAGTCAGGAGGATCATCAATGAGCCTACGGCTGCATCGCTGGCCTACGGTCTCGACAAGAAACACCACGATATGAAAATCGCCGTGTATGACCTGGGAGGCGGGACTTTTGACATCTCCATCCTCGAACTGGGTGATGGCGTTTTTGAGGTGAAATCAACCAACGGTGATACCCACCTGGGGGGTGACGATTTTGACCAGTGTGTGATCGACTGGCTTTCTGAAGAATTTAAGAAAGATGAAGGTGTGGATCTGAAAAAGGATCCCATGGCTTTACAAAGGCTGAAAGAAGCTGCTGAAAAGGCCAAGATCGAATTATCGAGCTCCACGCAGACCGAGATCAACCTGCCCTATATCATGCCTGTTGACGGCATTCCAAAACACCTGGTGAAAACCCTCACCAGGGCGAAATTCGAAAGTTTGATCGATACGCTGGTGCAATCTACCGTTGAACCTTGCCGCAAGGCACTTAAAGATGCCGGTTTATCGGCTTCTGACATCAGCGAAGTAATCCTGGTCGGCGGATCAACACGTATCCCGGTAATTCAGGATGTGGTTGAGAAGTTCTTCGGACGTAAACCATCAAAAGGGGTGAATCCCGATGAAGTGGTTGCCGTTGGAGCTGCTATCCAGGGCGGTGTTCTGACCGGTGAAGTGAAAGACATCCTGCTGCTCGACGTTACCCCGCTTTCACTGGGCATAGAAACCATGGGCGGTGTGGCCACCAGGTTGATCGAAGCCAATACCACCATACCCACAAAGAAGACCGAGACTTTCACCACGGCATCTGACAACCAGCCATCCGTGGAGATACATGTACTCCAGGGTGAACGGCCAATGGCCAATGACAACAAAACCATCGGAAGGTTCCACCTCGACGGCATTCCCCCTGCCCCGCGAGGAATCCCGCAGATAGAAGTTACTTTTGACATAGATGCAAACGGTATACTGCATGTTTCAGCCAAGGACAAAGGAACCGGCAAGCAGCAGAGCATCCGGATAGAGGCGTCCTCGGGACTTACCAGTGATGAGATTGAAAAGATGAAACGCGAGGCCAAGGAAAACGAAGCCCGTGACAAAGAACAGCGTGAACGCGTAGACAAGCTGAATGCTGCCGACAGTCTGATCTTCCAGACGGAAAAACAGCTGAAGGAATTTGGCGACAAGCTGCCTGCTGACAAAAAAGGTCCTATCGAACAGGCCCTTGCCAACCTGAAGGATGCCCATAAAAGCCAGGATCTGTCAGCTGTTGATAAGGCTACGGCCGAACTTACTGCTGTATGGCAGGCCGCTTCGGAAGAGCTTTATAAAAACACGCAGCAACAAGGCCCCCAGGGCCCGCAGGGCGGATATACGGCCGATGCAGGCGCCGGCACAGGCCAGAGCGAAGGTGGCAAGAAAGACGATGAAGTAACCGATGTGGATTTTGAAGAAGTGAAGTAAATCGTTTATATGTGTTTATCATGAACCCCGTCAGTTGACGGGGTTTTTTTGTATCTTCCAAAAACATTTGTATTTTTATACTCCTGAAGCAGTCGAAAACGGAGAATCCGGACGCGTTACTGTACAATTTGCTGTTAATGCGGAAGGCAAAATCTGCAATATAAAAATACTCAAGGGTGCAAGTGTCTCCCTTGACAAAGAAACTACCAGGGTACTCAAGGAATCTCCCCTGTGGGTGCCGGCAAAACTAAGTGGTAAAACGGTAAGTCAGCAATTTGTGATCCCGGTTATCTTTATGATACAATAACCTGATTGAATCATCCTTCCAGTTACCTGTTCGGCACATGTGCTGCCTACAACCTACAACCTACAACCTATAACCTACAACCTACAACCTACAACCTAAAACTTACAACCATGCAAACCATACTCGGTTCAGGCGGTGCCATCGGCACTCCGCTCGCAAAAGAGCTCAGACAATACACGGATAAGATCAGGCTGGTAAGCCGCAATCCGAAAAAGGTCAACGACACGGACGAATTATTCGCTGCAGACTTAACTGATCCGGAAATGATTGACAAAGCCATCAGGGGCTCTGATGTCGTTTATCTGACAGTGGGTTTTGCCTACGATAGTAAAGTATGGCAAAAGGAATGGCCCCAACTGATGAAGCATGTGATAAAAAGCTGCCATAATCACGGTGCCAGGCTTGTGTTCTTTGACAACATTTATGCACTGGACAGAAAACAAATGAACAATCTCACTGAATACACCCCGATAAATCCGGGCACCCGAAAAGGAATTGTCAGGGCCGAAATCGATCAGATGCTTCTGGATGAGATTGCCAACGGCCGTTTGCAGGTCATAATTGCCAGGTCTGCTGATTTTTACGGAAGTAAGAACAGTGTGCTTGTTGAAATGGTTTATAAAAATCTGGCTAACAACAAAAGGGCGATGTGGTTTGCCGATGCGCACAAAATTCACACATTCACTGCTGCCACTGATGCCGCCAGAGCCACCGCCATGCTGGGGAATACTTCCGATGCCTTTAACCAGGTCTGGCACCTGCCAACTGACAGGACCCCGCTGACCGGCCAGCAATGGGTGGAATTGATCGCCAGGTTGATGAACAAAGAGCCACGCGTTTTTGTCATTCCGGTTTGGCTTCTGACTTTAATGGGACTATTTGTACCTGTATTCAGGGAATTCAAAGAAATGATCTACCAGTATGACCGTGATTATATTTTCAACAGCAGCAAATTTGAGAATCGGTTCAACTATAAGCCAATTCCTCCGGAACAAGGTATGGCTCAGCTCATTTCAGAATTAGGGGCACCTGACACATGACAACCTGCACCCTGCAAAGATCAACTATCAGCTGATTCCCTATAATTTCACCACCTTGCTAACATACTCCTCCTTACCCACTCGGGCAGTCATATAAAATACTCCCCTTGGCAAAGATGAACAATCGATCCGGTAATTCTCACCCATGACGGTTCCATGTGATGAGACCCTCAGGTTACCTGCCAGATCATAAATTTCAACAGTGATCGGGTCCAGGTCGGCTGATTGGACAGCCAGGGTGAGCAGATTCCCGGTGAGGGGCAAAGGATAGACGGAAAATCTGTCTGACGATACATTATCGTCCAAACCGGAGGCAACCTGGACAATTATTTTGCCCTTCATTCCTTCTGAGGCAACATGAGCGGTACAAACATAATAATGAGTCCCGGCTTCGGGAAAATTTACAGTGCCGCTTCCGCTGGGCAGGGAGAATCCTCCCTCCAGGGCTGTTATTCCATTGTTGTTCCACGTGGTTTCGCTCACCTCGAGAATAGGATGACTGGAACTGCCTTCGAATTTGACACTTTCTCCGGCAACAATGGCCAGAGTAGCCGGGTTATATGCAAACCCGCTTTGCTGAACGGTATGCGTGGTCTGTGCATGGAGAGAACACACAGCCAATAACATGACCAGGAAAAACATTATTGCTTTCATATCTATTGGATTTATGACAATAGAACAAATGGCCGGGAGAAAAGTTCTTGCCTTACATACTCCGACTCATTTAGTACCTGAATAGGCCGAAACCTGGTCAGCGTATTTTCTAAATTTAAAAACACTGTTTATGAGGCCAAAGTCCTGATTCTGCTGCTTTTTTTTACGTGCTTTTCTTCCGTGTCAGCAGAAGATAGGCACAGCAGGCAATCACCACAATATCAATCAGGATCAGCACTTTCATGGTGAGATCAAAATTCACGTAACCTATCTTGATAATGGCCGCTACCATTCCGGTAAGCGGAATGATCAGTCCAAGGTAGACCCAAAGCTTTCTGCGTGTAAATAAAAGCAGTCCGGTCAGGGCATAAGCCACTCCAAAAATCAGCAAAGGCAAGCTATCTGGATCATCGGAAGCTTTAAAGAACAGGGCAATATGCCACACGCCTGTAACAACCAGCAGAATGGCGGCCAGGAAGCGGATAGTTTTCATACTATGAGTTTTAGGATTAAGAGGATATAAGTTTAACACACCGATTACCGTTCACCGATTACCGTTCACCGATTGCCCCCTCATACCTCCTTGGCACCGAACCAGTCCTTGATGGAATGCCAGGGGATCACGGTAGCCCTAATGAAATCACGTTTCACTGCCTCGATGCTTTCTCCTCTGATTTCGATCTCATCGAGCGAGGAGGGGCGCAAACCCGATTGGTGCGCAACCAAGAAAGTCGGGACCTCCGTATGTCCGATGCCCATGATGGCGGCACCTACCATGTCAGCAGCCAGTGCATTGGTCCCGGCAATGATCAGGTCCATTTTAACCAGTTTCCCGTTTGACGGTCCTTCCCCTTCCATGGCCATGGATCCGTCGATCACAGTGAGGCCGAGTTTGTTTGCTTTCACCATATCGAGGATCTCAAATGCGATCCCGGGTGATCCGCCCTGTTCAGCCTCGGTATGTACGCATGATCTGACGGAGCAATAGGCCGATCCCGGATAGAGACCAATCACATTCTTCAATCCCAGGGTTACGGTGGCCAGTGCATGTGTTTTCATCATGGGAACAGAACAAAGCATATCGATGTCCTTCAGTGACTTATGGATTGTAAGCTTTTTAAAGAAATGTGCATCCGGAACCTCCACATCAACCAGCTCACCTGTATGCAGGTTGATCAGCGGTACACCAAGCTCACCCGCAAGAGCCGTATATCCCAATTTGTCAAAAACCTGCTGCTGCAACTTATCCAGCAGTTCAGATTTACGGGTAAACTGAACACCGTTTGCATCAGCATTTATCCCTGCTGCAGCTGCCGAACCTTCGCCGATACATACTTCCTTCCCCGCCTTTTTCATCATTACAGCCAGGGTTTTGATCACTACCGGTTTTGTTGTGCTGTTCGGATCATCTGAAACCAGGTTGGGCTTCAGCATAATCTTCTTACAGTTCTTCGTTACTTCTGAAATACCGCCAAGCAGGTCAACAGCTTGTTCAACGGCATAATCTATGCGGCCGTCCCTGATCTTTACCACGCTTACCACCTGTTTCGGATCATTAAAAAGTCCTCCGAAAGGATCCAATACCGGCACTGCAGTGAGGGCACCCATGGCGACCACGCCTTTTTTCAGAAATTCACGACGGCCAAAACCTGTTTCATTAATTGTTTTCATATTCTGTGAAAATTACAGCATATTATATGTAAATTACAGCATACCCTCATGATTGTCAAGTTTTTCGTCAAAATTAACAACATGGCAGATCAGACATGTTCATAGGATTAACCAGGAGAAAGTCTCTTTTTTATTATCTTTAACGCATAATATCACCCCTATGTATATCCGGACAATTTCATTACTGGTATTTGTTCTGACACTAATCTCGGGCTCAATGGAAGCCCAGTCTGATACGCTCTTCAATCAGACTGACGCCCAGCGTCTTAAGCAAGGATGGTGGAAAAAGAGCTATCCCAATGGGAAACTTATGTACAAGGGTTTCTTTAAGAATGATAAACCCGTCGGGCTCATGTACCGGTATTACGAAACGGGAGCTGTAAAGGCGATCCTGAATTATGATGCAAAAGGTGACTATGCGCGGGCCAGATTATTGTATGAGGACGGCCAGCTTGCAGCTGAGGGGGTATTTTACAATTCTCTGAAAGACAGTACATGGTCATATTACAGTTATTATGACAGGTCGCTTACGGCGCAGGAAAACTGGCAGAAAGGTGCCCGGCAAGGTATGATGATCAATTATTACAGTAATGGCAGTATATCCGAGAAGATTGACTGGAAGGATAACAAGAAGGACGGAATCTGGGAACAGTATTTCCAGAACGGGCTGCTTAAGATGAAGGCAACCTATTCGGAAAACAAGCTTGAAGGAGATTTTTACGTATATTTCAGTGATGGCGAGCTCTATTTGAAAGGGAAATATGCGAATGATCACCGTCAGGGAAAATGGACTTTTTTCAAAGAAGATGGCACTGTGGATGCAGAAATGGAATACCTGGATGGCAAACCCCTGAATGAAGACCAGCTGACTGAAAAACAACAGGAGCTTTTTCATTCAATTGAAGCCAATGAGGGTAAATTTGAGGAGCCTGATGAATCCAATTTTATCATACCGCCCGGAAGGTAAACTCTCCAGCGGTAATTCCCGTTGGTTGTTGTGCTTGATATTAATTACCGTACTCGTCGGACTGAACCTGTCTTTGATTTCGGCACAGGAGTATTTTGAGGAGACCGCTCCTTCGAAGTACCGGATTGAATTTACGGATAAGAACAATACTCCGTTTACGACCGACAATCCCGGAGAGTTCTTATCACCCAAAGCCCTCGAAAGGCGTAACCGGCAAAACATACCTGTCGATTTCAATGATCTCCCGGTTGTACCTGCCTACATTGACAGCCTGCGTTCCGCAGGGGCCGGGATACTGACAGTTTCAAGGTGGTTTAATGCAGTGACCGTTTTCATACCCCACGACAGCATCCTGGATCGGATTGCTGCATTTACCTTCGTAAAAAGAACTGGTTTGCAGAAGGTATTACAAGTTCCACCGGTCAATAGCGCTGTCAAACCAGGAATTCAGCAGTTCAACCGTTCCGTTTCAATGGATTACGGGTCCTCATGGTGGCAGACTGCCATACACAACGGCACGCTTCTTCATGATCTCGGTTTTCAGGGAAAAGATGTGACCATTGCGGTTATCGATGCGGGATTTTACCACGCAGATCAATTGCCTGCATTCAGCAGGCTTTGGGATAACGGTCAGATCCTTGGCCACAGGGATTTTGTTGATGAAACGGCCGATATCTATGAAGGTCACACGCATGGTATGCTGGTTCTTTCGGTCATCGGCAGTTACCTTCCCGGAGAACTGATAGGAACCGCTCCGGAAGCCAGCTTTTATCTGCTGCGATCGGAAGATGCCGGCTCAGAGTATCTGATTGAGGAGGATAACTGGATTGCAGCAGCAGAATTTGCTGACAGTGCGGGTGCAGACATCATCAGTTCCTCCCTGGGATATACTGTGTTTGACGACCCTTCCCAGAGTCACACCTATGCCGACATGGACGGCAAGACCACACGCGTAACGAGGGCTGCTGATCAGGCGACCTCCAAGGGAATGCTGGTTGTCATCAGTGCCGGCAATGAGGGCGGTTCGGCCTGGAAGTATGTCGGCGCGCCTGCTGATGCTGACAGCGTGCTGGCCACAGGTGCAATTGATGAGAACGGTACCGTGGCATATTTCAGCAGTCGCGGACCTTCCTTTGACGGGAACGTAAAGCCTGATGTCATGGCTATCGGCCTGGGAACCTATGTAATCGGGTACGACGGCGAGGTATGGCAAGCCAACGGCACTTCGCTTTCTGCACCAGTAATATCAGGTCTCTCAGCCTGTTTATGGCAGGCAAATCCCGGCGCTTCGGCACTGGATATGCTGACAGCAGTGCGGAAAAGTGCTGACCGTTTTGGACAGCCCGATGCGGACTATGGCTATGGCATTCCTGATTTCAACCTTGCACACGTATTGCTACAGGTTAACCAGGAGAGCCAGGTGTTTTCGGAAATGATATCAGTATTTCCAAATCCTTTTTCCGACCAGTTGTATATCATCTTCGGATCACCCGTGGATGATGAAGTACACGTCAGGCTGATCGATTACGCAGGGAGGGAGATCCTGAATACCCTTTTTCCGTCATTTCCCGGCAGAACCTATTTAAAATTTGATAGCGGACTTGGCCACCTTATCGGGGGCTTTTATATCTTAGAGGTAAAAACAGGTTCCTTCACCGGCGTTTCCAAACTGATCAAGTATTGAGAATCCATGGATAACCAGGCCTTGTCACTTTACCAGCTTTTGGCGCAGATCAAATCAATTCTGAAGAGTTCGCTACCATCGTCCTGGTGGGTTGTGGCTGAGATCAGCGAACTGAAGATAAATTACAGCGGGCACTGTTACCTGGAACTCATTGAGAAAGAAGCTGCCGGCGAAAGCATAAAGGCCAAAGTCAGGGCAACCATATGGTCATCCGTTTTCAGGATGTTGCAGCCTTATTTTGAAACCACGACCCGTACTCGTCTCACTGCCGGATTGAAAGTAATGGTCAGGGTGACTGCCGAATTTCATGAACTATACGGATTCAGCCTAAATATTACCGATATTGAGCCTTCCTATACAGTTGGAGAAATGGCATTGAGAAAGCAGGAAATCATCAACCAGCTTATGGCCGAAGGAGTTTTTGACATGAACAAATCGCTTCCCTTGCCTGACTTGCCTGGAAAGGTAGCAGTCATTTCGTCGAGGTCTGCAGCAGGATATGGCGATTTTATGGATCAATTGACGAACAATGGATTTGGCTATAAGTTTTATGTAAAACTCTTTCCTGCAGTCATGCAGGGCAATGAAGCCGAGCAATCCATTATTGCGGCACTTGACAGGATATTTGAGCGGGAGGAATTCTTTGATGTGGTAGTCATCATCCGCGGAGGTGGTGCCCAGGCAGAATTGAATTGCTTTAACAGCCATTGGCTCGCTTCACACATTTGCCAGTTTCCCCTTCCTGTGTTAACAGGTATCGGACATGAACAGGATGAAACCATTACGGACCTCGTGGCGCATACCCGGCTGAAAACACCGACAGCTGTGGCCGAGTTCCTGGTTGACCAGTACCGTCAGGCAGATGAGAAGATCAATGAGCTCTCGCTGGCATTTTATGATATTGTCTCAGTGAAGGTAAGGGAAGAAAAGGAACAGTTGAACAGGTTCCGCATGCTGCTGAAGCCGGCTGTCAGAGAACAGCTCACGTCCTGCTCCGGCAACCTGAAGTACCTGACCATAAACGTTGCGTCAACAGCTAAACAACTGGTTTTCAGAGAATCGGAAGACATCAGCAAGAGGGCTGTCCGCATTAAGAATGGCATTAAGGGGATTATCATACATGGCAGGCATGCTGTCGATATTTTGGAAAGGAAGAACAGTTACCTTGATCCCTTCCTGATCCTCAAACGTGGTTATTCAATAACATATTTCAGGAACAAAGCCTTGAGAAACCCCGCGCAGGTTTCTCAGGATGAAGTTATTGAAACCCGGCTTGCCGGGGGAACCATCAAAAGTAAAACGATTTAATTTTATAGATATGACCAAAAAAAACATGTCATACTCCGAGGCAATAGCCACAATTGATGGCATATTGCAGCAAATCGAGACCGGTGAGCTCGATGTGGATGTACTGGCTGAAAAGGTAAAACACGCCTCAGAATTACTGAAACTCTGCAAAAGCAAACTTTTCAGTACTGAAAAAGAAATTGAAAAAATACTTAAGGAAATGGAGGACGATGAAAAGTGAAAAATGAATAACTTTTCATACTATTTTCAGTATAAAGGATATTGTTCTTTTAAAAACAGAACTGCAATGAAGAGATTGATTTGTGTCTTACAAATGTTGATTTTAGGGTCATCGATATTTTCAGCTGATCTTTCAAAAATAAAATTTGAGTACCTCACCGTGGATGATGGACTTTCACAGGGTATCATTGAGGATATTATGCAAGATTCCCACGGATATATGTGGTTTGCCACACGTGACGGACTGAATCGCTATGATGGCCGTCAGTTCACGGTTTTCAGGAATGACAGGAACGACCCGCACAGTCTGGTTTCAAACTGGGTGTTCGGTATTGCGGAGGACAGGAACGGGAAAATCTGGATTGGAACAGATGGAGGATTGAACCAGTATGATCCGGTGATGGATAAAATGACCCGGATAAGGACAAACCCTGATGATCCTGAGGCCTTTCACGGGGGAAGGGTACACAGCATCCTTGTAGATACTGACAGTACCATCTGGTTTTCCACGATCAACGGACTGGTGCATTATTTTCCGGAAAAAGACAGATACAGGACCTATACACAGGACCCCGGCAAGCCCGGATCGATCAGCAATACAAGTGTATACAGTACTTTCGTTGCACACAATAATAAGCTCTATGTATGCCCGGTTTCGGATGTGATTAATGAATATGACAGGAAAACCGAAACATTTAAAGAAATCCCATACAGGCTGGCCCATTTCGGCAGCAACAATCACAAGTTCATCCAGGAAGACGAGCATGGTTTGCTCTACATTACTTCCGAATTCTCCGGGGTGCACATTCTAAATCCGGCAACCGGAGAATGCAGGCTGATAGATAAAAGTGAGGGAGGATTGTCAGCCGGGAGCATCAAGACCAGATGTTTAAATGTGAGACCGGATGAGATATGGATCGGCACCGATGGCGGAGGTATCAATATCTATAATCCCCGAACAGGAGAAATTCAGTATCTGATGGTTGATACCCGGAATAATTATTCCCTGAACGCCAACTCCATTTTCAGGATGTACCAGGACAAGGACAAGAATATATGGGTTGGCCATTTTGGGGCCGGGATCAGTGTATGGAAAAGGAACAAGGAGAAATTCACATCATATGCACACAGTCCCTTTAACCCCGAATCTATCAACAAAGAAGTGGTCTGCGGCATTTTCGAGGATTCACAGGGCAGAATCTGGCTTGGCCAGGATGGCGGCGGACTGAGTCTTTTTCACGAAGACAGCAAATCATTCGAACATTTCAGGTCCAGGGCCGGAGACCCAGGTTCGCTGACAACGGATGTGATCCTGACCATTCATGAAAGCCCTGACGGGAATCTTTTGCTGGGTACATACTCAGGAGGGCTGATGGTGTTCGATCCTGACAGCAAAAGGGTGATCAAAAGCTATAACGTGAGTAGCGGCATGTCCTCCACCAATGTCTGGACGATCCTGAAGGACAGCAAAAAACGTTATTGGTTATCCATGCTTGGCTCAGGATATAGTCTCTTTGATCCGGTAAACAGTACATTCGAAAACTATACTGAGGGCACTGAAAGCCTTGCCTCCCCTTCCAACGTGGTGATGCATATTACAGAAAATCCTGATGGAAAGATATGGTTCGGTACCGAGAACAGGGGAATATTCGTGCTGGATTACGAAAAGAAAACCCTTAAAACTTATGTTCACGACGAAAATAACAAGAATTCCCTCTCATACATCGATGTAAAATCAATTGTTTTTATCGACAATTATGCCTGGATCGCAACAAATGGAGGCGGTTTGAACAGGCTGGATCTTGAGACCGATTCCTTCAGGGTTTATACCATCAATGAAGGTTTGTCATCCAATGCACTCATGGGTTTGCTTAAAGACAGGAATAACAATCTATGGATCAGCAGTACCCGTGGTCTGATGCGGTTTGATCCCCGCACTGCCAGGGTTGAAATATTCGATAAATCACAGGGTATCCAGGGTAACGAATTCAAATACAATGCACAGACCCAGCTCAGAGATGGCAGGATGATGTTTGGCGGCGTAAACGGACTAACGGTATTTCATCCCGATAGCATCAAAAACAGCAGCATAAAACCCAGTGTTGTTTTTACAGATTTCATGATCTTCAGTGAACCGGCCATTCCCGGTGCCAAGGGATCACCCCTTAAAAAACACATCAATTTCACCGATTACATTAAGCTGAATTACAAGCAGTCGGTATTCACCATCGAGTTTGCCTCACTTGATTTTACTTCACCACAGAAGAACAGGTACATGTATAAAATGGAGGGGTTTGATGAAGACTGGGTGGATGCCGGCAACAGGAATTTTGTAACCTATACCAATCTGGATGCAGGTAAATACACTTTTCTGCTGAAAGGATCGAACAGTGATGGTGTCTGGAATGAAACTCCCCGGAAAATCGTGATCAGGATCCGTCCACCCTGGTATACAAGCAAGCTGGCAATTCTGCTTTACCTGGTTGTAATTGTCATGATGATTGTATATTACATCAAACAACGCGAGAAACAATCCATCCATGATAAGATGATCCTCCAGCAAAAGATACAGGAAGCGCAAGCTGAGATACAGGGAAAGGCCAGTGAACTGGAACGGCAGCAGGAAGAGCTTCGAAGACGTGATGAGGAAGAGAAGGACATCCGATTCCTGACGGAAGGGATTGCGCGGTTCAGTGATATTATCGCCAAGAAAAGGCGTAGTCTGGAAGATCTCTCCACAGGCATGATCTCCGAGCTGGTACGGTATATCGATGCTTCTGCCGGGGGGATATTTATCATGGATGATTCAGATCCTCAACAAATTGTATTAAGAGCTGCAGGAGAATTCTGCATCAGTTCGGACAGCAAGAAGAATTTTAGTTTTGAATCCGGAGAAGGCAATATCGGTACCTGCTTTGTTGAAAAGCAGACAATTAAGGTCGACAACCTGCCTGATGGATATATTGTTCTTCGATCCGGCCTCGGCAAACTTTCGCTTCACCATGCCTTGTATGTGCCGATCATTCAGGACAACAGTTGTGTTGGGGTAATTGAGATAGCCTCTATCAAAAAGCTTCCCGACAATAAGGTTGCCTTTGTGGAGAAAATATCTGAATCACTGGCTTCGGTTATTACCATCATCAAAGCCAATGAGAAAACAAACGAGATGCTGGAGCAGAACAACACCCAAGCCGAAGAGCTCAGGGCTCAGGAAGAGGAGATGAGGCAAAACATGGAAGAGATGCTGGCCACACAGGAGGAATCACAAAGAAAGGAAAAAGAAATGGTTGCCCAGCTTGCTTTAAAAACAGAGCAGCTGAATAAGCTGGAGGAAGAGCTTAAAAAGCTGAAGAACAAGCAATAATCATGCGGCTATTGGGTGAACAGTTTCACAATGAATAGCAGTATGATCAGCAGCGAGAAGAAACAGGCTGTCCGTCCGATATAATCGCCATTTTTCACGTAGAAGGTGAGAGCATGATTTGCATTTAGGGTGCCCTTCACCGTTCCGCGTTTCCACCAGCCCAGCTTATTCATCACTTCCCCGCGTTGATTGATCAGGCTTGAAATTCCGGTATTGGCGGAACGGGCGATGCTTCTCCGTGTTTCAATAGCCCTGAGGCTGGAAAAAGAATTGTGCTGACGATAACCCGGAGTATTTCCCCACCAACCGTCATTGGTAACAACAAAAAGCAGATTGGCTCCATTTTTAACATAGCCGGTGACAAATTCTCCGTAGACCGATTCATAACAAATGATCGGACTCACGCCGGTTGAATCTGCAGCTGAGAAAAAAACGCCACGGTCATCCTGGGTTCCCCACCCGCGGAAAGTTCCGCCGAGCCTGACGGTGAATTTCTCGAGGAATTTCAGGTACCTGGCATAAGGCATTTTTTCAACGCCGACTACCAGTTTTGATTTGAAATAGAACGGAACATGCCGGGTTGAATCAAGCTGTATCGCAGCATTAAAGCTTTCGTACTTCAACAGGGTGCCCGGGATATCACGTACGTTATCCGACAGCTTATCGCCTGGTTTGAACCGTTTATAGCACTGAATGCCCGGAACATAGGCTGCCCCCGGATAATCCCTTAGAAAACTGCGTATCATCATGATATCGGGTACCTTTTCGATTTCATCCATCCAGATGTTATTGTTGATCGATGTCTCGGGAGCAACAAAATAATCCACCGTTGAATCGGCTACTTTTGAAGCTTCGGTCAGTTGAACACGGGTCTGGTCAACACTGGGTATGGAAACGAATTTTTCATAAGGATCGATATTGGGCTGGATTACTACGATTGTTTTAGGATCAGGAATCTCCCGATAAGTATAAAACCTCACCAGGGAAATGGCAATGGGTCCGGTAATGATTACGCCGATCAGGATAGCCTGCGCCAGAAGTCTCCTGCGGGGAATCTCAACCATAAAACCCTTGATTAGATTGAAGATCAGTACATTCAATACCAAAACCCACAGTGATCCTCCCAGTACACCGGTATACTCGTACCACTGGATCAGCCGGATGTTAAAGGCAAATCCATTCCCCAATGTCAGCCAGGGCCATGATATTTCCGAATTGTGGTAAAAATACTCCCAGGTGATCCAGAACAGGATCAGGCTGAAATACCCAATCTGCGGCCCCAGCCTTCGTTTTATGATGTGGAACAACAGCATCACCAGCGACCACATTAGGGTGTTAACCAATATGGCAGCAATGACACCGATCACTGTCGCATTCACAATCCACCATGTGGTAGCGGTGTTCCAAACGAAGAATGTAAGAACCGCGTAGCGGAAAAAAGCCCGGGAACCATATTCAGCTTTGCGCTGATCGAGGTCATCCTCGACAAACAGCAGGGGGACCAGGGCAATGATCAATACAAGTCCGTTTCCCCATTCGTACCAGGCAGGTGTGAGAAGCAGGCCGCTTAACAGGGAGAAAAAAATACGTTTTCTTGTGTTCATGAGAGATGGTAAGGAATATCTGGTATCTAAACTATGCTGAAGTCGCAAATATATTTAAAAATTAATTGCCAGCAATTCCCGGCACGGTTTCAGACTTTGCCAATCCTGAATCGTGACTATCTGTAATTATAATAAGCCTGGCATGCTCCTTCGCCCGATACCATGCAGGCACCGATCGGATTGGCAGGTGTGCAGGTCCTGGCAAACAAACTGCACTGATCAGGATTTTTCAACCCTCTTAAAACCTCGCCGCAGATGCAACCTTTGGGTTCAGGAACCGGCGGTACCTGCAGATCAAAATGATTCTCCGCATCAAAAGCACTGTATTCTTCACGGATTTTCATACCGCTGGCATCGATGGCTCCCAAACCGCGCCATGAATCGATAGCCGGTTTAAAGTAACGGGCGACCAATTCCTTCGCCCTGGTATTGCCTTCACGGGTAACAGCCCGTTTGTACTGGATCTCCGTACCCTTACGGCCTTCTTCCTTCATTTTAACGAGCATGTAAACCGACTGCAGAATATCGGTTGGTTCAAAACCGGATACTACAACTGAAATGCCGAATCGCTCCTCCAATGTACGGTACATGTCGGCCCCCGCAACAGCAGTGACATGACCGGGACCAATATACCCGTCAATGTTGATTCCCTGCTCAATGAGTGCGGCCATGGCCGGGGGCATCACTTTGTGCAGACTAAGCAGGTAAAAATTGCGGATTTGCAGCCGTGAAGCCTCCATCAAGGCAACCGCACTGGAAGGTGTAGTGGTCTCAAAACCAATTCCCATAAAAATAACCGGTCTGCCAGGATTTTCCCCGGCTATTGCAAGCGACTCAAGCGTTGAATAAACAATTCTGACATCTGCTCCCAATGCCTTTTCCTGGTTCAGACTTGAGGAAGATCCGGGAACCCTGATCAGGTCACCATAAGTAGTGATGATGATTCCCGGGATTTGTGCCAGCCTGATGGCCTTATCAATGGATTGACGATCGGTGACACAAACCGGGCAGCCAGGGCCCGACAATAATTCGATGTTGGCAGGCAGGAGGTGCTGAATTCCATACTTACG
>DIAS01000181.1:28093-28366 GCA_002415855.1 Bacteroidales bacterium UBA5072
CCAGCCTGATGGCCTTATCAATGGAGGTCCTGTCGGTTACGCAAACCGGGCAACCTGGTCCTGACAGCAGTTCAATATTCGAGGGCAGCAACCGTTGAATCCCAAACTTGCGGATGGCCATGGTATGGCCCCCGCAAACCTCCATAAGCCGGATATTCTGCCTGGATTCCCGTGCAATGGCATTGACCAGCTTTGTTACCAGGGCCTTGTTCCTGTATTCATCGAGATATTTCATGCGCCAGGGTCCTGTCCTGCCTTATCCAGTTCCTCGAT
>DIAS01000073.1:0-278 GCA_002415855.1 Bacteroidales bacterium UBA5072
AGTTATAAATGAATCTTATGGCGCACCCTGAACATCTGCCTGAGCCTAATGCCATAGGCTTGGGCATTGATGATGTTCAAGGCATTCATTCTATTTTTTAAAGACAACGAGGATTAACACATGGCCGTAGGACAGCGCGATTTTCCGAACATGCTTACCGTAGCGGGAATAACGCTAGGCACAGCTTGTGCGGGTATCAAGCAAACAATCAAAGATGATATTTTGGTTATTCAAATGGCTGAACAGTCAACGTGTGCTGCCGTGTTTACCCAGAATGC
>DIAS01000073.1:593-3978 GCA_002415855.1 Bacteroidales bacterium UBA5072
TGGTTACTGATTAATTCGGGAAATGCCAATGCGGGAACCGGTGAACAGGGAATGCAGGATGCCTTGCTTTCCTGCACTGAGCTTGCAAAAGTCACAGGTGGCGCAGCAAACCAGGTACTGCCTTTCTCCACGGGCGTTATTGGCCAACCCTTGCCGGTAACCAAAATTACTGAGGCTTTACCGGCGGCAATAAAAAATCTTGCACTGGATAACTGGGATAAAGCCGCACGAGCGATTATGACCACGGATACATTCCCCAAAGGTGTTTCCAAATCCATCACCATTGCAGGACAGTCGATCACGATTAACGGCATTTCCAAAGGTGCTGGCATGATACAGCCCAATATGGCAACAATGCTGGGCTTTATTGCCACTGATGCCAAAATTAACCAGGCTTTATTGCAGAAATGTTTGACGTTAGCCGTTGAACAGTCATTTAATCGTATTACAGTTGATGGCGACACCTCGACCAACGATGCCTGCGTAGTGATGGCTAGCGGCTGTTCAACTGCCCCGGAAATTACCGCAGACAGTGAACATTATGCGATTTTTGCCGATGCCCTTATGAACGTTTGCAAACAATTAGCAGAGGCCATTGTTAGAGATGGCGAAGGTGCAACCAAATTAATGCGTATCGTCGTCAAAGAAGCATTGCACGATGAAGAAGCGGTGCGAGTCGGTAAAACTATTGCTCACTCGCCGCTGGTGAAAACAGCATTTTTTGCCAGCGATCCCAATTGGGGACGGATTCTTGCCGCTGTTGGTCGCTCAGGCGTGGAAAACATGATACTGGAAACCGTGCAAATTTTTTTAGACGACGTTTGTATCGTTAGAAATGGTGGCCGCGCCGATGATTACACCGAAGAAGCAGGGCAAAAAGTGATGGACAAGGACGAAATCACTGTGACGGTTAAGTTGGGACGTGGTGAAGCTTCCCAGGAAGTTTTAACCTGTGACTTTTCTTACGACTATGTGAAAATTAATGCGGAATATAGAACTTGAAACTGCTACAAGTTGCCGTCGGTGTAGTAAAAAATACCGATGGACAAGTTTTAATTTCCTTGCGCGATGAATCATTGCATCAAGGGGGATTGTGGGAGTTTCCCGGCGGTAAGATTGAATCTGAAGAATCTGCAGAACAGGCCTTGGCGCGGGAACTCAATGAAGAACTTGGTATTACAGTAATTGCAACAACACCTCTAATTACCATCAAGCATCAGTACCCTGATTTAGCAGTACAGTTAAATGTGTTTTTAGTGGAGCATTTTTCAGGCGACGCTAAAAGCTGTGAAGGTCAGCCATTCAAATGGGTCAATACAGGCGAATTGGCAAATCATGCATTTCCAACTGCCAATCAGCCCATTATAACCGCCGCTCAATTACCACCCTATTATGCAATTTTGGACGATGTCGATGAGTCGCAGTTACTGACTAATCTGCAAAAAATATTAATCCGAGGGATTAAGCTGATCCAACTAAGGTTAAAAACATTGCACACCGATGCTATAAAAAATTTTATTGAACAAGCTTATCCCTTGTGTAAGCGACAAGGAGCATGGTTATTAATAAATTCTGCCGTTAAAAATGCAGAAGATTTTGCTGTCGATGGCATTCATTTAACCAGCCGACATTTAATGTCTACAACCAAGAGACCAGCATTCCCACGCGGTACATCGGAGCAAGCACACTGGGTCGCTGCCTCATGCCATAACCTTCTGGAATTACAGCACGCGCAAAAAATAGGTGTAGACTTTGCCGTTTTAGCGCCGGTGTTAGCAACTAAAACACATCCGGAAACAAAGCCGTTAGGATGGAAAAAATTCGCCAAACTGGTTTCTAAAACAAATCTGCCAGTTTATGCGTTGGGGGGGCTTTCTGAATCCAGTTTGGATATGGCAAGGCAAGCCGGTGGTCAGGGAGTTGCCTCAATCAGAGCTTTTTTGGAGTGATGATAAGGGTTATGCGCATTTGGATTGAAAAACAAACAAGCTGCACCAATACTTTTGGTGCGACAATTCTCCCATCACGGTGAACCATAAGCGGTAAGCTGTGAAATTAAAACGAAAGATATCCTTCAAAGGACAATTATTGCTCAACTTGAATTTTTAAATTATAAAAAACACCTGTGACGACTTTATTTCCCATTCCTAAAAATCATCCACAACGTTTTGTACTTCACAACGAAGTCCACGCCAGAGCGCCATTAATTCTCAGTTTGCCAGTTAGAGCCAGCCATCTTGCGCTATTACTGTCAAATGAAGAAAAAATGCAAGAACGTAAGCATTTGGTAGCGCTTTGTGAAAGATTTGGTGTCGCCCCGCCTGAAAAAGATGCGGATCACTTTAGTGCTACCTTTAATTCCTTTCAAATACGTTGGGAACAACACGGCGAATTTAGTACTTACAGCTTTTACGTACACGATACCCCTAAAGATCCTTTTGCGGATCCTGCCTTAAAAAAAGTGCCGGTGGATTGGCTATCGCAATTAACCGGGCAAGTCATTGTTGCGACTCACGCATCAATTGTCTCCGCTGCCGATATTAATCATGAGGAGAATGTTGATTTAGCGCCTCTCTCGACTTACTTTGCAGGCAATCCAATCATCGGGTCTAAAGTAACTGGCGGTGCAGCATCGGTATTCACAGATTTTCGCCTTCATGTTGATGGTTTTAGCCGTTTTTTGATTATTAACCATGGTTTAAGAACGGCGCAGGCAGGACGCTTGTTGCAACGATTATTTGAAATTGAAGTGTATCGGGTTATGGCGTTACTTGCTTTTCCAATTGCGCGCAAACTGTACCCGGCATTAAATACGTGCGATCGGTTACTCTATACTATTACTAACGCAATGACCTTACCTGACAATAATGATGCTCAATTATTGGATGAGTTAACCACACTGGCCGCTGATGTTGAAAATCATATCTCCAGCAATCACTTTCGCTTTGCGGCTGCCAGTGCCTATTATCAACTGGTGGAACAGCGGGTAAACGATTTACGGGAAGTTCGAATTCAAGGTATTCAGACTTTGGGTGAATTTATTAAACGGCGATTAGAACCGGCGATTAATACCTGCGAATCAATCTCGCACCGTTTTACCCTACTTTCTGAACGAGTCAGTAACGCAAGTCAGTTATTACGCACGCGTGTCGACATTATTATTGAGCGACAAAATCAGGGGTTACTCACGTCAATGGCCTTACGAGCAAAAATGCAACTGCGGATGCAACAAATGGTTGAAGGCATCTCGATGGTCGCTATTACCTATTATGCGGCCAGCCTTATCGGTAAAATAGCCGAAACGCTACATATTATTGGCTGGAAAGGCAATCCGGGACTCATTGAGGGAATTTCTATTCCCTTTATTTTGATAATTATCGCTATT
>DIAS01000098.1:0-6621 GCA_002415855.1 Bacteroidales bacterium UBA5072
CCCAACTGCTTGATGGCAATTTGCGAAGCAGCCGGGCCAAGTGGTATTACCTGTTCGGTACCCTGCAATGTGTTTGCTGTTACGGATGGCGAGAATGTCTGCACAACACCCTGTCCGGTCAGAAAAAAGCCCAGGACTATTGACATGGGTAACAAAATATACACAACACTTCGGGTAAGATCTACCCAAAAGTTGCCCAGATTTTCTGTTGTTTTTCGGGTCAAACCACGCATCAACGCCAGTACAACGGCAATCCCGGTGGCTGCACTTACGAAGTTCTGAACGGTTAAACCCAGCATTTGTACCAGGTAACTCAAGGTGTTTTCTCCGGCAAACGACTGCCAGTTGGTATTGGTGGTAAAACTGACTGCCGTATTAAAGGCGAGATGCCAGGAAACATTCGGCAATTTCTCTGTATTTAGCGGTAAATATGCCTGAAACACCTGCAATAGAAATAGAAACAGGAAACCAAACAGGTTGAAAATGAGAATTGCGAACGTGTAAGATTTCCAGTTCAACTCTTCTGTTCTATGAATGCCGCATGTTTTGTATACCAGGTTTTCCAGCCATCCAAAAACCGGCTTCATGATATGTTTTTCATCTGTGAAAATTTTTGACATATACCTGCCCAAAATTGGAGCTAGCACAACCAGCCCTACCAGAAAAAGGATCAATTGAATCGATTCATTCATGGTTTAGAATTAATGCTTTGTTAAATAAATATTACTGTGGTAAAAATGCAGGTCGATCAGAATTTTTCAGGACGTATTAAGGAGTATACCAAATATCCCAGGATCAGCAAAGCGATAATTCCGCCGATAAGGTAACCTGAAGGACTGCTGGAAGCTGCAGTAACGGATGATACAGGTATTGCGGCAATTGACATGAAAGATAATGTAACTTTTTGATTCATAACTAGTATCTATTATTTTCACTGTAAAAATATCCCGGAGTCCGTAAAGAAAAAATAATGATAGTAAATGGTTCTGTTAAGATTTTATAAAGAGTTTAGCGCAATGCTGATTATATGTACTTATTTCCTCTGTGGCGACGAAAGAAAAATCAGTTTGCCCAAAGACTTCAGTAAATACAGTAACGAAATCCCGAAAAGACCTTGACCTGCCGTTATTATATTCAGAATATTGTTAAATGTCAAGGTTTTAATTTCCGAAATACAATAAATTGTATTCATGACATTTTGATAAAAGCCTATTCAAATGTATAACCGGTTTCATTAGTGAAAAATCAATTTATACTGCCTGGATGCAAAGATTTTATAAAGATTGAATTGTATAATAGTGCATATCCTGTTGGATACCTTCAAAGTTTTCAGAAGGTAAAAACTATCCTTTTTTATCGCATTTATATCGCTTCAGGATCGTTATTTATGTGTTAATTTGCTCATTATAGAATAATAAATTATTGATTTATGAAGAAGATTGTATTGATCGGGGCAAGCGGCTTTGTCGGTTCTGCTATCTTAAAAGAAGCACTGGAGTGCGGTTACCAGGTTACGGCAGTTGTGCGTAATCCTGAAAAGATAACAATACAACACCAGCATCTGGACATTATCCAAGGTGATGTATCTAGCATGGAAACTGTTGTGAAAGTATGTACAGGAGCAGATGTGGTGGTGAGTGCCTACAATCCGGGATGGGGCAATCCCATGATATATGAGGATACCCTGAGGATTTATCCGATTATCCTGGAAGGAGTGAAGAGATCAGGCACAAAGAGGTTTCTGATCGTGGGTGGTGCTGGTACACTCTTTGTATCACCGGGACTGCGTCTGATGGATGCAGGGGTTTTGCCGGAAGCCTATATGCCGGGTATAAGGTCCCTTGCTACTTTTTTTCTGGATATTTTATCAAAAGAGAAGGAACTTGACTGGGTCTTTTTCTCCCCTGCAGGAAACATAGCACCAGGAAGACGTACAGGAACATTCCGCCTGGGTAAAGATGACCTTATTGTTGATGACAGGGGGGAAAGTCACATCTCGGTTGAGGATTACGCCATGGCAATGATTGACGAAATTGAACGTCCAGCACATCACAGGGAACGGTTTACGATTGGGTATTGAAAACTCACGGATCTTTCCCAAAAGGATCAACCCAGCCGTAACATAAAAGGAATGGCTTAAAGTGCCATGTATTCACACACCATAAGCCATTTCTGCAAGCAGTAGAAAAGGCCTGCTTATAAAAAGCTTAAACCCGGATGAAATCCAGGGGAACATCCCTGAGTCTTGCGATATCTGAAATCTTTGATTTTATGTCAAATCCCGAGATACAATTAACTTTGCATGTATCGCACTGATCACATGGATTTCCTGAGATACCGGAGTCGGCCAGGGTATACCAGGCCTGCTCGGTGTTTTTGTAGCCATAGGCATACATGTAGCTGCGCATTAAGGTTGGTATGTCAAGCTGATGTGGACATTGCGGAATGCATTGTTTGCACTGCTGACAATACAGTCCGGTACCTGAACCAACTGCAGCCAGATTCAGGTCTTTCAACTCCTGTTCAGACATTTTAAGATTCTGGATCATGGTCAGGTTTTTCTGCAATTCCTCAACTGAGGACATACCGGAAACTATGCTGGTTATGTTTTCATTCTGAAGGACCCATTTAAGGGCGGCATTGGTGTTGAGTGGCGGCCCAGATTTGTCCCTGGATGCTCCTGCAGTGGTTTTCATGGCAACTACGCCCATTCCGGCTTTCACTGCATTAGCAACAGCCTGATCAAGCATGTCCTTGTTCTGAGTTTTGTAGTTATAGGAAATCATGGCCATGTCGTAAATACCAGCAGCAACCGCTGCATTTAAGGCTTCAACAGTGTCACTGTGTGAAGCAATACCGACAAATCTCACCTTACCTTGTTTCTTCAATTGCTCCATTGTCTTTAGAATCCCCTCATGCTGCACCGTTTCTTTTTTCCCTGCATATGGAAAAAGCAAAATATCGATATGATCAAGGCCAAATCTTTTCAGGCTGTCCTCAGCCTTCTTGATGTAGCCATCAACAGTGAATTCACCTGTAAGTGTGCCGGAACGCCTGTCTAATCCGTCAGGTGAGGCAGCTGTGCCGACTAAAAAAGAATCGCGCGGTATTCCTTTCAGACCTTCGCCCACCAGTATTTCATTATTTCCTTCGCCGTAATAATTGGCAGAAAAGAATAATCTTATACCCGCATCATAGGCTGCTTTCACAAAATTGGGATTTGTGGTTCCGCTCGTCCCCATGCTTATCAGCGGCGTTTTAATGCCTGTTTTGCCCAACGACCGCTCCGGTAATTTCTGGGCGAATTGAATAGCAGATTCACCGGCGTATGCGTTGATCGTACCCGGTAGCAAAGCCGCTCCCGAAACACCAATTATACTCCTTTTAAGGAATTCTCTCCGGTTGTTTGTATTCATAACTTGTTGATTTAATTTATGGAAAATCTAAATTTAAGCATTTTAGCAAAAACATGAAAGGTATTACCATCCCTTTTAATTCCTTTACCAAAAAAATATAAAAACAACTATATGCATATTCCTCTGCTCAATGTGGACAAAATATATAAAATAATACCTTTGCAAATAGTTTGATTGTCATGTGAAATGACTGTAAAAATGATGTATTTACGAAACTAAACTGGTCTTAAATTGAAAAGTATTATGAAAAACTATTTATGTGTCTTTGCGGTTCTGGCGCTGTTTGTATCTTCTTCGGCTCTTTCAGGAGAACCCGGCCAAAAGAAACACCTTGGAATTGCTACCTATTCCGTAAAAGGCCTCGAATCCGATATCGAAGGTGCTTTCAAAGCTCTTGCTGATGACGGTTATGTTGTAATGGAGATTTCAAATTACGATCCCGGCACAGGAACCGTTGCCGGTTACAAACCTGCTGATTATGCTGCATTGGCAGAGAAATATGGGCTGGATATTTTATCAAGCCATACACGTGCCAAATTTGATGTCAAAGATGTGGAAGGAACTTTGACCGCATGGGGAAAGACATTTGATGACCATAAAATGATGGGATGCAAATACGTTGTTTTTCCAATGAATATGTGGGCAGGAACAGCAGAGGGAGTTAAGGCGGAGTGCGAGCTGATGAACCAGATCGGTGCAGAAGCAAACAAAAGAGGAATTAAATTCGGTTACCACAACCACCATATCGAATTCGTGACAATACCCAATACTGACCAATTGTATGAGGATTTCCTTATAGCCAATACAGACCCTGACAAAGTATTCTTTCAAATGGATGTGTACTGGATTACGGTGGGTGGCCAGGATCCCGTTGCTTATTTGAAGAAGTATCCGAATCGTTTCAAAGTTTTGCATATCAAAGATGATTATGTGGTTGGTGCAAGCGGAAAGATCGATTACAAAGCTATTTTTAACCAGTTCTATAAAAATGGCAACGAGGATTGGTTTGTCGAGATGGAGGCTAAAATGACGGAGGAGCAAAGGGCACAAATGATGGTGATGATGGACCAGATGAAGAAGATTCAGTCCCAGGGCGGTAATATGAATGACCTGATGGCGGAGATGGCAAAAAATCAGCCCAAGA
This sequence comes from Bacteroidales bacterium UBA5072, assembly GCA_002415855.1. Classification (GTDB taxonomy): domain Bacteria; phylum Bacteroidota; class Bacteroidia; order Bacteroidales; family UBA10428; genus UBA5072. The sequence goes on from DIAS01000098.1 coordinate 4,561, forward strand.
GCAACCAGGGTGCTCCTCCTCCCGGTTTCGGTCCGCAGGATCCAAAATTACAGGCTGAACAGCTCAAAACATCCCTCGAAGGAATCAAACAAAGTGCTGAATATCTGATGAAATCAGGTTTCGTAAAATAATAAGAAGCAAAAGAATTCCTTGCTCTGGACTTATCATTAGCCCGGGAAGAGAGGTTGTATCAAAGGCCTGTACATTGCGGTCCTTGTCATGTTGAGCAAAGCGAAATATCCGTATTACATCAATAAAGATATCTCCCTGCGGTCGTGAACACCGTTCTTCGTTTCACGCAGAATGACAGTAAAACAGGCTTTTGATACTGCCGCGCGTTCAACCGGAAGAGAAACTGACAGGACGATTTTGTTGCAGTTTTGTCTGCCCGGTTCATGCTGTGCACTAAATGCTAATGCTTAATTATTTTAAAAACCGCCCTTTCATTTCCGGAATTTATATTTAAAAAGTATATACCGGGCGGTGTGGGCAACATTGTTTCTATTGCCTGAGTATTATGATAATTTTGCTTCTGAATGACTCTGCCGTTGGGATCAGTTATCGTGATACAGATAATAGAATGAACCTTGCCAAGATTGACAGTAAAGGAACCCTTATTAGGATTTGGATCAATAGTAATATTTTGCTTAAACCTGTTAATTTCCAGATCAGTTATTATAACTGAATAACAGGTTGACGTATCGGCACAACCATTTTTTGAAACGATTACAGCATAATTGCCGTCATGGCTTATGATAAGAGATCCTTGAGTTGCTCCAATGATGGGAGAATTATTATTTTCACAATCTATCCATTGATATTCTGCCGCTGAGGCATCGGTTAATACAATAGCTTCCCATTCATTACTAAATGAACTTTCCCATGTGAAGTCAGCAGTGGGCGCAATGCTAACATCAAATTTGCCGTCCACTGAAAGGGAAGTTCCGTCAAAATATATATAGGTAATCGTATATTCATCAGCATCAAGCTGCGACGGATAAACAGTGGCCGTGTTATTATGGTAATCGGTAAGTCCGACTCCTCCGCTGATGGTAAAGCTTCCAACGCTGTTGGCTATGTTAACACCGGAAACAGTAAAGGGGCGGTCATTGCTGCAGTATTTTGTGCGGTCGTTCTCAAACTTAATGGAGGCAGCCGCTTCAAGTACTCTCACAACAGCAGTATCATATCCAAAGCAGGAGGCAGGAGAAGTCCTGTAGGAATAAACGATATCATTGGTCCCTACAGGTGCCAGTGAAGGTACAAAGTACCAGTCGGTATTGTTGGGGACAACTCCCGGTCCATTGAAGGTGCCTCCCGCAGGCGTTCCTGTCATCAGCACCCATTCTGTTGATTGTTTGACATAGGCGGTTGCAAGTCCGGATATACTAACATCAGGGACAGGGGCAAATGAAAGCGTTACGCTTCCCGAAACGGTTGCAGCATTCCCTGTATTATCTGTAATTTCTTTCAGATCATAAGTGCCGGATACATTGACATTGATAATATAGGAGGATGCGTCAATTAAACTGATGGTGGTGTCTTTGTTTAATGTGCTCTGCGAACGTGTGAGAACCGCTGCATAAGGTGCTACACCGCCTGTAATACTTAAGGTAATGGACATGGCTGCACCTTCACAATAAATTGCTGTACCTGTGATACTGGCAGTGAAGGCATCCCTGAATCCAAGACTATTGCCCGATGTCGATCCGCCAGCGGCACTCATTACCTGATGCCCGTTAATCCTTCCATACGCTATGAGGAAAAAGCAACTGCAAATGCAGAAGACTACCCAATAAGATTTTTGGTGGTACATGTTTTCCCGATGTTATGATTAACAGCCTAATATTCAGCAATAATCTTTCATTTAACTTCTTCTTCAGTATGCTAAATTTACCTAATTTATCATAAATTTCCAAGAATGCCCATAATAATCTGGGCGAGAATATTTTGCACTACCTTTTGTATTGCCAATAAAAAAGCCTTGTAATCATTAGATATACAAGGCTTTTATTTTATAATTGTCGGGGCGAGAAGACTCGAACTTCCGACCCCTTGCAC
>DIAS01000098.1:6876-7236 GCA_002415855.1 Bacteroidales bacterium UBA5072
CCCCTTGCACCCCATGCAAGTGCGCTAGCCAACTGCGCCACGCCCCGAATTAATTATTGATTTGATGATTGTTTGATTTGTTTAATTGATCATCAAATCATCAAATCATCAAATCATCAAATGATGATCGGGGTGCAAAGATAAATAATATTTAAAATAACGGGAATAATTTTCTAAGAAAAAGTATGCAAACGTGGCCCTCGTCCCGGGTCTCTCTTCTCTGTTTATTCCCAATTTAGAACTGTTATAAATATTTGCTTTTTTGTATATTTGCGCTTCTTAATCAATCAGGAATTCTAACAAACATGGCTGATTTTAACCTAGTAATGCCGAAACTGGGCGAAAGTGTCCAGGAAGCTA
>DIAS01000098.1:7485-7763 GCA_002415855.1 Bacteroidales bacterium UBA5072
AGTGTTCAGGAGGCCACAATCACCCGCTGGATGGTGAAACCCGGTGATGTAATCCAGGAGGACGATGTGTTACTTGAAATTGCAACCGATAAGGTCGACTCAGAGATTCCCTCACCGGTCGCCGGAAAGGTAATCCAGGTATTGTTCGCTGAAAATGCTCTTGTTCCTGTGGGAGAGGTGATTGCGATTATCAATACGGAAGGGAAAGGGGAAGTTATAGAAGCTCCAGCTGCAACGGCAGGAAAGGAAACTTCAAAACAACCACAACAACCACAACA
>DIAS01000098.1:8018-15288 GCA_002415855.1 Bacteroidales bacterium UBA5072
AACCACAACAACCACAACAACCACATCCCTCACAACCTTCTTCCGACCGTTTCTATTCCCCTCTCGTGATGAGTATTGCTGCCAGGGAGAACATCCCCGGTGTGGAGTTGGATAGCATTACAGGGTCCGGCACCAATGGCAGGGTGCGTAAACAGGATGTGCTGAAATATTTGGAAACCAGGAGTAAACAACCCGCGGCACCCGAGAAGGGACCTGGCAGGAAACCTGAGCAGGGCAGGGGTACAATCACCCTGCAGCCGGGCGACACCATTGTTGAAATGGACAGGATGCGCAAGCTCATTGCAGAACATATGGTAATGTCGAAACATACTGCCCCCCACGTTACCAATTTTGTTGAAGCAGATGTGACAGGATTGGTCATGTGGCGCGACAAGATCAAGGATGAATTTCTGAAACGAGAGAAGATCAAGCTGACTTTTATGCCTGCCTTCCTTGAGGCAACGGCCAAAGCCCTTAAGGAGTATCCGGGTGTAAACGCCTCGGTGGATGGCGACAGGATCATCCTTCGCAAAAATGTCAATATCGGTTTTGCTGTCGCATTGAAGTCAGGCAACCTGATTGTACCGGTCCTGAAAAATGCCGATCAGAAAAGCCTTGTTGGGCTGGCTGTTGAGCTGAGCAGGCTTTCTGAGGCTGCCCGAAACAGTACACTTTCTCCTGATGATATTCAGGGAGGCACCTTTACCATATCCAATTTCGGAACCTTCAGGAATATTACCGGAACACCGGTTATCAACCAGCCACAGGTGGCTATCCTGGCAACCGGAAATATCGAAAAGAAGCCGGCAGTAATTGAAACGCCCACAGGCGACGTTATCGCCATCAGGCATAAGATGATACTTTCACTCTCCTATGACCACCGTGTTGTAGACGGGGCACTGGGTGGTATGTTTCTCAGGCGGTTGGCTGATCTACTGGAGGAATTTGATATGGACAGGATTGTGTAATGTGCCAATGTGCCAATATGCCAATGTACCAATGTGCCAATGTACCAATGAGTAAATTGAAACTACAATTCTTAAAGTGATAACCTGAATATTTTAAAATGGAGATTCCTAGACGATTTAGCATAAAAACTACGGACAAAGAAACACTCACCCGGTGGTTTTACCTGATGGTGCTGGGCAGATCGCTTGATGATCGTGCTCCCAATTACCTGAAGCAGGCCATTGGCTGGTCATATCATGCCCCCTATGCCGGCCATGACGGTATTCAGCTGGCAATCGGGCAGGTATTCGACCGCAACACCGATCACCTCTTTCCTTATTACCGCGATATGCTCACCTGTATCTCTGCCGGATTATCAGCAGAGGAAATTATTTACAACGGAATATCGAAGGATACGGATGTGGCTGGTGGTGGCAGACACATGTCCAATCATTTTGCCAAGCCCGAATGGAACATCAACAATGTTTCCTCTGCCACCGGTAACCATGCGCTGCATGCTGTGGGAGTCGGCAGAGCCATGCGGAAATATAAGCACAAGGGTGTGTCGATATGTTCACAGGGCGAATCCTCAGTTTCTGAAGGATATGTTTACGAGGCCATTAACGGCGCTTCGAATGAAGAGCTCCCGGTGATCTTCGTCTTCCAGGACAACGGTTACGGGATCTCAGTTCCCAAGGCTGACCAGACAGCCAACCGCAAGGTAGCGAATAATTTCGCCGGATTTAAAAACCTGCGGATCATCCATTGCAACGGCAAGGATGTTTTCGATTCGATGAATGCCATGGCCGAAGCCAGGGACTGGGTGATGAAGAACCAGAAACCATGTATTGTTCAGGCCAATTGTGTGAGGATACACTCGCATTCCAATTCCGACCGGCATGAATTGTACCGCGACGACCTGGAGCTGAATTATGTCAGTGAGTACGATCCCCTCGGAAAGTACCGCCGTATGCTCCTTCGGTACGACCGTTTTACCGAAGAAGAGCTAAAATCAATTGAAGAACAGGTGAAGGCAGAGGTCAAGGAAGCCCACAGGAAGGGCATGGCTGCTCCGGATCCTGATCCCTCCTCTGTAACAGATTTTGTACTTCCCGAACCATATTATAGCGGCAAATATCCCGATGGCATTCACCATGCCGACGGACCCAAGAAAAAGCTGATCGAGGGTATCAATGAAACCCTGAAGGCTGAATTCAGGCATAACCCCGATACCTTTATCTGGGGTCAGGATATCGCCCACAAGGAAAAAGGCGGAATATTCAATGTGTCCAAGGGTATGCAACAGGAATTCGGAAGGGAACGCGTGTTCAATGCCCCCATTGCCGAAGATTTCATCATGGGAACAGCCAATGGCATGTCGCGCTTCAGTAAAAAAATAAGACTGGTTGTCGAGGGCGCCGAATTTGCCGACTATTTCTGGCCTGCAATGGAGCAATTTGTGGAGACCACGCACGATTACTGGAGGACAAAAGGCCAATTCTCCCCCAATGTAACGGTCCGGCTGGCCTCAGGTGGTTATATCGGAGGGGGCCTCTACCATTCGCAGACCATTGAGGGAGCACTCACCACGTTCCCCGGCGTTCGTATTGTATACCCCTCTTTTGCTGACGATGCAGCAGGATTATTACGCACATCGATGCGCAGTGAAGGATTTACTATGTTCCTCGAACCGAAGGCCTTGTATAATTCGCCGCTTGCTGCCACGCCTATACCAGATGACTTTGAGGTGCCGTTCGGCAAAGCCCGCATTAGGCGTCAGGGCTCAGAGTTATCGGTTATCACTTACGGCAACACTACACACATGTGCCTGCAGGCAGCTGAAAAAATGGCGCTGGAATCAGGAGCCAGCATCGAAGTAATTGACCTGCGCTCGCTTATCCCGCTTGACAAGGAAACCATTCTGGCGTCGGTAAAGAAAAACGGAAAGGTGCTTATCGTTCATGAAGACAAAGTCTTCTCAGGTTTTGGTGCTGAGCTTTCTGCCACAATAACCGAGGAGGTTTTTGAATACCTCGACGGACCGGTGCGCAGAATCGGATCCACTTTTACACCTGTCGGATTCAATCGCATACTGGAAAAGGCCATATTGCCGAGCGCTGAAAAGATTGAAACGGCGATGAAGGAGTTGCTGGAATATTAGTATGACAATCACCGGTTACTGTTTTAAATTTTGTATTTCAAAATATATGAAGAAAATAGGTTTGTTCTACAGTTTCAATACCAACAAAACCTCCCAGGCTGCCCGAAAAATTGGGGAAGCATTCGGTAATATCGCAGTACATGTGAATGCAGAAACGGTTACCGAACAGGAATTTCTGTCTTATAACAACCTGATCCTGGGGGTACCCACCTGGTTCGACGGAGAACTGCCCAATTACTGGGATGAATTTGTACCCGCCATTGAAGACCTTGATCTGAAAGGAAAAACCGTAGCCATCTTTGGTAACGGGAACCAGAAAGGATACCCCGAGAATTTTGTCGATGGGGTAGGGATCATGGCCAACCTGCTCGAAAGATGCGGTGCCCGGATCATTGGCTTTACCTCTGCTGAAGGATATACTTTTGAAAGCTCACAGGCACTCCGCAACAACCAGTTTGCAGGTCTGGCGCTTGATTTCGAGAACCAGGGTTCTCAAATAAACGGAAAAATCAAAAAGTGGGTGGAACAACTGAAGAAAGAGTTTAAATGACAAGTTTTGAAACATACAAGCACATCATTATATAATTAATACATGATCTATGAAACAAATATTCCTTGCTCTGATCCTGATTCTACCAACAGTACTGAAATCACAGGAGCCCGTTAAAATCTACAACCCCGATGCTGATGCCGTAAAAGAACTGACCGATGCCATGCAAAAAGCAAAAGCTGAAAACAAACATGTACTTGTTCAGGTAGGTGGGAACTGGTGTCCCTGGTGTGTAGAACTTCATGGTTTTTTTGAATCGGAGGCCAGGATTGATTCTATCCTGAAAGCAGATTATGTTCTGGTAAGAGTCAATTACAGCAAGGAAAACAAGAATCCCGCAGTAATGGCATCACTTGACTTTCCCCAGCGATTCGGATTCCCTGTTCTGTTGATCCTGGATCAGAACGGTAAACGTTTGCATACACAGGATACCGGCTACCTCGAACTCGACAAGGGGTATGACACGGAAAAGGTGAGCAGGTTTCTGCTGAATTGGAGCGTGGCAGCTGTGGATCCAAAGAATTACCAATAAACGGTAAAGGGTAAAAGGTGAAGCTGCTTTTGCCTGGTTGATGCAAAAGCTGAAAAACAATTCTTCGTTGCTCTAAAACACATGTCAGGAATAAGTTTATATTTTTACACCTAAATCCAGGTTCCATGAAGCAGCATGTAAAGCATTGGTGGGATGGTATCCCGTCAAAAGGTGGTATTATAGGGGCTCTGCTGGGAGCTCTCGCATCAGCCCGGGTTCACCGCCCGGAAGACAAACCCCTGAAAAATGCAGGAAAAACGGCATTGTTTAGCGGAGCTGGATTTATGCTGGGGCATTGGATTGAAAAGAAAATAAAGAAGTGACTGGTGACTCGTGACCAATTACCCGTCATCCGTCAATCATAAACATAACCATTCCAGAAAACATAAGCAAATTCTATGCTACAGCCTGCCACCGTTTACCTCAACGGCCAGTTCATAAGCAAAGACAGGGCCTGCATTTCTCCGGATGACCGGGGTTTTTATTTTGCCGACGGTGTTTATGAGGTAATCAAGTTCTACAAAGGCCAGCCTTTCTGCTTTACTGATCACATGGCACGATTGTCAAAAAGTCTTGCCGGGGTACGGATCGAATATCCCGGCATCGAAAAGCTTGAAGAGGTTTGTCAGGCACTTATCGTGGCAAACCAGCTTAAGTTGGAATATGCGGCGGTATATATTCAGATCACCCGTGGTGCTGCCGTGCGGACGCACCGTTTCCCAACCGGGCCGGTTATGCCAACGGTTTATGCGAGGGCTTTTTCCATGCCCGGTTTTTTTCATGAAATGCGACAGGGTATTACGGTACTGACTCGTGAAGACATTCGTTGGCTGAGGTGCAATATCAAATCCATTGCCCTGTTGCCCAACACCCTGCTCTTTGAAGAAGTGGCGCAGCTGGGAGCTTTTGAATGCGTGCTTGTGCGGAACGGCCTGATTACCGAGGCAACACACTCCAACGTGCTGGCGGTAAAAAAACAGACGGTTTATTCACACCCCGATTCTGAATTCATCCTGCCCGGTATCACCAAATCGGTGATAATCCGACTTTGCAAAGACCTTGGCATCCCCGTAGTTGAGAAGCCAATCCGTGCAAAGGAAATAGACAGTTTTGACGAGTGGTTTATCACCGGTACAGGCAGTGAAATCATTCCGGTAATAAAAATTAACGACTCAATTGTTGGCCAAGGGAAACCGGGCCCTGTGACACGAAGGTTGCAGCAGGAGTTTTTACGGATAACCTATGAGGCATTGGCAGGGGAGAAGATCTCACTTTAAATGTGCAAACCTGCCCGACGGCAGGCGGGTGTGCAAATGTGGAAATGTGCAAATGTGGAAATGTGGAAATGTGGAAATGTGCAAATGTGCAAATGTGATTAATATTGCTACTGTTTACTCTCCCTCCTGTGCCTGATCACTTGCTTGACAAACGTATATATGGGCGGGATGAAGGAAACGAAGATAATGGCAAATACCACAAGTGAGAAATTCCTTTTTACAGTTGGGATATTGCCGAAATAATACCCGGCCCAGCTGAAAGTGTTCACCCACAGGAGGTTTCCAACAATGCAGAACATCAGGAACCTTCTGTACCTCATGGTTCCCACACCTGCCACAAAGGGCGCAAAGGTCCGGATGATAGGCATAAATCTTGCGATTACCAGGGTTTTACCTCCATGTTTTTCGTAAAAAGCATGGGTCTCATCCAGGTATTTTCGCTTGATCAGCCTGTAATCTTTCTCGTAGACTTTGGTCCCAAGGAAGCGCCCTATGGTATAATTGGTGTTGTCTCCAACGAAAGCTGCCACCAGCACCATCGGAATCAGAAAACCTATGTTGAGCGGATTGCCATCCATGGCGGCCACTGCACCGGCTGCAAACAAAAGCGAGTCACCCGGCAAAAAGGGCGTTACTACCAATCCGGTCTCACAAAATATGATGACAAAAAGGATGGCATATGTCCAGTTTTGATAATCGGTTACAATTTCTGCAAGGTGCCTGTCAATATGCAGGACGAAGTCAATGAAAAAGCTAATGAGATCGGACATGTTGTGTGATGTGGGTTAAAACCGCAAAAGTATAGAAATTTGTTTAACTACAAATATTAATATGACTGGTGACTGGTCACCAGTCATATCTTCATTGTTCATCCTCGGCATTTATCCTCTTCTGCAAAGCACTTACTCCGATAATTGCCGCGATGATCATCCCTCCTCCCAGCATGATCCTTGGTGACAGGGCTTCCGCAAAAAAGAAGAACCCCATCAGCGCTGCAAAGACAATCCGTGATGAGGAAACCATAGAACCTGCTTTGGCGCTGACATTCTTATAGCCCATCGTCAGAAGCACCTGACCCGCTACCCCCATCATACCACTGCCAAGTAACATAGGAAGTTCGTGTTGCCGGGGCATGACAAAGACCGGAGCCATCATAAAGGCATTACAGACTGTGCCAATAGCCATCAGATAAAAGACGATCAGTACAGTGGAATCATATTCCCTGGCAACTGACAGGGTAATAATTGCGAAAGCGGCAAAAATACCGGAGAGCAGACCAACGATATCACCGATATTGATATTTGAGAAATCAGGAAAGACAACCAGGTAGATACCCGTCATGGCTACAATCAGAAAAAGAAATGACAGTTTGTGCATCTTTTCGAGCCTGAACAGTGGTGCCAAAAGGAAAATAAATATGGGGTAGGTCATGTTTAACATATTGGCATTGGTGACCGAACTGTGCTCAACAGCATAAAAGAAAGCTACCAGTGCAGAAAAGCTCAGCACAGCCCGGGCCAATACCAGCAATACCCTGTGAGGCCTGAAGGACGTATTTGTCCTCCACATATAAAGTGCAGCAATGACAACACCCAATGAAACCCTGAAGAAAGTGATCTCGATGGCCGGTATGTCCGATGCGTTGGTAACATATTTGGCAAAAACCGTAGCCGATGCGAAGCAGAATTCCGCAAGCACCAGCAGGATGACACCATTATTTAACGTTTTGAACATATATCAGTTAACCTACAACCTACAACCTACAACCTACAACCTTCAACCTGCAACCTACAACCTACAAC
>DIAS01000098.1:15572-62466 GCA_002415855.1 Bacteroidales bacterium UBA5072
ACCTACAACCTACAACCTGCAACCTCCTAAACACTCCCTGCTACCACCAGCGCTACGCCAAACAGGATACCAGCCAGGACGATTCCCCGTCTTCGCAGGCTTGTCTCTTTAAAATAATAGGCTCCGGCTGCAAATACGATCACCGCTGAAGCTCTTCGGACAATAATCAGGACAGATACCAGGGAATGTTGAAAAGACAGTGCCTTGAAATAAAAAAAATCAGCCACTATGAGAAACAAACCTATGAGTAAAATGGACCAGCGCCAGTGAAAGGTTACCGATGTCAGGCGCGACGGATACCATATAATCAATAAAATAAACATGAAAATTAAAGCCGTATACACCGAGAACCAGGCCTGCATGGCAATTCTGTCGAACTGTCTCACCAGGTACTTATCCAGCAAGGCGCTGGCACTGTTAAACAAAATGCTCAGGAAAGCAAAGAGTATCCAGCGATTGTCCTTTTTTTCCATCCCCCGGATATTGCCGCCAAGTGACAAGGCGTAGTAAAAACCGAGGGAAATTGCGACTCCTGCCCACTGCAGAAGATTCAATTTTTCGCTATATATGATCATTGCCCCGAGCATTGTCCACACAGGTCCGGAAGCATTCAGGGGTGCCAGGAGAGTAACGGGAAGGTGTTTGACGGAAAAGTAACCGAAAAGCCAGGCCGTAGCAACAATACATGATTTCAGCAGGAAAAACAGATGGCCGTTAACCCGAGTTACCGGAACGTAAATACCCCAAAAGTCAGTCAGTGCCGGACATAACCGGGAAAAGACCAGAAATGGAACAAAAACGACGGCACCGGCTGCCGAGCTAAAGCCCAGCACTGGTAGCACCGCATTGTGATCCAGCCCGGCTTTTTTGAATATTTCATGAAAGCCCAGAAATGTAGCAGAGAATATGCCAAGCAGGATCCACATCTTGGTACAATGATAGCAAAAAATCGGATAAACGGTAAACAGTGAACAGTAAACAGTAAACGGTAAACGGTAAACGGTAAACGGTAAACGGTAAACAGTAAACAGTGAACAGTGAACAGTGAATGGTGAACGGTGAACGGTAAACGGTGAACGGTCAAGACCGCACGACTGCATGACTTCCTAATATGATTATATAAGATATTAAAATCCAAATATATAATATTCCTAATTTGGGTAGAAATACCTATCTGCTTTTGGTAAAATATCCGATGTGCCCTTATGCGGGGCATGCCTACATTTGTGTTATTAAAAAAACAATAACGGTGGATTATTACAAAGAACTGAGCTCAGATGTGAGGTTCGTGGAAGGGCTTACAGGTTGCCTTCATTGCGGCACCTGTACCGCCATTTGTCCGGCTGCTGAGTTCTATAATTATGATCCCCGTATTGTAGCCGAGACAGTTCAAACACGGGACAACAATAAGATTCATGAATTGCTCACCGGCAACATGATCTGGTACTGCGGAGAGTGTATGTCGTGCAAAACACGCTGTCCGCGAAACAACGCACCTGGTCTGCTCATTATGGCACTGCGTGCGTTAAGTGTAAGAACCGGATTGTTTACGGAATCGGAAAAAGGCAGACAGCAGTTGGTGCTCAAGCGAACAATGGGGGAATGGATCCTGAAATACGGGTATTGTCTTTACCGTGAAGAGATGACGGTGGAAGACCATCCTGAGCAGGGTCCGACCTGGGAGTGGCAAAACAAAAACCTGGAGAAGCTGTTCGAAAGATTTGGCGTTAAGTACAGGGGTGATGAGCCCGGTCCGTTGCGTAAAATTCCGCAGGAAGCATTGGACGAGCTGCAACGGATTTTTGATGTAACCGGTGCCACCCGTCTTTTCGAATTTATCGAAGAAAAATCAGCGGAAAAGGCTGCGGAAATGGGACTTGAATTTGACAATCGGCTGGACTGCAGGTATGTAAATCAATTGTACAACCTGGACAGCGGTATACATACAAAGGACTGAATAATATGAAACTCGAAGGGAAAAGGAGACTCTGGCAGGAATATCAGAAAGATATCGCAACGGATAAGTTCTTTTATGTTCGCAGTTGTGTGCGTCAGAATTTCTTTCCCGCAGCGGAACAGACCTTCCTGCGGATTTTGCAGCAAACCCTGGGGAAAACCGTTTATGAAAATCCCGGACATACCACCTGCACCGGAATTGGCTATCATTGTGACGTGGTTCCCTTGAATACCACAATGACGGTTGTTGCACGGCAATTTGCGCTGATGACCGAAGCAGGATATGAAAACCTTGCGGTATCGTGCATCACCTCCTTTGGTTTATACACGGAAATTCTCGAAACCTGGCATCATTTTCCTGAAATTGAAGAACAGACACGTGAGTTTCTGAGAAAGGCAACAGGCCGTGAGTTCATGATCCCGAAAAACCTTGCTCATGCCAGTGATATCCTTTACAAACTGCGGCACGAAATCGCAGCCAAAGCACCCTTCAGGCTTATCAACCATATTACCGGTGAGCCGCTGAAGGTGGTTGAACATATTGGTTGTCATTATTCCAAAATGTTTCCCCATAAAGGAATAGGCGGTGCGGAATATCCCTATGTGCTGGTTGGACTTGCTGAAGCACTTGGAGGGGAGATTGTAGATTACCCGGAGCGCCGGCATTGCTGTGGCTTTGGATTCCGCCAATACGTGGTGAGAGCAAACAGGGGTTATTCCCTGTCCTGCAGCAAAAAGAAGTTTGATTCCATGGAGCCTTATAAACCTGATCTCATTATTACCAACTGTCCGGGTTGTCCGTATTTTCTCGACCGTTGGCAATATGTTGTTGGTGAGATGGAAGGCAAAACATACGGGGAGAACGGCCATGGCATTCCCGTCCTGACGTACGAAGAACTGGTCGGTCTTGCACTCGGTTATGATCCCTGGGATATTGGGTTACAAACACACCAGGTATCCTCTGAGCCTTTGCTGATTAAAATGGGTGTTCCTTTTGATCCATCGAAGAAGTATGCCGGCAAAAAGGGTGAAAATATTGGAAGACCTGCCAAACCAGGCACTTTGAAAATTGATATGGATGCGCTTCATATTCATGAGAGTATTTTAACTAGCTGAATACCAATAACCAATCACAAATCAACAATCGCCTGATGAAAAGTGTCGCAATCATAGGAGGAGGAGTCGCTGGTCTGGAAGCTGCTGCAAAGCTTTATAAGATGGGACATGCCGTAACTGTTATCGAGAAAAATGATCAGTTGGGAGGCAGACTCAATCAATGGCATGCCTTGTTCCCGACCCGTAAACCATCAGGACCATTGCTGATGCAATTGAAAGAGCAGGTCTGTGAAGGTGTTAACATTGTTGTCAATGCTCACATAACAGGAATTGAAAAGAACGATGATGGTTTTGCAATAAAAATAAGCAATAACAGGTTGATAACCGCCAATGTACTGTTGCTTACAACAGGTTTCGATATTTTCGAAGCTGAAAGAAAAGAAGAATACGGGTATGGGATTTATGAGAACGTTATTACATCTGTCGATCTGGAGCAGCTGTTCAAGTCAGGTAACCCCATATTGACGGCGCAGGGAAAAACACCTGAGCGTGTTGGTTTTATTCAGTGCGTGGGTTCTCGGGATGAGAAGGTAGGAAATCCGCATTGTTCAAAAGTGTGCTGCATTACTGCCGTTAAACAGGCCATTGAAGTGAGGGAAATGCTTCCCTCAGCAGAGGTTTTTCTCTATTATATGGATCTCAGGATGTTTGGCAGGCACTTCGAGGAATTATACAAAGAAGCCCAGTTCAAACACCGGATACAATTTATCCGTGCCAGGCTTTCCGAAGCTTTTGAGAATCCGGATGGCACGCTGCAAATAAGGATTGAGGATACCCTTCTGGCTAAACCCCTTAAGATGAATCTTGACCTTTTGGTTTTGATGGTCGGGATTCAACCACAGAAAAAGGATGGAAACCTGGTTGATATGCTGGGACTCGAGCGGGATTCAGACGGATTTCTGAAACCGGAAGACCAGTATACTGCTCCTTTTAAAACAGGCATGCGTGGCCTTTACTGTGCCGGAGGTATTACGGGACCAAAAACCATTGAGGAGACACTTATCGAGGCCAGGGCTGTGGCTGCTGAGATTAATGGTTTTCTGAGCCGCAGGAAGAGCTTTATTGGTCACGAACAATTTGTGATGGAGCTATGATTGATTTTGGATATAAAATACAAACCGACAGGCAAATAGACTACGATTCGAACGACAGGCAAATTCTGGAATTCGTACGCAGGGGTGAACCTTCTATTGACTGGTGCATGAGTTGCGGAACATGTGCTTCGGCATGCACTGCTGCCGTGACAACTGAATACAGCCTCCGTCGTCTGATCATTCTCGCAAGGAGAGGCATGAACAGGGAGATTGTTGAGTCGGTTTATCGCTGCCGCTTTTGCGGAAAATGCTTTAACGCTTGTCCACGCAGCGTAAATACACGAAATATTGTATACCTGATGCAACTTGCAGCCACCAAAATTTCAAACCATGAAATTTGATTTGTTTGTTTTGCCATTCACACTGGGACTGATTTTCCTGTTGGGTTACCTGACGGTAAAGTACACCCGGTGGTATTTCAGACAGGATAAATCAGACCGGCAAAAAGTAAGGAATGGTTTCCTCAGTCTCAAGTTCATGAGTGCCCTGAGGGAAATCTTCCTCGAAAGCCTTCTTCACAGGCGTATTTTCATGAAAAACCGGCTGCTTGGCTTTATGCACATGAGCCTTGCATTCGGCTGGTTTCTGCTGATTGCTATTGGCAACCTCGAAAGCCGTGTTTATGAGCCAACAGCAGCGAACCCTCCCTATGTCCCGATATTTTTTAAATTCTTCCATGCCAATCCAGGTACATTTCCGTTGCACAGGGTCTTTTCATTCACCATGGACCTGCTGCTGCTTTTTGTCCTGGTTGGTGTGATACTTGCCTTTGTTAAACGTGTTTATTCCAGAGCATATGGGATGAAGAGAACAACCAGGCTGATGCTTGGCGACCGTTTGGCACTCACTTCCCTCTGGTTGATCTTCCCGCTGCGTTTACTGGCAGAGAGTTTTACCTCAGCTGCCTATGGGGGAGGTGATTTTCTTACAGGCTCAACAGGAAACCTTTTAGGTAGTGTGTTTCCGGCAGAATCCTTCTGCTATCCGGCATGGTGGGCTTATTCTCTGGCACTCGGTACTTTTTTTGTCGCCTTGCCTTTTTCACGTTACATGCATATCCCTACCGAAGTGGTACTCATCTTTTCCCGACATTTCGGACTGACCGAGAAATCAAAAAGGACCTCTTTTACTGAAATTGAAATCAATTCCTGTTCACGTTGCGGTATATGCCTGGATACATGCCAGATGGCTTTTGCCGGTGGAATCAATACCATCCAATCGGCTTATCAGCTGAAGGCCATCCGTTACCATAACATACAGCCCGGGGAATCCTTCAATTGTCTCATGTGCGGACGGTGTGAAAGTACTTGTCCGGTTGGCATCGACATCAGCAGTATCCGGATGATCACCCGCAATGAGCTGAACGGCAGAACACCGGATCCTTCATTCACCAGGAAGCCCGTCTCCCTCGTCAATCAGGCTGACGTGATATATTTTGCCGGCTGCATGACGCACCAGACGCCTGCTATTAAAAAGGCCATGCAAACAGTATTCAAAGAAGCAGATGTGAATGTATGGTTTATGGACGAAGCGGGAGGTATATGCTGTGGCAGACCGATGATGCTTGCCGGACACAGGGAGCAGGCCGACCTGATGATCGAAAAAAACCGCAGCCTGATGCTGGAATCCGGTGCAAAAACGCTGGTTACATCCTGCCCCATTTGCTATAAAGTATTTGCAAAAGAGTATAACCTGGATATCAGGATCTTGCATCATACCGAGTATCTGCTTGAGCTTGCAAATACTAGGAAAATTAAGCTTGAATCATTGGCCGGCACTGCCGTATACCACGATCCCTGCGAATTAAGTCGTGATATCAGGATTTATAAGGAACCCAGGATGTTGCTCGGCAAAATAATGAAGCTGGCAGGTACCGGTGAGTTTGAAAAAGACAACACGCTGTGTTGCGGGAACAGCCTGGCTAACTTCTCTGCCAGCAATGAAGTAAGACTTTCCGTGGCACGTGACGCCGTTGAGAAACTGACTGCCGGAGGGGCACAATATCTCGTTACTTCCTGTCCCATGTGTAAAAAGGCATTCGAGAAGGTATCCGATGTACCGGTAACGGATATCGCCGAGCTGGTCAGTAAAGCACTTCACAAACACCAGGCACACCCGGTTACTGTGGTCCGGAAGAAAGAACCATCCGTGGCTTTAGAGCTTCATGGATCGATCTGATTTTCCTGATCGTTTCCTGAACGTCGGAATTACATGCTGACCCTTCGCTGAAAAAAGCACTGTAATCCACACTGGCTCCTGCAAGAAATTTGAGGATCCCTTTGTCAACATATGTATTTGTTTTGTGACTATATTGAACAAAGGGCTTGTCATCAAGATTCACTTGTGCATCAGCAACATAGGACCTGAGCTGGCCGTTGTCGAGCAACAAATGTGCCACCAGGGTCCCAACATCCGGAATGCCGATCGAGTCCATTTCATCTTTATCGTTCAGCAGCGAGAAATTCTTTTCAAGCCTGCATAAATCGTGACCAACGGGATTTCTGGCAGCAACCAGCAGCATGTTTTCAGGCGTGATATACCACAGGGTGACCTCTGGAAAAACCTGGGAACAGGCCTTTATCAATCCCCTGAATTCAGGTTCGGAAATCCCGTAAGTGGGCAGCACCTGGCAGACCAATCCGTCGGCAGAGATTCTCTTGCGGCACAATTCGTAGAATCCGGAGGTGTAATTGTTGGGCAGGGAAAGCAACTGGTTGTAGCCTGATGTTATCAGGTCAACCTTACTGTTCATCCTGACCAGGTAACTCCTGGCATCTTCAATGGTGACGTTAATGTGACTGCTGGTCAGGATATCATCATTCAGATCGGACAGCACGTCTGAGGAAAAACGAATAATTTCAGGAATGATTTCAGTAATGTGAATATCGGAAATCCCGTTGTCTTCGAGCAGAGAGGCTGTTAAACCTGAACCAAATCCGATTACTACTGCCGACCGGATTTGGCTGTTGAGTACCATGGGTATCCAGGCCGAAATTTGCTGAACCTTATTTCCCGCTTTGTCGGTACTGAAATACTCCCTGTTGTTTACCAATACCTGGATGTCGCCGCCTGATTTTTCGACGGTGCTTAATGAGACCGTGCTGCCTTCAATCTTCTTAACGGGCCTGAAGGATTGTCCTGAACCGGATCCCGGTAAACTGAAATGAAATGATTTCAGGATGACAACGATTGAAATATAGAGTAAAAGGGAAAAAATGGCATAGCCAAGCCTGAATCCCCTGATGAGCCTTGAATCTTTGATGATCAGGTAAATACCGGATAAAATGATCAGTAAAATCAGGATATAATAAGCATAATACAAACCGGTCAGTGGCACCAGGATAAATCTGGCCAGGATTATGCCTGAAAGAGCGCTGCAGTTCCAGATGAACCCGAGTTTACCAAAGCTGCGACCGGCTGTCTGCATCCTTTTCGTGTATACTCTTCCGACTATTGGCAAAGATAATCCCATGGTAAAGGAGGGCAGAAAAACCAGGGTGGCATATAGCAGGAAATGATTCAGCAGGTGATGAATGAAACCACTATCACTTGATTTGCCAAATGTCACCTGGTGTGTTATATAGAGCAGCAAATAGGATAATACAGCAACAAATCCGGTAAGAATCTGTAAAGAGGCCATGGTCAGATAATGATTGGGCTTCTGTTCGGTAAACCGTCTGTAGCATGTGCTTCCAAGGGCAAGACCGGCCATCAGGATCGCGATCACCAGAGACTGGAAATAAACGGGTTTTATCGCATTGTAATAGGACAGCAACCTGAGGCTGAGCATCAGATATACCGCCGCTGTAAAGGCCTGGAAGGCATAAACCTTCACCAATGCGCGTGTCAGCTTGGGGACTGTTTCAAGCACAGTCTTTTTCTTCCTGAATCTTAACGCTGCCTTTTTTACCCGCTGAATCAGCGGAGGTACAACCGTTGCCGGTGATTTAAAGCGCCAATTGATGATAAGGACGTATGTGGCAGTTGCCAGGAACAGGAAAATCAGACCCGCGATGACATTTGACATCCGGTAACCAAAAAAGGGGACCAGTAAAAGCGCAGAAAGGATCAAACCCGCGGCAATACCAGTGCCTCCCGACACAATGAAGGCGCTCATGAATCTGCCGGCGTGTGCAGTGTGACGGATATACTGGCGGCCAAGCAAGATAGAAGCAGCGGACGTTAAACCGGCTGGTATCATGAAGAACAGGAAGGACAGAGCAAACCTTAATATGCCTATGCCCAGACTGCCAGGATTAAGCTTTGTATTGATGAGTAAAAAAAGAGCAGTTGTTGCGCTGAACAAAACCGGACCTGATAATACAAATATTCCTAGGATTGTGCTGATAACAGCAAAGGCAAAATGCTTGTCTTTGACCGTATCAGCCAGTCTGCCGGTAACCAGGCAGCCGATTCCCATGCAGCCGAGAACTGAAAATGTTATGGTTGACGTCGATACGGCATGGGTGCCAAAAAACAAAGCAAACTGTCGGAACCAGACATCTATGCACACCGAGGAGGCAATCGCAGAACATCCAGCCAGCAGGTACAGGTGAACAGGTATTATGCTACGCGATTTCATTGCCATTGTCTTATCATCACCACCTTGTTAATCATATAATCGCTTTCTAAAAACCTTCCAGCTTCATTGTTACAGTTGGTATCAGCAAAAGAAATCCGGCTAAAACAAGTATCAGCATCAGCGGGAGGATCCACCTGAACCACTTTTCATAGGGTATACGGGCAACGCCAAGAACTCCCATCAATACTGCAGAGGCAGGGGTGATCATGTTCGTGAACCCGTCACCAAACTGGTAGGCCATGACAGTTGACTGTCGGGACAAATCCACCAGGTCGGAAAACGGTGCAAATATGGGCATGGTCAGTGCTGCTTTGGCAGATCCGGATACCATGACGAGATTGATGCAGGTTTGGATCAGGTACATGAAGCCAACGGTGGATATTTTTCCCAATCCTTTCATGGATTCTGAAAGCTTGTAAAGGATGGTGTCGATAACCTGGCCGTCCTCTAGAATTACAATAATACCTCCGGCAAGTCCAACGATCAGTGCGGCCGGAAGGATGTCCTTTACGCCTTCGAGGAATAATTTTACCAATTCATTGGGAGGCTTTTGCAGCGCCAGCCCTGCAAACACTCCCATGGCGAAAAACAGGGCGGCGATCTCCATGATGTACCATTTATAGCCCATTACCCCTACAATCAGGAACAGAATGGTGAAAAGCAACATGTGAAGCAGGAAAAAGTGCACAGATTTCCGGAGTGAAAGCACTCCGGTGAGCGCATACAAAATGCTGAATACCGGAATGACCGGTATTGAAGCCATAGCGATATTTCCGATTTTCAGATCGGTGGATGGGTAATTCCACGAAAAAGCCAGTAAAACACCACAGATCAGGGCAAACGTGATCCAGGCAGACCGGGGTATAAAATAATTGATCTGACCGGTTGCCTGCAAATGTTGGTCCCGCCAGTAAGCATCCAGGGCATATACTGGCGATGATTCCGGGTTTCTTTTAACTTTGGCGGCATAACGAAGAAAGAAGGCAAGCGACAGGGCATTGAGTATCACCCAGCAAAACAGCCTGTACTCAACACCTGAGAAAAGGGGCAGGCCGGATATTCCCTGGGCAATGCCAATGGTGAACGGATTGAGGATAGCACCGGCAAAACCGATCCCGGCCGCCACAAAAACAACAGTTACCCCGGTGATGGAATCGTATCCCATTGAAATGGCAAGGGGAACAAGAATAACAATGAAGGCAATGGTCTCTTCACTCATTCCAAAAACAGCGCCGAAAATACTGAACATAAACCATATCAGGGTGAGTATCAGAGGTTCCACTCCTGATTTTCTGAATATCCGGTAATGTCCTATTTTCCGGGTAAATCCAATAAAGGAGAATATCCCGGCGTCAATCGCCTTGCTGCTGTTCATGATCCAAAAGGCTCCGCCTATGAGCATGATGAAAACAATGATCCCTGCCTGTCTGACAAATCCTTTGTAAAAGGAGGTGAATATCTGCCACCACTGGTCAATATTCTCGGTATAGTGGAAAACCATCTGTTTCTGCTGAATACCATTGACGGTGATGGTCTCCTCCGCGTACTTTCCGCCGGGAATTATCCAGGTCAGCAAAGCAGCAAGGATGATCAGGTAAAAAATGATCACGAAGGTGTGTGGAAATTTTTTGATC
Source organism: Bacteroidales bacterium UBA5072 (assembly GCA_002415855.1). Lineage (GTDB taxonomy): Bacteria > Bacteroidota > Bacteroidia > Bacteroidales > UBA10428 > UBA5072. Next base: position 25,955 of record DIAS01000098.1, read on the forward strand.
ATATATAATAAGGTATATGGAAACGCTTTCAGGGGAATAAAGATAAAATAATTTCACCATCAAAACACCACGCTATAAACGGATGCATTATATTTGACACCGACATGTTACGCACCAGAGCAACTCCATCTGTTTTTCTTGATAAATCTCTTTTTTTTTGTGATTAATAGCAAATCTCATGTTACGAATTGATGGAAATTATTATTTTTGGTCGTAAGGCTACGCTAAAAAGTGCACCTACATGGGTTTGTGTATATTTATTACATAAAAAATTAACTTTATACTTCGTATGTATTTGAATATTATAGTTTTATATTTTTTTAACGTATTTTAGTTTTTTTTATTTTTTTTTTAGTTTTGGTACATCTGATCATAACCCATCAGGAGTTTTATTAACCTATTATAAACCTAAAATTATCATCTATGAAAAGGATTTTGAGTTTGCTTGTATGCTTGCTCTTATTTGGCTTCTACGCCGCATTTGGGCAGGACATACAGATTAAAGGAACGGTTACCGCCTCTGAGGATGGTAGTCCGCTTCCGGGGGTGTACATTTTGATCAAGGGAACCAACAATGGTGTTGCCACTGATGTGAATGGCAAATACCAGATGACAGTTCCTTCAAATGTAACCCTTGTTTTCAGTTCGGTGGGATACAAGTCCCAGGAAGTCACCCTGGCAGGACAGTCAGTGCTGGATGTGGTGATGGAGGCTGAAACAGTTAATCTTGATGAGGTTGTTGTTACTGCTCTTGGCATCAAGAGGGAAAAGAGAGAGGTGACTTACCAGACCCAGAAAGTAAGTGATGATGAAATATTAAAGACAGCTCCCACCAGAGCTGCCACAGCACTTACTGGTAAGGTTGCCGGTCTTCAGATCAACAGCCAGGACAATGGGGTTAATCCTTCAACACAGATCACGTTGAGAGGTTTCCGCTCAATCAGCGGTACAAACGACGCAACGGTTGTAATTGACGGATCAATTGCTTCCATTGGTGCCCTCGATGACCTGAACCCTAACGACATTGCCGACATCAACATTCTGAAAGGTGCCAACGCCGCAGCACTTTACGGCTCAAAAGCCAGTAATGGTGCACTTATCGTAACCACCAAGAAGGGCGCTACAAATCAGAAATTCACAGTTGGGATTACTTCAGCTTATACAGTTGAAAAGGTGGCTTATATGCCTGATTTCCAATCCGAATATGGTACAGGTTGGGAAGGTGCCTATGATGCTATCGAAAACACCAACTGGGGCCCTCGTTTCGACGGTACCATGCGTCAGATAGGTCCCACGTTTGCTGATGGTTCCTACCAGGAAGTACCTTATGCTCCTGTAAAAAATAACCTGCTTGACTTCTTTGAATCAGGTGATACCTGGACCAACACGGCCTATGTCAGTGGTGGTGATCAGACCAGCACCTTTTATATTTCTGCCGGACAACAATCCTCCGACGGTATTGTACCGGAAGATGCCTACAAAAGATATACATTCAGGGCAAACGCCAGCAAGAGGCTGGGTAAACTGGAACTGGCTTTCAATGCCACATACTTCAGCGATCATACCGACGTTGTTGGTAATACGATCGGTGACCAGGACAGACCGCTGTACTGGTTCCTGCTGAATACTTCCGCCAATATTCCCCTGTCGCGCTATAAGAATTGGAGAACCGACCTGTATGCAACTCCGGATACTTATTACAATGGTTATTATGAAAATCCTTACTGGGGAGTTGGTACAAACAGGAATATTGATGATACAAGGAGGTTGACCGGCAATATCGCCGTGTCCTATGATATTCTGTCCTGGATGAAACTTACCGGTCGCGCTGCCATGAACAATTCGTGGGGTAATGGTAAGAACTGGCGTGCTGCCCAGGAATTCGACCCCGTTCTTCAGCCTTCGCACTCAGCTGTTTCTTCGTTTGTTGAGGACAGCGAATTCCAGTACAAAGATTACAACTTCGATGCTATCCTGGCAATCGACCGTGACATCACTGACATGGTATCATTGAAAGCGAACCTGGGTGCTACAAACCAGACAAGACAAACCAGGAGCAGCCAGATCAGGGCTAATAACCTGAGTATTCCTGATTTCTATGATGTTTCCAACGGTACGGGTACTCCTGAAGTGGATGTTACTGAATCAGAATACATCAACTACGGTTTCTTCGGTGATTTCACGGTTGGATATGGTAATTACCTCTTCCTGAACTTCTCCGGAAGAAATGACTGGACCTCCACCCTGGAAAAAGGGAACAACAGTTACTTTTATCCGGCTTTTGGTCTGTCATTCGTTATCACAGATGCATTTAAAGGTCTTCAGAACAATATCCTTTCATTTGCCAAGATCACGGCCAGTAACTCCACAGTGTTCAATGACCTCGATCCTTATGCCATCAATGAAAGATATTCACAGCAAACCGGATTTCCTTATGGTGACTTGAACGGTTTTGCCCTGAGTACCACCACCGTTGATGCCAACATCAAGAAAGAAAAGATCAACACTACAGAACTTGGCATCGACCTGGGATTCCTCAACAACAGGATCACGTTCGACGCATCATACTACATGACCAGTACCACTGACCTGATCACTACCATTACGCCTTCCATTGCTTCGGGTGCTGCTTCGTTCCTTACGAACATTGGTGAACTCCAAAATAACGGATTTGAAGCAACCTTGGGTGGCCGCGTTCTTGAAATAGCAGGCTTTACCTGGGATCTGAGTTTCAACTACACCACTACAACCACCAAGGTTGTTGAAATTACCAAGGACATCAATGAAGTAACCCTTGTTACCGGTGGCGGTGGTTTGTACGGAGTGTATGCCATTGTTGATGAGGTATATCCCCAGATCAAGGCCTCAGCGTATGAAAGAGATCCGCAGGGAAGACTGATTGTTGATCCTTCAAGCGGTGCCCCGATCGAAACTGCTGCACTTAAAAAACTCGGCAGAACTATTCCGAAGCATATTCTGGGTACGAACACAACCCTGGCTTACAAGGGCATTTCAGTTTCCGCTACCCTGGATTACAGAACAGGACACGTGTATTACGAACAGGGTTCCGATCAGATGGAATTCACCGGCCGGTCGCTCGAAAGCGTTTCAGCCAACAGGCAGGATTTCGTAATTCCTAATTCGGTTATCGAAACCAGTCCCGGAGTCTATGTTCCCAATACAGACATCCCGGTATCCGGTGGCCGTCAGAGTTACTGGACCGATGTTTACAACAATGTAAAGGAAAACTATGTAAAAGATGCTTCTGCTGTGAAAATCAGGGAGCTGGCAATCGATTACACCCTGCCTACCAAGCTTCTGAGCAAGACCCCGATCACCAAAGTAAAGGTCGGATTTATTGCCAGGAACCTGATGACATGGCTGCCAAAGGAAAACCATTTTGCTGACCCCGAGTTCGCCAACTCTTATACAAATTCCAATGCCATCGGTATTGGTGGTTACCTGCAGTCGCCTCCTACCAGGTCCTTTGGATTTTCTCTGAATCTTGAATTTTAAAATACTTGAGATATGAAAAAACTGTTCAAATATATTTTCCTGCTGCCGGCTGTAATGCTGATAGCATCGTGCAGTGAGAGTTATCTGGATATCAATACGGATCCGAATAACCCCACTTCAGTTACTCCCGACCTGGCGCTGCCGGTTGCGCAAAATCTGACAGCTACTTACCTTCTGATCAACAACCGCGTGAATACGCTGGGTAACCTGCTGATGTACAACTGGAGCCAGAGTGATGGCTATGCCTGGTATCCCGATGAGTTTAAATACCTGGTTACTTCTTCCTTTTATGCCACTTGTTTTAATACTGCTTATCAGAATCCGCTGAAGCAATATCAAACGCTTGATCGGCCTGATGATCCAACGTATGATTATTACACGGCCATTTCCATGATCATGAAAGCATTCCATTTCCAGATACTGGTTGACATATATGGTGACATACCGTATTCGGAGGCTTTGCTGCGTAGTCTGAACCCGTCCCCCGTGTATGATGACGCCCTGACTGTATATGAGGACCTGATCGTGAAGCTTTCTGCTGCTATTGATCTGATTGACAATGCTTCGGATGTGGCAATCGCGCCCGCAGATGATGACATCATTTTTGGAGGTGACATGACCAGCTGGAAGCAATTTGCCAATACCATCAAAATGAGGATCCTGGTTCGCCAGTCGGATATGTCCGGACGTGAAGCCTATATCCAGGATGAGATCGACGCCATCCTGGCTGAAGGATCAGGGTTTATTACCACCGATGTTGGTGTGAATCCGGGTTATGTTAAGGAAACCAACAAACAGAACCCATTTTGGGACAGCTATGGTGAAGATGCAGCCGGTACCGAGGTTATGAACGGCAAGGCAACCTGTGCTTCCGATTACGTTCTTGAATTTTTGGATAATACCAACGATCCCCGCATCGACCTGATCTATGAAGAACCTGCCACAGGTCATTTGGGTGTTCCCCAGGGTCTGCTTGATTATGATACTCCCGTGAAGGATGCTTATACCTCCGACAAAGTATCCAACATCGGCCCCGGGATCCTGAAAGGTCCTGACCAGGATGCCATCATTTTCACCCTGGCTGAGAGCAACTTCAATCTGGCTGAGGCTGCATTAAAGGGATATCTGAGTGATGATCCGCAGGATCTTTACGAAAGCGGTATCACAGCTTCCTTTCATTATCTCACCGATGGCGCCGCAGGTTATGAGGCACAGGCAGAAACCTATTATTCACAAGCCATTATCAATGTAGGCTGGACTATTACCCCTGATGAGGGTAAACTCGAAGCCATCATAACCCAGAAGTGGATTGCACTCAACGGTATCGATGCCATACAGTCATGGTTCGATTACAACCGCACCGGATTTCCTTCTGACCTGCCGATCTCGTTGTTGGCTGTTGGGGTTCATGATGACAGGCCTGTCAGGTTGATGTATCCGGCCAGTGAACTTGCATCGAATGCTGATAACGTTCCTGATCAGCCAGAACCATTCACCGAAAAGATATTCTGGGCTCAATAATTTTATATATGAACAATATGAAAACATTAAAATATATATTTTTACTGGTCCTGGTAGTCGGGACCTTCAATTCCTGCTTTGAGGATAACACCATCTATGAACAAAATGATGATGGTCCGAATATGGTGGGATTCAGAGATCCTTCCGTTACACTGGGTGCAGTTGCAGATGGCAATGAATACACGTACGTGCTGCCGGTTAAGGTTTTTGGTCCTACCCTTACAGACGTAAAATCAGTAGTTACGGCTACCATTGGTGTAGATGAATCATCCACTGCCATTGAGGGCACGCATTTCAGGCTTGACAATCCGACGATAACCTTCGATCCGGATAACAACCTGTTGAATAATTTCGAGGTAACCATGCTGACTGAGGGCATTGAGGCTCCACTGGATGAAGCTCCCGTCCTTGTGCTGAAGGTAACGGATGTCAGTGGCTCATCCAATGTGGTCGCCAGTGGCAAGACCATTTCCATTACGCTGAATTACGGTTGCTTCTCCAATCTGGCTGGTATATATTCTGTTGTTGTCGTCCGTACGAATTATGACGGTGTTGTTACAGAGTATCCTGCCTATGAGGAGGAAATTAAGAGCACGGGCATTGGTGAATACCGCACCTCCTACATCGGGCATTATATTCCCACCAACGGTTATCCTGACGGTTTGGGTGCAGGTACCGAAGGATTTTCATTCAATGATGTCTGCGATGTACTGTCGGTACCCCTGCAGAACCTGAATGATTACTATTCAAATGAGGTCTCAGGCACTGATTTTGGTGCTGTTGATCCGGAAACCGGCGTGCTGACCTTGAAATATCAGATCACATTTGCTGCAGGTATCAGATCATATGTAAGTGTTTACACTCCTGTGCCGTAATTATTACTTAATTAATTAAAATCTAAAATATGAGAAAGTATTTAATATATAATCTGGCAGCACTTGCTCTTGCAGTGGGAAGTCTGATTTCCTGTGACGCACCCGATCAGGAGGTAAGTCCTGTGATCAGCCCGGATACAAAACCCATGGCAACTTTTACTGCCAACATGAGCACTACATCAGTAGAGGAGGGTGATACGCTGATCCTAACGATCACTACCGACAAGATGATTGAACGGGCTCTTACGTTTGCCCCCATTATTGAGGGAGGCACCGCTGATGAACTCGATTATACCATTGTTGGTTCTGCAGGAACATCTGCCGTTTTGGCCCCTTATACCAATTCGATTCAGATGCTGATCATTTTCACGGAAGACAATTTTCCGGAAGTTTCCGAGGATCTTCAGCTGGAGATCGGCGTATACAGCATTGCAGAAAAATACCTGCTGCATCCTGACTACGAAAATCTGGCCCTGGATCTCACCATCACAAATAAGAATGACCCGACTGCGCTGACCATTGCTTTTGGCTGGCCAAATCACGATGAGGACATTGACCTGTTCTCATTTTTTGGCACCGAAGCCTGGGGCGCAGCTGCTTCATCGGATAATCCGGAGATCGACCGTTCAATATGGACAACTGATCCTGACGGTACTTACTATTCCGGTATTGATCCATATGATGTAACCGGCGATCCGATCGAGTATACCGTTTCTCTCGGTTATCCGGATGGTACGGTTGAGTTCTTAACAGGGACTTTCGATCCGCAAAATCTTGATGCTTATACACAGGATTATTTTGAGCCCTGGGATATTTATACTTACAGGATTCTTGAGATTGAGAAAACCGGCGAAACTTATGATGTAACGCACGTTATTCCTGTCAAATAGTTACTATTTGCCTAATACTAAAGGGTGTTCTGTGGAGATAGGACACCCTTTTTTTTTATTGCGGTATTGCCCGGCAAAGAATAGCGTCTGAAAAGGGCTCTGAGAAATATAGGCATTTTTACCAACTGTTTCTTTTGACACTTTCGTTATCTTTGTCACCTTACTATTCAAAGATATGTTACCTGAAACGCAAAACATAAGTATTCCCGCTAACGGGCGTGAGACACGCCTTTCCAAGGAGGCCATACTGAACCAGCATGCCAGGGTGATCTGGATGTGCGGCCTTTCCGGAGCCGGTAAAAGTACACTTGCCACACGGCTCGATAATGAACTTCTTAGCCGGGGTTACCTTTCGCAGGTCATTGATGGCGACGTGGTAAGAGGCGGACTAAACAAGGGTCTTGGCTTTTCCAGTGAGGACCGTCATGAAAATCTCCGCAGGGTAGCTGAGGTGGCCAAACTGTTCGTGAATTGCGGTGTCATAAGCATTGTTTCATTCATCAGTCCAACCCTTCATTCCAGGGCCATGGCAAAAAATATTATCGGAGAGCAGGATTTCCTGGAGGTGTATATCAATGCATCTCTTGATGTTTGTGAAGCCAGGGATATCAAAGGTCTGTACAAGCAGGCACGGGAAGGTAAGATCCCTGATTTTACAGGTATACACCAGCCGTTTGAGGCACCTGAACACCCGGATGCTGAAATTGCAACAGGTTCAATGACCGTCGAAGAAAGTATCCGGCAATTGCTTGATTTTGTTTTACCCAGGATATCATTTAAAGATCAGCATGAACAATCACAATATAAACCATCTTAAGGAACTGGAAGCCGAATCGGTTTTCGTGATCCGCGAGGTTGCTGCCCAGTTTGATAAACCGGTCATGCTGTTCTCAGGCGGAAAGGACTCCATTGTTATGTACCACCTGGCACGTAAGGCCTTTTGGCCTATGAAAGTGCCTTTCCCGCTGTTGCATATTGATACCGGTCATAACTTTCAGGAAACCCTTGATTTCCGTGACCACCTGATGGATAAAACCGGAGGACGTTGCATCGTGCGCCTGGTGCAGGACAGCATTGACCAGGGCAAAGTGACTGAAGAAACCGGATACAATGCCAGCCGGAATGTGCTTCAAACTGTGACGCTGCTTGATGCTATCGCAGAGTTCAAGTTTGATGCCGCAATGGGTGGTGGCAGACGGGATGAGGAAAAGGCAAGGGCCAAGGAACGGTTCTTTTCCCACAGGGATGAGTTCGGACAATGGGATCCCAAGAACCAGCGTCCTGAATTGTGGAACCTCTTCAATGGTAAGAAAAGAATGGGTGAGCATTTCCGGGTTTTCCCGCTGAGCAACTGGACCGAAATGGATGTCTGGCAGTACATTTACATGGATAACGTTGAAATCCCCAGTCTGTACTATACGCACAAACGTGAAGTATTTAACCGCGACGGCGTATGGCTGGCATATGCCCCGTTCATGAAACTCAAACCGAATGAAAAGGTCGAGACCATCGATGTAAGATGCCGGACTATCGGTGATATTACCTGCACAGGTCTTACCTTATCAAAGGCTGACACGCTCGGGGATATCATACTTGAAGTTGCTGCCACCCGGGTTACAGAACGTGGCGGCCGGTATGATGATAAACGGTCGGAATCGGCGATGGAGGACAGGAAAAAAGAGGGGTATTTTTAAATGTGGCCGGAGAAGGTGGCAGTGGCAGTTGACCACCTGCCCAATACCAAACACCAGGCAAAGAGCTGAAATGTATACGAAATAAAATGAATATAGCACAGGAAAAACACGCCGGATATTTGGATATGGAATTACTGCGGTTCACCACCGCCGGCAGTGTGGACGACGGTAAAAGCACGTTGATCGGGCGATTGCTTTATGACAGCAAAGCTATTTTTGAGGATCAGCTGGAAGCGCTTGAAAAGGCCAGCATCAACCGTGGCGAGGACCAGATCAACTTATCGCTGCTGACTGATGGCTTGCGCGCCGAACGTGAACAAGGCATTACTATTGATGTGGCGTACCGATATTTTGCCACACCCAAAAGAAAATTCATCATAGCCGATACCCCGGGTCATATCCAGTATACCCGCAACATGGTTACCGGTGCTTCCACGGCCAATGCCGCGCTGATCCTGATCGATGCCAGGAACGGAGTAGTGGAACAAACGATACGCCATTGCTATATTGCATCCCTGCTTCAGATCCCTCATGTGATCGTTTGTGTGAACAAAATGGACCTCGTGGACTTCAGTGAAGATGTATTTGAAAGAATCCAGCACGATTTTAACAGGTTCTCAGATAAGCTGCATATCCGTGATGTATATTTTATTCCCATCAGTGCACTGAAAGGCGATAATGTGGTCGACAGATCACAAAACATGCCCTGGTACCAGGGCCCTACGTTGATGTATTCGTTGGAACACCTGCACATCAGCAACGACGAAGACTTCTCTGACCCGCGTTTTCCCGTCCAGTATGTCGTAAGGCCCAATACCGATGAGTATCATGATTACAGGGGATACGCCGGAAGGGTGGCAGGGGGTGTTTTCAGAAAAGGGGAGACGGTACTGGTGCTGCCTTCAGGCTTCACCTCGGCAATTAAATCCATTGATTTTATGGAGGAGAGTCTTGAACTGGCTTTCCCTCCCCAATCCGTTACCATTACCCTGGAAGATGATATTGATATCAGCCGCGGTGATATGATCGTTAAAAGTGACAATCTTCCCGAGGTGGGGCAGGATATTACTGTCATGATCTGCTGGCTGAACGAAAAGCCAATGCGACCCGGGGCCAAATACTGGATCAGGCATACAACCAAAGAGGCACGGTGTATTGTTAAAGATGTCAACTATAAAATTGATATCAACTCCCTCGAAAAGAATTTTGAAGACAAGCAGATTGGGTTGAACGAGATCGCAGAAGTTACCTTGCGCACTACACAACCCCTGTTTTACGATTCATACCGTAAGAACCGGATCACAGGCTCACTGGTTCTGATCGACGAGGGTACTAACGAAACCATTTGCGCAGGAATGATCGTGTAAAAAAAGGCGTAGTGTAAGCTACGCCTCAATCATAAATCCTTGATCAGTTGTTATTCTGCACTTCCGCCTCCAAAATAAAAGTTCAGTGAAATTCTTGAATAGGTGGGAGCTAAACTGATGTTGTATTTTGTTGTTTCCGTCCGGTCTTCTCCATTGTATTCATATACATTCTCCGTATCATATTTGCCGTTCATATAATGGATGCCGAATTCACCGCCAAGGCTGAAATTGTCATCAAAGAAATATTCAACCCCGAAACCGAATTCGCCGCCAAAGAGCTTGATTTTCTTCACTTCCTCGCCAACTTCCTCAATTTCAGTACCATCCTGTTCAGCTTTTGCGCGGATCATGGGTTTTGTGAGACTGAGATTGAAATAGGCTTTCAGTTTATTCTTCTGAATGGCAAAAACTTTAGCACCCAAAGTGGGTATGTACAGATTACCGTTGATTTTCATGTCATTTGATTCGGTAACCCAATCCACGCCATCCCAGTAATGATCATTGAAATCTATGTTAACACCAATGTGGGCATACTGAAAACCGACATAGGGAACAACTATACCAGCCTTGTATCCGAAATAGGCTGTATTGGTAGATAAACCGGGAGCTACACCGAAAGAGAACTGACTGTACCCTTTCAGGCCAAAGAGCAAACAAACGAAGATCAATAGCGTTGCTTTTTTCATAGTTTGGAATGTTTGGTTAATTGTAAGAGATTGTTTTGAACTATTATGTACCGGATTTTAACGCAAGTACTCTTTTAATACGACGGTCTCAATAAAATGTTACTTGGTTTATTCAAAAGTAGATGTTTTTGAGGCATAGGAATTGCCCGGAAATAAAAAGTTATCAACCGGCCTGCGACACGGAAATACCTGCTGGTAAGGTTTGTAAGTTATATTTTAAATCAGCACGAAATAAAATTTCCGTACAGACTTACTACATGGCCCTAAAGGAACATCCGTTTGATAGAGAAGAGCTTATGAGAGTAACTTTGATTTTCGAGGTTCATGATCCCGGTTTCATCAAGCCTGTCGATATGGACACAACCTGAGTTATGAATAATTTCTCCGGGTGAAAGGATCATACCAACATGATACACTTTACCTTCCTCATTGGCAAAAAAAGCGAGGTCTCCCAACCGGGCATGGGCTAATGAACTGATCGTTTCACCTTGTGCCGCCTGTTGGGAGGAATCACGCTGCAGCTTAATTCCATGGATTTTAAATACAATCTGCACAAAACCTGAGCAATCACAGCCGAAAAGCGATCTTCCTCCCCACAGGTATGGGGCATTTAAAAATTGTCCCGCTGTTTTATGCAAGGTTTCAGGTCCCTTCACCCCGAAATCGCCGAAGGTCCAACGAATATGAAACACTTCATCATCAATTACCAGCATATCCTTTTTCCTATTATAACCCGGGAGGGTACTCGCTGCCAGTATCATTTGGGGAGATGCCCCGTGCCGTTCGATACTCATCAGGAGGGAGCACAGGACTGGCTGATTTTGTTCCATCTGCTGGTGAAAGAAAGATTCTGAGATTTCCTTGTGCAGTTTCCTGTCAATCCAGCCCGAATAATGATCAAACTGCGTCTGGATTTCTAACCAATGCTCCTGTTCAGTTCTTACTGTGTAACTCTCGCCAAAAAGCATCTGACTGACCATTTCTGCTTCTTCTGCAGGATCCTTTCGCATAGGTATTATGCTATGCCATGAAATACCGTACTTCATAATGATGTCAATTTATGCCAGGAATCCAGCCATATTCTGTCGAACAAGTTTAAAGAATTGTTGTTTATTGAATATGAATGAATTATTTTTAATTAATTTGTATTCATGATTACCCGGGCAGGTTACAAAGCCCCACTAAGATACGAAATACAGGCATTTTAGCAAACATGAAACGCTTGCTGTATTATATCCGAAGAAATATACGGACCATCGTTACCGTATCATGCTTTGTCCTTACTTCAGTGTTGGTAGTCTACATGCTGCCGCGTGAAGGAAAGTTCATGTATGAGTACCAAAAGGGTGGTTTTTGGAAGCACGAAGATCTTACAGCACCTTTTAACTTCCCGGTTTACAAATCAAAAACGGAATTGGCACAGGAACGTGATTCAGCAATCCGCGGATTCCGCCCCATATTCCTATACAACCAGGAAATCTCAGATTTGCGCACCCAGGAGCTTGCTGACGATTTTACAGCAGGCTGGGTTGAATACTCGCTTACAAAGCTGAAGATACCTTCGCGTGAGGCCTACAGAAATGACAAGCAATATCTGGTTAACCGACAGCTGGAATATGAATACCGGCTATATCTCGTTTCCCTGGTCCGGGATATCTACCGTAAAGGTATCATTGATCTGGCTCCATTGGAAGAAAATGGCAGGGTACCTTTTCATGAAATAACGCTTGTTAAGGGAAATGTCGCTGAGACTACTCCCCTCTCATCGATCTATACACCCAGATCGGCTTATGAATATGCAGCAGAAAGGCTGAAGAACAGCATTCCGAAAAAGGATCACCTGGCTGTTCGCAGGTATGATCCGTTCTTCCAGGATTTTGAGCTAAACAATTACCTTTCTATCAATGTTACCTACGATGAAATAAAGTCACAGAATGTTCGCAGGAGTCTGATAAGCGAATTGTCCCTGACCCGGGGACTTATCCAGGAAGGACAGGGAATCATTTCCCGCGGGGAATATATCAATGATGAAAAGTTCCTTATCCTCGAATCGCTTAGACAGGAATATGAGCGCAATCTGGGATTTATGGCCCGTCAACTGGTCATCATTGGTAAATTCATACTTGTGCTCGCTTCCTTTCTCGTAATCTACCTGTTTCTCAGAAATTTCAGGAAGGAAGTGCTGGACAGCAACAAGAACATTGCCTTTATTTTACTGGTTATGGTGCTGATGATCCTGATCGCCAGCGCAACCTTGAAATTCGATGCAATCAGTGTTTACATGCTGCCTTTTACTATAGTACCCATTCTTCTGAAAACATTCTTTGATTCAAAACTTGCGCTTTTCATACATATTATCACCATTTTGCTGATTGGGTTCTTTGTCCCCAACGGATTTGAGTTTGTCTTTCTGAATGTGGTGGCCGGAATTGTGGCAGTCATCAGCATGACCAACGTTTTCAGACGCTCTAAGTTTGTTGTTACCTCCATTTATGTGATACTGGCGTATTCTCTGATCTATCTGGGAATTGCCCTGGTGCAGGAAGGTATATTATCTCACATTCAGCTGAAATACTTCAGCTGGTTTGCTGGCAACGGATTGCTGATACTGATCTCCTATCCGCTGATTTATTTATTTGAAAGAACGTTTGGGTTTATATCCGATGCTACACTCCTTGAGTTATCAGATACCAACCAGCCTTTGCTGCGCAAACTGGCAGAAATGGCTCCCGGTACCTTTCAGCATTCCTTGCAGGTTGCGAACCTTGCGGAGGATGCTGTTTTCAATACCGGAGGGAATCCTCTTCTGGTGCGGGCCGGAGCCTTATATCATGACATCGGTAAAATGGATGATGCCATTTATTTCATTGAAAATCAGTCATCGGCTATTAATCCCCATGATACACTCGATTTTGATCAAAGTGCCAGCATTATTATTGATCATGTGAGAAAGGGCGTTGATCTTGCCCGCAGGTATAAATTACCCGAAGCTATTGTCGATTTTATCCGCACCCATCATGGAAATTCAACGGTTCAATATTTTTACCGGTCTTTTCTCAGCAAATACCCGGAAACGGAAGTGGATGTCCGGAAATTCTCCTATCCGGGACCGAAACCATTCTCCAAGGAAACTGCCATTGTGATGATGGCCGATTCGGTCGAAGCCGCCTCCCGTAGTCTGAAAGCAATTACGGAAAGTACACTTGATAAACTGGTGGACAGTATCATTCACACACAGATGAAAGAGGAGCAATACAATAATGCACAGATCACTTTTAAGGACATTACCACCATCCGTGAGGTGTTTAAAAAGCGCCTGAGGAATATCTATCACGTGAGAATCTCCTATCCCAAATAATGGACGACTGGTAGAAATACCTAGTTCAAATAGGCACAAGCCCCAATTGCACGGGTTGATCTCTTGGCTTTATCTTTGTGATGAAACTATGAAAGATAACCTGATTCTCTATATTAAGCAAAAAGCTGATTTTTTAACCCTGAAAAGGTTTTTCTGGCTTATCATAATCCTGGCGGCAATGCTGGTTATTTTTGGCATTTACCAGTTGTCAGCCAATCATACACTTAACCATATTCATGTAAATTTAAATTACAATTTCTGGTTGTTTACCTTGGCAGGATTCCTGGCACAGTTAATTGACGGCGCTTTGGGTATGGCGTATGGCGTGAGTTGCTCAAGCATGCTGATCGCCTTTAATGTTCCTCCGGTGATTTCAACCGCAAGCGTTCATATATCCGAGGTTTTCACTACCGGCGTTTCAGGACTATCCCATTTGCGGTTCAAGAATGTACACCGGCAGCTTTTTATGAAGCTCCTGATCCCCGGTATTGTGGGCGCTTCCATTGGAGCCTATTTACTGTCGGAATTCTTCAACGGAGACTGGATTAAACCCTTTGTATCGGCCTATCTGATGATTCTGGGACTGCTCATCCTGCGAAAGGCTTTGCTTCGTCCCACTGTTGCAGGAAAAAAGATCAAGCATGTACGCAGACTTGCATTGGTAGGTGGATTCCTTGATGCTGTTGGTGGGGGAGGATGGGGACCCGTGGTCGTTTCTAACCTGATCCATCAGGGCGCCAATCCCAAAAGGACGATCGGGAGTGCAAATACAGCTGAGTTCTTTATTGCCCTGGTCAGCTCTGCGGTGTTTATTTCTTTTATCAAGATAACCAACTGGCAACCGGTAGCGGGAATTCTGTTGGGAGGTATTATTGCAGCACCATTGGCTGCCTATTTCGTGAAGATAATCCGTCCGAAACCCCTGATGATCATTGTGGGTATTTTGATCACATTAATCAGTCTCTACAATATTTACAGGTCTCTCCCGGTATTCGGGGAACTCGTGGCAAAAGTCTTTTAGGGTTCAAGGGTACATTAAAAAGAAAACCTAACAGATCCGAGAACCTGTTAGGCCATTTTTTTAATTTCTTCCCCTTAAGTAGTTGGTAATCGGTCGATTACTGAACTGCAGCAGCGGAATCAACAACAGCGGCAGCTGTGTCAGCAGCAGGAGCAACTTCTTCAACAGGAGTAGTTTCTTCAACTGCGGGTTCAGTTTTTGATTTGCAGGAACTGAGTGCAACAACACCGAAAAATGCGAAAGCAACAAACAAATAAGCTATTTTTTTCATTTTTTTAATTATTTGATGTGAATGTTAAATGATAAATCGCCACAAAAATAGTAAATAAATTAAATCCACAACTTAATTTTTTCATTAATTTGAATAATAGAGCTTTAAAAATTCATATCCATCCACCAAGTTTTCAACCCCATGACCGTCTATATTTAATAAGTAAAAGTAAATTAATTGGTTACAAGGATATAGTTGTTCATAATCCTGTTAATAATTTTTGTTTGTTCCTGAACATGGAAATTTATACCTATGCCAGTATGCTAAATTATGATATTCGCACGGGGATTTTCTGTTTTAAATATTGGAGCCGCAAGAAATTCGCGGTTTTGGTCAGTCTTCGCAAGGTAATTAAAATTGGTGTACTTTGCCTGTCTTACTCCCTGGTAAATATACTGTCGCTGATGGCACAGGCTGATTCTTCAGCAGCGATGCTTAAATCACATGAAATAGAACAGGTCGAGGTAACCGGCCGGCGCAGCCAGACTGTATTCTCCGAAATATCCAGGGTGGTTACGGTGATCGGCAGGGAGGACATTGAGAAAGCGGGAATACAGAATATTCTTGACTTGCTGGAATATGTCTCCAATATCGATATCCGGCAACGAGGGAATTTAGGTGTACAGGCAGATGCAAGTATACGTGGCGGTGGCTTCGACCATGTAATGGTGCTGGTTAATGGGATCAACCTGAGTGATCCGCAAACAGGGCATTTGAGTCTCGACCTTCCCATTGACCATGAAGCTATTGAGCGGATTGAGATTCTGGAAGGTCCCGGGGCAAGGGTTCTGGGACCAGGGGCCTTTACAGGCGCCTTAAACATAATCACACGGCGTGGCGATATAAAAAGCTTATCTTTCACACAGGCATTCGGAAACTACGGTTATCTGAGAACCCAACTGAATACTGGCTTCAAAACCGGTACACTGCAGAATTTCTTGTCGGGTAGCCTGTCCTCTTCGAAGGGCTTTGCTCCCAATACGGACCATCACCTGCAGAATCTTTATTATCGCGGTACTTTTGAAAAGGAGGTGACTTCCGTTGACTTCCAGGCAGGTTATCAGCACAAGAATTTTGGCGCTTCAGGTTTTTACTCGCCCAGGTTCCCAAACCAATATGAAGAAGCGGATGTATGGCTGGCGAGCCTTAAACTGTCAGCCGGCACCCGGATTAAGGTCACTCCTGCCGCATACTGGCGTCGCAGAAAAGACCATTTCCTGCTGGACCGTGATCACCCGCACTTCTATGAGAATTTTCATCTGACGGATGTATACGGAAGTCTTCTGACGGTTTCATTCAATTACCGGAAGATTAACTTTGCTCTTGGGTCAGACCTGAGGTCGGAGAACATTCTTAGTAATAACATCGGGTATGATTACCCCGATCCTGTTCCCGTTAAAGGAGAGGATAGCGCTTTTTATACAAAGCGATATGGACGTTCCAACCTGGCGTTTTTTCAGGAAACCAATCTGAACCTCGGCAAGCTGAGACTTACCGGGGGAGTGTTGTTGAACTGGAATACAGCTTACCCACAAAAACCTGCCTTGTTCCCTGGCATTGATCTTAGCTACCTGGTTTTTAGAAACACTTATATGTATGCAAGTTTCAACCGTGCCCTGCACCTGCCCACGTTTACCGACCTGTTTTACAAAGACCCGACAAATCAGGGCAATATTGAACTTGATCCCAACCGCATGTTTTCGGGTGAAGCAGGAGTCAAGTATGGAGGAAGCAACGTAACCACCCATATCAGCGGATATTTTCAGACAGGGCAGGACATGATCGACTGGGTTTGGTCGTATGCCGCTAACCGGTATGCCCCGGTTAACCTTGACAAATACCGGGCCTGGGGTCTATCGGCCGTTTTCATGGCAGATTTTGAAGAATATCTTATGGTCAGAAAGTGGATTAATTACGTCTCGGTAAGCTATTTTCTGCTGAATACCAACAAATCAATTCCTGACAGCGTCTCCAAGTATTATGGTCTCCGGCATAAATTATCCGTATCTACAAGGCATAGCCTGGCCAAAGATCTGGTTCTATCATGGAATTTCAGTTATCAGGATCGATATGGTGCAGTAGTAGGCTATAGCCAAACAGAGAACAGCTATTACACAGAGCCATATAAGCCTGTATGGATCATTGATGGGGCTGTTCGCTGGAAAGTCAGGTTTCTGGAAATATTTGCAGAAATCTCGAATCTGCTTAATACCCGGTACATTGATGCCGGATCTGCTATTCAACCTGGCAGATGGCTGAAAACCGGGCTAACTGTGAATCTGTAAAGGGTTGAATTCAGGCTTCTTCTTTAACTGCTTTTTTCGTTGAGTGTGCTTTGATTACCCTCAGATTTCTGCCGGATACTTCCTTGCCATCAAGGGCATTAATGGCTTCCATGGCTTCCTTCTTGTCCGGCATTTCAATGAAACAATAGCCCTTTGATTTTCCGGTACGCTTGTCCCGGATGAGCTTAATGGACTCGACATTTCCCATAACCTCGAAGATGCTTTTGATTTCATCTTCAGTTAACGTGTAACTGATGTTACCTACATAAATTGTCATATGATAAATTGGATTAAGGTAAATCTGTATACAAGTTACAAAAAAAAAATATGAAAAAAAATAATTGACTATTTATTGATAATGAATCTGGTACCGAACAGGTCCGTTTAAACATCCTCCCAGTTCTCACCCCGTTTTATCCGGCTGATTTGCATCTCTGATACCTTAAAGGTCCTTGCCAGCACAGCTCCGGAAACGCCCATGTTCAACTGATGCTTGATAATGCGTACATCGGCGATGGTAAGTTTTGTATAATGACGGGGGTCAGGGGCCTGGTAACTGGCACCCAGAAAGTCCTTCCATCCGTTCCACTCATCATAGAAATACTCGGGTCTTGAAGGCAGATTACCAGGACGTTCCTTCCAGTGAATATAATCCTTGGAATTCATAATCCCGGCCTCCCGTGCAACACGTGAAGCATCGCGGTAATTGAGATAATATTTCGATCGCTTTTGCTCAGGGTATCCCAGAAAATCACGCCAACCCTTCCAGCTTCCCTTTCGGATAAAGTACTCATCAGGAATTCGGGGAAATTTGCGTGGAAGCGGCTTTTTACTGCGTTTATAAGCGTCGAACTTTCTGGCGGAAGTTACACCCACTGGTACTAATTTCTCGATGGTGTACTTACGAGCGAGGCTATACGACCATTTCAGCACATTATCCCAATCGCCGAAATCAATCTTCTTCATAGCGGGAAATGGTTCTTACTAGGCTAATTTACTAAATAAATTCCAATAAGTAATGCGGAAATCAGTCAATATCAGCTTCGTCGTTAAGAAAGGTAACTTTCACAATAACAGGATTTGCAGCAGGTAAACCATGACCAGCATCAGTTTTTCGCTCACCGGCGACTATTTCCCAGAGCTTAATATCGGGGTATCTCACTGATAACAACAGGGACATCATGGAGAAGGTCTTGGGACCTTGCGGCAGGATTAGTACTTCGGAGGTGATCCTTTCATCAAGGCAGTGAGAGGTCAGAATGGCATTAATGTCCTTCGGCCGGTTGGCATCGTAAGGGATGATACTTTTATTGTCAAGCCGGTCAAGCAAGGTTTTGTTATTTTCCAGGACTAGACGGGTATAATCGGGATCATGTGCACACTGGGGGATAAAGGCAAGCAAATGCTGTGGCCGCACTTTGTTCACTGCTTCTATGATAAACGCAGGATTATTATCCAGTGAGGCAATCATGGAAACAGGCTTTTTGTCTTTTAGGTTATCCCGGTTATACAACATCGGTCCTATGTAATCGATCGATTTCTTTTCAGGATTACGTTCGAATAATTTGGGCGTATATGATAGGAACAGGTTGATTTTCCGGGCCCTGAAATTATTCCTGGAGATACTGTCAATGATCAGCGCATACCACTTTTTCGGCATACAGGAGTAATCGATGAGCAAATTCAACTGATCGGAATTTATATCACAGATTTCCGAAACAAGATCTTCAATGGCTTTCGATTCATTTACCGCAGTATAATAGTTTTTAAATCCCTGCTGTTTGAAGATTTCCAGGTGTTTGCACCGGTTATTCAGTTGATCTGGTTCATCAATGGTAAGCAAATATTTCCTGGGTATCATGCTATCGATCTTTTCGGCTAGATAGTAACACCTGGGTTGGTACCCACAGGCCGCTATGAAGCAATCGAACCGTTCACGCGGAAGGTCGTTAAATATAATTTCTTGCAGGTGTATCAGTTCCATTCGGGTATTTTTGCAGGCATGGGTAAAACTACTTCATGACTGTCATAGGTTACGTGCAAAACTCCCAAGCGTTGTAAAACTTTTATGAACTTCTAAATTCCAAATATGAAAGCTGGCTTTTTGAGTTTAAAGCCTAGAGTTTATTGACCAGGTTGATCATTAATTCATTTGGCAGGATACCCAGGTTGTCCAGGGAATATTCAGATTTGATCCTGTTTACAAAGTACATGTCTATTTTACCCATATTCTTGGTTTCTATCTTTCCCCGGTTATTACACTCAAAGAAGTCCTTGATGTATTCGTATGTACTTCCTGAAATGTTCACCATACCTACATGGCCGCTTTGTTCCATCCGACTTGCTATATTTACCGTATCGCCCCAGATATCATACGCAAAACGTTTCCTCCCCACTACACCTGCGACTACCGGGCCGGTATGTATTCCCAACCTGAGTTCCCAGACTGGTAAATTGTTCAGAACCTTTGAGTCGTTCAGCGTGTTCATGTAATTTTGAATTTCCAGGCCGGCTAAAACGGTATCGATGGGATTACTCTTGTTGCTCAATGGCAGTCCTCCGGCACACATGTAAGCGTCTCCGATGGTTTTGATCTTTTCGATATAGTGTTTTCCGGTAATTTCATCGAAGGTGGCAAAATATGAATCCAGGATACTGACAAGATCTTTCGGGTCAAGGGATTTACTAATCCTCGAAAAGCCCTTGAAATCGGCAAAAAGTACACTCACCAGTTTATATTGACGGGTACCGGCCCTTCCTTTTGATTTTAACTGCCGGGCGACCTCAAAAGGCAGAATATTCAGCAATAGCTTTTCTGACTTTTCCTGCTCCAGTTCAATTGTCTGTTTTGCCAGGTTGATCTCCTGTTTTTGTTCTTCCAGTAATGCATTGACGTGTTCCAGGTTTCGGGTAATCTCCTTCATTTTCCTGTTCTGCGCATGCAGTTCTTCCTCCTTGATTTTAAATGAAGTGATGTCTATTTCTACTGCGATAAGTTCCTCAATCAAACCAGCGGCGCTGACAAGGGGATTGATGAAAACATGGAGCCAGCGCGTCTCACCTTTTTTTGATTTTACCTGGCATATGCTATCAGATGCCTGAACCTCCTTGAGGCATTTGTTGAACAAAGTAGCTATCTCCGAGGAAGGATCAAGGCTGAAAATAGTATTGCCGTAAGATTCCCGGTAAGTTTCAAGCCGGAATCCATGCAGGCGCTCAAATCCATCGTTCGCCCAATCAAGTTCTCCGTTCGGCTTGATAAGTATAAATGCAAAAGGATTGTTGCCGGCACTTGTCATTAATTTAACCAGGGCATCATTGATCTCCTTTGATCTTTGAACCCGTTTATCGATATCACTGTCAAGGGTGAGTAATTCAAGCGCTTTTTCAATTCTGGAGGATAAATCTTTGACGGACTGGGGTTGGGTATTGTATTCAATTACCCCGGCATTTTCAGCGGTGGACTGCAGTTTGCCGATCAATTCCTGATTGGCCTGACTGTCATCGATTACAACAATTTTATATCCCATTGGCACGATGGCAATAACCTTCCTGACGCATACATTGTTTCTTTAACGTTAAAATAAGGAGAAGGTTATAAAAAAAACACCCTTCAAGTGTCCTGTAAACTTGAAGGGTGTCTGTTGTTTAATTGAACTCGTTAAGCGTGTCTTTGATAATATCGACTGCCTCCATGAGCTGATCCTCCGTAATCACCAGAGGTGGTGCAAAACGAATGATATGATCATGTGTCGGTTTTGCAAGTAATCCATTGTTTTTCAAAGCCAGGCAAACATCCCAGGCCGTTTTACCATTTTTGGGTTTGATCACCACTGCATTCAGCAGACCTTTTCCACGAACCATATCCACCATTTCATGGTCTCTTTCGAAAGTTTTCAACTCTTCGCGGAAGATTGCCCCAAGCTTTTCGGCATTCTGTGCAAGCTTTTCCTCGACAAGCACTTTCAGTGATGCCACGGCGATTTTAGCAGCAAGCGGATTTCCGCCAAAAGTAGAGCCATGTTCACCCGGCTTGATGGTCAGCATGATCTCGTTATCCGCCAGTACGGCAGAAATAGGGAATACACCACCTGATAAAGCTTTGCCCAGGATGAGGATATCCGGATGTACATTCTCATGATCGCAGGCCAGCATTTTACCGGTCCGGGCTAATCCGGTCTGTACCTCATCGGCAATGAAAAGCACGTTCTTTTTTTTGCATAATTCCCAGGCACCTTTCAGGTAGCCTTCATCAGGTACAAATACACCTGCCTCGCCCTGAATGGGCTCAACAAGGAAGCCGGCAACATTGGGGTCTTCCAGCGCTTTTTCAAGTGCCTTTAAATTATTGTAGGGTACCACGATAAATCCAGGTGTATACGGTCCAAATCCTTTGTATGATGATGGATCAGTGGACATGGAAATAACGGTTATTGTCCTTCCATGAAAATTATCCTCGCAAACGATGATTTTCGCCTCATTTTCAGGAATACCTTTTTTATCATACGCCCATTTTCTGCAAAGTTTAAGAGCACTTTCCACACCCTCAGCGCCGGAATTCATGGGAAGCAGTTTTTCATAACCCAGTAATGACGTGGTGTACTTTTCATATTTTCCAAGGCAGTCATTGTAAAAGGCCCTTGATGTCAGCGTAAGCTTTTTGGCTTGTTTACGCAAAGCCTTGATGATTTTGGGATGGCAATGTCCCTGGTTAACAGCAGAATACGCCGATAAGAAATCATAGTACTTCTTGCCCTCTACATCCCAGAGAAAAACTCCCTTCCCTTTTTTTAGCACAACCGGTAAGGGATGATAGTTGTGTGCACCAGATTCGTCTTCCAGGTTGATGTAGTCCTGGCTTGTAAGTGTTGTCATGTTCTACCTCTTTTATATAATTAAAGTATATTATGAATTTTATTGCGCAATATTTGGATTTATATTCAGAAAGACAATGATAAAGCGCAGGTTTGATTCAACAAAATTAGAATATCTGGAGATTATATGCTGTAAATAAATGAAACATTTTTTCATAAATACTTGATTTTTCCATGCAACCCATTATTTTTGAAAGAAAAACTAACAACTACTAATATGGAACAAAACGGAATGCCTGTCGTGAAATTCTTCAGTGGTAAACATATACCGGTTGAGCTGCACAAAGTTAGAATAGTACAGAAGCTTCATCTGAAAAGGATCGATGATCGTTACAGGGCTATAAATGAAGCAGGTTATAATACCTTTTTGCTGAATACGAATGACATCTTCCTGGATATGCTGACCGACTCAGGAACCAATGCCATGAGTGACAACCAGGTGGCCTCAATGATGCAGGCCGATGATGCGTATGCAGGGTCACAGAGTTTTTACCGGATGGAAGCTGCCCTCAGGGAAGTATTCGGGAAACATTATATATTGCCGGCACACCAGGGTAGGGCAGCGGAGAATATCATTTCTCAGGCTTTCATTAAAAAGGGCGACGTGATCCCCATGAATTACCATTTCACTACCACCAAGGCACATATGGAGCTGAACGGGGGAACAATTTTTGAGATATACACGGATGAGGCGCTTAAAATAAAAAGTACCAATCCGTTCAAAGGAAACATCGATATTACCAAGCTGAGAAAGATTATTGCAGATTATGGTGCCACGAACATTCCTTTCATTCGCCTCGAGGCATCAACCAACCTGATCGGGGGACAGCCCTTTTCCATGCAGAATATGCGCGAGGTGAGAGCGGTTGCTGATCAGCACAGTATTAACATTGTGCTTGACGCCAGCCTCATTGGTGAGAACGCCTATTTTATTAAGTTGCGTGAACCCGGCTTCGCCAACTCGCCGGTTAAGGATATACTCCGTGAAATGTGCGGACTGGCTGATATCGTTTACTTTTCCAGCCGCAAAGTGAGCTCTACGAGAGGTGGCGGGATCTGTACCGACAGCAAAGACCTTTATATGAAAATGCGGGACCTGGTACCCTTGTATGAAGGATTCCTCACATATGGTGGTATGTCGGTCAGGGAAATTGAGGCCATGGCTGTCGGTTTATATGAAACCCTGGATGATACGGTGATCAGTCAGTCTCCTTCCTTCATTGCTTACGCAGTTGATGAATTGGATAAGCTGGGAATACCCGTAGTTACTCCTCCGGGTGCACTGGGGTGTCATATCGATTCAATGGGCTTCTTATCGCACGTACCGCAAACGGAATATCCTGCAGGAGCACTGGCTGCTGCACTTTTCATTGCCTCTGGCTGCCGTGGTATGGAACGTGGAACCATTTCGAGCGTCCGCGACGAAAATGGCAATGATGTACTGGCAGATGTTGAATTGTTGCGTCTGGCCTTCCCAAGAAGGGTATTTACCCTGTCACAAACCATGTTCCTGATCGACCGCGTAAACTGGCTCTATCAGAACAGGGAACTTATTGGCGGATTAAGATTTGTCGAGGAACCTCCCGTATTACGTTTCTTCCTGGGCCGGCTTGAACCTGTCAGCGACTGGCCTGCAAAACTGATCAAGAAGTACAAGGAGGATTTCGGGGATTCTTTGTAGGAGGATGTGTAGTGACTGGTGACTGATGATGTTTGACAAGCAATCACCAGTCACCAGAAAATTAAAACCTGGTTCAGCATATATGAACAAAACTGACTGGAACGCCGTCCGGGTGCAATTTCCTGTTTGCAGCCGCATCACATACCTGAATTCGGCAGGCGGGGCACCCATGTGTGCTGAAGCATCGAAAGAAGGCAAAAAGTACTTTGATGAAATGCTCCTCCACGGGGATGCCTGCTGGGATGAATGGCTGGCCAGGACTGATGAGGTGCGTCATAAGCTTGCTGCTTATATCGGGGCTTCGCCCGAAGAGGTAGCGTTTATGCCCAATACATCCATGGCAATGGGGATCATTGCCCAGTTGCTGAACAATTCGGGCGGCCTCCTTACTATGGAGGATGAGTTCCCGTCTTCAACTGTTCCATGGATACAACTGGGTTACCAGGTAAGTTTTGTCCTTCCCGAGCAGGGAGAATATCCGGTAAGAAACATTAAAAATGCGTTAAGACCGGAACACAAGATATTGGTTATTAGTTATGTACAGTACAAGACAGGCTACCGGCAAAAGCTGCGTGAAATAGGAAAGTTCTGCAGGTCAAATAACCTGCTTCTCGTTGTTAACGCCACACAGGGGATGGGTGTGTTTCCTTTGGATGTATCTGCCAATGAAATTGACTTCCTTGTTTTTTCGGGATTAAAATGGGCCTGTGCGGGCTATGGCGCAGCAGGTTTATACATCAGCCGCAGGCACCTGACTGCCTTAAAAATGCCAATTGCGGGCTGGCGAAGCGTGATGTCACCGGAAAACATGAACAACAAACGGTTTGTGGTAAAAACAGAAGCGTCTGTGCTGGAGGCCGGCAGTCCCTCCTTCCCGGCAGTTTTTGCCTTGGGCGGTGCCCTGGATCTTTTTAACAGGATAGGCCCTGTAAACTGCACGAACAGGGTGCTCTATTTAAGCCGGTATCTGGAGGATCAATTGCGTACAAATGGCTTCCCTGTAATGTATTCTTTTGAGGAGGGGAACAGATCCGGCATAATCATGCTGAGAACAGACAACGCCAAAGAAATTGTCGTTGAACTAGCCCGTAAAAATATTATGGTTTCCGCACGTGGTGAGGGATTACGGATCTCCGTGAATATATTCAACAACGAAAGCGATGTTTCAACCCTGCTGAAGAACCTACTGGCCCTGAAATCTCTTTTCTGACCGAAACCTACAACCTACATCCTTTCCCTGAAATCAATCATGGCCTTCATCACCCCGTCGCGGTATGCTGCTACGGTTTCAAATGCTTCCGGCGTGTTCCTGAATCCAAACCGGTGCGTGACCATTGACCTGACCTTGATCCTGCCCTCGGCAATGTAACGCAGGGATGCTTCCACACAATCCACCTGACGCCTGATATGCTGGATTACAATTTCTTTCCGCCGTCCCACATCGACGGGCATCAGCCAGTGATCGAATTCGGGTATTCCAACAACCACAAGTTTACCGCCCGGCTTTAGCAATTCAAAGGCCTGGCGAAAAGCCTCTTGCTGGCCGCAACATTCAAAAACAGTATCTAGCATCAATGGCTCCTGCTGAAGGATGATACGATTGACATCTTCATGGTCAATGTTCCCTGTCCAGTCTGCTCCTGCCTGTTTAACGCATTGGAGGCGTCCGTCTATCTTATCTGTCATGTAAATCTTCTGAGCGCCAACCATTCTTGCAGCAAGCATAACACTCATGCCGATCGGGCCTGACCCCAGGATGGCCATTCTGGATCCTTCGGAAAGTACTGATTTCCTGACAGCATATACGCCAATGGCGAGAGGCTCCGATATGGCAGCCTCATCAAAGGTCAATTCAGGCCTGATAGGGAAACAACTTGTCTCGGGCATAACCAGGTATTCCGAAAGACAACCTTCGGCCTGGCCGGGACAACCCAAAAACCGAAGCTTTCGGCATGTATGATGGCGTCCGGCCAAACACTGATCACAATCCCAGCATGGCATGGCAGGTTCAATGGCAATTCGGTCACCGGGTCTGACCCTTGTGACAGCCGGGCCCGTCTCTACAACTGTACCGGCACCCTCATGTCCCAACGTGAACGGATATTTTACTACCTGGCTGCCAATCCTGCCCTGTGTGTAATAATGGATATCTGAACCACAGACACCAACCACCTCCATCCTGATTTTGACACTGAGATCATCAGAAAGAACAGGTTCCGGAATTTCAATAATTTCCATCCGACGGAGGCCGGTTAACATCATTGCTTTCATAAATGTTCAACGTTTATGCAGCAAAATTACAATATTCAACGAATATTGGGCATATCTCCGGAATTCGCGCTTTTGCAATACAAATCGGAAAGCAGTTTTTAACTTTCAATTAGGCAGGATTATCTTGAATTGGAGGAATCTTAAATTCAAGATCAACGCACATCAGGAGGCTTTCAGAAAATCAGCAGGTAGTTGAAGTATTTCTTCCACGGCATGTGTGAAACCATGCAGATCAAGCGGTTTGTTGAAGGTTCCCTGTATTCCGAGTTTCTTTGCCATATACAAATAAAAGGGCTCGCCACCGCTGATCGCGAGGATCTTTATTTCAGGATAGGTACGTTTTACCTCCAGGATCATCTCGATACCTTCCATTTTTGGCATAATGATATCTGTAATAATCAAATCGTATTTCTTCTCGGATATTTTACTGAGCCCTTCACTGCCATCACCGGCTTCATCAAACTCAACTGCAGCCTGATTAAATAAATTGACAATCAGTTTCCTCATCATGACATTGTCATCCACCACAAGAATTCTTTTCATACATTCAGTCTTATAAATACATCAGGTTACCGGACAATGGTTAGTTCTTGTATTTTAGCTTAATTAACGTATTTCACGCCAATAGGTTAATTATTGTTAAGGAATTGAGGCTTTTCTTTGATCAAATGACATTATTCCCGGACAAATGAACGAAAAAACCGGTCAACGGACCGGTTCATCACAATAACTTTGTCAGAAATACCTAGGCTTTATCAAGCACCTGTTCAACCAGGTTCACAAGATATTGAATATCAATAGGTTTACGCAGAAAATCGACTGCATCAAGGTCTTTGATTTTGACGAGGTTCTCATCATCAGTGTTCACTGCCGAAATCACTATTACAGGCGTCTTTTTCGTTCTCTCATCGAGCCTTAGCTGTTCCAGAAAATCAAAACCACTGATTTTGGGCATTAACAGATCCAACAGGATAAGATCCGGCAGCTGCTTCTCAATGCGTGCATATGCGTCCTTTGCATTCATGGCCGTTTCTATCTGGTAGCCTTTTTCTGACAGCACGGCATCAAGTAATACTACGTTTGTTGTGGAGTCATCAATTACCAGTATCCTGGATTGTTTCATGATCAGTCAACTGTTTTGGTAATGAAAGGTCTAAGATAGTAATTTTATTCTGAAGCCGTAAAAGGAGATTTGAAAGATTTTGCACCACCGAAATTCGATTCATGGGTACATCCGTAAGTGATAAAGTATTATATTCGGAACCTTTAAATATTAAAATCATGAAGTTAGAAAACGTTTTTTCAGGCTTATCCGCAGTCATGCTGGTGATGATCTTCACAGCCTGCGGGCCACAGATAAAGAAGGGTGAAAGTATACAGGCGGGTAAAGGATTGGTTCAACGGTACTGGAACGTAAACAACGC
The DNA here is from genome assembly GCA_002415855.1 of Bacteroidales bacterium UBA5072. Lineage (GTDB taxonomy): Bacteria > Bacteroidota > Bacteroidia > Bacteroidales > UBA10428 > UBA5072. Next base: position 53,689 of record DIAS01000098.1, read on the forward strand.
AGCGCTGAGAGGCGATACCGTTATTCTGGGCAATTCGTCTGACAGGATTGTTTCAAAGTTCAAGGTCAGGGATTTTATGTTATCCGTAAATCTTTTTACCACGCAGGGTGCTGACGGAACATTGGCATTCCATACGGGTACTGGTGAAGACGGTGAGGATACTGGTTATAGCGTAATGATCAATAATTCTGATTACCGGCAGGGTAGTCCTGAAAAAACCGGAAGCCTTACACGGATCAGAAATAACTATGTGCGGACCGTCCATGATGACAAATGGTTTAACCTCCGGCTGGAGGTACGCGGTAATCATATCTGCACGTATGTAAATGATAAAATTATCAGCGAGTATAGACAGCCCAACAATCCAGCCAGGGTTGAGGGACTTGAAGGAATGATTCTGTCTGATGGCAGGCTGGTTCTGAAGAAGACCAGCAATGCCGGACAGATTCTTATTGGGGACATCCGGATTGAATCATTTGATACCAGTATGAATATGGAGATAGATACGACTTTCATTTCTGACAGCACTGGTGAGATGCTTACCCTTTTAAACCAGCTGGGCTTTCCCGTCATTGATTACCACGGACATCTAAAAGGAGGGCTTACCGTTGCGGAGATTTGCAGCCACGGAAGAGCAATGGGTTACAATTATGGCATTGCTCCCAATTGCGGTTTGAACTTCCCGGTTACCAATGATTCATCACTCCTGGCATATTATGTTGAAATGGCTGATGAGCCTGTATTTAAAGCTATGCAATGTGAAGGACGTGAATGGATTACACTTTTTTCTCCTGAAGTCATCGCCAGGTACGATTACATCTTTACAGATGCGATGACCTGGACTGATCACAAAGGACGCCGTATGCGTCTCTGGATACCCGAAGAGACATTTGTGGACCAGGAACAACAATTTATGGAAATGCTGGTCGGCAAGATTGAAGCTGAACTGTCACAGGAACCTGTAGATGTATATGTTAACCCGACATACCTGCCTGAAATTATCGCCGGTGATTATGACCGCCTGTGGACTCCTGAGCGGATGGACCGAGTAATAAAGGTCCTGGTTGAAAATGATGTTGCCCTGGAGATTAACGCACGCTTCAGAATTCCCAGCCTTGCCTTTGTTAAAAGGGCAAAAGCAGCAGGTGTCAAGTTTACACTGGGTACAAATAATGCCGGCAATACCGACCTGGGCCGGCTCGAATACAGCCTGCAGGTAATCAGGAAAGCTGGAATAACAGCTGAAGACATGTTCTTCCCCAGGCCTTCGGGGGACAAAAAAGTACTGATAAAAGGTCTTCCGGCAAAGATTACCGGTTAACTTTGCAACCTGTATTTTTAAATGCATTTTATTTGCACTTTTGCAAAAAAATCAACAGCATAAATAATTAAACGGATGAGAAAATGGCGCATTGAAGACTCAGCTGAGTTGTACAATATTCAGGGCTGGGGTGTAAACTACTTCTCAATTAATGAAAAGGGCCATGTTGTTGTTTCACCCCGAAAAGACGGTGTTAAGGTTGACCTGCGCGAACTGGTGGATGAGCTTTCTTTACGGGATGTTTCGGCACCTATGCTTATTCGTTTTCCGGATATCCTCGATAACCGTATCGAAAAGATGTCAAAAAGTTTTGTTATCGCTGCTGAAGAGTATGGATATAAAGGACAGAATTTCATTATCTATCCTATTAAAGTGAACCAGATGCGGCCTGTGGTTGAAGAAATTGTCAGCCATGGTAAAAAGTTCAACATCGGCCTGGAAGCCGGTTCCAAACCGGAACTTCATGCCGTTATCGCCATTAATGCCGACAGTGATTCCCTGATCATCTGCAATGGATACAAGGATGAGGATTACGTGGAACTTGCACTGCTGGCTCAAAAAATGGGCAAACGTATCTTTCTGGTTGTTGAGAAGCTCAATGAACTAAAGCTCATTGCCAGTGTTTCACGCCGCCTGAAAATAAAACCCAATTTGGGAATTCGCATAAAACTCGCCAGCACAGGCAGCGGTAAATGGGAAGATTCAGGCGGGGACGTCAGTAAATTCGGACTGACTTCAAGTGAGGTACTCGAAGCCATGGACTTTCTTGAAAGAAATAAGATGAAGGACTGCCTCCGGCTTGTCCACTTCCACATCGGCAGTCAGGTAACAAAGATCAGACGCATTAAGGTTGCTTTGCGTGAAGCTTCTGAATTTTACGTCCAGCTTCATAAGAATGGCTTTAATATCGAATTTGTTGATATTGGAGGAGGGCTTGGCGTGGATTATGACGGCACACGGTCTCCCAACAGCGAAAGCAGCGTTAATTACAGTATGCAGGAGTATGTCAATGATTCCATATCTACTGTTGTAGATGCCAGTGACAGGAATAATATACCCCATCCCAACATCATCACCGAATCGGGACGTTCACTCACCGCCCATCATTCAGTCCTCGTTTTCGAGGTGCTCGAAGCTACAACCCTGCCGGAATGGAATGATGAGGATCAGCCAGGTCCGGATGACCATGAGCTCGTACAGGAGCTGTATTCCTTATGGGACAGGCTTAACCAGCCAGGCATGCTGGAGACTTGGCATGATGCACAACAGATAAGGGAGGAAGCACTCGACAGGTTTAGCCTCGGATTGCTGGATATAAGAACCCGGGCTCAGATTGAAAGATTATTCTGGTCCATTGCTCGTGAACTGCACCAGATGGCTAATGAAACCAAACACACTTCCGAAGAATTGCGTCATCTGCCAAAAATCTTATCGGATAAATACTTCTGTAATTTCTCACTGTTCCAGTCAATGCCGGATTCATGGGCTATCGATCAGATATTCCCGATAGTTCCTTTACAGCGTCTCGATGAGAAACCTTTACGTGCTGCCACCCTCCAGGATATAACCTGTGATTCGGACGGCAAAATCGATAATTTTATTTCCACCCGGAACTTTTCCTATTACCTGCCTGTTCATGCCCTTAAGCCAAAAGAGTCCTATTACCTCGGTGTATTTCTGGTAGGAGCCTACCAGGAAATCCTCGGGGACCTGCATAACCTGTTCGGAGACACGAATGCTGTTCATGTTTCCGTTACCGATGACGGATATGAGATCGATCAGATTATTGACGGCGAAACTGTGGCTGAGGTACTGGATTATGTGCAGTACAATGCTAAGAAACTGGTAAGGACGGTGGAGACCTGGGTGACTTCTGCGGTCAAATCTGGCATTATTACGGCAGAAGAAGGCAAGGAATTTCTCTCAAATTACAGGTCAGGACTATATGGTTATACCTACCTTGAATAGCCGGTTTCGTTGTCAGGTAAAGTGATTTGCTTTATTCTCCGATAATTTTCACCAACACTCTTTTGCTGCGTTTTCCGTCGAATTCGCCGTAAAAGATCTGTTCCCATGGGCCAAAGTCCAGGTGTCCCCCGGTGACAGCTGCAACAACTTCACGGCCCATGATGGTCCGCTTGAGATGGGCATCTGCATTATCCTCAAAACCATTATGGCGGTACTGGGAGTAAGGCTTTTCCGGAGCGAGTTTTTCCAGCCACACTTCAAAGTCGTGGTGCAAACCCGCTTCATCATCATTGATAAAAACGCTGCTTGTAATATGCATGGCATTGCATAATAAAATGCCCTCCTTGATGCCGCTTTCTTCGAGGCATTGTTGAACCTGGGGCGTTATGTTCAGCAGCTGACGGCGGCTTTGTGTATTGAACCACAATTCTTTCCGGTATGATTTCATGCAGTAGGTGTTTATCTCAGCTTGAGATCCCTGATGATATTCTCGATCTTGGTATCCAGCAAATTGTTCGCCGACTCATAATCCTGTATGGATTTGAGAGCTTCCTTAACACCGAAGTAAAACTTGATCTTCGGTTCCGTGCCGGAAGGTCTGATCGATATCTTGGTTCCGCCGGCAGTGAAAAACTGCAAAACATCTGCCTTTGGTATGACAATACCCCCGTTCTTTTTATTAGCTTTTTCAAGGCATCCGGGATCGAGGTAATCCATCACCTCGGTCAGCGGATCATTGTTGATTGCTGATGGCGGGTTTTGTCTGAAATTCAGCATCATCTGTTGTATTTCTTCAACCCCTGACTTACCTTTCTTCTCGACAGAGATGAGCTTTTCTTTATATAGACCGAATTCCCTGTAGATTTCAAGCAATTGGTCATACATCGTAAGGCCATGATCCTTTGCATAGGCAGCAGCCTCAGCTATAAGAGCGCAAGACATAACTGCATCCTTGTCGCGCACAAACTCACCAGCCAGATATCCATAGCTTTCCTCGCCTCCACCGATGAATGTCTTCTTGCCTTCGAAGGTCTTGATCACATCAGCAATATATTTGAATCCTGTAAGCACGTCATAACAGGCAACATGGAACTTGCGGGCAATATCGGCGAGTAATTCAGTTGTAACAATAGTTTTAACAATATATTCATTGCCTTTCAGTTTACCGTTGGCAGACCATTTTGTCAGCAGATAATTGATCAGCAGGGAAGCCGACTGGTTACCGTTAAGCACGATATAACGACCCTGGCTGCTTTTTACTACCACACCCACGCGGTCAGCGTCCGGATCGGTGGCCAGAACAATATCCGCCCCTGTTTCTTCCGCTTTCCTGATGGCCATTCCCAACGCTGCACTTTCTTCGGGATTGGGAGAGTGAACAGTGGGGAAATTTCCATCCGGGATATTCTGTTCATCCACTCCGATGATATTGGTGAAACCGAATTTGCGTAAAACCTGAGGAACCAGCTTTACTCCTGAACCGTGGATGGGCGTGTATACGATCTTCATCTCGTGTTGTCTCCTGATCACATCAGGCGACAAGGAAAGGCCTGTTATCTTGTCTGTATATAGCTCATCGATCTCATCCCCAATCAGTTCTATGTTTTCAGGTTTTGCCTTGAAATTAACATAATCAACCGATTGAATGGCTTGTACTTCCCTGATAATTGCCTTGTCATGAGGTGCAATGATCTGTCCGCCATCATCCCAGTATGCTTTGTACCCATTGTATTCCTTTGGATTATGAGATGCCGTTACCACTACACCACTCTGGCATTTAAAATACCGGATGGCAAATGAAAGTTCGGGTGTTGGCCTGAGGGCTTTAAAAAGATATACTTTAAAACCATTGGCAGAGAATATGTTGGCCGTAGTTTCGGCAAACAGCCTGCTGTTATTTCGGGAATCATGGGCAATAGCAACGCTGATCTGAGGAACCTGATTAAATTCCTTTTTCAGGTAATTGCTTAAACCCTGGGTTGCCATAGCCACAGTATAAATATTCATTCGGTTTGTGCCAACCCCCATGATACCCCGTAAACCACCTGTACCGAATTCAAGATCACGGTAAAAACATTCGATGAGCTCAGATTCGTTGCCGTCTATCAATGCTCTGACTTTTTCACGGGTTTCCGGATCGTACCGGTCGCTTAACCATTGGCTGGCCCTTTCCCTCACGCTAGAAATGAATCCTTTGTTTTCCATATATCATGCTTATATTTATGGCAATCTGAATTCGTATGAATGATTAAGATTATGAATGGCGGTTATCAGACTTTGTTTCCAATGTGGTATTTTCAATCCAAAGGTACTTTTAATTTTTGTTTTATCCATGACACTATATTCGGGTCTTCTGGCCGGAAGCGGATACTCGCTGGTCCGGATGGGATGCACGTTGCATACTGATCCTGTCAGTGACATAATCTCAACTGCGAAATCATACCAGCTGCAAACACCTTCGTTGGCGTAATTGAATATTCCGGATTTAAAACCATGATTCTCAGAATACACGATAATATCCAGCAGGGCTTGGGCCAGATCACCGGCATAGGTAGGACTTCCTGTTTGATCAAACACCACTCCCAGTTCGCTTCGTTCACCAAACAGCCGGATCATGTTCCTGAGGAAGTTATTCCCATATTCGCTATAAAGCCAGGATGTTCTGATGACCATGCACCGGGAATTATTCCAGAGCGACATCTCTCCTTTCAGCTTGCTTTCGGCGTACACCGATGTTACAGCAGGATCTTCCTCTTCCAAGTGGGGAAGCCAGCTTTCCCCGGAATAGACATAATCTGTTGAAATATGCAGCAGATAGACAGGTCTCTGCCTGCACAAGTTACCCAGCAATACCGGTATGCCCTCATTGACGGAAAAGGCTTGTTCCCGTTCTTTTTCTGCCCTGTCAACAGCAGTATAGGCAGCGCAGTTTATAATATAATCAAACGCTCTTTTCTCAAAAAACTGCTGAACCTGATGCTCTTTAGTCAGGTCAAGGTCCTGGAAATCAATGAAAGTGTATTCAAACTGGTTGTAAAACCTGGACCGTTCCTTTAACGAACTGCCCAATTGGCCATTGGCACCTGTTACCAAGATCTGCTTCATGTGCATCAAATGCTTATGTCCTTGTTCAGTTGCCCGAAAGCAGGCAAGTTCATGTCCCGCTCAGAAACCAGTACTGCTGAAGGTATCAGTTTCCAGTCAATATTCAGGGTCTTGTCATTATAAACTATACCTCTTTCAGCATACTTGCTGTAATAATCATCGGTTTTGTAGAGTACGACAGCTTTTTTTGATAGAACCGAGAAGCCATGTGCGAATCCCCGCGGTATCAAAAGTTGGAGCTTATTTTCACACGATAAATGGATGCCGTACCATTGACCAAAAGAGGAGGATCCTTTCCTGATGTCCACTGCAACATCATATATTTCGCCCTGTATCACGCGTACGAGCTTGGTTTGTGAATTTGGTTCGAGTTGGTAATGCAGGCCACGGATAACGCCATAAGCGGATTCTGATTGATTGTCCTGAACAAAATCATAATGAATTCCGGCAGACTGTAAAACACGGCGGTTAAAACTTTCATAAAAATACCCGCGTGAATCCGGGAATATTCTGGGTTTTAAAATGTACAGTTCCTTGAATCCCGTCTCAATTATTTCCATCCGTTGTCTTCAATTTCGAAATTATAAAACTTTTCATCAGCAATCTTCAGCAGGTATTTGCCGTATTGATTCTTTGTCAGGGGCCTGGCCAGTGAAATCAGTTGCTCTCTGTTTATAAAGCCCTGTTTAAACGCGATTTCCTCGATACATGATACCTTGAGCCCCTGTCTTTCTTCAATAGTCTGGACATACACCGATGCCTGCAGGAGGGTTTCATGGGTACCCGTATCGAGCCAGGCGATGCCACGGCCCATGATCTTTGTTTTTAGCCGGTTCTCAACCAGGTAAAGCCGGTTAAGATCTGAAATTTCAAGTTCTCCGCGACCCGATGGTTTAAGCTTTTTGGCTTTGGACACCACATCATTGCTGTAAAAATACAATCCGGTAACTGCATAATTCGATTTGGGATTTTCCGGCTTTTCTTCAATACTCATTACCTTTCCCTGGTCATTGAATTCCACTACACCATACCGCTCGGGATCATTGACATAGTAACCGAAAACCACAGCACCATCCTGCAGTTTGGCTGTTTCTGTCACAATCTTACCCAGGCCGTGTCCGTAAAAAATGTTGTCTCCCAGGATCATGCAAACAGTATCATTACCGATGAATTCTTCACCAATGATAAAGGCCTGTGCAAGTCCGTCAGGGGACGGCTGCGATGCATACGAAAGGTCAAGGCCCAGTTGACTGCCATTTCCGAAAAGATCTTGGAACAAATGCAGATCCTGAGGGGTGGATATGATGAGTATTTCCCTGATACCAGCCAGCATCAATACACCCAGCGGGTAGTATATCATGGGTTTATCATAGATCGGTATGATCTGCTTTGAAATGCTCTTGGTAATCGGATATAAACGGGTACCGGAGCCACCTGCAAGTATTATTCCTTTCATGGGTAGTCAGTTATCTGCAGCAAAATTATAATTTATGATGATGATTTGGATGTAATTATTCAATAGCTTTTTTGCCCCGGCCAATACCATAATAGGTAAATCCCATCTCTTCCAGTTCGGCAGGATCATAAATATTGCGACCGTCGAATATGATCCTTTCTTTCATGATCTGTCCAAGTAACCGGAAATTGGGGATTCTGAACTCTGACCACTCGGTAACCAGCACCAGCGCACTGGCCTCCATCAGGGCATCATACATATCATGTCCATAAACTACCTGATCACCCAGCACGATTCTGGCTTCCGGCATGGCTACGGGGTCATATACCCTGACCATAGCCCCTGCCTTGATGAGTTGTTCAATGATCTTCAGCGAGGGTGCCTCCCGGATATCATCGGTATCGGGCTTGAATGACAGACCCCATACCCCGAATACCCTGTTCTTCAGCTCTCCTCTGAAGTGGCTGGATATTTTCCGGAACAGGACTTCTTTCTGCTTCTTATTAACATTTTCTGCTGCTTTAATTAGCTCGAGCGGGTAGCCGAAATCTCCTGCAGTCTTGATCAGCGCACGCAGGTCCTTGGGGAAGCAAGAACCGCCAAATCCAACACCGGCATTGATAAACCTGTTACCGATCCGGGGGTCACTGCCTATGCCCTGTCGGACCGAATTAATATCTGCTCCGACAAGGTCACACAAATTTGCCAGATCGTTCATAAAGCTGATCTTGGTGGCCAGCATGCAGTTGGCAGCATATTTTGTTAGTTCTGCCGAAGGAATATCCATGTGTATGATCGAACGGCCACTCAAAAGAAAAGGATGATACAAACGGTCAAGAATTTTCCGGGCCGTCTCCGATTCAATGCCGAGAATAATTCTGTCAGGATTCAGGAAATCCTCCACTGCTGCGCCTTCTTTCAGGAATTC
>DIAS01000027.1 GCA_002415855.1 Bacteroidales bacterium UBA5072
TCGCCCATGCCTACCTGTTCTGCGGTCCAAGAGGCGTAGGTAAAACCACCTGTGCCCGGATTTTTGCAAAAACGCTTAACTGTTTCAACCTCTCCGAAAACACGGAAGCCTGTGATCACTGTGAATCTTGCAAGTCGTTTAACGAATCCAGGTCATTCAACATTCATGAATTGGACGCGGCCTCAAACAATTCTGTAGAAGATATCCGGAATCTGATCGATAAAGTCAGGATCCTTCCGCAGGTTGGAAAGTACAGCATATACATCATTGATGAGGTGCACATGCTTTCACAGGCTGCTTTTAATGCTTTTTTGAAAACGCTTGAGGAGCCCCCGCCACATGCCATTTTTGTTCTTGCTACAACGGAAAAGCATAAAATTATACCGACCATTCTCTCCCGGTGTCAGATTTTCGATTTTCACAGGATCAGGGTTGAAGATATTGTTGGTCATCTTGCGGGTGTAGCACGTCTGGAAAATACTGCCTTTGAGGAAGAAGCCCTGAATGTGATCGCGCTTAAAGCGGATGGCGCCATGCGGGATGCCTTGACCATATTTGATCAGGTGTCCAGTTTCTCCAACAAGAACATAACATACAAAGAAGTTCTGGACAATTTAAATGTGCTGGATTATGAGTATTATTTCCGCATAACGGAGGCATTCCTGGAAGGTTCTGCCTCCAAGGCACTGATGATTTTTAACGATATCCTGCAAAGGGGATTCGACGGACAGAACTTTATCGGGGGACTGTCTTCTCATTTGCGTGATTTACTGGTTTGTCATGATGAGTCAACACTTCAGCTGCTCGAGGTCAGTGAGTCTTTAAAGAATCGCTACAAGCAGCAGGCGGCGGTTAGTCCGGCTGATTTTCTTTTTGCAGCCCTGGAAACATGCAACCAATGCGAATTGGCGTTTAAGGCAAGCCGAAACCAAAGGCTTCATGTGGAACTAGCACTTATCAGACTATGCTCCATAGTCGGTGAAAAAAAAAAACTGAATAGCCCCCAAAAACCTTTAGAGATTCCTGACCTCCCCAGACAGGGGGAAAGAAAAAAGGTAGCTGAAACAAAACCTGCCGATCTGGAAATTATGCAGGCTGGGAAACCACTTACCATCAGGGAACCAGAACAGGTTATCCATACCGTGCCAAAAATCTCCATCAAAGACGCACTGAAAGCGGCGGACGCAAACTCCGGTGCCGCTGGTAATCAGCCTGCAAAACAAAACGGGGACGACAGGATACTTTTAAATGGCAATGAGATGTATAAACCATTGTCGGAGGAGTCTCTTCGCAAGTGCTGGAATTCTTTTGCCGTTCAGATACATGAGGAGAAGCCGCGCATGGCCGTGACCCTGAAGAATGTCCAGCCCAGAATCATCAATAACTTTACCATCGCGATTGAACTGAATAATCGCTCACAACTGGATGACTTTCTGATCAATACAAAGAATGATCTGGAAAACTTCCTGAAGCGCGAAATGCAAAACAACCGGATCATCATAGAAGCCAGCCTTCTTGAATCATCTGAAACGTCGCGGATAAAATTGTACACCAGCGAAGAGAAGTTCCAGTACCTGAATCAAAAGAACCCATTGCTTGCAAAATTCAGGCAGAAATTAAACCTTGAACTTGAATAATTAAAACACCATAACCATGAACGGAATAAAGATTTCCCTCAGTAATCATAAGTTGGTTGTGCCGGATAACCCGATCATCCCTTTCATTGAAGGCGACGGTACTGGTCCCGATATTTGGTCAGCCTCGGTAAGGGTTTTCGATGCAGCGGTCAGCAAAGCCTACCAAGGCAGAAAAAAGATCCACTGGCTGGAGGTGCTTGCCGGTGAAAAGGCCTATGATAAAACCGGCAGCTGGTTGCCTGACGAGACACTGCAGACTATCCGTGAATGTCTGGTGGCCATAAAAGGTCCCCTTACTACACCCGTAGGCGGCGGAATACGATCTTTGAACGTTGCCCTGCGGCAATTGCTCGACCTTTATGTTTGCCTGCGGCCGGTAAAGTATTATGAGGGTGTACCTTCACCGGTAAAGGACCCTTCCACAACCAATATGGTGATCTTCAGGGAAAATGCGGAAGATATTTATGCAGGTATTGAATGGCTGGCAGGTTCCGCTGAAGTAATGACGGTCATCAAATTTCTGCAGGAAGCAATGAGTGTAAAAAAAATAAGGTTCCCCGAATCATCATCAATCGGGATTAAGCCTGTTTCAAAAGAGGGATCGGAACGACTGATAAGAGCTGCGATACGATATGCAATTCAACATGATCTGCCCTCTGTTACCCTTGTCCACAAGGGAAATATCATGAAGTTCACCGAGGGAGCTTTCCGAGATTGGGGCTACCAGCTGGCCAAGACAGAATTCGGGGCCTCAGAAATTGCGGGAGGTCCCTGGTGTTCCTTCAACAATCCCGGTAATGGCAAGAGTATTATTATCAAGGATATGATTGCAGATGCTTTTCTGCAGCAGATCCTTACACGGCCCGCTGAATACTCCGTCATTGCTACATTGAACCTTAACGGGGACTATATTTCTGATGCCCTCGCTGCCATTGTCGGGGGAATAGGCATTGCACCGGGTGCCAATATCAATTATGAAACGGGTCACGCCGTGTTTGAAGCAACGCACGGTACAGCCCCCAAATACGCCGGGAAAGATATGGTTAATCCAGGATCGGTGATCTTGTCAGGAGCCATGATGCTGGAATACATGGGCTGGAATGAGGCAGCGCAGCTAATCACCAAAGGTTTGCAGGCTGCAATTCAGGCAAAGCGTGTTACTTATGACTTTGAAAGACTGATGGAAGGAGCGACCAAGCTCAAGTGTTCTGAATTTGGTGATGAAATAGTCAAGAATATGTGATCCCAGGTTTATTATAGTTCTCACTTTTTTTTTCCTAATTTTGCCGTGAACCTATTAATCACTTAAAAACTAAGAGCCATGTTAAATAAAAAAATAGAAAAGGCACTGAATGAGCAGGTTGAAAAAGAAGGATATTCTTCAGCACTATACCTGGCTATGGCCTCCTGGGCCGAAGTTAAAGGCATGGCAGGAATAGCCAGCTGGCTTTATGTGCAATCGGACGAAGAGAGATTGCACATGCTCAAATTTATCAGGTACATCAATGAGCGTGGTGGAAAGGCAATAGTGCCCGCACTCAGGCAGCCCGGCAAGGATCAGAGCAATGTGAAGAAGATGTTTGAGGAGGTCCTGAAACATGAGCAATTCATCTCAGCCTCTATCAATGAAATAGTTGCGCTTTGTGTGGCAGAAAGGGATTATACAACCCAGCACTGGATACAGTGGTTCGTTAACGAGCAAATTGAAGAAGAAGCAAATGCTACAAAAATACTCGACAAGCTTAACCTGATCGGTGATGGTAACCTTTATCTGTTCGACCGTGACATTATGTCGCTGCGTGCTGCAGAAGGGGCTGATGCAGCTGTTGCAACATAGCAATCAGCTGTATCCTAAAAATTAACACGAAAGGAAAACCAATGGCCGTAAAAAATCTTCTGAGAAAATTCTTTGGTACAAAGTCTCAGCGCGATATTAAAGAGATATTGCCCATTCTGCATAAGATCCGCGCAGCATACATCGAAATCGAAAAGCTAAGCAATGACCAGCTCAGGGCAAAATCTGTTGAAATCAAGGACCTTGTCAGGAATGCCATCCTGGAGAAGCAAGAAATGATCATTGAGCTTAAGCAACAGGTAGAATCTGGTAATCTCGATATTGAAAAAGTTGAGGATATCTACCGGGAAATTGACAAGATCGAAAGGGAGATCATAGACACTATCGAGGCTTCACTGCTCGAGGTGCTACCTGTGGCATTCTCAATCGTAAAGGAAACTGCCAGGAGATTCAAGGAAAATGAATACATTGAGGTCACTGCGACCGAAATGGACAAGGACTTGGCTTCAGAGCGCAACAGTGTGGAGATCCATGGTGATAAGGCAAGGTTCATGAGTACCTGGATGGCAGGGGGTAACCCTATTACATGGGATATGGTCCATTATGATGAACAGTTGATTGGAGGAGTTGTCCTTCATCAGGGAAAGATTTCGGAAATGGCCACAGGTGAAGGTAAAACACTGGTAGCCACACTGCCGGTTTTCCTCAATGCCCTCGCTGGCAAAGGAGTACATATAGTGACTGTTAATGATTATCTTTCTAAACGCGACTCGGAGTGGATGGGACCCATATTTGAGTTTCATGGGCTTAGGGTTGATTGTATCGATAAGCATCAACCGAATTCTGAAAATCGGCGGAAAGCTTACCTGGCCGATATTACTTATGGCACCAACAATGAATTCGGTTTCGACTATCTCCGCGACAACATGGCCATTAGTCCCACAGACCTGGTGCAGCGAAAGCACCATTATGCCATCGTGGATGAGGTGGATTCCGTACTTATTGATGACGCCCGGACGCCCCTGATCATCTCTGGTCCTGTGCCCCGGGGGGAAGATCAATCGTTCGAAGAGTTCAAACCCCAGGTTGAAAAACTGGTCACCATTCAGCGCAACCTGGTTACCAACCAACTTGCCGAGGCCAGAAAGCTTATCGCCGAAGGCAAAACCGAAGAGGGCGGTTTTAAGCTTCTGCAGTCATTTAAGGGGCTTCCCAAAAACAAACCCCTGATCAAGTTTCTAAGCGAACAGGGCAATAAGTCGCTGCTGCTGAAGACTGAAAATTACTATATGCAGGAAAACAATAAAAACATGCATATTGCGACGGACGATCTCTACTTTATCATTGATGAAAAGCTGAATTCGGTTGAAATGACCGAAAAGGGGATCGATCTGATAACCGGTTCTGCCGAGGATACGAATTTTTTCATTTTGCCCGATATAGGCTCGGAGATTGCGGAATTGGAAAAATCAAACCTCATTGCCGAAGAAAAATTGTTGCAGAAAGACAAGATCCTGCAGGATTATGCTGTGAAATCTGACCGTATCCATACGGTTAATCAATTGCTCAAAGCATACACCATGTTCGAACGTGATGTTGACTATGTGGTAATGGACAACAAGGTCAAGATTGTGGATGAACAGACCGGTCGTATTCTCGAGGGCAGAAGGTATTCCGAGGGACTTCACCAGGCCATTGAGGCCAAGGAAAGGGTAAAAGTGGAAGCAGCTACCCAGACATTTGCAACCATCACCCTGCAGAACTATTTCAGGATGTATCATAAACTGGCAGGCATGACTGGAACTGCTGAAACCGAAGCAGCCGAATTATGGAATATTTATAAGCTGGATGTTGTGGTAATCCCCACACATCGACAGGTTGTTCGCAACGACCGTGATGATCTGATCTATCGGACCAAGCGGGAAAAATACAATGCTGTAATAGATGAGATCGTAAAACTCCACAACGAAGGGCGTCCTTCACTGGTTGGAACCACTTCGGTGGAGATATCCGAATTGCTTAGCAGAATGCTCAAACTGAAGGGCATAAAGCATAATGTCCTGAACGCCAAATTGCACCAGCGAGAAGCCGAGATTGTTGCGGAAGCCGGAAGAACAGGAACTGTCACCATTGCTACCAATATGGCCGGCAGGGGAACCGATATTAAGCTCAGCAAAGAAGTCCGTGATGCCGGCGGATTAGCCATAATCGGTACTGAGCGGCATGAATCACGCCGTGTTGACCGTCAGTTGCGTGGTCGTGCCGGACGTCAGGGAGATCCGGGTAGTTCCCAGTTTTACGTTTCGCTCGAGGATGACCTGATGCGGCTGTTTGCATCCGACCGTATTGCAGGCTGGATGGCAAAAATGGGCTGGAACGAAGGGGAACCGATACAGGCCAAACTCATTACACAATCCATTGAAAGGGCACAGAAAAAGGTGGAAGAGAATAACTTCGGCATCCGCAAACGCTTGCTCGAGTACGATGATGTAATGAACTCGCAACGCGAGGTGATTTATACCAAGAGACGACATGCCCTGTATGGCGAACGAATTCAGCTGGATGTTGCAAACATGATGTATGATGTATGCGAAAGCATTGTTGCCCAGTTACATGGACAGGTTGATTATGAGGATTTCAAGTTCGATGTGCTGCGGTTGCTTTCCGTGGAGCCTCCCTTTTCCGCCAAGGATTACATGAGGTTCTCCGCTATCGAAGCAACGGAGAGCATTTATAATACACTTCGTGAAACCTACCTCAGGAAACAGTCCATGATCTCGAAGCAGGCTTTGCCGGTAATTAAGGATGTGTTTGAAAAGCAGGGCAAGCTGTATGAGAATATTGTGGTACCCATAACCGATGGGAGCAAGGTGTACCATATTCTTACCAACCTCGAAAAAGCATACCGGTCCAATGGTGAAGAATTGGTCCGTTCCTATGAGAAAACCGTTATGCTGAGCACGATTGACGAGGCATGGAAGGAACATCTGCGTGAGCTTGATGACCTGAGGCAATCGGTGCAGACCGCCACGTATGAACAAAAGGATCCTTTGCTGATTTATAAATTTGAATCCTTTGAGTTGTTCAGGACGATGATCGATAAGGTTAACCGGGATATATGCGGTATCCTGATGAAAGGCCAGATTCCGATACGTGATGCCAGTGGTGTTCAGCGGGCACAGGCCCCCAAACGTACTGATTTTAGCCAGATGGAGGCCAACAAGAAAGAATATCAACCCGACGGTTCATCAGGACCGAAAAAAGAAGAGCACGTTCAGCCTGTCAGGGTTGAGAAAAAGGTTGGCAGAAACGATCCCTGTCCCTGCGGCAGCGGTAAGAAATTTAAGCACTGCCACGGAGCGAATGTGGAGGCTATGAAATAGCGCAAAACGGGTAGGACTAAATGCTCTTCAGCAAAGTTTCTATCTTTTTGTGCAGGCCGTCGGTCACCCGAACCAAAGGTAGCCGGAGATTATTGGGAGAGACCTTTAGAATCTCTAAGGCGGCCTTAACTCCTGAAGGATTTCCTTCTTCAAAAAGAGCATTCATCAGGTCATAAAGTTTGTAATTAAGAACGGCGGCTTTGTCAAAGCTTCCTTTCAGGGCATGATTGACCATGTCGGAAAAGGTCTTGGGACAGGCGTTGGCAATTACCGAAATGGTTCCTGATCCACCCAGGGAGATGATCGGAAGCGTCAGGGCATCATCACCTGAAATCACAAGGAAATTCCTGGGTTTGTTCTTTACAATGCCCATAACCTGACCAAGATTCCCGGAAGCTTCCTTGATGGCGACAATATTCCTGAATTCTTTGGCCAGTCTGACTGTCGTATCCGCAGTCATGTTGCTGCCTGTGCGTCCGGGGACATTGTAAAGTATCACCGGCAGGGGACAAATCTCGGCGATTGCCTTGAAATGCAGGAAAAATCCCTCCTGTGAAGGTTTATTGTAATAGGGAGCAACGGAAAGGATGGCGTCCACGTTACTGAGATCATTGTGGTTTATGGAATCAAGGATTTCCTGGGTGTTGTTGCCGCCGATCCCGACTACCACGGGAACTCTTCCGCAAACGGTATCTGTAACAAAACTCACGACAGCTTTTTTCTCGTCCCTGCTAAGTGTGACTGATTCACCAGTCGTTCCCAGTGCCACAATATAATTAACACCACCTTTGATTACATGCTCCAATAATTTCCCAAGTGACTTGAAATCAATGCTTCCATCGTTTCTGAAGGGCGTAACGATGGCTACACCTGTACCAATGAATTTCTTGTGGTCCATATGCGGTTTACTTTTTTAAAATGGAGAGGTAATGCAACAACTGGTTGATCAGGAAGGACAACTGAAGTTCGGTTTCCGTCTTTTTTTCAAGATCAGCTTCAATTTCCTCACTTTCATGTTTTTGGTCCTGGTTTTTCATGATTTCCTGGTGCAGGTTTCTCATGGTCTGCTTTTCCTTGTCAATATCAATCATGAAATCCAGTGAGTTATCTTCAGGTGAATACCTGCCTGCCTTAAATGTGGCAGCTGATAAGGCTGTAATGTACTGGATGGGATAATATTCTTCCAGACTTAAATTTATCAGCAGGTCAAAGGGTTCCCTGATAAAATGATCCACAACTGATGAAACGGGTCGGGAATACCAGTTCAACTCATTCTTCGAAAAAAAATCGAACCCTTTTCTGTACAGGTAGTGATCGATAAGTTTTTTGCTGTCTACATAACCCAGAACGGTAATCTTCCTTTGTCCAAGGGTAAGGTCTTTGACAAGGTTCCGGATGATCTCAAAACTTACAAATTCCGTGGCATTGTAAATAATACCGATATGTTGGGCGTCACCGATATTGCAAAGAACGGGAACACGTTTCATTGTATTGACTTTCTTATCCAATACCCGTTTGCCCAAACGGATTTTGATATTATTTAACCAGTTCATGTTACAATTTTAAGAAAAATATATTGATAAAGTACAAAAACCGGACGGATATTGCACAGGAATATTGAAGCTGCTTACAGGAGTTTGTATATAAAATTGCCCGATATATCCTCAAAAAAGGGTAGAACCTCTATTCTGTTTCAGGGTTATTGTCATACCCTGTACTTTTAGTCCAAATTAAATTCATCGATATGAAAAGAACATTTTTAATTCTATGCCTGAGTATCTTGTGGGCCGGATCCGGAATAATGGCACAACAGGGAAAAGCATGGACGCTCGAAGATTGTATAGCGTATGCGCTGGAACAAAACATAACGGTAAGAAAGAACGAATTATCAAACCAGT
Organism: Bacteroidales bacterium UBA5072; assembly: GCA_002415855.1. GTDB lineage: Bacteria > Bacteroidota > Bacteroidia > Bacteroidales > UBA10428 > UBA5072. The sequence goes on from DIAS01000027.1 coordinate 8,714, forward strand.
CGCTGGAATATCAGGCAGCTCAGGCAAGAGCTCAGCGCTATCCGTCTGCAAACGCATCACTTGGTCAGAGTTTCAACTGGAACAGGAATGACGGAACCGACCCGGGTGAAGGTGATATCATCAGTTCCAATGGCTCCAATTATGCTATCAATACACAGGTCAACCTTTTCAACAGCTTCCGTTTATCCAACCAGATAAAGCAAACTGTTCTGGATATCGAGGGCGGAAAATACAACCTGGAATCCACCAAGGAATCCATCAGTCTCAGTATTCTGAATGCCTTTCTTCAGGTATTGTATGCCCAGGAACAGGTAAAGAACAGTGAAAAGCAGATAGAATCTACCACGGAACAGCTAAATCTTGCCAGTGAAAGATTAAACCTGCAGGTTATATCCATGACAGATTACCTCCAGGTGAAATCACAGCTTGCCAGTGAAAAGCTGACTCTCGCAAATGCCATCAGTCAGCATGCCATTGCCAGGGTTAACCTCATGCAGCTCATGGAACTTCCGGTTTCGGACACATTCATGATCGCCCAGCCGAACCTGGACGTTGCCCTGAACCAGAACCGGACCTCTGATGTTCAGTCGGTTTATAGCACTGCGTTGTCTATTAAGCCTCAGATCAAATATGCTGCAATAAACAAAAAAATTGCAGCGCTTGACGAGAAAATTGCCAAGGCAGGTTATTACCCTTCCCTTTCAGCAAATGCATCAATCAGTTCGGCCTTTTCAGGGAAGAGCTACGATCCCTATTTTGATCAGCTGGACTTAAGTTCAAGGGCGGCAGTGGGATTTACGCTTTCAGTTCCAATCTATCAGAATAAACAGGTAAAAACCAGTATTGCACTCGCGAAAATCGGCTATCAGAATGCGGAACTGAGCGAGATCGATACCAGGAACCAATTGCGGAAAAACATAGAACAGGCAAGCCTGGACGTGACTTCAGCACAAATTGAATATGAAGCCAGCGTGGAAAAGTATCAGGCTACCCTGGAATCGTCCAATCTGTCGGATGAGAAATTCAAACAGGGGATCATCAATTCGGTGGATTACCTGGTTACAAAAACAAATCTCATTGTGTCAGAGAGCCAGTTGCTGCAGTCCAAGTTCAATCTGATTTTCAGTTATAAAATTCTGGACTTCTATATGGGAATTCCTTTGAGTCTGTAAAATAAATAGTTACAAAATAAAGTATACGATTATGAAAAAGAAAGTATTCATCATTGCCGGGGTGGTTGTGGTTGCTGCAGTTGTACTGCTGATCTTCAAACCATTTGCCAAGGAGAAAGCGGAAGTCACTTTTGAAACAGTTAAAGTGGAAAAGGGAAACATTACCAATACAGTTACAGCAACCGGTACCATTGAAGCGGTTACATCGGTTGATGTTGGTACACAGGTTTCCGGTATCATTGATAAGATCTATGTTGATTTTAACGATAAGGTTAAAAAAGGCCAGATTCTTGCACAAATCGACAAGATCTCACTGCTGGCACAATTGGAGCAAACCAAGGCAAACGTGGACCAGGCCCAGGCTCAGCTCGACTACCAGGAAGCTACCTTCAACCGTTTGAAGGCGTTGTATGAGAAAAAACTGATTGCACAATCGGACTACGACCAGGCTTTGTACAACTATCAGAATGCCAAGGCATCTCTGAAAAACGCCAAATCGGCTTATGACAGAAACCTAACCAACCTGAATTATTCCACCATTACCTCCCCCATCGACGGTGTTGTATTGAACCGTGCTGTGGAAGAAGGGCAGACTGTAGCTGCCAGTTTTAATACGCCAACGCTCTTTACGATCGTGAATGACCTGACGCAGATGGAGGTTGAGACAAGTGTGGATGAGGCGGATATCGGAAAAGTGAAGGAAGGACAACGGGTTGAGTTTACCGTGGATGCCTATTCCGATTTGAAATTTGATGGCAAGGTTTCTGAGGTAAGATTGCAGCCAACCACAACGAATAATGTTGTTACGTATTCAGTAATTCTTAGCGCCCCGAATCCCGATGAAAAGCTTATGCCGGGAATGACCGCCAGTGCTACAATATACGTTGATGAAAAGCAGAACACCCTGATTCTCTCGGGTAAGGCTATGCGTTTCACGCCTGATGCATCCTATATGGCACAACAATTTGCAGAGATATCAAAGAATATGCCGGCAGGATCGGCTCCGGTGGGTGCACCTCCGTCAGGTGCAGCCAGACAGAGTACAGCCATGGCTGGCAATGGGGTTCAACCCTCAGCCGGCCCGACGATGGCCGCAGGTGCAATGCCCCAGATGCCTCAGGGAGGTTTTGGAGGCTTCAACTCACCCGACGGTTCCAAGATGGTGTGGGTAAAGGATGACAAGGGCGGCATACGTCCGAACAGGGTTACCATTGGCATTGACAATGGGACGAATGTCGAGATATTGTCTGGTCTGAAAGAAGGTGATGAGGTGGTTATTTCCATGGAAGGCGGATCAACCGATACCAAGGCGACGAATCAGAACCAGGGTCCCCGTGGTCCGTTCCCGTTCTAAAAATTACAGGCTAAGTTCACGTAAATCTTAAGATTATGAACAAAACAATCATAGAAATCAACTGTCTGAAAAAGGATTACCATGTTGGTGAGGTAACCGTGCATGCGCTCCGGGGGGTTGACATGAAAATCCAGAAAGGGGAATTTGTAGCAGTAATGGGCGTAAGCGGTTCCGGAAAATCGACCATGCTGAACATCCTGGGTTGTCTGGATATTCCCACCAAAGGTGATTACTTTCTGGATGGAGTGGATATCCGGACACTTTCAAAGGACGAACTGGCCAGGTTGCGCAATCAAA
>DIAS01000042.1:0-11406 GCA_002415855.1 Bacteroidales bacterium UBA5072
TTGCCGCCATGGATCTTACGGCAAGAGAAATGAACACCAAGTACAAAGAGACTTCGGAAGGCGGTCTGGCTGTTTCCGTGGTGCTTTGTTAGAACACAACAACAAAGAATAGAACCCGGAATATGAGTAAAAACGCGAAAATGGCCACTGGTGCCTGGCTGCTGGCAGCGGTTTATTACTTCTACCAATATACGCTGCGTTCGGCACCTGCGGTGATGATGCCGCAGCTTTCGGAGGCCTTCGGGCTCAGTGCATTGGGCGTGGCCTCCATGGTGGGCTTTTTCTATTACGGATATTCACCGTTCAGTCTGGTTGCCGGAGCCGCACTCGACCGCCTTGGAACCCGCAGGGTCATTCCCTTCGGAGCCGTTGCTGTTGGTTTAGGAGCACTGCTTTTCAGCTCCGGTAACCAGACTGCCGGCAGTATCGGCAGATTGCTGCAGGGGGCAGGGGGAGTCTTTGCGCTGGTGGGGGCTGTATACATCGCCAGCAGGCACTTTCCTGCATCCCGGGCGGCAACACTGATTGGTGCCACGCAGATGTTCGGAATGGCCGGCGGTTCTGCAGGTCAGTTCGGGGTTGGACCGATGATCAGTGGCGGGGTTTCCTGGCAAACCTTCTGGGTGGGCATGGGCATTACGGGCCTGGTGATCGGTGCCGTGCTTTTTCTGCTGCTGCCCGGGGAAGAAATGGCAAAACCACGGGAGAACTGGCTGAAAAGCACTTCCGCGGCCATGAAGATCGTATTCAGCAATCCCCAGTCGATCCTCTGCGGCATAATTGCCGGTCTGCTTTTCGTTCCAACGACAATTTTTGATATGGTGTGGGGTGTACGTTTCCTGCAGGATGCGCACGGAATGGACTACGGGACTGCTGTTTTGAGATCGGCAAGTGTTCCGTTCGGATGGATAATAGGATGCCCGCTGCTTGGATTTATTTCTGACCGGATAGGACACCGGAAGCCGGTAATTCTTGGAGGGGCAGCTGTATTGCTCCTATGTCTGGCATTCATCCTGTTTGGAAGGCCTGGGATTCTTCCTCCTTTCGTCCCGGGATTGATTGCCGGGATTGCTTCCGGCTCAGCCATGCTGACCTACACCGTGATAAAGGAAGCAAATCCGCCTCACCTGAGCGGTACAGCAACAGGAGTAATTAATTTTATCAACTTCACATTCAGCGCTTTACTGGGACCGGTCTTTGCATGGTTCCTTACAAGAATATCAGGAGATACGTCGCAGCTGGAGCATAGCAATTACCAGGTTGCATTTCTTCCCTTGCTTCTTGGTGTGCTAATAGCTATTCTGCTCACTTTTAGGTTAAAAGAGACCGGAACGGCAAGCGGAAAAGCTTAAGGAGAACATTTTCATGAACGATTATTCGCTTGTGCCCAATGCTTGCTCGTCGAACCTGAAATTCAGCGTTTTCAAAGACCGGGAGGAGAAAACTGGCGACTGGAAGCCTGTGGTCAGATCGAAGGAATCGGCACTTCCCCGCAACTAACTGTCAAAGATTCGGTTAGCAAAGTTTCAGCCTGGGTGATCTCCACCAATGAAGAGCTGATGATCGCAAAGCACGCAGGTTCACTGCCGGGACTGGTATAAACCGTACAGGAGCCTGGGTCGAACGCTATCAGACTGGAACTTGGATCAATAGAACATCATTTGCATCAGGATGTCGCAAATGAATTTTCTCGTCTGGATTAATTGGTGTATTTTCGCGCCAAAAATTACCATGAATATAATTAAATTACATCCCGTTGTTGTGGTTATTGCCATGCTGATAGCTTATGGTTGTACCCAAAGCAAGCCGGCTGAGAACAAAACCATTCCGTCGGTAGTTGTTGGTTTGGAGATCGGAAACAGGGCTCCGGATTTGGCAGGTCCGTCGCCCGACGGCAAAACCATAAATTTGTCCTCCCTGCGCGGAAAACTTGTGCTGATTGATTTCTGGGCATCGTGGTGCATGCCTTGCAGGATGGAAAACCCGAACCTGGTGCAAACCTACAATGTCTACAAAGATAAAAAGTTCAAAGGGGGTGATGGTTTTGCAATTTACAGCGTTTCACTCGATCTGAGCAAAGATGCCTGGATATCGGCAATCAAGAACGACGGACTGGCTTGGGACACACATATAAGTGACCTGCAGGGCTGGAAATCCTTACCGGCATCTACCTATCAGATCATGTCGATCCCTTCCAATCTTCTTATCGATGGCAATGGCATCATTCTTGCAAAAAATCTTCGTGCCGAAGCACTCTCGCATGCCATTGACGCACTAGTGGAGTAATCCCGGGTTTTTTTTCGGATGGAGGTTGGAAACTGGGACAAACCAACCGGATATGCGGCCTGTATCCTGTCAAAATGTCGTTTAATATGACATTGGCAGGTATTTTGCGGAAGGAATTAACACCTGGATTGCAGTTGACTTAAAAATTATACATCGAAATGACTGGAAAGGAACACAAAGAAGAAATGAAACAGGATGCTGCTGTTAAGAAGAAGCATACTACCGGGCATCCTGGCAAGACAAAAGCAGAAGCCGGGCATCCCGAAAAACATAAGCTGGAAGAAGAATTAAAAGCCTCCGAGGAAAAAGTCAAAGAGCTACATGACAAATACCTGCGTTTGTCGGCCGAATTCGACAATTACAGGAAACGTACGTTGAAAGAAAAGGCGGAAATGGTTAAAACAGCTTCTGAAGGTGTTTTGGAGAAGTTCATACCTTTTGTGGATGACATAGAAAGGGGACTGAATGCCATGAACACCTCCCAGGACATGGATGCGGTTAAGCAGGGCATGAACCTGATCTATAGCCGGTTTAGGGATTTTCTGACAAACAATGGCGTTAAGGAGATAGAAGCGATGAATCAGGAATTCAATACGGACCTGCACGAAGCCGTGACAAAAATACCGACTACAGAGGAAGATTTGAAAGGCAAGGTTGTAGATGTGATTCAAAAGGGTTATTACCTGCACGACAAGGTGATCAGGTATCCCAAGGTAGTGGTTGGTGAATAAAGAAATAAAATGGCAAAACGCGATTTTTACGAGATTCTTGAAGTATCCAAAACGGCTACACCTGAGGAGATCAAGAAAGCTTACCGGCAGCAGGCACTGAAGTATCATCCCGACCGTAATCCCGGAGATAAAGCTTCTGAAGAAAAATTCAAAGAGGCGGCGGAGGCATACGAAGTGCTTAGCGACCCCCAGAAAAAGGCGAGATATGACCAATTCGGTCATGCCGGCGTCAGCGGGGCAGCAGGAGGCGGCTATGGTGCAGACGGGATGACCATGGAAGACATCTTTTCTCATTTCGGGGATATTTTCAGTGATCTTGGATTCGGTGGTTTCGGCGGATTTACATCCAGAGGTGGTGGCAGGGGTTCACGGCATGTTGCCAAAGGGACCAACCTGCGTGTCAAGGTTAAGCTGAACCTCCAGGAGATAGAAAAGGGCGTAGAAAAGAAACTCAAAGTATCAAAATACATAACCTGTGATGAGTGCTCAGGTACCGGTGCAAAAGGCGGAAGTGCATACAGTACTTGCGGAACATGCCGCGGCGCAGGAAGAGTAACACGGGTTACCAACACTTTCCTGGGCCAGATGTCCACTACCCAGGTTTGTCCGGCCTGCAACGGCGAAGGAAAAACCATTACCAACAAATGCGGTAAATGCTCCGGCGAGGGTGTCATGCGGGGAGAAGAGGTGATCTCCGTTAAGATACCGGCAGGTGTAGCCGAAGGCATGCAGCTTTCTGTTTCCGGGAAAGGCAATGCAGCCAGGCGTGGCGGGATAAACGGCGATTTGCTTGTCATTATTGAAGAGGAGCAGCATCAGGAGCTGCTCAGGGATGGGAATGACCTGCTCTACAATCTCTACGTTTCATTTGCTCAGGCGTCGCTGGGTGCCCAGGTTGAAATACCCACGCTCGACGGTAAGGTAAAGATCAGGATCGAACCGGGAACGCAACCCGGAAAAATATTACGCCTGAGGGGGAAGGGGCTTCCCGAAGTTAACAATTACGGGAAAGGGGATTTGCTGGTCAGTATCAATGTCTGGATTCCCAAAAGCCTGAGTAAGGAGGAACGCAAAATACTCGAAAAGCTTGATGAATCGCAGAATTTCAAACCGAATCCGGGAAGCACGGACCGAAATTTCTTCGACAGGATGAAGAACTATTTTGAGTAATTGCATAAATTAGGCTCCGACATCAATACAACCTATCGATAACCCAATATGTACCTTTTTACTGCAAGCAATATCGTTAAACGATATACCAATCACCTGGCACTGGACCGCGTAACCATGAATGTTCCAGAAGGAACAATCTACGGCTTGCTCGGACCCAACGGCGCCGGAAAAACCACCCTTTTAAGGATCATTAACCAAATCACAGCTCCCGATGAGGGAGAACTGTTTTTCACCGGCCGCAGGTTCAAGCCCAGGGATGTGACCAGCATCGGCTATCTGCCGGAGGAGCGGGGCCTGTACAAGAAAATGAAGGTTGGAGAACAGGCCTTGTACCTTGCTCAGCTCAAGGGGATGAGCAAATCCGAGGCCATGAGCAAACTGAGATACTGGTTTACAAAGTTTGAAATTCAGGCCTGGTGGGACAAAAAGGTGGAAGAACTTTCCAAGGGGATGCAGCAGAAGGTACAGTTTGTAACCACCATCCTGCATCAACCCAAACTGCTGATCTTTGATGAACCCTTCAGCGGTTTTGATCCCATCAATTCCAACCTGCTGAAAAACGAGATCCTGGAACTCAGGAAGAACGGATCTACCATTATCTTCTCCACCCATGATATGGGTTCGGTTGAGGAATTGTGCGACAATATAACCCTGATCAACAAATCCAGGACCATCCTTGAAGGTGCTGTGCATGATATCAAGATGAGTTACAAATCGAACATGTTTGAGATCGGCTTTCACGGTGATCCTGAAGCAGTTTTGAATAAGCTCAACGGGAACTGCCAGGTTGTGGATCAGCATGTGGAAAGGACAAATCATTTTGTGAAGATCAAAGCAGAAAAGAATCTTTCCGGGAATGACATGCTCAATCTGATCTTACCCGTTGCAAGCGTAACATCGTTCAATGAGATCATCCCCACCATGAACGAGATCTTCATTAGAGTTGTCGAAGCCCAAAACCAGCAAATTCCTGTCAATCATGAATAAAATAAGCCTGATCATCTGGCGTGAATACCTGACAAGGATCAGGAAGAAATCCTTTATCATTATGACGATCCTCGGACCGGTGCTTTTCGCTGCGCTGATCGTACTGCCGGGCTGGTTTGCCCAGGTGGAGGACAGGGAGGTTCAGGAGATTGCCGTTGTGGAATATGATGCCACCAACCAGCCGGTTCCTGATTCGCTGCAATTTTTCAGGAATGTTATACCCGATAAATCGAACATAAAATTCACCTACCTGAACAACACCAGTCTCCCTGTCATTCTGAAAACATATGAAGCCTCACAATACGACGGCGTGCTTTTCCTTCCCCAGACCCTCATTTCGGCAGGCAGCCAGGCCACGGTCGAATTCTATTATCGGAAAACTCCCAGCATGGGCATGGAAGAGCACATTTCCAAATCACTCGAGAAATTTCTGTTCTCCAACAAACTGATTGCCAAGAATGTATCCACCGATGTAATCCAATCGCTCGAAACGAGGATCAACCTGAACAGGATCAACTGGAAAAACTGGCCAAACAAACAGGAGGACGCCACGGATGTCAAGCGGGGTCTCGGCTATGTAGGGGGATTCCTGGTGTACATTTTCATATTTATGTTTGGCGCCCAGGTAATGCGGGGCGTGCTCGAAGAAAAGACCAGCCGGATCGTTGAGGTTATCGTGTCCTCTGTAAGCCCCTTTCAGCTTATGATGGGAAAGATCATCGGGATTGGCCTTATCGGACTCACACAGTTTGTCGCGTGGCTCATCCTTACCTTTGGCATTGCCACTGTTGCCCAGGAAGTTTTTCTTCCGAAACCGGCAGCACCGGTCACGCATCAGGTTGCCCCGTCAGATTTTATGAGTGGCACGCAGGTGTCAGCTGCTGAACCGATGTCGAACCCGGCAGCCAACAAGGAACAGGCTGCAGAGTTATTCAATGGCATCAAAAGACAGTTCGGTCAGATCAATATCGTTTTGGTCATTGCTGCCTTCCTGTTCTATTTCCTGGGGGGATATATCCTTTACGGGTCTCTCTTTGCAGCAATCGGGGCGGCGGTAGATAATGAAACCGATACCCAGCAGTTCATGTTCCCCATTACCATACCCCTGATCCTGGGATTGTTTGTTATGATCAACTCATTCATCAATCCTTCGGGAAAGCTGGCTATTTGGTTTTCCCTCATTCCGCTGACTTCTCCGATAGTAATGATGGCCCGTATCCCATTTGATGTGCCGCTGACGCAATTACTGGCATCAGCTGCACTGCTGATTTTGACCTTCCTGGGTACTACCTGGCTGGCAGCCAAGATTTACAGAACAGGAATTCTAATGTATGGGAAAAAGGTGTCTTACAGAGAATTATGGAAATGGATTAAATATTAACAAAAAATCTTTACTTTAGCGCAATTAACCCTGAAAATTCCTGATCCATCATTTCTGTAAAATGAGAATAGCTGTCATAGATCTTGGAACCAATACTTTTAACCTGCTGATCGTTGAAACAAAAGACGACCAGACTTACCAGATTGTTTACAACAACAAATTGCCCGTTAAGCTGGGTAAAAGCGGCATAGACAAAAAAGAAATAAGGCCAGATGCTATTACCAGGGGTTTAAACGCTGTTGACAGACATTTGCAAACCGTACGCGAATACAAGGCCGAGAAAGTTTTTGCCTTTGCCACCTCGGCGGTTCGGAGTGCCCGGAATGGCGAGCAGTTTGTTAAAATGATACGACAGCGCTTTAACCTGGAAGTGGAGATCATTAACGGCGATCGCGAGGCCGAGTTGATATATTTCGGTGTCAAACAGGCGGTCAGTCTGAACCAGGGAAAGGTGCTGATCCTGGATATTGGCGGTGGCAGCAATGAATTTATCATTGCCGATCATGAAAACATTTACTGGAAGAAAAGTTATCCTCTGGGTGTTGCACGACTGCTGGCCAAATTCAAACCCTCAGATCCGATATCCATTGAAGAAATAGAGTTCATTTCCAATTATCTTGAAGAAAGACTCTCCGATTTGTTTGAAGAATTTAAAAAGCATAAGATCTCAACCCTGGTGGGAGCTTCCGGATCATTCGAGACCATTGCGGCCATGATCAGGGCTGATGATCCGAATTTTGAATCCGAAACCGGCATCATCCCCGAAGCGGTGAGTATTGATCTGACCGATTTTGAAAACCTCTACCAGAAACTGATCAATTCCACACTGAAGGAGCGCAAGCAGATGAAGGGTCTGGAAACCATGCGTTTGGAAATGATCGTTGTGGCAACCCTGATCGTGAAGTTCATTTTGCAGAAACTGAAGCTCCAGCAACTGATTCAATCCAATTTCGCCCTGAAAGAAGGGGTTGTGTATGAATTGATGAACCTCAAGCCGGCTACGCTTTAACTGTTAATTCCCATGGCTAACATTCTGGTCATCGATGATGAAAAAAGCATCCGCAATACGTTGCAGGAAGTGCTGGAATATGAAAATCATAAAGTTGATGTAGCCACTAACGGCAGTGAGGGGATTGACTTGTTTGACAAAGGAGAATACGATATCGTGCTTTGTGATATAAAAATGCCCGGCATGGATGGCATTGAAGTCCTTGAAAAACTGCATGAGCAGTGCCATGACGTGCCCATCATCATGATCTCGGGGCACGGCAACATTGATACGGCTGTAGAAGCCATTAAAAAAGGAGCCTACGATTTTATTGAAAAGCCGCTTGACCTGAACCGCCTGCTCGTTACCATGCGTAATGCCACAGAGCGTAATGAGCTGGTCACAGAAACCAAGGTCTTGAAACGCAGGATCAGCAAGACTTATGATATTGTGGGAGAATCCGAGACAATCATTAAAGTAAAAGACATGATCGAACGCGTGGCACCGACAGATGCACGTGTGCTGATCACCGGCGACAACGGCACAGGCAAGGAACTGGTAGCTCGTTGGCTGCATGAGAAAAGCCAGCGTGCCTCCATGCCTTTTGTTGAAGTCAATTGTGCCGCAATTCCTTCGGAGCTCATTGAAAGTGAGTTGTTCGGTCATGAGAAAGGGGCATTTACATCAGCCATCAAGCAGCGTAAAGGCAAATTCGAACAGGCTCATGGAGGAACACTTTTCCTGGATGAAGTGGGCGACATGAGCCTGTCGGCACAAGCCAAGGTACTGCGGGCCCTGCAGGAGCACAAGATAACACGGGTGGGCAGCGACAAGGACATCGAGGTGGATGTACGCGTAATTACCGCCACCAACAAGAACCTGAAAGATGAGATCATTCTGAAGAACTTCAGGGAGGACCTTTACCACCGGTTGTCGGTTATCATCATCCATGTACCCTCACTGAACGACAGGATCGACGACATTCCGTTACTGGCAGAGCATTTTAATGAGCAGATCTCCGCGGAATACGGCCGGCCAAAAATGACGATCCTTCCGGAGGCAATCTCTGAACTGAAAAAAATTAACTGGACCGGTAACATCCGTGAATTCAGGAATGTGCTGGAGCGGTTGATCATTTTGTGCGACAAAGAAATTGACGGAAAGGATGTCGTTGCATTTGCCCAACCCATCCGATCCTGATCGGGGTCGTTCGACTGATTATAAGCTGGAACATCGCGAAATAACTGAATTACAGTGTCATCCTGAGCAGAGTCGAAGGATATTCCGAGGATATGAGACGTATCGACAACGCTCAACAAGACTGTCAATGCATTCAAACAGATGGCTGTCGATTATAACTGATAATAATTTTTAAATTACCCAAATGGAAACCCCTCTTCCGGTTCTGGGCATTATCGTCCCTTGCTATAATGAAAAGGATATCATTGCGGACAGCATTGTAAAGCTCCTGGAACTCATCAGGCAATTTACCGGCTCAGGGATTATTGACGGGAAAAGTTTCCTTGCAGTTGTTGATGACCGAAGCCGAGACAATTCATGGGATATCATCAGGGAGATGTCTTCCCGGCACAGGGAGCTAAAGGCCATAAGACTCGCTGCTAACAGGGGACATCAATATGCCTTGCTGGCAGGATTACTGGAGTATTCCGAAGTTACAGATTGTCTGATATCTGTTGATGCTGACCTGCAGGATGATATTGGGGTCATTGCCAAGATGATTGAAAAATTCAGGCAGGGAAATGACATTGTATTTGGCGTCAGGAACAAACGCAAGCCGGATGCGGCATTCAAAAGGGCCACCGCATACGGATTCTACCGTCTGATGAACCTTTTCGGGGTCAATGTATTGCATAACCATGCTGATTTTCGGTTGACAAGCCGCCGGATCAATGTGGAACTAAAAGAATTTTCCGAAGTAAACCTGTTTCTGCGGGGTATCTTCCCATTTATGGGGTTCAATACCGCCGTGGTCTATTATGACCGCAGGGAGAGACTGGGAGGTAAATCAAAATATCCGTTCCGGCGCATGGTTTCTCTTGCCCTCGATGGTATCACCTCGTTCAGCACTGTACCACTCAGGTTTATTACCTTCATTGGTTTCCTGGTTTTCATCATTTGTCTTTTTCTTATGGGATATGCACTGTGGGCGTATCTGACACACCGGACCATTGCCGGATGGTTCTCCACGGTACTTCCGTTCTACTTTCTCGGTGGTGTGCAGATATTGTGTATAGGCATTCTGGGAGAATACCTGGGAAAAATATACAAGGAAGTAAAAAGAAGACCGCGCTTTACGGTTGATGAAAGGATTTAGTAGTCGCCCTGATCTGAATGACAAGTACAGGAGCGTTTTGATAAACCTCGACATACGACCAGTCTTTTATTTTTTCAAGAACACTTTCCTGTGAGAGCATTACATAATCACCCGGCTGACATGATTCTATAGGTTTTAAAACGGTATTTATGTCGTTTAGGTATTCATTCCGTTCGGTATAAAACTGCAAATGCCCGGGGTAGCCTTCGAACACGACAACCAGTTCATTGCCTCCCAAACCGGGAATCCCCCGTATATTTCCCAGTGCATGGCACATGGAATAAATCTCAGTGTCCCACGGGAATTCTGTGGTCCGTTTTACTTTCTCCACAATGATGATCCCGGGCAAAAGAAACAGGGCCGGCAACAAAAGAAAAATCACATGGTTTCCCAGCACGGGAATTCTTGCCATGACAGGTTTCAGATATTGGAGCAACCATACGAGGAAGTATGCGGTGAAGGCAGCCAGCAGGGGCAGAATGGGCCCGTCGTACCATAAATTATAAGTGCCTGCCGAAATTATTGCCAGATATACCAGTATGTTGATCAAAAGATACAGTGGAAGGTTCTGTTTCTGCTTTCTGTACCACCATGGCAGGATGATCAACGCCGGTACCAGGAAGACAATCCAATAGGAAAACCTTTCCTTTGCCAGGTTCCTGATATAGTAGCAGCCCGGTTCTTTAAGAAATGCACTATGGGTATTCAGATAGCGGGGGAGCAGCTCACCTGACCAGACTGCCTTTAAATATCCCGGCTGCATGGTTTCACGCAAGGTATAATAACCTGCGCCGATAAGAACCACACCAACCAGGCAGGCATAGAACGTTTTATTCAGAAACAGTCTTTTTTGCCTGCCATATACAAACGTCATGATCAGCAGACCAGGCAGGATCATGAACACGGCTATGCTTTTGGTTAGAATGGCCAGAACAATCAGGACGGCAAGTGTTATCAGCTTCCGGTTAACATTTTGGTTGCTTACCAGGAATTCATAGTACAACAGTATGATCATGCTGGTGAACAGCACAAGTAGTGAATCGTGATCGCCGGTCCGGGCCATGTGCCTGTCGATATACCCCTGCGTAGTGACAAGGATCAGCGCGGCAAGGTATCCTGTCAACCGGTTATTGGGCATCCGGCTGAAAAACCGGATCAGGAAGATGACCGTCAGCAAAGCGGCAAAGGCCGAAGGCAATCTTATGGCCAGTTCATTCATGCCAACCAGCTTTATGAACATAACCTGCAACCAGATCAGGAGAGGTGGCTTGACATCGAAAAAGTCGGGTACGCCGTCGAAATATCGTACAATGAAGTTATGATTACGGTACATTTCAACCGCCGATACAGCATTGCGGGCTTCATCCCATTGCCGTATGGCCAGGGAATCCAACCGGTAAAACAGGGGGAAGCTGCACAGGGACAGCACTGCGATGACTTCAATGAATCGCTTCAGCCTCGGCGAAGCCTTAATTTCCTGCCCGTAATGTCTCATCCCGTTGTGGTGTCGAATCCGGCTTATTGA
>DIAS01000042.1:11729-50228 GCA_002415855.1 Bacteroidales bacterium UBA5072
GGGTGAATTCCTGAATGACAGGATTCCTGAGGAAGGCAGTATCATTGATCACCAGGTAGCGAGCACCCTTTTCAGTTAACCGCTTAATCCTGGCAGGAGTATCAGGTCCAATGTCTCCCAGTGTATTTCCCGGCCGGTTCATCAGGTATAGTGTATAGCAATTTGTATAATCGGGCATGCTGATGACCCTGTCGTCGGGTTTTATTCCCAGGGAATCCAGGTAAGGTCTTATCGTAAAATAAGATTCAAATACAGGGTATTCGCGTTTCCAACCGAAGTAACGCAAAGTCATTTCATGCCGGGCATGGAAAACATTCACAACAAGGAATACGATCAGTGCCAGGCTGAAGTACCGGGAGGAATATACCTTTTGAAATACCGACCGGAAAATGGTCATGCAGGCTAACACCAGGAAAGCAACCGGGCAGAAAAGGATCAGGAGATAATAATCGTGGTACTGGAACTGACTATAATACAAATTCACATAAAAAAATCCGCCGGTAAACAATAACAAGGTCAGGATGCCAAGGTATTCAGGAATACGCCTGAAATAGTAAACTATGAATACTGTAATGCCGGCAAGAAAACATAATGCGCCGGCGGAGTAATACATGGTAATGTTGTTCTTAAGGATAAAGCGGGTGATCTCTTGCCGCTGGGGTGCCGTGATCTTCCACCAGGGGGTGATGGCAGTCAGAAATGTGAGAGAATCGTGCTGCCCGTTAAACCAAATAGCATAGGAATACCAGGCAATTATAGCAAGCAGTCCGGTGATCAGGGGAAGGAAAGTTGCTATTATCCCGGGGAACAGCTGGTTCTCTTTTTTCCGCAACATACCGGTATGCCAAATAAAAGCCAATCCGAAAAAGGAGAGCAGGTTAAGTGTCATGGTGGCTTTCAGCAGGCCGGCAACAGAAAGCAAAACAGTACTGAAAATGAACTGACGATATCTCCTGCCGTTCAGGTAACGAATGTATTGCCACCATCCGCCAAATACAAGAGCCAGTGCCGTAGAGTCTGTCAGAAAGTTATTCCCGTAATAGGCCATTACCGGAGAAACAAAAATGAACAGGGGAACGAAAGCAGCTGCCACGAAGTCTTTCAGAAAGTTTTGTGCAATCCGGAACAACGCACCCAAACCTGTCAGAAATATTGCTGTGTTGACAATGCGGTAAATGTAATCATGGGGTCCAAATATTTTATAGAGCAAGGCTATCAGGTAATACAACAGGGGGGCTTCAGCCGTGGCATATCCAGTGGTGAAATCGTCGGAAGAAAGGCTGTGAACCTCGGGCTGAAAAAATTTCATTCCATGCTGATAAAGGTTCAGTGTGATCGAAGCACTGTCGGTTTGCCGCCAACGATGAATCGACTGTGGGGGGCTGAAAAGAATGATGTGATAATAGTAAACTACGGCAATTGCGAGAACCGCGGCATAGAAAAGCAGAAGAGGATACTTTTCGGAAGCTGATTTCCAGATGACGTGAACTTTCTTCATCATAAAAAGTGCAGTTCTTTTGGAATTGTTGAGGACCAAATTAGCTATTTTAATTTCAATTTTAAAAACACTTCGGCTTTGCCCAGTGTGACTGAGGAGTCGCTCAGTGTGACTAGCGTGTCAGGCTGAGCGGATTCGAAGCCGGTTATGTAATCAAATTGACATTGATTCAAATATTACTAAATTGCATCCTGATAACTGAATTAAATGACAGGTTCCGCCTTCACCGGTGAACAGTTTGATGCCATTTACCCCGACGGCATCGGAGGCCATTACTGGAATCATGCCCGCAACAGGATCATCGTACGTTTTCTGAGAAAATACAAACGCAGCAAAGACAGGATCCTTGAAATAGGATGCGGCAGGGGTGTGGTGGTGGAGTACCTGAGGGCAGCCGGTATCAACTGTGTCGGGGTTGAACTCGGTGATGTCAAACCTTTCCCAGGCGTCAGGGATTTTGTTTTTGCAGGGAAGGATGCCTTTGCATTGCCAGCTGAATTGAGGCAAAATATTGATACCATATTGCTGATGGATGTGATTGAACATTTGGAAAACCCACGGGCATTTTTAGATGAGATAAGAAAAAGCTTCGTTAAGGCAAGACATATTTTGGTAACCGTACCTGCCCGGCAGGAATTATGGACAAACTATGACGATTACAACGGCCATTTCAGACGCTACAACCTGCGCATGATCCATGATCTGTGTGCTGACGATCTCCGGTTGACGAAGTCCGGTTATTTCAATCATATGCTGTACCCGGTGTTCTGGATATTTGCACGTTTGGTGAAAAAGCGCGCGACCGTCATCCGTGCTCCCAAGGGTAGGACAGTCATCCTGCACAGAATTCTTTCATTTATACTGCAATCAGATTTTGCATTAATTCCGGCTCATATGCCCGGGACATCATTAATTGCCCTCTTTGAAGCCGGGCGGTAATACAGTCGGTCGTTCCGGATGACAGTGTTGTCCAGCAGCTCATAAACATCACAATTATCAGGCCGGATCAGGAATTCATCGATGAAATAGGCCTGTTTCCGGCCAATCTGGTCGTTATAAATTGTAATTCTGAGGTGATCACCAGGGTTAGCCAACTGAAAACTACATTCAATGAGACCCCACATACGGTCAACAGTTTTGATATGCTGACCCAGCATCGTGTTCTGATAATGATACTGTTCCCCTTTGTTGTTGAATAATCCCATTTCGATCCTGGTTTTCGGATAGAGATCTTTTTGGATGGGGCTGAACCAGAAAGACAGGATAAGATCCGCATGGGAATACTGGGTATGAAGCGGTCCGTCGAAAAGCACGGTTCCTGATCTCCCGGTGATCAGCATTGAATTTCCACGGTAACCTCCCTTGTTTCCTGAATCATTAAAGTTCAGGCGGATTACAGGCGTATTTGGTCCGGTGATAAAGGAGGTATCGCTTTTCCCGGTGGTATAGACCTTTAACCGGGTCATTACCTCACGGGAATATTTCTCCGGTAGATTCAGCAGGCTGTCAAAATCCAGGCTATACAAATAAAAGTTGCCTGCGGAGTCGACTTTATTGCACTGTAGCAACAGGTTCTGTTCCTCGCGGGAATAATCACTGCATTTACCGGCCACAACAAGGAATGGTCTTTTATCCGGGACATCCTCCAGAAATTCAAGTTTACGGTAAGGTTCCAGCACGAGGGAAATGTTTTTTAACGATTGCGATACAGAGGCCCTGCTCAGGTATATTGCTGTGATGGGCAGCCCGGTTTTCATGGATACCAGGAATGAATTCGTCAGCATTTCGCATCGAGGATCTATGCCATAATTGTCGGATCCCATATGATAATAGGGCAGTGGAATGATCGCCTGGTAGTAGTCGGGGTCAATGTCGGCAACCCATCGATTTTCAGATGATATATTCCCCATATCGGACCAGGCTGGAAAATGGTTGTTGAGTGAATCAGGTTTGTTCTTCAAATAGAAGTACACATCAACGGCAAGGATCAGGATTGCCAAAGCCGGCACAATTGATTTCAGGGATCTCCGGCCGGAGGTCAAATGCCACTGCCATAAATTGTAAAAAACCACAAGGTTTGTCACGTAGAAGAAGAGCCATGAAAATCTTCCTATAGCACGCATTTGCCGGAAGGGTCCGATATAATCAATCAGAAAATCAAGTCCAAGGATGAAGGGTATTCCAAAGGAATAGAGCAGCGCACAAAAGGAGGCCCAAAACATGGCATTCAGGAAATTGTTGTTGGAAACCTGCAAGACAGTTTTCCAGCGCCGGGAATAGATTTTGTGTATCACCCCGGCCAGGATGATGAAGAAACCGATGGATGCAGTCAGTCCGATATAGGCAACACCTTCCCATTGAACGTAATTGAAACTCCTGATCTTATGCAGGAACTTGCCATAGTCTACCCAAAGAGGCAAAAGAACGCTTTCGGGAGATGCTTTATAAACCAGAAACCCATAAGGTTTGGCCGGTTTATCGGGTGACAGTCCGGCATAATGACTGGTGATCAGGTAGTAAGCCAAAACCGGCAGAATCAGCTGAAGGGTAATGTGGAGTGCAATCTGCAAGTAATGATTTGCTTTGCCGGGCTCGTCCCTGCAAATGACATAAAACCAATAGAACAATATCGCCGTTGCATAAAAAAATGCATAGTAAACATGACCGGTCATAAAAAAGAACAATAAAAAACCTGTGAGCATGCTGTAAAAAGTCTTCCGTTCTGTTTTGTGAAACTTGATCAGCAGGTACAGGAGAAGCGGTATGGCAGTTACATAGGCCAGCGTATAATGCCCTCCGAACCTGTCGATCTGGGGCGACAGAAATGCAATCCCGACTGATACAGGAAGGGAGAAAATGGCAGGAAGCCCGGTTTCAGCCAGGAACAGATACAGGAAAATGGCTGCCAGCAAAACAGAGGAAAGCATCAGGAGGTTAATGATGCCTACAGTTTTCCCCGTGATGTCGGCAAAGTTGTCGGAAATGAACCGGATAACACCCACCACAAGGGGTTGCGACAGGGTGTAAAAAGCCACATCACCGTGGGGATAATTCATGCTCCTGGAATACATCAGCGATGTATCGTATTTGGCCAGGTAATAGGAATTGTAATAGCTTTGGATGCCATCACCCTGGACTGAGAAAAACGTTGTGTTTAGCGATAGCAGGATCTTCCCATAGAAAATGACGAGTAAGATAATACTCACTGCAAATGTCAGCATCAAACCGGCGAACCGGCTATTTATCCATGCAGATAATGGGTGTTTACTTTTCATAGACGGGAATTCTGTCATTTTGTAACCCTGTCAAATGTCAGGTTTTTCTTCTGGTAGATCTCGACCCAGGCGCCTTTGCTCTCCAGTCGCTCATTAAGAAAGTACGCTTTGTTGATGCTGATAACTGCATGTATCGGATCGGGTTCATTGCTGCAGAAGATATAAACGTCATTGGTTATGCCGGTATGGTTGCTGACATGCAGAAATGGTTTGTCCCGGTGGTGGAGATATCCCAGTTTCGGGATCGACATGTAGTATTGCATCAGGAAAGTGGCATATATTGGTTTATTTTGACAATCCATTTCTTCTATGTGGTTTATTGCTTGTTTTTGCAGCAATACTGTGTTTTTGTAACCCAGGGATGTGTCTTGTTCATTCCGGTTGCATTTCAGGGCACACCAGGAAAACAGTGTAATTAATGCAGCAAAAGATGTGGTTATCAGCCATTTGGTCCGAATAAATTCAGTAATGAGCCATGACCCGGGGATAAAGAAAAAAGGAAAAACGCTTAGCAAATACCTTGTTGTAAAGAAGTTGACGGATGCAAAGGCCAAATAGCAAGTAATGAACAGAGCCGAAAATATCAGCCAATGCATGGAATGTCGGGAAACTGAACTTTTGCATGACAGAGAGATGAAGGCGATTGAAGAGATTGCGAAAAACACAAATCTTCCGTGCTGAAAAAGCAAGGTATACAGGAATAGAAGGAAACGGTGCACAACCTCGTGTGGTTCTGTAATAGCAAGTTTGAGATGTTCCGGGTAGAGATAATAGCCCGACCTGACCTTTTGAATTACCAGGGATGCCACAAATATTACTACAGGAATGATCATGAAGGCCAGTTCGCGCAGCAACGGATATCCCGACTCCTTATGGCTGTCAGCAAAATATCTTTCCAGTACGATCTTATCCAGAAACAAGGTTACGAGGAATACCATGCCTGTTTCTTTGGTGAGGATAAGCAGAGATGAGAAAAGTACAAAAAGAGCCCATTTCTTCGTGAAATAGGCATAGGCTGACAGAAGGGTCCACAGGGCCAGCATCACTTCGGGAAGCAATTGGGTGCTTTGGGCAAGGAAGACAGACTGCAACGACAACAGCAGAACGGCAGCCATGGCAACAAAGTTGCCAAATAAGCTACGGGCAAGTATAAAAGCGGCAACCAGAAAGGATGTTGAGATGAGAAGCGGGAAAATGTGAACCATGGCAAGGTTAGCACCGAAGATCTTTACCCAAAGGGCTGAAAGGAAGTAAAATAAAAGCGGGTGTCCCCGTGTGAGGTCAGGATTGGCATCTCCCGGGAGAATAGCCAGGTCTTTCCCGGCCATATCAAATATGGCCGTACCATACGACCAGGCTTCATCCCAGTAGAAAGGAAGATTCAGATAGCCAAGCCTGCTGACGATGAAAAGTACGAGAACAGTAAGTAAGAAAGGACTGGCTGGCAGGTTGTTGATCTTGTTCATCAGGCAACTATCGGGATGCAATTACCAAAAATAACTTATTTTGAAGAAATTAAAACCTGAAATAAATGAAAGGCTGAAGCCCTGCTGAGACCGACTGGTAGATGACAAAAACCACAAGGGCACTGATAATGGCTTTCTGGTAGAACGGCGTGGCAATAAACCATTTCGTGCTTTTATCCTTTAATGTACCGGGTAACCAGTGTAAAACAAATCCGAAGATCATGATAACAAAGACTTTCCAGTAAGCAAGCATCATGGCAGGCACCTGTGCCCATCCGAAGCTGGCCGCGATCTGGTTCATCAGATCAGCAGTTCCCTGCATGGATTCACCCCGGAACCAGATACGGGTGAAGGTAATGAAATTAAAGGTGATGAATATTTTCCAGAAATCCGCTGTCCAATGGGAGGAGTTCTCCCAGGGACTGATCTTGCGCCAAAGTTTGTAAACCACAATTCCCAACCCGTTCAGGCCACCCCAGATCACGAACATCCAGCTGGCCCCATGCCACAATCCCCCGATAAGCATGGTCATCATCAGGTTGATGTTGGTGCTGACAGTGAGTCTCACTTTCGGGAAATAGTACATGATAATTGCAGCAGTCAGCATAATTCCGGCAAAGACAGGTATCAGCAACAGGTTACCAGAAAGCAGTATGATAAAAGCCAAAACAAGCGTAAGGCTGATATAGGTGAAGAATGAAGCACCCCTGTTGCCGCCCATGGGAATATAAAGGTAGTCTTTCAGCCAGGAGGAAAGTGACATATGCCAGCGTTTCCAGAACTCCCCGGTGTTTTTTGCCTTGTACGGCGAATTGAAGTTCTTGGGAAGGCGAAAGCCCATGAGCAAGGCAAGGCCAATGGCGATGTCGGTATATCCTGAAAAATCGCAATATACCTGGAGGGAATAGCCATAAAGTCCCATCAGGTTCTCAAAGCCCGAGTATGACACCGGATTGGCAAAGACGCGGTCGATCAGGTTCAGGGCAATGAAGTCGCCGATAAACAGCTTTTTTGTAAGGCCCTTCAGGATCATGAACAAAGCCATGCCAAAATCTTCGCGTGAAACGGCGTAATCCTTGTAGATCTGCGGAATGAACTGGGAGGCACGGACAATGGGACCTGCCACCAGTTGCGGGAAGAACGAAACGAAAAAGCCATAATCTGCCAGCCGGGTCACAGGTTTAATTTGTCCACGGTAAACATCGATCGAATAACTGATAGTTTGAAAGGTAAAAAAAGATATCCCGACGGGAGGCAATAATTTACCGATATCGAAGTGAGTTCCCAGGAACAGGTTCGACCAGGCTGCACCATGGTTGATTACTTCAAGGTTAGTTCCCAGCAATGCATTGATGGTTTCGGTAAAGAAGATATCATATTTGAAAAAGGCCAGCACAGAGAGTGTGATCACCAGGCTAAGTGTAAGCCAACCCTTTTTACCAGCCTGTGAACGGGCGTTATAAATGGCCAGGCCTATAAAGAAATCGACGATGGTTGAAAAAACCAGGATAAACAGGAAAAGGCCGCCGGTTTTATAGTAAAAGAACAGGGATACCAGCCAGAGATAAACATTCCGGGATGTTCTTTTCTTATAAAGAATGGAATAAAAGAGCAGCACCACAAGGAAGAACCCCCAAAAATACAAACGCGTGAAGATCAGCGGAGCTTCCGGATCAAAGAAAAATATTTGCTTCAGCTGGTCAATCATGATGGGGATGCTGGTTGCCCGATGTTTGAATCTGGATGTGTGGGATCAGGGTTTGGAGATTAGTGTTTGGAGACAGGTTATCGGATGCTGTTTGCAGCAAATGATCATCCCAGCTTTTCAGAAAGGCACCGTAAAACAGGTCTCCTTTCAGCAGGTATCCTGGTTTACTGAAATGGATGTGGTCCCTGGTCATCAGTCCCTGATCATACCACGCTTTCGCTGAATTCAGACCGCCCATGATATCATAAAAATCCCATACCCCGCAGCTGTTTGATAGGGCAATATCGAATATGACCTCGCGCATACGGGCGGTATTGGGATTGATATAGCGTTTAAAAAGGTAGCTGTCGTTCGGCACTGTTAAAAGGATGGCCGCAGCTGGTGCTGCCAGACGGATCGAATCCAGAAGCTTCAGGTATTCATTTCGGTATGCTTCGGGATCGAACTCGCGTGTATTTCCATCATTGGTACCGATGGATACGATTACCCAGTCGGGTTCCAGGGCTTTCAGCTGTTCCACAAACAAGCTGCAACGGAGGTATGATTCAAGTTTGGCGCCATTTACGCCAATGGCATTATATACTACCCCGGGATCATCGTTCTCAATGCTGATGCCATAAAGTTCAAAGGGTTTTTTTGTTGAATCCCCCTGCTGTATCAGGATACTGAGTGTGTCGGCATAGCCGGAGAAGTCATACTGTATGAACCCGGCTTCCCGATGAACGATTGGCCTGTTCGCTTTTTTGCAGGCATTGAATTCAGGAATGATGCCATTTTCAGCAACATTGCAGAATATCCTGATCCTGTTGAAGTCGTAATGCCTGAGGGTATCAAAGCTTGCTACGATCTTGAGACTGCCGGTGCTGCTGATCAGAGCCGCTGTGATGCCCGACAATCCAAGGGTAAATGCGGGTTCGGATTGGGTGTTCTTACAGGTCTGCCAGTCACCGGAATACGAGATGGACAGGTTTGAAGGGCTGTTGGTATGTGCGATGGTGTAGGGGAATAAAAAGCCACGGGATCCAAGGACACCGGGATAAAAAGTCTGCAACTCCTGACGGATGCGGTGTGTATACACGTCGGCCTGGATGTGCGATCCTCCCAGGTGAACGATCCGGATCTGGTTGTTACCCGTTTTGATCAATGAATCGAATTTAGAAAACAGGCAGCCAAACCAGGGATTCTCCCGGACAAGTTCAAAACGGTTGGCATTGTATTGTATAAATGTGTATTCAGGCATATCCAGGGGCACAGCAGGTATCTGTGACTGAGCAGCCTGAAACAAAAAAGCGATATATAACAGGAGGTTAAAGCGCATGTTTTTCAAACTGGTGGTATTCGAGAATAAAGGCGTTGTAGAACATTTGCGCTATAGTTTTAGCACCGCGGGGGTTAAAATGCACAAAATCACCCGAGGCGAGGGAAGGTTGGGCAAATACCCACGAAGGCATGGAGTTCTTGCCTCCCATGGCTGCATAAAGGTCCCAGAAGGCAGCATCTGACTTGAAGGCCGCA
The DNA here is from genome assembly GCA_002415855.1 of Bacteroidales bacterium UBA5072. GTDB lineage: Bacteria > Bacteroidota > Bacteroidia > Bacteroidales > UBA10428 > UBA5072. The sequence continues at coordinate 21,192 of DIAS01000042.1, forward strand.
GATCTTAAGGCATCCCTTACTTTTTCAACGTTGGGATCGGTGATGTAATGGTTTTTATCCTTGACAGACATATCCGCAACGCCAATGACCAGAATGACTGCGCCGGGGCAAAGCTTCTTTATTCTCCTGATCTGGTTGCTGAACCAGTTTTCATAGCCGGTATAATTGCTCAGGCCTGAAGGAACAAAGTTGCCGCCAAACTGAAGTATGAAAAGCTTGACATTAAGCTCCCGGTACATTGCAGCCATCAACTGCTCGTCGAATAATGTAAAAAACAGGCCGGAACAACCTCTCAGCGGGATATTGTCGACAGCTACACCTCCGGGACCATCGAGGGCAATACCATAGATCTCAGGACTTGATTGTCCCTTGAATTTCAGCATGAGTTCCCTTTCCGGGCTGTTGAACTTCCAGTGGATTACCTTGAGCTGACTGGCTGATGGAAAAAAGTCCGCATCCTGCAATTCGTTATCCAGGTAAAGTTCGTTCAGGAAGGGCTCGCTGTTATGGCTGTAGAAAACGCGGCACTGCGTGAAGCTTTTGGTGTTCTGGTAAGCATAGGGAGATTTGCTGAACCTGACCCAGGCTTCGGAAGTGTCGGCTTTGCCTGCATGACCAGGGGGTACGAAACTGCAGAAACTGGCAAGTGCGCCGTATCTCCTGTGCTGAATAGTGGTATCTATTTTGCCAAAGCCGGTGTACCGGTACCAGTTTTCAGAATTGTCCTGCCTCATGGAGAATCCATAAGGATAAAGCTGGGAGGCGGGCACCAGGCCGGCTCCTGAACCGCCAAAACGCGATTGAAGCCTGTTGCGCAACAACGATGTGATACGATCATCCTCGATCTGTGAATCACCGTAATGCATGATCCTGATCGGTTGCCCAGAGGACGGGGAATTCCTGAGTGATTTGAAGAAAGGTTGGAGGAGGTCAGGATGGTTTGGCGGATATTCGATACGGGTAATGCTTTTTATCAAACTGTCAGCATTTGCCCGCAGTGTATCCATTCCCTGAATGCTGCCATCCGCAATAGCTGTTAAAACAGTATCGTTGATCAGCTTTTGCTGGTTGAGGATCCTGTTGATATCTGCATATTGAACAGGCTCGGAGGAGAAAATATCCCTTGCGGTGAAGAACCTCAGCTGCAGGTCATCCGTGATCCTGATGCCATCTTTCGGAAAGATCATGGCACCTGCTATAAGCAGTATGAATACCGATAACAGGAAAAGCAGGATGCCTGATGGTTTCATGCGGAACAGGTATTTAAACTACTTGGTGTTATACGGCCGAACTAGAGTATCGTTTCAGGATTTAGGCTTAATTTTAAGCTGCTGCCCGGGATTGATTTTACTCACATCGGTAAGGTTGTTCAGTTTCTTGATTTCCGCTTCGGTAACGCCCGGGTATTTTTTCATGATATCCCAGATGGTATCACCTTGCTTTACAGTATAAACAACATAGTCTTTCCCTGATGTCACAACGGGTGCAGGTTTATCAGCATTTGTGGTTACTGTTTTCCCAATCCGTGCCTGCTTTTCCTTGAAGGACAGATCATTGATGTCCTGGTACCTGTTCAGGCTGCCCCTGGGAACATAAATGGAAAGCCGCTGACCCGAACGGATGGTATTGTACCGTATATTATTCCAGTACCGGAGATCAGAGATGCGTACGTTGTACCACATGGAAATGAATCCAAGGTTATCTCCCTCTTTTACAGTATAGTAAAGTTTTGCATAATTCCCGGGAGGAGGTTCATCCATGCCGTGGGCATCCACTGCAGTCGGTGTGGTGATCACCTTTTCAGGGTTGAAGTAAATGGAATCCTTATAAGCATAGATGTCTTTTTCAAAATCAATGAATTTTGCCGTTTGATCGAGGGGGAGTCTGAGCGGCATGGGTTTTTCCTTGCCCGGGATAATGTCGGTGCGGTACTGGGGATTCATGTCACGCAGGAGTTGCATGGGGATCCCAAGCACTTCGGAGACCTGAGCCATATGGAGATTCCTGGTAATCATGATGGTATCACTTGCGAGCGGGAAACTGACCGGTATAGGTTTCAGGTTATGCTCCTTGTAATAGTTCATAACATAAGTAGCAGCAATGAATGCAGGTACGTGTCCCCTTGTTTCGCGGGGAAGGTGATAGTATATATCCCAGTAATTCCTTTTACCGCCGGATCTTCGGATGGCTTTATTGACATTGCCCGGTCCGCAGTTGTATGCGGCAACTACAAGTATCCAGTCGTTATAAATGGCATAAAGGTCTTTCACGAACCGTGCGGCAGCATAGGTTGATTTGATCGGATCACGCCGTTCATCAACCAGTGAATTGACCGTAAGACCATATAATCGGCCTGTTCCATACATAAACTGCCACAATCCTACGGCCCTTGTACGGGAATAGGCCCTCGGGTTCAATGCCGATTCGATGATCGACATGTATTTCATTTCGTTTGGAATGTCGTAATAATCGAATATTTCATCAAAAAGCGGGAAATAATACTGTGACAGTCCCAGCATAACACCTACAGAACTTCTTTTCTGTCGTGTATAAACCTCGATATACCGGCGTACCACGGAATTGTAAGTCAGATCGACCACTGTGGGTATATTCCTGAGTCTTTCAATATAGACCGAATCCGGGAAATTGGGAAGCAGGGAATCCGAGTCATAATTCCAGAAGTCCGGGTTGCTTGCGATGGACTGACCCACGTAATAGAGATTCAGCAGGCTGTCCAGGTTCTCATCGAAATTGAGGTCAGTAATGGTGGTATCGTTGATAATTGAAGGGATCGAATCTTTTTGTTGGGATATAGCTGCAAGTTCGGTAAATCCAAAGGCAGTAATCAGAAGAAGATAGAGAATCGTCTTTCGCATAGGATTAAATTTTGGCAAAAGTAATCAAAATCCTAAATTAATTCGAAAGCCGACAGCGGCAGTCATTCCAGGGTTTTCAATAATCGCCGGCTCCACCCGCATGGAGAGGTCATCAGAGACATCGTAATAGAAAAAATGAGCATCAACCATGGCATCAATGACGTTGAGAAAATAGATGAGACCAAGTCCCAATGCACTAAGATCACGGTATCGCCGGTAGTAGTCCCTTCCTCTCTCCAGAACATCGTAATCGTAGTACATGCCATCGATAAGCGCCGGTTCACCGGGGGTCCCGTTATCATAGGCATCCCTGAATTTTTGATATTTCAGCTGGTTGAAACCGACGAAGTAGCCAAAGGCACCGCCTGCACCATAGATGATGGGCAGCTTCCAGTATTTCTTGTTGTACACCTGTCCAAGCCCCGGGCAGATGATGGAATAGACTACTGCCTTACGGGAACTGTGCGTTTGCAAGGCAGGAGTAACTGCCGAAGTATCCGTTTCCTGTGTAAAAGAACGGGAAGGAATAATCAATAACAAGCATGCCAGCAGAAAGCAGGAGGGCAGAAGCCTTAATTTAGCAACAAGGATATCAGCAGATATCGGAAGCAATAGTTTACCGGTTTAGTCTTTTAGCCGGTCAAAGATACCGATTATTCTTTCGAGTTCATCATCAGAGCGAAACGGGATTACAATTTTTCCCTTTCCATTGTTGCTTCTTTGAAACAGGATATTAGTCTTGAAGAATTCTGCGAGTTGATTTTTAAGCGAATCATAGGGCTGTGCAACTTCCTTCGGCACGGCCTGCTGTTCCCGTCCTTTTCTGATCAAATCCTGTTCCAGCTTTCGGGCAAGCTCCTCTGCTTTCCTTACGGACAACTCTTTTTCAATAACCTGGTAAAATAGTCTGAGCTGATCTTTGGGGTCGTCAATTGTGACGAGTGCACGGGCATGGCCCATGGTGATCTTATTGTCGCGGATGCCGACCTGGATCTCAGCCGGTAGTTTGAGCAACCTGAGGTAGTTTGACACGGTGGCCCTCTTTTTACCGACGCGGAGACTGAGATCTTCCTGGGTAAGGCTGCATTCCTCAACGAGCCGCTGATAACTGATTGCAATGTCCACGGCATTCAGGTCTTCGCGCTGGATGTTTTCAACAAGTGCCATTTCAAGCATACCCTGGTCATTGGCTGTGCGAACATAAGCCGGGATCCTTGCTAGTCCTGCGATGCGTGATGCTTTCAACCGGCGTTCTCCGGTAATAAGCTGGTAGCGGCCTTTCTCAGTTTCCCTCACTGTGATCGGCTGGATGACGCCCATTTCCCTGATTGACGATGCAAGCTCTTCAAGTGCTTCCTGATCAAAAACAGATCTTGGCTGAAACGGGTTTGATTCAACCAGGTCAATGTCGATTTCCGTACCTCCGGCAACGGATCTTTTCAATGCCGCTTCAGTTTCCGGATCTTCGATCAAAGCTCCCAGACCTCTTCCTAATACAGTTTTTTTTGTCATAATTTCTAGTCGATGGTTTTTTGGTATTCGGGAATCCTGGTATCACCGTTTTTCTGCAGTACTTCGCGGGCCAGATTGAGGTAATTCAGCGATCCTTTTGATTCAGCATCATACATGATGACAGGTTTCCCAAAACTGGGAGCCTCACTTAACTTGGTGTTCCTTTGTACAATTGTGTCAAAAACCATTTGCTGAAAATGTCTCCGGACCTCTTCAACCACCTGATTGGAAAGTCGCAGACGCGAATCGTACATGGTGAGAACAAATCCTTCAATTTCAAGCTCAGGATTCAGCCTGCCCTGGATAATCTTTATGGTATTGAGTAGTTTTCCGAGTCCCTCCAGAGCAAAATACTCGCATTGCACGGGAATCATCACTGAGTCAGCTGCCGTGAGGGCATTTACCGTAATCAAGCCCAATGAAGGAGAACAGTCTACTAAAATGTAATCGTATTTCTTGTCAATCTTGTCGATAACAGCCTTCAGCATCCTCTCCCGGTTGGGCATGTTGAGCATTTCTATTTCGGCACCCACCAGGTCAATATGTGATGGTAACAGATCAAGTCCCTCAATATCACTGTTTAAAACGATATCATTCGGATTGACTTCATCAATCAGGCACTCGTAGATGCTGGTCTTTACATTCTTGACATCAAAACCTGAACCTGAGGTGGCATTGGCTTGAGGATCAGCATCAATCAGCAGCACCTTCTTTTCCAGTACTGCCAGACTAGCTGCCAGATTAATTGCCGTGGTGGTTTTACCCACACCCCCCTTTTGATTTGCAATAGCAATTGTTTTTCCCATTAGTTCCATCTTAGCATTTCTATAAATATCAGCATTAAGAGCGGGTTCAAAAATACGATTTAAAAACTCACCGGATTTTTATTTAATTCCCCCAATTGTAAACAATAATTTTTCATTTACCAACAAGTTATTAACATTACAGACTATGCTCCTGACTGTTAATAAACTAATGTTATATTCAGATTATCAGCAGTATAGTTATTAACAATCACAGGCTGAAACCTGGTTAACAGCCTGGTATGAACGCCGGAAATTAATTAATTCCAGAGAGTGAAGGGATCAGTTCAATTTCATACAAAACAGGCCAGTTTTTACCTGTTACATAAAAATGTCCGGTCTGCGGGTTATAGGCAATACCGTTCAGGACCTTTCCATAATCTCCTTTTGATCCTTCGGGCATAAGGTCCTGCAGCTCAACCGTACCCGTGACTTTTCCTGTACGTGGATCAATCATTACGATATAACTTTGTCCATAAACGTTGGCCAGTACAGTACCATGAACATATTCGAGCTCATTCAATGAGTCGATCATACCCTTGCTATCAAATACCTCTATCTTATCGGTCTGTGTAAAGAATTCAGGTTCAATAAAATATAACTGAGCTGAACCATCGCTCATAATCAGTTGCTTTTCATCAGCAGTTAATCCCCATCCCTCCCGGATCTGATAGTCAAAACTCCTGATCAGGTTCAGGGTTTGCTTATCATATATAAAACCTACCTGTGATTTATAGGTGACCTGATAGACTTGATCCTTAAAGAAGGAGATGCCTTCGCCAAAAAAATCCTCTTCAAGGGATACCATCTTCAATGGGTTGCCGGAAGGAATATCTACGATACGCAGGGATGACTTTCCCTGCAGGCCGGTACTTTCATATAAAAGCCCCTTATCGTATATTAATCCCTGGGTGTAGGCCTGGTCATCGTGGGGATATTTCTTAATAACCCTGTATTTATATCTTTTAGGAGCAACATCAGAGAGAATCACGAGGGATACGTTATGTGAATCCATGAGGCTGTCGTTGTAACAGGCCATTATACGGAGGGTTGTTTGGCCCACCCTGCTTTTACCCGATGACCAGTAAATGTTGCCGGGCATGCCCGGGACGGCAAGCTGTTCTTCTTTTCCGTTAAACACAAGCACTGAATCAATGTGAATATCACGATTTTGCAGAGAGATTTCAATCTTCACGGAATCACCGTGCTTAATAACCGTATTGGATCTGGGTAGAAGGAGACTGGTTAAGGCCGGGCGTGCCAGCTCGACACCTGCCGGTGATTTCTGGGGCGCATTTTTCCGGCAGCAGCTGAGAAGAAGCACCAGTGCAAAGTTGATAAACAGCAAAGAGGATATTCTGAAGGCGGACTTCATATGAGTTTATTCCAACAGGGATTTATTGAAAGAGTTTCTTAAGCCTGCTTCCGACTTTGGTATTGCCTTTGGTTAGACTGCTGAGCTCATTGTATTCCGAATCGGCATAGTCGGGGTTGAGCATTTGCCAAATTTCACTCCAACCGGGGAAACCGCCTACATTCCGGTCATCAATAAAGATATCAACATCAATCTTGCGACTGCATTCCTCAATACTGTATGTCTCTTCGGGATAGCTTTTATTCACGGCATAAAACTCAATGCCTTTTCTCCGGCAGTATTCAATGGCTTCGTCAAGCTCTTTCCCGTGCCGGAAGGTCCATAAGATCAAATTATGTCCGAGTTTCTGCAATTGTTTGAGTGTCTCAAAGGCAAAGAGCTTTTCTTCACCTATCTGTGGATAACGATGTTCCACAATGGTTCCGTCAAAATCCACTGCGATTTTCATAGATATATCTTACCCTGTAATTAAGTTTGTAAAACAAGCAAAAATATACATTTAAATTAAATTCGGATTACATTTGCAACGAGACGTAAGCAAATTCTGTACTGACCCCAAATTATAACGTTTACATTATTATCGTTCAATGAATGCTATTAAAAAAGGATTGCCAAGTGTTTTTACATCTCTGGGACTGATCTCCGGATGTTTATCCATCGTTTATGCTATTTCTCATAAAGACCTGAACATGGCCGGTTACTTTATACTGGTTGCAGCCATCTTCGATTTCCTTGACGGCATGGCGGCACGTCTTTTCAACAGCATCTCTGCTTTCGGAAAACAGCTTGATTCACTGGCTGACGTTGTTAGTTTCGGAGTAGCGCCAGCCATGATTCTCTATCAGTTGCTGATCCTTACACTCACCAAAAGCTCTCCCGATTTTGATTATACACATCCGAACCCTGGGCAATCCGTTTTGGTGGCCTCTGCATTTCTTGTTGCTGTTTTTTCGGCCTTGCGGCTTGCCAAATTCAACCTCGATCCGGAACAGGTAAAGAATTTCAAGGGTTTGGCCACGCCGGCCAATGCCATTTTCCTGGCCGCTTTGGGATTTATGGCGGAAAGCAGCCGTGAATTTCCGCTGAAGGATTTCGTTTTTAACCGGTATTTCCTGCTGTCTGTGATTATCCTTTCATGCTATCTGCTGGTTTCCGACATCAGCATGTTTTCTTTGAAATTCTCTTCGTTCGGGATCAGGAAGAACCTCATGCGTTACCTGTTCCTGGTTGTGGCAGTGATACTGATCGCTGCAACGGGATTGCCGGGTCTGGCTCCCGTAATAGCCGCGTATATCATTATGTCGCTGATAAACAACTGGTTCGTAAAAATGGAGTGAAATTGCTGTTTTATACCACTTTCTTTTCTTTTTTCTCATAGGCGTTCAGCGCAAAGCGGACAGCGTACCAGCAAAGCAGGATTACAACCGGCCAGCTTATCAGCATCAGGATGGAAGAAACATACATGGAAAAGTTATTAAGTTAATAAATGTGTGATTCTGACCGGATTTCGTCAGCACTGATCTTCTCCCGGTTGATAGCCCGCCACGCGAAAAAGATGTAAGCAACTACAAACGGGACCAGAAGTGACACATAGCTCATGGCCACGAGCGTGTATTTACTGGAGGAACTGTTGGCAATGGTAAGCGAGCTCTGCAAATCATGGGTAGATGGGTAATAGGCAGTATGGTTGTATCCTGCAAGAGAAAACAGGCTGAATACCACCAGAATTGTTCCGGTTCCCGAAAACCAGATGCCTTTTGAATATCCCTTTATCAGCAGGCTTTTTATGATCCCGAACAATACCATCAGTGTTCCTGCCAGAAACATGGCGGCAACCAGTGGCATGGCAACCAGGTTGTGCATATATTTGTATTTTTCATAGTAAACCGCACCCGACAGGGGATCAACGGCAAATCCTTTACTGATAAACAATAGCACAGTAAACGTGATAAAGACCAGTACGAATGGCACCGCATTCCGAAGCAGTGACTTACGTGCTCTTTCCTGAATGTTGTCATGCCGGATATTATTCATAAAATAGAGGATGGCCAGGGTACGCGCCAGGAAGAAAACGGTAAGACCCAGCAGCAGGTTCTGTATGTTGAGGGCAGCTTCAAGTCCCCTGAAAGGCGTCTCCCACCTTGAAATGGCAGGATCACTCACATTTGTAATGTTGTTAAAGTTGATGCTGAAAGCCGATCCTGAGAAGAATGTGGCTACGGCAGTTCCCAGCAGTATGGTGCCGAGGGCGCCGTTGATGAATAGAAACACTTCATAGGTTCGCGGACCAAAGACATTGGCAGGTTTCGAACGGTATTCGTATGCAACGGCCTGTATGACAAAGCAGAACAGGATGGCCATCCATACCCAGTAGGCACCACCGAAGCTGGTGGAATAAAACAGCGGAAACGACGCAAAGAAAGCTCCGCCAAAGGTCACGAGGGTGGTGAAGGTAAATTCCCATTTCCGGCCCAGCGAGTTGACCAGTATGGTTCGTTCAGTCTCATCCTTACCCAGGGTATAGATGAGGGTTTGTCCGCCCTGCACGAATAGCAAAAAGACCAGCAGCGAACCCAGTAATGAGATTATTGCCCACCAGTATTGTTGTAATGCCAGATGTGATAATGATTCGAACATGGCGCATCCTCCTTATTTAGGTCCGATTTTGATTTGTTTAAACATTATGCTCAGTTCGGCAATCAGCAGGGCAGTAAACAAAACTGCAAACAAAAAGAAAGTCATCTGAACTGAGGAAGCATTGATGTGCGATACTGCAGCCACGGCAGGCAGCAGGTCCTGTATTACCCAGGGTTGTCGTCCTGTTTCAGCAAGCACCCATCCCGACTGTGAAGCCAGGTAGGCTAAGGGAATGGTGAATATGGATAATCTTAACAGGAACTTTTTATCCTGTAACGTATTTTTAAAAAGGTAGAACAAAACCAATGCGAGCAGGATCACAAAGTAAAATCCCAGGAACACCATGATATGAAAACTGTAGAAAGCCATGGGCACATTTGGTATAACGCTTTCCGGATCATTCAGGAAGCCGTATCCAAAGTACCTGAAGTAATTATCCTTGAATTCTGCACTGTTAAACCTTTCCTGAAGCTGGTTATATGTTGCGGTATCACCATCGTCCCTGGCTGTTTTTAACCTGGCGAGAGATTCACGGGCAAACTTTCCACGGTCGATCTTTTCAGCAACGGCTATCAGGCCCTGTCCGGGATTTCCATCGGTGAGATCATTGATGCCCGGGACAAATGCCTGGAAATCGCCAAAAGCCATATAGGACAGAATGTTTGGAAACTCAATCTTCACAAGGAATTCCTTAATATCCCTGGAACCGGTGTCTTCTTTTGCATCGGCCATAACGCCAAAGGCAACAAGTCCGGCACCGGCTTTGCCGTCGTAAAGTCCCTCAAAAGCTGCAAATTTCATGGGTTGTGCTTCCGCTACCTGTCTGGCTGAACCGTCACCTGTATAAATGAGCATCAGCGACGAAACCAGTCCGAAGACTGCAGCAACCAGTATGCTTCGCTTTGCAAGAAGCGTTTCCCTGTTCTTGAGGAGGTACCATGAACTAATACCGATCACAAACAGGGCAGCCAGCACATACCCGGAGGTAATGGTATGGAGGAATTTTGTCACAGCCACCGGAGAAAGGAAGACTTCCCAAAAATTCAGCATTTCATTGCGTGCCGTGTCGGGATTGAAATGCATGCCTACCGGTTTCTGCATCCATGCATTGGCAACCAGTATCCACAAAGCAGAAAGATTTGAGCCAAAAGCTACCAGCCAGGTGGAAATCAGGTGGAACTTTTTGCTGATCTTATTCCAACCGAAAAACATGACCGCGATAAAGGTGGATTCGAGGAAAAAGGCCATAATTCCTTCAATGGCCAGTGGTGCTCCGAAGATATCACCTACAAACCACGAATAATTTGACCAGTTGGTACCGAACTCAAATTCAAGAATGATTCCGGTAGCTACACCAATCGCGAAATTGATGCCAAAAAGGGTCATCCAGAATTTCGTGATCCTTTTCCATTCCTCAAGACCTGTTCGGACATAAAGGGTTTCAAAAATGGCAACAATAAAAGACAATCCCAGGGTCAGCGGAACAAAAATCCAATGATAGATTGCGGTGAGTGCAAATTGTCCACGCGACCAGTTAACCAGTGACAGATCAATGTTTTCAAACATAATTATCGGGGTTTTGCTAACTGCTTAATTACATAATCTCCCCGATCCTTATCACTGCTGAAATTCCTTTTCAGGAGGTCAGGGAAAAAAAAGATCTTAAGAATAAAAAACATGATGAAAAGCTTGATCAGGATAATAATCCATAGCTTTTTCCCAACCGTCATGCTGCGGAAGCCATCGTAGTAAAAATAAAACACCTTTTGGAATATGTTTCTTTCCATCTCAGACAGCTATTGCCTTACGTAAAGATATAAATTCCTTCAAAAAGTAATGCGATCAGGCAATAAAATCAGCGCACTCCGGTGAACAATAAAGAATCTTTAACAATTGATTAACTTTAACTTAACATAATTGTTATACTTTCGTATTTTCTGTACTATTGAATAACCTATCAAAATAAGTGAAAATGAATATAAAAAAATTCTTAGCATTTGCTGCAGCGATCGTATTTTTGGGAGTATTATCACTTTCCATACTGGCGTTTACAAACAGTGGTTCGGGGAATCACACAAACGGAGTAGTCAAAGCAACCCAGTTTGAGCAACATAACGGCACCGCCTGTGACACAACCAAGGCTAAATCATGCTGCGAAAAAGCCGGGCAAGGTACTTCCGCTGATTGCAAACATGCAGACCAGGGTGGTGAGGCAGCTTGTCCAAATCACAGTGACAAAACAACAGATAAACAATAAGACCCTATCAGTCATTCATAGCGTCGGGAAGGGACAGGGCCAATTGCCTTGTCTCTTTTTTTTGCCGATAATCGATCAAATAGTAATAATTTTGGAGAAAAACTGGAAGAAATCATGTCAGATAACAAGGTGCTGAAAATAACCGATTCAGTCAGCTGGGTCGGAGTGCTTGACAAGGATATTGTCACCTTCGATGTAGTCATGGAAACGAAAGAAGGATCAACCTACAATTCCTATTTCATCAATGCTGACAAGAAAGTAATTATAGATACAGTAAAGGCAGGCTTCCGGGAAACTTATCTGGACAAGATCAGGCAGGTGACAGATCCTTCTGCGATTGATTATATAGTAGTTACCCACACCGAGCCTGATCATTCGGGTTGTATCAAGTCCCTTCTGGAAATTGCGCCAAAGGCAATTGTGTATGGCAGCCGGCAGGCAATTGGCTATTTGCAGGACATGGTTTGCAGGCCTTTTGAGTTTGTATATGTTAAAGACGGAGATATACTTGACCTGGGAAACAAAACCCTGAGGTTTATTTCGGCACCCAATCTCCACTGGCCCGATACTATTTTTGCCTACCTGGCTGAAGATCAGCTCTTGTTTACCTGTGATTCATTCGGAGCACATTTTTGTCGCCCTGCTATGTTTGATGACCTGGTAGAAGACTTCCAGGATGCATTCAGGCATTACTTTGATGTTATCCTGAAGCCTTTCAGTAACTTCATGGTTAAGGCTATAGAAAAGATAAAACCCTTGGAGATTAAGGCGGTATGTCCGGGTCACGGACCGATTCTGCGAACCACCTGGAAAGAAAAGATCGGTCTTACGGAGAAGTATGCAGAGCGATATATTGCTGATTCACTCTGCCTGGATAACAGCATCCTGATAACCTATGTTTCGGCTTACGGCTATACCAAACAGATGGCTGAAGCCATAGCAGACGGGATACGTGAAATTGTGGATTACAAGATCAATATTATTGATATTGAAAACATCCTCCTGGGTGAACTGGAGGAATACATCGTTCGCAGTAAGTCGCTCCTGGTCGGTTCACCTACGATTAACCAGAACACATTGCTGCCGGTATACAAGCTGTTTGCTGTCATTAACCCGATACGCGACAGGGGGAAGAAAGCGGCGGCGTTTGGTTCATACGGCTGGAGCGGAGAGGCTGTCAGAATTATTGAGAATCAGCTTAAATCACTGAAGCTAAATGTAGTAATGGAAGGCATTTCCAGCAAGTTCTCGCCGGATGATCAGAAGCGCAATCATATGGTTGATTTCGGCAGGAGCTTTGCCCGGTACCTGTTGGAACCCGGATCAATATCCGGTGCATAGCGGTTATCTGGAAACAGTCAGCTTGACAGTGCCCAGCATCCTGCCGGCACTCACCAGTCTCAGTAAATAAATACCCTCGGGCAAGCCTTCAACCGGCACGTTTGTATTTAACGTCCCTGAGGGAATGTGCCTTTTGAATGCAAGGCTCCCGGTGTTGTCATACAATTCCAATGTGATGTCCTTCTCGATTTCCTTGTTGAACAAAACAGTGGTTGAGTTGTCGGCCGGATTGGGATATACCATAAAGGTTCCCTGGTCCGGTGATCCGGTCATGTCATCGGCTGTCGCTGAAATAAGGCCAATGGTGTCCATGGCTGCCTGATATACCTCGCCGGAATTTTCATCCTGTAGAAAAGCGACCACCCTTAACTGGGATATATCATAAATGTTCTGGAGTTGCCAGGAATTCTGAAAAACCTGTGATTCACCCGCAGCCCAGCCGTGGTAAACGGTTGTTCCGGCGGCATCCGGAAGCATGGCCTTCACAACACTTTCAAAAGTAGTCTCACCATTTCCTCCGTCAACACCGGAAATGACCGCTTCTATTACTGCAACATGAACGCTAAGATCAGATGCGGGAAGTGGTTTTTGTGCGGTCACCTGTGTTTCCACCTGCAGCATATTACCCCAGATCTTTGAATTCAGGTTGATCCCGAAATCACTATCCCAAAGTGATTCAATAATTGCTATATTCGGATCAAGGGGTTTGTCCCTATAGTCGAACCTGTTCAGGCTTCTGACCCCGCCGCTCAGGATAGTGAGGGGCACACCTGAAAGCCCGTAATAAAATACCCTTGCTCCCGGAATCGAAGGATTCTGCGCATTAAATACATCAGCGCCAGGGAAGGAAGTATGGTACTGCAGATCAATGAAATTCATGGAATGTTCATTTACGAGCGAATTGATCAGGGCATCAGCCGTGACACAATCATTATCCGAAGCATTGGTGAAATGTTCCAGCAAGGCGGTACGGTTTCGTTTTACGATCCAGAAATCATCAAAGGCAATGCCGTTGTTACCCTGCGCATTAAAATCAGATCCGTACGCGATCCTCAGTTGTACATCGGTCTTACCGGTCAGGAAGTCAAGGGCATGGCGGCATTCCACCCAATCCGCATCATTGCTCACGGAATTGTTATTGGACCATCCGACGCTTTTACCGCCCGGATTTCCGAGGATGGAATAACTGTTGTACCAGAATACACCGTCACCTATCTCGCCAACATTTGTCCATGTTTTTCCGTTATCAATTGTCGCCTGGACATTGGCACCGTCTCTGTTGGCATTGAAAAGCCGCCAGATCCTCATCTTCAGCATGGGCTTTTCAGATCCAGTGAAATCAAAGCAGGGACTTTTGACCCATGATTGTTCCCGGAGCGCCGGGCTGTGCGTAATGTTTGTATACCAGCATTTTTCACCTGAAAAAGCACCCGAGAAACCTGTTGAAGGATCTCCGAATTGCCAGCTGTTGTTCGTTAAATTATCTTCCGTTCCACTGCGCCATTCAATCGGGCTGTCTTCAAAATCCTCATAATAGGTTGTATCGCCGAGCCTGATGGTGGGTCTCAATCCCAAAACCTTGCTTACCGTAGCAGTACAGCCATAGGAGTTTTCCAACCGCAGTTCAATCATGTAATTACCCTTTTGGGGGAATGTATGGGTGATATCACGAGTGGTATAATTATCAAATCCACCTGTCTTTTGAACCTTCCAGTAGAAACTGGTATCGGTGAGGTTTCCATACGGTGAGAATGAAATGTTAGTCATGCTAATGGATTCCCCGGCATGAAAGCATTCGCTTTCCCAGGCAAAGTCAGCGATGGGGGGATTACCCACATCAAATACGCTTTGACTTGAAAGTGTTGTCCCATCATAGTATGTGTAAGTGAGGGTATACGATCCAATACCAAGCAGGGAAGGATAAATTGTGGCGGTGTTGTTGTGATGGTCAACCAGGCCTGTCCCTCCGCTGATTGAGAAACTGCCGGTTGCCCCAGCCATATTCACGCCTGTAACTGTAAAAGAAGGATCATTTTGGCAATATTTTGTCCGGCCGTGTTCGAAATCAATTATGGCATCTGCTTCAAGAACACGGACGACGGCTGTATCAGAACCAAAGCAGGAACTGCTTGATTCCTGGTAGGTATAAACAATATTGTATGTTCCAACCGGTGGCAGGGAGGGTACAAAATACCATCGGGAATCATAGGGAATGACTCCCTCCCCAGAATAAGTACCGCCTGGAGGCGTACCCGTAAGCAGCACCCATTCCGGAGACTGCCTGTTGTATGCTCCCTGTTCAAGTCCCTGCAGATCAACCTCAGGAACAGGAATCATATCAATAACAGCACTGCCCGAAACTGTACCCTTACAATTCTTGTCATATACTTCATAAAGTGAGTATGTTCCGGATTGGTTAACCGGAAGGAGCCGGGGGCTTGTGTACACATTGCTTATTTCCACGGGGTTCCCGGAATTTCTCCTATAACTGAACCGCCAGGGAGCATTACCGGTGAGGGTAACCTGAAGGTCAGCTGAAACATTTTCACATATGGTCGTGCTTCCAGAAATTACAGCTGAAGGGCCGCTATAAACCCGTACTATTCCTGTACCGGAAGTGGTCCCCGTGCACAGGGCGTCTGCAACATTCGACAGCGTATAGGTTCCTCCCTGGGTTAAATGCAGTACATAATTGGGATCAGTAATGTTATTGATTACCCTTGGGTTGCCACCGTTTCGCATAAAAGTGATACTCCAGGGCGCAGTACCGGTGAGGGCTATCTGAAGGCTTGCGTTACCGCCGGTGCATATACTGTCGGTTCCTGAAATGGTGGCAGTAGGTGAGGGTATATAGGTAATCCTTGCATATCCTGATCCGGTGGTATCCCCGGTGCAGGTTGCATCGGAAACTGATTTTATGGTGTAAACGCCTTCCTCTTTCACGGCAAAGGTATAAGGGTCAGTGGTAATGCCTTTGTATTCCACATCATTGGCGTTATTCCTTAAAAGAATGAATTTCCAGGGAGACGTTCCCGTGAAATAAATAGTCAGCATGACAGATGCATCATCCCTGCATATGCTCGTACTGCCACTCAGTACCGCGCTTACCCGTTTTCTGACGTTAATGGTGCGGGTAACCGCATTGCTTACAGCAGTTCCGTCGTTGACTGTAAAAGTAACAACATGGTTCCCTGAGCCCGGATTGGTGGTGTTTGTATTCTCATAACGGATGCTTCTGAGAGCCGTTCTGTAATTGCCGACCAGCGACGTACCGGTAAGCGTGAGCATTCCAGTGAGGGAATTCCATGACCCGGCTATTCCATTCTGGTTGGTAAACCGCAGGAAGTCCTCGCCTGGCGTGTAACCGCCGGTGATCTGGACATTTGCAGAGGAAAGACTTGTATTGTCCGCATCCTGGATACCAATCGTTGCGGTAATGATTACAGCGCCTGAATTGGGGCAATAGGCAAGAATGGCAGTCTCAATACCGGATAGTACGGGGGGTATATTGGTCGAATTTATCACAATGTTCCTGGTCAGCGTGTTGCTGTTGGCCTCTCCATCATTTACCGTAAAGGAAACAACGCGGGTCTTTGTATTGGGGTTGATTGTATTGGTGTTTTCATACTGGATACTTCGCAGCGCTTTCTGGTAATTGGCGACCGAGGACCTGCCGCTTAAGGTAAGAATACCTGTGGTTTTGTTCCAGACTCCGGCGATGCCGTTTTGATTGGTAAACCTGAGAAAGTCCTCTGTTGAAGTATAATTGCTGGAAATCCGTATTGAAGCAGAACGGAGGTTGCTGTCATCAGCATCCGTGACAACTACAGAGTCGGTAATCGGAACCCTACCAATACCTCTTGTATATACCAGGTCAATAACCTCAATTTTATCCAGTTTTGGGGCTTCATTGGCTGCGTCAAAGCCTATCCCAAAGGCCTCCCGTGTTAAGGGCGTTGCATTGCAGTTGAGGGCGACACAACCAAGGATGAGCAAGGCAGCGGTATGAAAACGATCCATAATTGTCATTAACGCAGGGTTTTGGGTCAGTTGTAAAAACATCAGGCACCTGCTTATTCAACGGATGCCTGAATAAAATCATTTCGTCACTGTCAGCTTGCCGATTCCAATAAGCTGATCACGACTAACCAATCTAAGGATGTAAAGTCCATCCGGATAATTCTCCAGCATTATCTCTACCTCATCGGTTCCTGAAGGGATGTGCTTGACTGATAGTATATTTCCTATATTATTGTACACTTCCAGCGTAACTTCGTCACTTGTCTCCCGGTTGAACAAAATAAATGCCTTGTTTTGAGCCGGATTGGGATAAACAATGAATTCATTATCAGGATGGGATCCATGAAAATCTCCAATACCGGTAAAGGTACCAATGGTATCCATGGCAGCCTGGTAAATTTCCCCTGTGGCTTCATCCTGAATAAAAGCAACTATTCGTAGCTGATCCGCGTTGAAAACATGCTGCAAATACCAGGAATTATCCAGGTACCGTGATTCACCCTGGGTCCAGTCATGATAAATAGTAGTTCCGGCAGCATCGGGGAGCATGGTCTTCACCACGCTTTCAAATACGGTTTCACCGTTGCCTCCGGTCACACCGGTTATCACCTGTTCAATTACGGCCACATGAACGGTCAGATCTGAGGCAGCAATATCCTGCAGGGCATTTATTTCAGCTTCTGTATACAGCGTATTCCCTGCCAAATGGGAGTTCAGGTTGATCCAGAATTTGCTGTCGCGCAATGACTCTACGATTGCTTTATTCTGGTCAAGCGGTTTGGTATCATAATCAAACCGGTAATCGCTTTTGTACCCGCCGTTCAGAATCGTGTAAGGAATATCGGAAAGTCCGTAGTAAAATACCCTGGCACTGGGGATTGAAGGGTTATGCTGGTTAAAGGGATCACTACCCGGGAAGGATGTATGATACTGCAGGTCAATGAAATTCATTGGATTTTCATTGACCATGCCATTGAACTGTATATCAGGGGCTACACAATCGGTTGACGAAGAATTGGTGAAGTGTTCCAGCATGGCCATACGGTTTCGTTTCACGATCCAGAAATCGTCAAAGGCGATACCATTATTCCCTTGGGCATTATAATCTGATCCGTAGGCAATCCGGAACTGTACATCTTTTTTACCGATAAGCATGTCCAGGGAATGGCGTGCCTCTACCCAGTCGGCATCATTGCTGATCAGGTTGTTATTGGACCAGCCTACGCTGGAATTGCCGGGATTGCCGAGAATATTGTAGCTGTTGAACCACAGAACGCCATCACCGATCTCACCTATAAGTGTCCATGTTTTACCGCTGTCAGCAGATGCCTGGATATTGGCACCGTCTCTGTTGGAGTTGAACAGGCGCCATATTCTGAGTTTTAGCATGGGCTTGTCGGTACCTGTAAAATCAAAGCAGGGACTGACAATCCAGGATTGTTCGCGGGGAGCCGGACTGCTTGCAATATAGGTATACCAGCACTTGTCACCTGAATAGGCGCCGTTAAATCCTTTCGAAGGGTCACCCAGCCTCCAACTGTTGACAGTAGGCGTGAGAGCTGTTCCGCTCCGCCAGTCAACAGGGCTGTCCTCAAAATCTTCAAAAAAGGTATTGTTTGCCAGCTCATAAGTAGGTCTCAGACCAAAAACCTTGGTGACAGTATCTGCACATCCGTATGAGGTTTCAATCTGCAGTTCAATGGTGTGATTACCAGACCTGGGGAAAGCATGGGTGATATCACGAGTGGTGTAACTTTCAAAACCCGTTGATGTATTTATCTTCCAATAATAGCTTGTATCAGTGAGATTTCCGAAGTTTGGAACCGAAGTATTTGTCATGGTAATTGACTGCCCGGCATGATAACATTCACTTTCCCATTTGAAGTCGGCTACGGGCGGTTTGCCGATATCGAACTTGCTGGTTTTTGTCAGTGTGGTGCCATCGAAATAGGTATAGGTGATGGTGTATTCATTTACAGCGAGCAATGCCGGATACACAGTGGCAGTGTTATTGTGGTGATCCACCAGGCCTATTCCACCGCTGATCGTAAAGCTACCAATGCTGTTGGCAACATTAACACCCGTAACGGTGAAGGGATAGTCATTCTGGCAGTATTTTGTCCGGTCGTTTTCAAACTCGATGGAGGCATCCGCCTCGAGCACTCTCACCACAGCGGTATCATAGCCAAAGCAGGACGACGGCGAGGCCCTGTAGGAATAAACAATGTTATGGGTTCCCACAGGCGGCAGTGAAGGCACAAAGTACCAGTTGGTATTGTAAGGAATCACCCCCGGTCCGGTGAAGGTACCTCCCGCAGGTGTTCCTGTCATCAGCACCCATTCTGTTGACTGCTTATTATAGGCAGCTGCCAGTCCCGAAATGCTTACGTCAGGAGCCGGTGTAACATTGATGACGGCGCTGCCTGAGACAGTGCCTTTGCAGTTTTTATCATAAACCTCATACAGGGTATAGGTGCCGGCATCAGTCACCTGAACGGCTCTGGGGCTTGAAAGTATATTGGGTATGTCCACCGGGTCTTCGGAATTTCTCCGGTAACTGAACAGCCAGGGGGAACTCCCGGTAAGCACAACAGTAAGGTTGGCTGAGGTATGCTCGCAAATGGTTGTGCTTCCCGAAATAACTGCCGTAGGGGATGTATAGGCCCTGACTATTCCCGAACCAGCTGTTTTTCCGGTACAAAGGGCATCCTCAACACGTGAAATCGTGTAAGTCCCCGACTGTCGTACCTCCAGGGTATAGTTGAAGTTGTAAATCTCATTTATTACAAAGGGATTGGTGCCATTTCTCAAATAGGTGATGCTCCATGGCGCTGTGCCGGTAAGTGCAACCTGCAGGTATGCCGTATCACCGGGACAGATGGTGTCAATACCGGAGATCTCGGCAGTCGGCGATGGCAAGTATGTAAGTGTTACGGTACCTGTCCCGGAGGTGTCGCCCGGGCAACTGTTCACGTCTGTGAGCGACCTGATCCTGTAGAGGGTGCCGCTATAGCCTGCGAATATCCTTCCCTGGAAAACATAGGGATCGGAATTTACATTGGTATAAGTTGTGTCATTGATCAGGGTCCCGTTTGGTCTGAACCTGCTGACTACAAAAGACCAGGGAGCGGAACCGGCGCCAAAGTTCAAAGTCAGGTTGGCAGTACTTGTTCCGTCGTCACACAATTCTGATGAGCCGGTCAATACACCTGTCACCCTTGCGAAGAACTGCAGGACCACAGGTGTGGAAGTTACCGTGGCAGGTTCATTGTCTTTGTCCCGCAGGCTTGTAAGAACATAGCTGCCGGGAATACGGACATTGATTGTATACGTAGAGGTTGTGATATTGCTGATGGTAGTGTCTTTGGCCATAGTGCCTGAGCGGTGAAGGATCGCCGTATAGGGTTGTGATCCTCCCGAGACAGTTAGTGTAATGGGCATTACAGTACCGTAACAGTAACTTTCGCTGCCAGCTATGTTGGCACTGAAAGCGCCGATAGGTCCAATAATATTGCTCCATATTGAATCGCCGGGTGTTGAACCGCTTTGGGCAACGGGTTCAACGTTGAACCAGATATACCTTCCGGCATCGGCGGCTTTAAGACGGTACGTAGATCCTGTTCCGACAGATGTACCAGGGCTTGCAGGTGTGTAATCAGCCGTGGTCTTGGTATACCACTGATACACGGAACTGCCCTGGGGATCCCCCTCTGCATCTGTATAGGAAAAACTCCCGGTGATATTTTGCCCCGGCTGAAGAACCGGAGCCGTAATCTGGGCATTGGTGGCAACCGGAGGGGTGTTGATATACTTGTAAGAACTCCTTACAGCCGTACCGGCCATGTTGTGCTGATCATAAGGGGTGACCTCAAAGCAGATGTATTTGCCTCCATCGGCTTTGACTGTCCTGTAGGTTGTGGTGGTTGCCCCTGATATGGTAACCGCACCGCTCCCGGAGGCATCATTAGCCCGATACCACCTGTACTGGTTTGGTCCTTGCCCGTCCCCGTCAGGATCAGTAAAAGTGAAGGTCCCGGTATTGTTAATCCCAACCCGCTGATCTGTTGGCGTGATCGCAACTGAGGATGCTACCGGGGGTTCATTGGCATCTGTGACATTTATGGTAAATTCCTCCTCGTAAAAAAGTCCCAGACCATCAGTAACCCTGATCATAACCAAATAGGAGGATTTTGCTTCAAAGTTGAATTCCACACTCGATCGCAATTGTGTTCCGGAGATGTTGAAAGTGCTGTTGGCTCCACCATCGACCGAAACGATGGAGAAAATTCTCGTATCCGAGGCATCAGGATCACTGGCGGACAAAGTTCCGATAACGGTGTTGACCGGAGAATTCTCCGGTATGGTATTGGCAGTTAGTGAGATATCAGTAGGGGCTTCATTAACATTGGTGATGGTGATGGTAAAAGCCTCTTCAAAGAACAGTGCATCTTTGTCAGTAACTCTGATGAGAACCAAATAAGAAGATTTGGCTTCAAAATTAAAGGCGACGCCAGATCGCAGGGATGTTCCTGAAATGTTGAATAGTGTACTCGGCACTCCGTCGACCGAGGTAATGGAATAGGTGTGCGTTTCACCGGCATCGGGATCAGTTGCCGATAAGGTGCCAATAATTGTGTTTGCAGGCTGGTTTTCCGCTATGGTTGTACCGCTCAGGGCAATGTCCGTAGGGGGATCGGCCAACGGAGCAAGCAAAACACCAACGGTGGCAGTATTGCTTTGCAGTGTTCCGTCAGTTGACTTGTAGGTGAAGTTATCCGGGGGAACGGGAGAGAGATCCTTACCGTTAAAAATTTCCTGACCAGGGACATCGAAAATCACCGGAGATTGGGCAGTCATGTTTAAGCCAAGGTTCAGAAAGATAACCAATGAAAAGAACGGTATAAGGCGGGTTACTTTGGAAACGCTCATGGCAGATTGATTTAATTGAAAAGGAACCATGCTGACTAGGTTTGTTGAAAAATTACCATAAATTACGATCCTGAAAAACAATCCGCTCACAATAAGGGCTGATTCTCACGATAAGTACAAAAATACAAAAATACAGGGTAAAATGATGCAACTATTTGATGAACCCGGCAAAATAGGAATTCAAACAGCTGTTTTCAGTAGACATTTCTGCAATAATGAACCAGCATGATTTAAAGTGAACCGTCGCCAAGTGTCTTGATGAGGGTTGCGGACACACTGTTCTCATATAGCTTGTTGGTGCCTGAGATAATGAAGCCGTTATCCGGGGTTTGTTCAAAGGAAGACGCGGAAAGCTGGGTTCCCAAACCGAAATTAAAGTATTTCGGGTCATTACCCGCATTGTCCGTTATGATGAGAGAAATAGCGGTATTGGTGCCGACGGTGGTTGTGGTTCCCAATATATAGATATCATTACCTTCTGTCAATATACGCTGACCATAATCATTTCCGGTACCTCCATAGGGTTTGTCCCATTGTGTGGTAAATACATTATCCACCACACTTACCAGGCTGAGTTTAATATCCATGGCGGAGGATGATGTTTTGACCGTGCCCAGTATCAGGTAATTGTTATCATCAATCACCCTGATACAATTTCCTTCCTCATCTGACGAAGCAGGAAGGTAATAGGTGCCAGATACTATTCCTGTAGGATTTGCCCTTAAGATATATGCATGGCTGAAGGCAGATTCTTCAGGATTGGGATCATTTTTTGAAAAGCCGGTAATAACCAACCTGTTATCGCTTAATACTTGAAGATAGCGGCCTTCCGCATCCTTGTCGGAATAAGGTTTCCGCGACCAAAGCAGGTTGCCGGCATTATCCAGTGCGCCTATCCAGAGTTGCTTCCGGGTATCTGTATTGCTAAGGTCGGCATACCCGGTCATGATGAACGAACCTTCTGAATTGATCTCGAAGTGTTTGGCCTCAACATTGCCGGAACTGCTGATTGTCCTGGTCCATAAAAGGTTCCCCGTATCGTCGGTGCGGAAAAAATAGATTTCTCTCTTTCCGGTACCCTGGTTCAAAGAGGATCCCAAAACAGCAAAGCCACCATCAGATAATACATGCAGGCAGTTAGCCCTGGCGTTGACAGATTTTCCATAATACAATGAATCAATGAGGTTACCGTACTCATTGGTCCTGAGCAGACAAATCTGGTTAGCCCCTACCGAGTTTTCCACTGTTCCAAGCAGGGCATATCCCTGATTGGTCACCTTAACGTCGGCGGCATAAAATACGGGATAATTGTTGTAATACTTGATGAAGGACTCCTGCTGCGCAGGGGTGATATCCTTTTCATCGAAGCAGGCCGATGCCAGCACGATCAGCAACAATAAAGCATTATTCCGGAGGAGTTTCATGGCTAACGTTGTTTCTTGGGCTTGTAAAACGAAAAATAATAACCGGCTGAAAGGGACAAGGTATTCAAAGAGAAGTCATCATCCAGGTAGTAATATTTTGTGAGAAAATCCTGGTTTTCATAGCGACGGTCTTCGTTGACGATGTTATTCAGGCCGATATTGGCCCGCAGATCGACTGTAATAACACCCCTGGGGACTTTATACCGCATGCCTGCCCCGATTATGGCACCATAGAGCATCTTTTTACGGTAATAACTGATATCCTCGTTTTCACTTGTAAGGGGTTGGAGATCCTCAGAATACTTCCTTGAGGCGTGGCCTGTAATTCCTGTCAGTTTGGCGGCGGACAAACCCGCCCGTACAAAGTAGTGTATCTTTTTTATATTGAATTCATAGGCAACCGTTACCGGCATTTCAAGTTTATAAAGCCTTTCTGTATAAGTGATTTCATTGATCGCGTTCTTTTCTTCCGGCACAGGCAGGCTGATTTCGTCATAAAATCCGTAATTGTTCGAAACAAAGTTAAATTCCAGGTTCAGGAGCATCTTGCGAGTGATGTAACGGCCTACTCCCAGACCCACATTAAAGCTTGGCTTCATGGTATTTTTAGTAGTGGCGCTGTTCATGTCGAGCATTGTAAAAGGCTCAATGATCCTCGGATCAGTAAGGTTCATGCCGGCGCTGAGTCCAAAGGAGAATACCGAGGTTGTACGGTAGGATTCAAACAGATAAACAAATTCGATGGGGTCATTGGGCATGATCTCATATTCCGGGTATTTTTTAAGGAATTCGACCATGGTTTTCTCCGCCTCAAACTGATTATCGTCGAATAAATAGGAAAGAATGATCAGTTTGTAAGCTTCAATTTTCTGCGTTCGTGTACCTTCTGCCATACACGTTGAAAGCATCTGCGGTATTTCTTCGATCATCCCCAGGTCATAATATTTCTGGGCTTCCTGTATCTTTGCAGCACAATCATCCTGGCAGTGCAGATCTGCGCTCAAGAGAAACAAAAAAGCCGCCAACAGGGATATTTTAATAAATCCGGATGGTTGAGAAGGATATGGTGTCATCATGGTTTATTTGGACAGGTTTTCTGGAACTGTACATCGTAGCCCACATAGTTTTCCCATTCCCGGGTAGAAAAGTTACGGGTAACTTTATCGCACATTTGCGCGGCCATGGCGGTAGCATGGGTAGGCCAGTAAAAGAGGAAAGGAATTGATTTGTTGTCAGGAACATCACCTGATGATACCAGGTATTTCCCGTCCGGGCTGAATGCAACCGCGAAAACAAAGCTATCATGTCTGCCAATGATTATTGGCCGGTTGCCCAGGTTATTCACATCCCAGAGTTTGACCGTTTTATCGACACTGGCGGTGGCTATTTGGCGGTCATCGGGACTAAACCGGACATCCATAATACGTCCGGAATGGGCATTGACATTTCTGATAATGCTGTTTGACCGGGCATCGGCAAGTCTCAGTGATCCGTTCTTGTCAACGAATGCAACCCGTGAGCCAGTGGAGTTGATGTCAAGAGCGGAGATGGAATTGCCCGGAGAACTGAAAATAACAGTTTCCTCTTTCGTGTCCATGTTCCAGCGGATCAGTTTCCCGTCGTCGGTACCGCCAAACAGGTAACGGCCGGATGGTGATACGGCAAGACACCTGGCTTTAACGGGCAACGTCATAAATACGCTGCTGGATCCCTCGATAAGATCATAATATATAATGGTTTTATCGGTGCTGGCGGAGAATAGTCCCTTGCTGTCAGCGGTAAATGCCAGTGCTTCAACCCAGCCTTTGTGCCCTTCCAGGATTTCCGGTTCAGTGCCGGTATTGAGGTTAAAAAGCTGTATCCCGGTCGTGGTTGTCCCGCAGGCAAGCCAACGGCCGTTTGGACTAATGGACATACTCCGGTTGGTAAAATTATTATTGATGAGTGTTTTATAGGTCTTGCTGCCGCTGTTCAGATCCCACCGCAGAATCTTTCCGTCATGACCGGAACTGTAAAATACCTCTGAACCGGGCAGAAACGCCACTGAACGGATGGATCCTTCATGTCCCTGCAAACTATTGAAATAATCACCGTTGAATCCGGCAAGTGCGTCATAAAGTGCATTATAAATATCCGGATCATCCGACTGTCCATTATAATCATTGTTGAACAGGTAAGCCTGGTAAGCAAGCAGGCCCTTGAGGTTTTTATCATCCACCTGTGTAACTTTTCCCGACATGGTTTGGGCAATGGAAAGCATCCGTTTCTGGAATTCAAGATTTTTCTCTTTTTCTGTAACACTTAGCTGCTGATTGGCTTTTACGGCTGTTTTTTCAGATTCCTCTTTTTCTTTCTGGTATTGTGCACTTCTCCTGGCTGCCTCCTCAGCCTGTTGGAAAGCCAATTGTTTTTCCAGATCGGACTGCTTTTTCTGATAATAGGCTATGGCCCGTTGCTTGTCTGCTGAATCGGCATTCATTTCGGCCATCAGCTTTTCGATATCAGCCAGGGTTGCCCTGCCATCCGCCAGTATACGCAGGCTGTCGGCCTCCTTTCTTCTGTATTCAGCTTCCTCCCTCGAGGAGTCTGCCTCACGTGCTTTTTTAATGGCATCACCTCTTTGCTGGAAGCCCCAGACAGAAATGAACAGGAAGGCGATGGCGGCAAAGAGGCTATATACGGCGAATTTCCGGGTACGGTTAAGTTCCATTCGCTGGAGCCGCACTTTGTTCTGCTCTTCCTGCTGGTATTTTTTCTCGCTGGCATCGAGGAAAACCATGACTTTTTCGAAGGCAGGGTTGTATTTTTTAGCCCAGGCCAGGGTTGGCTGTTGTGTTTTTTTCCAGTTCAGCGCCAGCTGCAAATCGGGAGGTCTCCAGAGCCCTGTCTTTCCAACCTGATAGAGCGAGGATGCTTCTGCAAGCCGCAAATACATCTGTACAGATGAGAATTCCTCATCAACCCACGATCGCAGCTTATCCCAGATACGCATCAGACTTTCGTGTGAAATATCGATGATTGTATCACTGTCGATCGGGATTTCTTCTCCAGGAGTAAGGAATGACCTTCCCTTGGCACGGAATTTATTGACTACCTCAATGACCTTCTGATCAGGAACCTGGGCAATTTCTCCGATATACTTGATGGTGGCCGGATGACGCGTTCCTTTGTTGTCAGTTCCTTTTTCAGTAAGGCACCGGAACATGGCCTTGCAAACGGCTTTCCCCTCCTCGGTAAGCTCTTCAAAGGCCTCATTGGCATGCATCGACAGGGCATTTTCAATCTTGCCTGCCACTTCGTAGTCGCGGTTACGCAGGGGGATGCCCGGTTCATTATTGCGTGTCCAGAATTCCCATGTTCGCATCATGACATGCTGTAAAACAGGGAGTTGATCGCTCTTTTCCTCAATGACGTTCAGTAAATGCTGCAGAAGCTGTGGATCGATATCGGCGCCACCAACGGCGAGGGGTCCGGTGATCGCCTCCTTGAAATCATCCCGGGTCATCTGGGGAATCAGGAAATTACTTTTGTTGATCAGTTTAGTAAGTTCCTGAAACTGTGAGCATTCCCCAATAAAATCCGAACGCATGGTCAGCACTACGTAAATTGGCTGGTCCTTTTGCCTGATGGCATTTACCAGCAGTTTTATGTACGCTTCAGTTTCGTTTACTACGGTGATATCTTTCCTGCTTTCTTTAAAACGAAACAATTCTTCAAACTGGTCGAGTATCAACAGGATATTCTCACCCTTTGAAAGCTTGATCTGTTTTGTTGCGTTGACCAATCCATAGGAGCTTCTCCGCAGGATC
Source organism: Bacteroidales bacterium UBA5072 (assembly GCA_002415855.1). GTDB lineage: Bacteria > Bacteroidota > Bacteroidia > Bacteroidales > UBA10428 > UBA5072. The sequence continues at coordinate 48,175 of DIAS01000042.1, forward strand.
GTATAAATGATTTGTTTGCTGATGTAAAAGTCATCAGTATGCTTGCTTTCCTTTTCACTGGCAGCAATAGATTCAGCGAGGTTTTCAACAGGACTGTTCCCGGGCCTTGTTGTAATGATCCTCCATTTGGAGCCTGCAGCTGTGATAAAACCGCCGTATAAAGCCGGAATAAGTCCGCAGTAGATAAGGGAGGACTTCCCGCTTCCCGAAGCACCGGTGACTGCAGCAAAACGGTTTCTGGCCAGGTAACCCAGAACAGTCTCACTTTGTCCTTCACGGCCAAAAAACAGGTGGCTTTCTTCAACACTGAATGGGCGCAATCCAGGGAATGGATTGGCGAGTGTAAGGGTACTGGTTTTAATATGCCGGCTTGGATTCTCTGTCATTTCTTTGCCAAATGATCGATAAAATGATTAATCACCTCGTGGTTAATTTCCGCATCCCAGTTAACCGGGACATTTTTTAGGAACAATAGGGATTTATCCGCAGTTTTCTGCCTGGAAATGATCTCAATAGCACGAAAGGGCTTGCTCTTCCCAAATCCCGGGGTTTTTACCAGGTCACGGATCTTGCTGTTCAGCCATTCCATATTGCTGTCGCCTTTATAAATCAAAACCGCGTCAGCTGCCAGCAGGTTATGAATATGCCTGGACAAAGGAAAGAAATCACCGCCGTTGTCGAAAGGCTCGATAATATCAAAACCTTTTTTCCTCAGTAATTCAGTGTACTCACCCATGATTGTACCGGATGCTTTTTCATAGATCACATATAATTTATTCTTTTCAGCAAGCGTTTTGCTTTCCGGATGGGTGATCTCATTCAACCTCGCGTTCAGGATGGTTTTAAATACTTCGAACGGTGTCTCAATAATTTCCGTCATGTGCTGTGCCTCATCACGTTTCAGCCGCTTGAGGTATAAGGCCTGCCGTTGATCGGTGGGTTTGATGTCATTGGGTATCCAGATAACCTGGTAAGGTTTTCTTGGCTTGTCCTTGGCAGCAATATATTCCTTAACGGTTTTGATCTGAAAGTCAATAAGAGAATACTTCGAATTCTTAATGAAATCCCCATACCAGGCTCCCAGCAGGTGTATTGTCATAACTGTCTGGCCAAGGATCTGATCAATGGCCTGCCGGGCTTTATCTGCTTCTTCCGGCACCGGAGAAACGGGCAGAATACGGAAGCCAAGATGCTGCAATTCCCGCTTCAGCATGTCTCTGTTTTCACTTTGATCAAAACTGGTCTCAGCAAGAAACACAGCAGGGATCTCCTTTTTGATCCCGGTTCCTTTTTCATCCGTGGACAATTCTTTCAGTGTATCAACAATATCATAGGCCAGGTCCACCATTTTTGGCCAGAATTTATCATGAGGATTATTTTTCCCGTTCAGTTCAAAAGTTACAGGCTTTTTGTTATACCGGTTGATCTCAAAGAAATTGTAGCTTATTTCGTTATTTAAGCAATCGAAGTGATCAGATGACAGCAAAGGCGAGGTAAGGACCCTGAATATCCGGTGCCTTTTTCCACCATCACCATCGTATGCCTGGGCACTTCGCGATACTTCCTCCATATCTTTTATATAGGCCGATGATTTTGCATACTCAGGAGAGAGTACGGTTATGAAAACGGCCGTTTTGGCCAGAATATCCCTGATATTTTCGCCTTGTGAAGCCTGACGCACCCGCAATTCATCATGCAGCAGAATCTTCAGGCTTCTGTCGTTCAGCCTGTTCATCAGTACTTTAAGGTATTCACAGAATTTCTGCGTCCATTCTGCAGTTGCCTGGTTTTCACCGGCACTGGCAGTCGCATAACTTACAAATATGTCATATTCAAAATTCATTCCAAAGGTAACTTAGGCTTCCTCAATCATTTCAAAAACCACATTTCTGAAATCAATAAAATCAAACATCAGGGAATTAAGCATTTCCTGCTCAAGGCCATACAGTCTTAAATCAGTGAGTGCTTTTAATGAGAACGTATTGTCTTCAACAAAAATATCGCTGTAAATTATATCATTTTTCTCAAAGGTAAATACTTTCCCCGAAGAATTA
>DIAS01000070.1 GCA_002415855.1 Bacteroidales bacterium UBA5072
CAATATGGAATGTATGGCAGGATGGCGTCCAGGATATCCTGATAGCCTCACTGTCAAATTCCGAGGAACTGAAAGTCAGACAGGCAGAATCGGTTAACAATCTTGTTAAAAATCAGGGAATCATCAATTATGCTTCAATCACACCTTCTGTTGCCAGTAGTGTATCGAAAAAGCTGGATGCCGGAATCCTTGTTTATGGCAGTATTAAAAAAGCCGGAAATACAACCCGCCTGGACGCGCAATTAATTAATCCGGAAACACAAGAGGTTATAAAATCATTTCAGACAGAGGTCCTTGATAAGGAGGAGGACATTTTTCATCTGATTGATTCACTTTCAGTTATGGTAAGAAATTTTCTCATAATATCTGAATTGAAGAAAGAATTGCCTTTAAACTTCCGGAATGTTGTATATACCGGTTCACCTGAGGCATTCAGGTATTTTATTTATGGGAGAAATGCCTTTAACAAGTATGATTATCCCACAGCACGCAACTGGCTATCTCAGGCAATATCTGTTGACACAAATTACATTGATGCTATTCTGCAGTTATCCATGGCGTACAGCAATCAGTATTTGTATGATGAGATAACAAAATCATTCGGAAATGAGGCCGATTATGATCAGGCAAAAAAATGGTGTTTAAAGGCTTACGCAAAAAGAGACCAGATGCCCATGCAGCAAAAGCTTAAAACAAACCGCATATATGCCATGTACTTTGAATCACCTGATGAACAGATCAAATATTTAAAGCAGCTCCTGGATTTTGATGATCAGAATCCCAATATTTACTACAGCTTAGGCTCTTGTTATTTCGAATTATATCAATATGATAAAGCAATACCTGAATATGAAAAGGCACTTGAGATATATAATAAATGGGGGATAAAGCCTGACTGGATCTTTAACTACATCTATCTCGGAGAATCATATCATAATACCGGAAAGTATAAAGAAGAAGAAAAAGTATACAAAAAGGCGGAACAGTATTTTCCTGATGATCCTAACCTGATCTTCCACCAGACTGGTCTCGCATGGACTTTAGGAGACACCGTTGCGGCAAAGAGATATTTGGAAAAGGGCATGTCCCTGATGAAAAGCATGTCAATGTCGGAAGCAAGTATTGCTGCCATCCTGGCTTTAGGTTATTCAAATATCGGATCTTTGGATAAGGCGGAGGAATACTACCGAAAAGCCCTTTCGCTGGAACCTGAAAATCCAGTCAGGTTGAATGACCTGGCATATTTCCTGATCGATAGCAAACGGAATGTCGATCTGGGAATGGAGCTGGTTGAAAAAGCATTGCAGCAAAAGCCCGATTATTATATTTATCTGGATACAAAGGGCTGGGGATTATACAGGAAGGGCAAATACCAGGAAGCATTGGAGATACTTCAGAAAAGCTGGGACTTAAGAAGAGAAAAAGCGATATATGACCATGAAGCTTTTCTTCATCTTGAGGCAGCAAAAAAGGCTGTTGCTGAGCATCAGAACAATTAATTATAATCACTTTGAAATTACTGCATCTGATAAAGTAAGTCAAAAGCCTCTCCTCCATAAACAGCAGGCTTTTAATAATATAGAGGGTAGACTATTTGTTTTCACAGAAATTTTTATATTTACCGTGTTATCTGCATTTATTAAGTCCTGCGGTATGAAGATTAAAAAGACTTATGTTTTGCCGGTCGGGTCAATCCTGGTTATAGCATGCCTGAATCTTTTATCCTGTAAGCATGAAGCCATCCTTTCCGATAAAATTCCTGAGATTTGTTTTGAGCGGGAGGTCCTGCCTGTTTATCAGAACAGCTGCGGCATTGCCGGTTGCCATGACGGAAGCGGTGAAAGCGGATATATACTGACTGATTATTACGGGATAAGTCATTCGGTAGTGGCAGGGAAACCGTATGAAAGCCCGAGCTATAATGCCATTATTACGAAGTACGGAGAAGGCAGGATGCCTCCTGACAGACCCATTCCACTCGAGTACAGAACTGTCATAAGGCTGTGGATCGAGCAGGGAGCAAGACTGACATCCTGCCCTGACACAACATCTCAGCCACCGGAATATGTTAATCCCCGTGCCTGTTTTTCCAGGGATATTCTTCCTGTGCTTGTCTCCAGTTGTGCAACCACCGGATGTCATGATGCTGCAACACATACTGAAGGATATATTTTTGAATCATACACACAGACTCTTAAAGCAGTAACACCAGGAAGTCCGGCACAGAGTAAACTTTACGAGGTGATTACCAATCCTGACGGAGAGGACAGAATGCCTCCGGCACCGATGAGCAGGCTATCTGCTGCCGCAATTGATTCAATCGCCGCATGGATAGGTTACGGTGCTCTCGATGAATTCTGCGGCGAAGTGTGTGATACAATTAATCCTGTCACTTACTCAGGTGTAATCTGGCCAACTGTTCAGACATACTGTACAGGCTGCCACAGCGGGACGGCGCCCTCGGGAGGCATCAGGCTTGAAAATTACTCCGATGTTTCTGCAGTTGCCGCCAGCGGTGTGCTTATGAATGCGCTGCATGGAAATGGCGTTCCAAAAATGCCGCCAGCCGGTAATCTCTCAACGTGTAAAATCCGTCAGTTCGAAATTTGGATAGGCAATGGATACCCGAATAACTAGAAAACACACTAAGACAGTGCGGTCGCTTCTTCTGATTGCTGTAATCGTGATGGCTCTGTTTGCTTCATGCTATTATGACAATGAAGAAGCGCTATACCCTTCCTACAGCCAGACCTGCGATACCTCCAGCGTTACCTACAGCGGCACGATAGTGTCTATCATAAGCGGCAACTGCCTTTCATGTCATTCGAATGCCAATGCTGCATTATACGGAAATAATATCCGCCTCGAGGATTATGCTGACGTCGTGGCAAGAGCAACAGCAATTGAAGGGTCAATAAAACATACAGGCAGCTATTCTCCGATGCCAAAAAACGGAGCAAAGCTGAAGGACTGTTCAATAAAACAGTTTGATATCTGGGTAAGAAATGGAATGCCAAACAATAAATAATATTCTCATTGTATGAGACATGCAATTGCTGTTTTTCTGCTTATCCTTCTTCCTGCCGGCATGGTTGCGCAGGATGATCTGATGGATTTGCTGAATGAGAACGCCAAGCCTGAAACTGTTTTTACCACCGCGACTTTCAAGTCGACCCGTATCATGAACGGGCACTCGATCGAGAGAATGCCCTCAGGACAGCTTGATTTCAGAATCTCGCACAGGTTCGGAACAATAAATTCGGGTGCTTACGAATTCTTCGGACTCGACCAGTCAAATATTCATTTCGGTCTTGAGTACGGCATAACCGACTGGGTAATGGTTGGAATCGGCAGGGGATCTTATGAAAAAACCTATGACGGATTTGTCAAGTTCTCTGTTTTGCGCCAGTCGTCAGGGGCAAAAACAATGCCGGTGTCATTGTCTGTCTTTTCTTCTATTGCTGTCAATTCATTGAAATGGACCGATACGGAACGGACAAATTATTTTTCTTCAAGACTTTCGTACGCCAGCCAGGTACTGATTGCCAGAAAGATAAACCAAACCTTTTCGTTCCAGCTAACCCCTTCCTACGTTCACCGCAACCTTGTGCCGACCGAACTCGACCCTAATGATCTCTTCGCTATCGGAGCCGGAGGAAGAATGAAGCTAAGCAGGCGCATCAGCCTGAATGCCGAATACTATTATGTTATAAACGCCAATAATACTTACATGAGCCAGCCAATTTATAATCCTTTATCGGTGGGTGTTGACATTGAGACAGGTGGCCATGTCTTCCAGCTCATATTTACCAATTCCCTTGGAATGATAGAAAAGGCATTTATCGGCGAAACTTCAGGTCAGTGGATTCACGGCGATATTCATTTCGGATTCAATATTTCAAGAGTTTTCACCCTTAAGAGCAAGCCTGTCAAGCCCAAAACAGACTGAACCTGCTGTTTGCTATTGAAGTTTTTAAACTTCGCAGGCTTTGGTTTGTTTAAGAAATATCAAACTGATTAAAAAGGTTACTCACTAATTAATGCCAATGTCATGAAGCGATTGATCATTCTTTCATTACTGACGATGCTTGTACTCTCTGCAAGCGGTCAGAAATATATGACGAAAACAGGTTTTATAAGTTTCTTCTCGCATA
>DIAS01000012.1 GCA_002415855.1 Bacteroidales bacterium UBA5072
TCCAGGAATGCACCTGTTGCAGTGAATCGTTCATCCGGGCTTCTCATCCCCTGGTTGCAGATCTCATTCTGAATAAGATATCGCTCGATTACCAGGAAACACTTATGGCAGCCTCTGGTTTCCAGGCAGAGGAAGCATACAAAGCTGTAATGGAGAAATACCCCGGAGAATACCTGGTTATGGTAGAGGGTTCCATTCCTGTTAAGAATGAGGCTTATTGCTGCATTGGCGGCAGAAGTGCCCTGCAGATCCTGGAAGAGGCAGCCGGAAATGCCAAGGCCATTGTAGCCTGGGGCAATTGTGCCTCTGCAGGATGCGTTCAGGCTGCCAGTCCCAATCCCACCGGGGCCAAACCGGTGCACAAGGTTATCAGTGGCAAACCGGTCATCAATGTTCAGGGATGTCCACCCATTGCAGATGTCATGGCAGGCGTGGTGGTTCACCTGCTGACCTTCGACCGGATACCGCAGCTTGATGAGCTGAACCGGCCCAAGGCTTTCTATTCAAGGCGTGTACATGACACCTGTTACCGGAGGCCCAATTTTGATGCCGGTTTATTTGTTGAGTCATTCGATGATGAAGGTGCTAGAAGGGGATATTGCCTGTACAAGGTGGGATGTAAGGGCCCTGTAACTTACAATTCCTGCGGGATCATCCGCTGGAATGATGGCATAAGCTACCCCATCCAGTCGGGTCACCCGTGCATAGGTTGCGCGGAGGCCGGATTCTGGGATAACGGACCGTTTTACAGGCATCTGCCAAGTTTTGCAGGTTTCGGTATTGAGACCACAGCCGACAAGATCGGGATAGGACTTGGTATCGCCACCGCTGTGGGTATGGCCGGGCATGCCCTGGTTACCAATATCCGCAAGCACAGGGAGATTGCCAATGAACCTGAAGAGAAATCGAAAAGTTAAACCCTGAAAGCATACAATTATGGCAGAAAGAATTGTTATAGACCCCATTACCCGTATCGAAGGACATTTACGGGTCGAAATAGAAGTCAGGGACGGCAAAATTACAGATGCATATAGTGCCGGCACCATGGTGCGGGGTATTGAGACCATTCTGAAAGGTCGTGACCCGCGTGACGCCTGGGCTTTTGTTGGCAGGGTGTGTGGTGTGTGCACATCAACGCATTCACTTACCTCGGTAAGAACTGTAGAAAATGCACTGGGGATCACCATACCTCCGAATGCCGAACTGATCCGAAACCTCATGGCTAATGCACTTTATATCCAGGATCATGTTGTACATTTTTATGTACTGCATGCCCTCGACTGGGTGGATGTAGTTTCGGCGCTCAAAGCAGATCCTGCCGAATCATCGCGCATTGCCCAAAGCATTTCATCCTGGCCGAAGAGCTCGACAGGTTACTTCACCGATATCCAGAAGAAAATCAAAAATTTTGTTGAAAGCGGTCAGCTGGGCATCTTCGCCAATGGATACTGGGGGCATCCGGCCTATAAGCTTCCCTCCGAGGTCAACCTTATTGCGGTTGCCCATTACCTGGAATCGCTGGAGATGCAAAAGGAGCTTGTGAAGGTTCATACTATTTTTGGCGGCAAGAACCCGCATCCGAACTACCTGGTGGGCGGGGTACCCTGCGCCATTAACATTGAGGAAGCAAACGCCCTGAACGCAGAGCGTTTTGCTGCGGTTGGCAGGTACTTTGAAGATGCCAAAACCTTTGTAGACCAGGTTTACATTCCGGATCTGCTGGCTATTGCCTCATTTTACAAAAATGACTGGGGCAGCATTGGCGGAGGACTATCGAATTACCTGTCGTTTGGGGATTTTCCTGCAAACGGGTACGACAATCCCGACAGTTTCAAGATGCCAAGGGGTGCCATATTGGATCGTGATCTGACCAATATCCATGAAGTTAAAACCGATGCACCTGACGAAATTCAGGAGTTTATCAAGAATTCATGGTACAGTTATTCCAAAGGTGATGATGCCGGTGTTCATCCTTGGGAAGGGGAGACCAGCTTCAACTATACCGGACCGAAACCTCCTTATGACCATCTCGATGTTTCGCAAAAGTACAGCTGGGTGAAAACTCCGCGCTGGAAGGGAAATCCGATGGAGGTCGGCCCGCTTTCGCGCATGCTGGTTGGGTATGCCATAGGCCGCCCTGAATACAGGGAGGTAATTGAGTTTGCCTTGAAGACACTGGATGTACCGGTGACTGCCTTGTTCTCCACACTGGGAAGGACGGCTGCGAGAGGTCTGGAAACCAAACTCACCTGTGACTGGGCGCTCGGGTTTTACAAGCAGCTGCTGACCAATATTAAGAACGGCGATACCCGTACACAGAACAATGCTAAGTGGGAACCCGATTCCTGGCCTGAAACAGCAAAGGGAGTGGGAATGGTAGAGGCACCGCGTGGTGCATTGTCGCATTTCATCGTCATCAAGGACAAAAAAATTGAGAACTACCAGCTGGTGGTTCCCACCACCTGGAACGCTTCTCCCCGCGATCCCCAGGGCAAGCGCTCCGCCTATGAGGAATCACTTATTGGAACGCCTGTGGCGGATCCGAAAATACCACTGGAAGTACTGCGTACGATCCACTCCTTTGACCCGTGCCTGGCCTGTGCCGTGCACCTGTACGATGAAAATGGCAATACCATTCATGAAGCTATAACCTATTGAGCCATGAAAAGCCGGTCCTTACCCTTGCGCGAAGTTTATGTATGGGAATTGCCTGTCCGCATCTACCACTGGGTCAATATGCTATGCATTGTTATACTTTGTATTACCGGTTATGTCATCGGTAATCCCCCTGCATTTATGCGGGGTACAGAAGCCTCTTTCAATTACTGGTTTGGAACAGTGCGCTTTGTTCATTTTGTGACGGCCTTCGTGTTCTTTTTCAACTTTCTGTTCCGCCTTTACTGGGGATTTACCGGCAATGAATTCGCACGCTGGTATAACTACATTCCGCTCAAACGCTGCCAGTGGAAAGAGATGCTGGATGTGATCAAGGTAGATGTGTTGCAGGTGACCCATAAAAAGATTGATTCAATTGGGCACAATTCACTGGCCAGCTTCATCTATTTCATTACATTCCTCATCTTTCTGATGCAATGCCTTACCGGATTCGGCATGTATGCGGCCATGAGCAAGTCGTTCCTTCCTAAGCTCTTTGCCTGGGTAGTTCCCCTGCTAGGAGGGGATATCCAGACAAGACAAATTCATCATATCCTGATGTGGGGATTTGTCATTTTTGCCCTCGTGCATGTGTACCTGGTTTTTTACCATGATTACATCGAACGTCGCGGTGTTACCTCTTCGATGATCGGCGGCTGGAAATTCATCGAGGAAGATGTTGTGGAACGACATGATAATCGGGCGGAGGAATGCCCTAAAACAACATAAATATTCTATCAATTAATCTGACTTCTGTGCCGAATGCCATCCTGATCCTCGGAATTGGGAATGTACTGCTGAATGATGAAGGCGTTGGAATCCGGGTTATTTCCCAGCTTGAAAAGGAGGGCTTTTCAGGAGCCGACCTGATGGATGGCGGCACAGGTGGATTTCACCTCCTGGGCGTTATACAGTCGTATAAGGTTATCATAATTGTTGATGCTTCCCTGGATAATTATCCGCCGGGCCATGTACGCTTACTACGGCCGAAATATGCCGAGGATTTTCCAACGCAGTTAAGCGCCCATGAGATCGGACTGAAGGATCTCCTGGATGCCGCGGCATTGACCGGTAACCTGCCTGAGATATACCTCATGGCTATCTCGGTAAAGAACTTCCAGGAACTGGGGATAGCGCTGTCACCGGAAGTGGAGGCGGCAATACCGGAGGCCGTAAGGGTTATAAAGGAACTTGCCGGAAACGGCATTAGTGGATGTCATTAATCAAATCAAAAGCTGATCTTCAGGGTAGCCACATAGCCCTGGTCAGAAATTCTGAAGGAAAGGTTGCTTCGGGTATTTTTTTTGTCAAAGATGTAATAATGCAGTACCAGTCCGGTAGCAATACCCAACAAATCAAACCCGATATCGATGAAATCGAAATGTTTTCCCGAATTTGCATCGAATACTTCTTTCCCGACACCGACCAAAACTCCCACACCAGTACTGATCATGTATTTGTTCGTAAGCGTCATTTCAGGGTAGTAAAGTGTAAGAAGGCGGCAAGAGGTAAAAGAAATGGCTGTTGAAATGGTGTAATGCAGAAAGAGCTCCTGGTATGAGTTATCGCCCAGGTGTGCACCATAGATTTTGGTATTGCACGCGAGTATGAAAAAAACAATCAGGATTATCCGAAAACCGGGAAAGTACTTCATGGATCATCAAATTAACACACTGTAAGTTAGTGAAAGTTATCCTTACTACCCCAAGAATTTGATATATTATTTGGCTATGACAGCTTTTCTGGCTTCATCCCATTGCCGAAAGATTATCTTGATAGCTCCATACCGGCTAAGGAATTATAAGAAGGCAAAACCAACTTTTCACAGCATGTTCATTTATTTCTATACTCGCTCATAATCTCCCATAACCAAATCGATGTAGTTGGCCATCGTAACATTAAACCGATTGAAAGATAAATTGATTAGCAAACCTGATTACAATAAAACTCCTGACCATATTGCATCAGGGAAAGGATTTCAACTTGCAGAAAAGGAGAATAAAGCTTTGGCACATCCGTTTAATTAACGCACTGTATGATTATGATGCGACTTAAAACAGAGATCAATCCTTTACCAATGAATCTATAAAGTTTCATTAAAATTAATAATTTCAGCTCTGTTTAAAGCATTATCATAGAACTTTCGTAAGGCCTTGCTATAAATATTTTCATATACGCCAGGAAGGGTTACTACCCGGCCACCAAATCCTAATTTAAAAGATGTTACCGAAAATTTAAGTGTTGCTGGAACAGGTTTTTTATTCAATACAGCAAAAGAAGCATCCTGTTCAATACCTTCGAGATTAAAATAACGATAACCATGTCTCTTGCACCATATAATAGAATACCACATTAATGCCTCATTCGGTTTCAGTTTTGCATGTTGACCAGACCAAGCAATCATTTTGTTTACAGCTGTGTCTCCGAACAGAAGGATCACTTGAGCTGATATTACAATTCCTTCGTATTCAGACAGGAAAAGCTTAATATGACCACATGGATTTAGAGTCTCCCACATTGAATTAAAGAACTGTTTTGGATAAATTTGAAATTGCTGCCTTTGTGAAGTGGATATCAGTAAATTATAAAATGTATCCAAATCTTGTACAGAACCTTCTCTAACATTGATGCCTTTGGTGGTACTGAGATGTATGTTATATCTTGTCCGGGCTTTCATCTGGGCTAAGAGAGAATCCTGATCCAGATTCAGATCTAATAAAATGGTGGCAATCGGTTCCATTTTTATATTACTGGGCCGGAAACCCAGTTCTGATAAAAGATTCAACCAGGTCGCACTGTTGGGAGGCTGTAATGCGATAAAGCAAACTTGATTCTGACGGGCTATCCTTGATAATTCACAAAAGAGGTCTTTTATCAGTCTTGGTTCATCCAATCCAAATACCGGGCCTTTTATTATATATCCTATGACAACAAAAGATGCGGTCTTTTTAATAAGCATTTGGACACCTGCAATAATCTTTCTGTCTTTTAAAACCGTAACCCGAATTACCTGCCATCCAATCGCCTCATTTACTATAGCCCATAAGCTTGATTGTGTGTAATGGTCACCTGGAATATGAAACAGAAAATCATCCCAATTTTGATCCGGTGATCTGGTAGAATTATTGAGTTTGTATGAATGATCCAAATCTTATCTTCCTTGGTTATGTCCTTAATAAAAGAAGTTCGAACCTCCATTCTTTTGGTAGAGATGTGCCAGTTACCTCCAGAGTTGCCACCATCTCTTCTTTGGTGCCGGCGTTTTTATGCCATTATTTGACACTTTTTGGTTTGCACTTTCCTTAGCAATTAACAATGCACCTAAAAGCATCTCAAAAACGTCTTTTTGTTTTTCATCTGATAAGCACCCCATATCCTTGCCAAAGGAGTCCTGACACACATCGTTTATAATTTTTTGAACTTCTTTGGATAACTGATTGAAAACTTCCATAGCACCTGATCTTCCGTCAACCACCATTTGAAAAGCTTCCGGTAGAGTTACTCTAGTATGTGCCGTTTCATAATTTGATCGAGAAGATGGCACATATGAATAACTATAATCTCTATACATAGTTATCGGCATAACATGTCCTCCTTGTTTAAAAAAAGATCACTGATCTGAATAGAATTCTTATATTAAAGTTACAAAATTTAAATTATGCGTTAAATAATCTTGCTTTTTCTATCATTTCTTGTATTCTTGACTTATTATAGCCGGTAGCTGCAATTTCTGGCAATATGTTTTCAAGAACATGAATACTCTGAAACACCTCATTCCTTAGCCACTCGGATGACTCTTCCTGTAAGAACGCCCGATCCATCTCATTTAGCAGCTCATTAATCAGAATGATTCCTTCCTCTTTATCATCCGGGAATAAGTAGTTTGCCGTTGTGCTTCCAATTCTAATGAATTCAATTCGGATTTCTTCTTCCTTGCTCCATTCGCTAATAAGTTGTTTTATAATTGTAAAACCCTTACGGCGATCTTCTTCCGAGCTATTTCGATCCCCAAGTCCATATCTGGCAAGTCCTCGGACGCAATACGCATGTGCAAGCGCTCCTAAAAAATGGAATCCAGCATCTGTTATTAGTCTAGTGTAAATGAGGGTTGACTCATCACAGTCATGTAAAGCATCCTGCCATCGTTTCAAGGCGATGTATACCTCGGCACGATTAACAAGCGATAATGCGAGCAAATGTGCAGCGTCTGTGCGGCCTTCATCGGATAGTTTTTTAAATTCAAAGACTGCTTCAGTAGCATATTTAACTGCCCTTTCATACTGTCCTGACTTCATAAAGGAAATGCCTAACATTGTTTTTGCATGCGCCGAATTCTTTTTTACTTCCTGATCATAGTTACTATGATGCTGCTTACTTATAGCAATGGATTTCTCGAAGTCTGCGATCGCCTGATTCAAATTACCCATGTCAAGAAATAAAATACCACGGTTTGTTAATGCTGGCGGAAATAAAAGCTCACCCAGCTTTGGATTTTCCTGAGCAAGCTGTGTCCATATATCGCAAGCCGAATCCAGATCAAGTTTGGCAAGACTTAAAGCCCCGGTTGCTCTTAATGCATTTGCTCTATTTACGAGAGTTTTCGCGTAAACAATTCCTTTATCAATAATATTACAATCACTTTCTACTGTGTATTCAATGGCTCTGTTAAAGTTCTCAATCGCTTCAGCTGAACTACCAATTTCCCTGCAAAGGTTTCCCTTTATTGCCAATGCATTTACAAGGTTCGTAGGACTCTGCAATAGTCCAGAAATCCTTAATTCTTTTAAAATAGCAATTGCCTTATCAACTTTTTCCATAGCCAATTGTGATCTGGCCAATTGCTGATACATTTGCGCAAGTCCTAATAAGAAAATACTCTGTAACTCATTTTCCTGAGTATTTATAAATTGGTCCAGCAAATCAATGGCAGTAAGTTGATGGCCCCAAGCACCAAGCCAAGTGAATAATGTATAACCTTCGATCATCGGACTGAAAAGGAGTTTCTCAACCAGATCCAAATCTCCAGCCATCCCAGAGTGTTTTATTGCTAAGACTCTTGATTTCACTTCCTCCAATAAATTCACGTTTTCGGGTATCAGCTGGTTACTGTACCACTGAGAAAGTAGCTTATGAATGCTTTTTGACTCATTCTCAGTGAGTAAAGAACTAAAATAATTCTTCAAAATAGGGTGCAGACTAACAGAATGCTCAACGCCATTCCACCAGATAAGATTCCAATCAGCGAGCATAACCGCTTTTTCCAATAAATTCTCGAGAGTATTATCTGAAAAACGCGAAATTCCTTTTATGCCCTCGGAGATAATCTCCAGAGAAGGGTTTTCTATACATTGGGATACTACTTTCAGAAAAAGTTCAGCGCCTTCTCGACCGGGAAGGCTTTCTCTAATCTCATCAAGAAGTACATGCAGTTCATGATTTGGGTTCAATACCTTGACAGAATGTAAGTAACCTCCAAATTTTTTCTTTAATAATGTTCCCAGCACTGTCAATGCCAATGGATGATTCGCATATAATTCAGCTACTTCTTTAAGTTTATCAGGAGTTCCTTTTACACCAAGTTTTTTAAGTAAATCGACAGATGCAACAGGATCGATACCTTCTAAATTCATTATCTCGCCATCTTCTTTAATTACTGGAATATGTTTGCGTTCAGCCTGATCAAGTACTGCCGGTAAGGCCCGTGTTGTAATGATTAGGTGAGTGCCATTATCGAGGCTACTAATTTGAAAAAGAAACTCATCTAAACCTTCAAAATAACTTGATCTTTCATGCACTGTATCCACAAATTGAGGATCAATGGTACCGGAATTCCAGCCCGTTAACCATCGCTCGATACCGTCAATTACTATAAGAACTTGCCTTTGTTGAATAAAACCAATCAATTTGGTTATTCGCGAATTTAAGTCTGGCAGATTGAATTTGTCAAAATCATCCTTTAGAAAGTGCTTTAGAACTTCATCAAGAAACATTTCAAAAGTGAAGCCCCCTCTGTAGGCGGTACAACAAAATCCTGAACTAAATGAAAAATCTTTAATATCACGCAATACTTTATGAACCAGAGTTGTTTTACCCTGTCCACCCATACCCATAACAACAATAATTGAAGGTGTACGATCAGTTATAGCTTCCTCCAGTTGCTGCATTTCCCTTGTCCTGCCTGCGAAGTACATCGGTTTGCGAGGCAAATGACGATAGAATATTGGAGTTGCATCCGGGGGCCCTTTGATTTTGCTGCATGCATGAGCTACTTTAACCTTTAAGTCGTAAATATCTGAAAAGAGCTCCCATTTGTGCTGTGAGGACATTAATCTAATTCTATATGATTCCTGCATCTCTTTTTCTTCATCACTTTCATGAACAATGATATCAGGGATATATGATTTATCTGCAATAAAAATAAAGACTGGCTTATTTTCTGCAATTGCATAATCATACTCCAATTGAGCATATGATCGCTTGTCATTTTCTTCATACAGGGGTGCGGTGCCATATGCAAAACCCACCAGACAGAATACGGCATCGCATTGTGAAATCTCATATTGGAGAAATTCCTTAAGATTTCTATAATCAGGGCCAAAATTAGTTTGTGAGACAGGAAAGATCTTAGCTGTCAGAAGTTCCTCCTTAACAGCATTTCTGTAACTGCCAAGATCTTGCGTTGTCGAGCTTATGAATACCCTTTGGACCGGGTTGCCCATTTTATTATCTTCCGTCTTTGTTAATTATACTTTATACATTTGAATATTATGCCAGAATATAATAAGTTAACTTACAATGCAAATGATTAAGAATTTTCCTTTCTTGTCATTGGTTTTTGTTCAGCAAACCATTTACAATTCCTTCTTAAGATTTGTTTAAGCAAAGATGTAAGATATGAATTCCTAACTATTCAATTTTTTCTACGATAAGCAGAAAGTCAACCTTTGATGTTGCTCCCATTAGTTGGAAAGTTGGTCGAATATTGGGAAAAACTGAAATAATCTCACCATGAAGGCTGTTTAAGAACTTCTGCAGGTCTTCCTGCATATTGTTAACGCTGACATCCAGGCGATGTACGTTATATTTCATTTGCATTTTTTTTGGTTATTGTTATAGGGCTTTGTAAAACCAAAGATACAACATAATAATATGAAAATCAAATTTATAGAGATGATAACAATTGTCCTATGTCTGTAGTTCCCATTTAAAAATACAACCTTACGCAGCTGGTTCATTTTTTCTATCACATCCACACTCACTCGCACATCCACACCTAATGGAGGTCATTGGTAGATTTGAACCGCCGTACGCGGTTTTGCAGACTGCTACCTAATCTCTTAGCGAAATGACTGGTTTTCTGTGATGCAATTTGAGAAAATTATTCAGTTTTCAAACGGATCCCCCATCCGCAACTCAATTTAATTGCCCAGGATATATCCCATATTCAAGGATACCGTATTGGCCAATCCATTGGAATAGTACTTATTATTTATCCAATACAGGGAATAGTTGAGATTCAGCAGGATCTTCGGAGATATTGTATAAACCAGGCCGGTACCTATACCAGCCGTAATACCACTGTCGTGGTCGGAGCCGGAGTTCCCGCTGGTACCTTCCAGATTACGCCATGAAAACTGAAATCCGACAGTACCCATGACAAATACCCTGAATTTGTCTTTCCCAAAATAGTATTTGGCATTCAGGTAAATGGGAAGCGATGTAAAAGTGCCTGTGCCATTATCATTCTGATCCCGGACACGAAGATAATGAACGGAACCTCCGATGCCTACCGGCGACACCAACCATGTCTCATATAAGCCATTGATAATGTATCCGTTTGCAGTTTCAGCGGTAGATTCCACGATAACTGAAGACCATCCGCCACCTGCCTGAATGATGGAGGTTCCGGTGCCCAGCTGGGCAGTGGCCTGGAAACTGACCAGAAGAGCAGGAATTAGCCAAAGGAGGTATCTGCATTTCATGATGCATCGGTATTAAAATGTTTCAGTTGCTGCCAGATAGAATCCGAAGGATTTTTCTCCAAATCCGAGATCAACGGCAAGGTTCATCCTCGAACGCTTGTCGGCCATGATCCGCAACCCGACACCATAACCCGGCTTAACAGATTCGAACAGATCAAGCGAAAGTGCATGGTTGTTAGCCGTTGTACCATTAACAAACAGGACACCTCCCAGGATCCCTCCGCAGCGTGAGATGGGGAAACGGTATTCGGCCTCGCCATATACCATATTGGCCCCGCGGAAACGGCCCTGTGTATATCCTCGACCGCTCCGGCCCCTTTGATCATACGCCAGAGCAGGCAATACCAGGTACGGAAGATCACCATCAGGTGAGAAGTTGCCCATTAGCCAAAAAGAAAGGAGGTGCCTCGGGTTGCTTTTGGATAATCCATGAAAGCTACGCCATTCCAATTGATAGTAGCTAGAATTTTGCCGGTTGCCCAGGAATTTAAATCCGCCCCGCCAGCTGGCCATTGCATATATTCCCTTATAGGGATTGACCATGTTGTCGCGTGTATCATACACCAGGTTGACATTTAGGGCTATTACATCATAACGGCTTGTACTGAAACCATATTCCTGGTTATAAAGGTAGTGGCTGGTCCAGAATGTGTCAGGCGCTATTGTCCGGAGTTTCTCATCCTTGATCTTGAAATAGGAATCGTAATATAGGCCCAGACCTGCATAAAATCCTTCCTTTATTTTGAAGGAAACTGACTGGTGAATCCTGGCAAAATTGAATTTCATGGGTTGGGTCAATGAATCGTCGGTGGTTTCGGTCCCGTAAAGATTGTACTGGTAATCCAGTACTCCGCCTTCAGGTGCAGTGGTGCCTAAACCGTAAGTGGACTGTGAATAGATCAGGTACCGCCAGTCACCGTTCAGGTATATCTTGTTGTTTTTGGTATATACGCTGTTCTTCAGCATGATGATCAGCTGGGATTTGGTGGTGAATTGCACACTGCCGGAGAAGTTGGAATACAGGGAACTGCCCGCCATCTTATAGGCATATTGACCTCCCACACCGATCATGAATCCGGTAGCCGGGTTGGAGCCGATAATCGGAAGCAGGAGCAAAGAACCTGATTCCGCCGGCTTGTTCTTAGGAGGTTTATGAAGCGCCTGACGGATCACATCAGGTAAATCCTTTTGAATACACCCTGAGTCAGCACTAACCGTCAGAGCATCCTGGCCGAAGACAGGAAAGGTAATGGCAAATAACAACACAATCAAAGGGACTATCGATCCTGGACTATCTATACGCTTGAAAGACATTCTACCGGGGCTGATTTTTATTTATTTTGTGTTCTAAAGGTAGTTTATTTTCAAATGTTCCTAACAAGGGTGTTCAGGCATTTTGCTTTGCTGAAAACTTACCGACCAGCAGGGCAACAATAATGGCGATATAAAACTGGCCTGAAATGGCGATCCAGGTGGCCAGTGAACGTGTATAGGGCTTCAACGGAACAATATCGCCGTATCCCACCGTGGTTAGGGTTACAAATCCATAATACAGGGAAGGACTAGCACCTGATCCCTCGCCAGTGTCCTCTATGTTAATTGTTGTGTAGGCAGCCGGATCGTGTTGAAGAATATAGGCGATAAAGATTGAATAGATCAGTCCCATCAGCAGGTATCCGGCAACTGAGCTGAGTATAACGCCTGCCGTGACTTCCCTGGCTGAAACGATCTGTTTTATTAAAGAAACAACAATAACCAGGAAAAAGAGGATATTCACTCCTTTTGAAAGGGTGGTTATCAACTGCATGTGAAGCATATCTGCAATCCAGGCCATTGCTACAGTGATCACGAAAAGTAAAAGTGTATAATTACTCAATTTTTCCAGGGATAAGATCGCTGTAATATAAATGACGGTATACAACACTGTAAATATGCCGCGATGCCATGCAGGTGGCAGCATGGGGAAAACAAAAGCCGCAAATATCACGGACACTACAAGGAGCGTATCCCAAATAACAGCTTTACCGAAGTTGATTCTTTTCATAGGCATTAATTTGTGATTAAAATTAGGAAAATATTCAAGATGAATTACGCCAGCCTGGTTGAACCGGGAATTTATATATCAGGCAATCGAATGAAAACATTTTGCATATGCACGGCACCGTTCACGTAATTTATAAATAAATTGGTATTTTTGAGTTTACAATCTTGAAACAAGCTTTGAATTAATATAAACTTAGATCCAGACACTATGAAAATCACGAATCTTTATTGGGTATTGCTGGTCGGATTGCTCCTGTTTTCATGCGATAAGAAGAAGGCAGTGGAAACAGTTGCTCCGGAAGTTCCTGTAGCCGCTGTACTAATAAAAGACGTCCCGCTTACGCAGGAGTACGTTGGTCAGACCCTTGGTGGTACAGATATCCAGATCCGCGCCAGGGTGCAGGGCTTTTTGACAGGCATTTATTTTAAGGAGGGATCGTCTGTAAAGAAAGGACAATTGTTGTATACCATTGATCCTTTGCCGTATCAGGCCAAACTGGATCAGGCAAAGGGACAGCTAGCCTCAGCTGAAGCTCAGCTTGCAAAGGCCAAAAGTGACCTGGACCGGATTAAGCCTCTGGCAGCTATAAACGCTGTCAGCCAGCGCGACCTGGTTGCTGCACAAGCCCAATATGATGCAGCCATGGGTGGTCAGGAGGCAGCAAGGGGCATGGTGAAGAATGCTGAGATTGAACTGGGCTATGCGCATATCACTTCACCCATCGACGGGATCATCGGGATTTCGAATTTCGAAGTGGGTGATCTGGTAGGTACGATCCAATCGTTCAACCTTAACACGGTATCCAGCACAAAAACCGTACGCGTCCGTTTTTCTGTAACGGAAGCAGAGTACCTGGAATTCAGGAAAAGGGTTGGTGACAGGAATAAAATGGACTGGTCCATCGATATGATCTTAAGTGATGGTAGTGTTCATCCCCACAAAGGTCAGATCAACCTGGCCAA
>DIAS01000044.1:0-1430 GCA_002415855.1 Bacteroidales bacterium UBA5072
GCTGCAAGAAAACCTTCACGGATTTTTTGTGTAGGCACTTTAATGTCACGAAGCGACTTCAGGACTGCGGGAATGATGCCGGCAGAACCGGCGGTAGGTGCTGTCACAATTATATGGCCCCGGGCATTTTCCTCTCCCATTGCAAAACCGTAGGATGCCACCGTGGTGATTGCTCTTCCGGCCTCACCCTTGTTAACTTTCATCAGTTGCATTCCGGCTGCCTTGCTATGCAGCTTGATCGGACCGGGAAGAACACTTTCCACCGTCAATCCTATTTCAACACCGCGTATCATTACCTCAGCAACTTGATCGAGGAACTCCCATATCTCCTTCTCACTTTTGCCTGAGATGGCCATTTCATTTTCAAGCAACAGTTTTCCCAGCGGAATATTATCATCTATAAGATACTTCTTCAGCTCGTTTGCATGTTGATAGGGATACTTTGGCTGACCTTTCTCGGGTATTACATAGCCTTTCCATTCTATAAATCCTCCGCCAACAGAATAATATTCAAGCTCATATAAGACTTCGGGACCTGCCAGAAGTTTGCAGGTCATTGTGTTAGGATGGTGGAAATCGCCTTTTGTTGCATCAAAGATTATATCCTTAAGAGTAAGATTGAGGGTTTTGGGGCCTAGTGTCACCGGGTAGCTCTTATCTGGATTTGTTGCCAGGTCATCAAGGAACTGCGGCGGGCAATCTGCAGGTGATTTGCCTAAAAGACCAGCGAGAGAAGCCCTGTCAGTGCCGTGACCCTTACCTGTGGCGCTCAGGCTCCCGAAAAGATGAACTTTCAGCCCGGTAGCCTTGTTTAGCTGTTCTGCAGGTAGCTTGGATATCCTCTGATAAAAATCGTAGGTAATCCTCATCGGGCCCATGGTGTGGGAACTGGACGGGCCAGGACCCATCTTATAAAACTCACTCAGAAGCGTAAGAATAGGCCCTTTTGATTCCTGAACCAGGATCGGATCTGGTGTGATACCGGCTGCCAGCGAATCAGCTTTAGCCACCGCCTCACCGGCTGGTTTTCCTGACTTTCCGCAGCCTATAAGAAGTGCCCCTGCGGAGGCTGCAAGTACCGTGCGCCCAAAATTCCGCCGCGAAAACACAGGATGAAACAAATTGTCTGATGGAACGGGGCCGCAGGAATCGCATGTTTTCGAGCTGCAACTGTCACAACCGTTTTCAGGATCATTTTTTGAATAAGTCAAGTTTTTCATAAGTATTGCCTCCCTTTTTTATATTTAGAAACAGATAAACCACAAGCTGTTCGGGTTAACGACAAAAACCGAATTCGTTATTTACTTATTTCAAATGTACAATCTGCAATGGTTCATGTCTATAGTACTTTAGTACTAGAGGCCAAACCTGCATCTGCTAATTAGGACCAATAAAAAAGGCTGGATTGACACCAGCCTGTAATTTCCGCA
>DIAS01000044.1:1817-3626 GCA_002415855.1 Bacteroidales bacterium UBA5072
CCCAGGTTAAACTGGTAATAGGTCGAGAAACCTGACACTCCTGCGCCGGCGCCGCCGGTGCCAAAATATACACTTCCACCAATCGCCTGAACTGCGGACAGCAACTGCGCCTGTAATTTAAGGCCTATCTTTTCACTGAGCCATATATTGGACCCGGCTTTAAGCCCCCAGGCAAACTTGGTTGAGCTCCCGGTATTTGAATTTTCAGGGTTTTCAACATTATAAATGGCCATGCCAAGCATCAGCCCTGCATAAGGCTCAATTCTTGGATTAACATTCACATATTTGTTAAAGCCAAGAAACAGGTAATTGCTGGCAAGGTTAAAGGTCGTGAACTTAATAGTGTTGTCATAATATTCGAGCGGGGCCTTTGTATCAAGGCGCAGGTAAGTAAATTCAACACCCATATAAGGAGCCGGCAGGACTTCCAGTCCGCCACCGTATTCAAAACCATCTTCTATGGAGCCTTCAAAATATTGAGTATCGGAGTAATATGAATCCACATGATTGTCTGCGAATGCATATGTTGCATACCCGTTAAGGCGAACTGATGGCCCTGACTGAGATGCTTTTTGCGCATAAATAATGCTACCGGCAAGGAAGAAAGCAATTACAAGTAACTTTTTCATAAATCCAGAGTTTTAATTGTTCTTATTCGTTTTAAATGATCCGCAAACCAGCAAAAGAAAAGCTTTCAGATCAGATTTGCAAATATAAACATTAAAGCGACAGGATAGTTCATGTAACCATCTGTTTTAATGATTTTTTCGTGCAAAATTCATTAAGATTCAACGTAATTTATGTATATTTAGATCCTATCAATATTATCACCATGGCTCCAAAGAAAAAATCAGCAAAATCCAAATCCCCGGGCAAGGGCGAATCAGAAACCTTTACAAAGCTGGAGGATCTCAGCAAGTTAAGTGAAAAGGAACTGAATGAACGTGCAAGGAAATTCTCAAAACAATACTGTGTTACTGACGGAGATAAATTTCAACTCAGGAAATACCGAACTGATCCGGATGTTGACCTGGGTCCTGAGGATAAGCCTCTGATGAAGCAGATGCTGCAGCTTGGAGTAGAGGAACTCGCCTCTTTGCAGGATAAAATGTATGCCCAGGACAAGTGGTCGCTGCTTCTGATCTTTCAGGCAATGGATGCTGCGGGAAAAGACGGGGCGATAAAGCATGTAATGTCGGGTGTTAACCCGCAGGGCTGCCAGGTGACAGCATTCAAAGTCCCCAGTTCGGAAGAACTTGACCATGATTACCTTTGGCGTTGCCAGAAAAATCTGCCGGAACGGGGCCGGATAGGTATTTTTAACCGTTCATATTACGAGGATGTCCTGGTGGTTCGTGTGCATGAGTCGATCCTCCAGGTATCGAAACTGCCTGAAAAATTCATGACTCCCGATATCTGGAAAAAACGTTTCAAAGAAATACGGAACTATGAGAAATACCTGTACCGGAACGGTACCAAAATTGTCAAATTCTTCCTCAATGTCTCTAACAAAGAGCAAAAAAAGCGTTTCATCGAACGCATTGACAATCCTGAGAAAAACTGGAAATTCAGCACGGCTGATGTTAAAGAGCGTGGTTACTGGAGTGATTATATGAAAGCTTATGAAGACATGATCAGGAATACCTCCACCAGGGAAGCTTCCTGGTATGTGGTACCGGCTGACAATAAATCTTATGCTCGCATTGTAATCATCTCAGCCATCATCAATGCGATGACTGAACTGGGACTGGAATACCCGGTGGTGGGCAAAGAGAAGATCGCGGAGCTGAAGGCAGCCAGACAGATTCT
>DIAS01000044.1:3957-8069 GCA_002415855.1 Bacteroidales bacterium UBA5072
AATAGTACCAAAGTACTATATACAAGCCTTGCCCAATAAAGTACCTTTGGTTAAACAGAATTCCTGTATTAATAAAAATCAGTTAATATTTCATTTAAAGTACCAAGCATCATGAAAATCCTGATTATTTCACTTGCCCTGTTGGTGTCAACCCTGGGGAGCTATGGCCAGATTTTTGGAAAGAAGAAATCAAAAAACGCAGATCCCAGGGACGCACAGATTGATTCTCTAACCACTCTCACAAAAAGTCTTAGTCTGCAGGTTGATTCCTTATCCCTTGCTCTGGGGAAATACGTCGTGGTTCCTGACTCTGTAAAGACCACCGTAGACACAACAAAAGTAATTGCTGCTTCAGCGGCGGTAACACCAGCTCCGGCTGACAGTGTACCTCCGGCAGTAATAATTGCAGCCGCACCTGTACCACTCATTGTTGAACCAAAAGGACCTGCTGGGCCTGACAGCCTAGCCATCATGAGGAATGAAAACAAAATGCTCAGGGCTTCCATTGACAGCATGAAGGTGGACTGGGAGAAAAAAGTTGAAATCTTTACATCCGGAGAGGTTATCAAAGCCACCGCAATAAGCGACCTGAAACAGCTCAAGGAACTGCTTGATGCCAAAATAATAACAATCACTGAATTTACGGTCCTGAAAAAGAAATACCTTGATAAGCTGTAGCAGACAGGTGAAGCTTAATGTCTGATATTGCGCTGCAGCATCAACGGTCAGGGAGCAAATCAGAAAGTATATCCGAGTGAGGTAATTATCCCCCAGTCATTTTTCGAAGCACTGCTGGCGGAGGGGTTATTGTCGAAGTTATCGTAAAGTGTGAGTCCTAAAAACACATCCTTTACAACTTCCACTTTTGCTGCAAGATCATATTCAAAACGTATACGTCCCAGGGTTGTCATACTGGGGTACAGATCAAAACCGCTGGTTATATCTATTTTGGGATGACGGTACTTGAACCATTTATAATGAACACCCGCCAGCAATTCTACGTTGTTTGACTGAAGGCCCTCTTCAATTGTACGCTCACGGTTGGCAAGCACCCCGGTAACAACATAAAGTCTTTGTGCATTTGTCCTTACAATATCATATCCCCCACCCAGACCAATCAACAGGCGGTAATCAAGATCAAGTTCAGTATTTTGCTGCCCCTTGATCTGTGCATTTGCAAACCATTTTCCCTCTAAATAGCGCGTTAACCCGATACTTCCGTCATTATTCCTGGTCAGATCTCCTCCCTGGTCGGACACGATGCTGCTCAAATCGAGTCTTGTAGAATAATCGGCAGTGCGGTACACTACTGATGAAATAAAGCTGAACTGAAGCACATCACTCGCTTTCGTATAGTTCAGGCCTACATCAACTGATCCATCTATCTTCTGAAAGAAACGGTTCTTCATCGAGGTTATCTGAACAATATCCCAGAGTGGTTTCGGAACAGTATCACTGATAATGACGATGTTTATTGTTCCAGTATCAGCAGAATTCAACACCGAGCCGTAATACCTGTACCCGGAGGTGGTCCGGAATTCAAAGAATTTGGCCGAATAAACCGTGAAGATCCTGTCATACCCGATCTCAACGGTTTCCATAGCATCGGTTTTCAGGAAAAGCAAACCGTCTTCAAATTTCTTAAGTTCTCCGGTGATACGGTCACCATTTTTAAGGTATACCGTGTCGGTTTTCTGCGAATGCAATGGGGCTGTTAATAAAAACAAACCGGCCAGAAGGATGAAAATGCACTTTGGTGATTTGATTTTAAATATGCCTTCCATATAATTTAAC
This sequence comes from Bacteroidales bacterium UBA5072, assembly GCA_002415855.1. Lineage (GTDB taxonomy): Bacteria > Bacteroidota > Bacteroidia > Bacteroidales > UBA10428 > UBA5072. The sequence continues at coordinate 5,752 of DIAS01000044.1, forward strand.
TCATCATTGACACTATGACGGGTCCCCATGCCGTGAGAATTATGTTGCCGATTGCATAGGGCACTGTATAACCAAGCGCGGGCATTTTACTTCCTGCCCTGTCCTGCAGTGCCTTTAAGGCGGTTGTATTGGTGCCGGCTCCTGACTGTGCTCCGAGTAATATCACCGGGTTGATTTTCAACAGGTAGCAACCCACAAACAGACCTATTATATGCGGCAGCAGACTGACAACAAGACCGACACCAATGATGGCAAACCCTGTTTCCTTCAATCCGTTTATGAAACCCGGTCCGGCTGAAATACCTACTGCGCCGATGAAAAGAGAAAGGCCTACGGTGTCGAATATCCACAGGGCAGCATCAGGTATCTTTCCGAAAGTGGGGCGGCGCGACCGCAGCCAGCCGAGAAAGAGTCCCATTACAAGAGCGCCTCCGCTCGTCGTGAGTGTGAGAGATATTCCGAAAAGTTTGACTGATAATAACCCCGCCAATCCTCCGATAACTATTCCCAGGCTCACGAACATCATATCAGATACTGACGTTGGACGGTCCAGGTAACCGATCTGTTTTGCCGCACGCTCAAGATCGTGCTTGCGTCCTGCCACCTGGAGAATATCGCCTCTGTTTATAATTGTGCCAAGATCAAAGGGCATTTCCACCCCGCTGCGAATTAGCTTATAGAGCATCACTCCCTGCCCGTATTTCTCACCGAGTTCAATGAGGAGTTTACCTGCTGCAACTTTTTTTGTAATAACTATATTTACATACTGGCGAGGGAAATCAAGCAGCTCACGGTCAAATACTTCAGCACCGATATCTGCCAGGCCGTTTATCATCACATTCTGACGGGCTGCAATCGCAAGAATATCTCCTTCTTTAATAACCATTTCAGGATCAGGTTCAAGGATCCTGCTCTGGTGACGCACCCTTTCGATTAAAATACGGCCCGCTTCCACTGATTTCTCTATCTCCCGGATAGTAAGTCCCTCCCATTTGGTTCCTGATATCCTGAAAGCGCGGAGGTCCCAGTCATCAAATGCGGAGGTGACGCCTGGTTCTGACGATGAGTTCCCGAGAAGCTTGACTTCGAGCTTACGACTCAGTTCACGAAGGTCAATTCTCAGGATAAGCGGCGCAATCTGGGGCAGGAACCACACAATCGATGTTGTCCCAACTAGATAGGTGACAGCATATGAAACCGGTATGTTATTTATCATCTGCAGCTTTTCGACGTCTGAAATGGGCAGCTGTATTATTGCTTCACTGGCTGTGCCAATAAGTGTTGATTCAGTAAAAGCCCCGGCCAGCAGACCTGCTGCCGTTCCAGTATCATACCCCATCAGTTTTGACATAAAGTATGCCGCAAACAAGGCAGTCACGCAGATGACGAGCGTCAAGATCAGCTGTGGCAGGGCATCTTTCCTGAGCCCGCGGAAGAACTGCGGTCCGACTTTGTATCCGGTGGCAAACAGGAACAGATCAAAGAAAATGACCTTTACAATATTAGGAACAGGGATACCAAGCTGACCGATAACCAATCCGGCAAACAGTGTCCCCAGAACAGGGCCAAGAACAAAATTCCCGACTTTAAATCTGCCGAATAAAAAGCCCAGCCCTAAAGCTAGAAAAACTGCCAGCTCGGGATGTTGGCGCAAGATATCTGCAATTGCGGTCATCTGAGTGAATACATTTTTTATCTTTTATGCCGGTGAATCTGGAGTAGAATTTCCGACATTCCTGTTCATAAAGTTAATTGAATTCTGGTTTGGAAGAACTGTGTGGCTCCTTTCAAATTGAAGCGATCGAGTACACCATATCCATAGGCTAATTCCAACCGTACGTTCTCGGAAAGATACCAGTTGACCATGGGCGTGATCCTCCAGAATTTACCACCTGTTAATGTACCTCCGTTAAGGTCGATATTGGTGACCCGAAGAATCACCTCCCATGCTCCGGGGCCACCACTGAAAACAGGCTTATTCACAGGTACAAATCCATATATTCCGGTAACAGTGCTGTAAGGGCGGGACTCTCCGGTGATTATATATGATGCCATTATTTCTCCCCCATGAAACAGAGGGTTACCAGTTTCAGGTGAACTGAATTTGTGTACGTAGTATTCACACCCGATCATCCATGAACCCGTACGATAATATGCCTCCCCCCCAAGGTGAACCGAATGATCTGCCGGGAAAACATCAGTATCAACAAAGAAAGGGGCAGTGAATGCTTCCGGCCGTGATTTGGCCCTGAATTCACCGTTTGTTGTTTTACCGTAACGTGCATTAACAGCTATGTGAAAAATATTTTTACCGTCAT
>DIAS01000105.1 GCA_002415855.1 Bacteroidales bacterium UBA5072
ACAAAAGTATAAAATATGATCGCAATAGCAAAAGATTCCTGCTAAAATGTTGATCGCTTTTCATTGGCAGACTTTGTGCAAACAAGAGCAACAAACCCTGATAAGTACGAAATGACAGATAAGCTAATATTTGTCGAAAACACCGGAATTATTCCTATCTTTGTGCAGTTTAAGATTTGAGAATTGTGCTTTTTCTGACTGATGACCTCCTGAAGTTAGTCCTTTCCGGTTCACCTTTCTAAATCAATTTCATGGTTCGCATACTTTCGGGAGTGCGGATATTGTAAACCAAAAATCACAGGGCAGGATATTCTGCAAAGTAAAATCTTCTAATTATCAAATATGAGTAAATCACAGGAAACCTATAACAAAAAAGAAGTCAGGAACAAAAAGGAAAAGAAAAGAAAGGAAAAGGCTCTGAAAAAACTTGAAAGAAGGGCCAATACCAGGGATGGTAATAATCTGGATGATATGATCGCCTATGTAGATGAGAACGGGATGATCACATCTGAGCCGCCCGATCCGGATAGTAAAAGGAAAGTTAAAGCGGAAGACATCGAGATTAGCGTACCAAGGGTTCATACAGAAAAAACGGACAACAATATCCGCCACGGAATATTGGTAAACTATAACCAGTCAAAGGGATACGGCTTTATCCGTGACCTCGCAAATCAGAATAGTGTGTTTGTACATGTGAATGACATGGAAGGAAGACTGTCAGAGAATTCAAAAGTAACCTTTGAAACAGAAAAAGGGCCCAGAGGTTTGAAAGCCATCCATGTAAGGCTGTTTGAGCAGTAAATACTGCTGGTAAAAGAAAGTTTATCAGGATTTGACTGCAAATACTTTCCGGAAATGATACCCATATATGGTGTAAGTGATGGCCATTGAAAAGGCCTCAGGCTTATTGAACAGGGTCCACAATACCAGATTCCAGAAGTACCTCCGTTGTCTTTTAAGCAATCCCAGATAGAAAATTGACTTTAAAAAAGCCATAAACTTATTCAATGTTATTTTTCTGTATCTTGTCAGGGGTGGATTGTAGTTTTTCAGAAATGTTAAAACCCTTTCATAGAATGCCTGGACAGAATAAATATCCTGAATGACCTTCCTATACCCGTCCGCAAGCAATTTCATGTCCATCACCGGTTTAAAATTCATGGAATAATCAGTATTGTCACCGCTGAAGGCCTTAATAATTCTTCCTTCCGACTGAAGACGCTTGTACAGATTTGACAACCGGGGCGCATTTAGCAGACCCACCATGGCTGTGATGATACCGCTTTGCTGAATGAAATCCACCTGACGTTGAAAGATGTTTGGAGGATCGGTGTCAAATCCCACAATAAACCCCGCGGAAACTTCCATCCCCGATTGTTGAATGGTTTTAACATTGCTGATCAGGTTCCGTTTGTTATTTTGTAATTTGTTGCAGGCAGTTAGGCTACTCTCTTCCGGGGTTTCAATGCCAATGAAGACCTGGCCGAATCCTGCCCTTACCATCATCTGCATCAATTCAGGATCATCGGCAAGGTTAATGGTAGCCTCGGTTGTAAAGATAAACGGATAGCGATTGGCCTCCATCCACCGGATCAGCACAGGCAGCAATTCAGCTTTCAGCTTTTGCCGGTGGCCAATAAAATTATCATCAACAATGAAAACACCTCCATGCCATCCCTGGTGAAGCAGTGCATCCAATTCCCCTATGACCTGTTGCGGCGATTTGGTGCGTACCTGCCTGCCGTACAATGCTGTTATATCACAGAATTCACAATTATAGGGACAGCCCCTGGAATACTGGACCGATGCCGTGGTATAGTGATTCAAGGTCAACAGTGAATAATCCGGTATGGGAGTCTGGGATAGATCGGCAAATTCATCTGAACAATATATTTTCTCTGGTCTTCCTTTCTTCAGGTCCTCCAGAAAGCGGGGCAGGGTAATTTCTGCCTCGTTCAAAACGAGGTGATCTACATTTTGATACAATTCAGATTCTTCCGTAAACAACGGTCCGCCGGCAACTATTTTAACCTTCAGCCTGATACAACGGGAGATGACATGATTCACGGAGACCGATTGCACTGCCATGGCGCTGATGAACACATAATCGGCCCAGGTAATATCTGAATCGGACAACGGTGAAGTATTCAGGTCAACCAGCCGTTTATTCCATTCCCGGGGCAGCATCGAGGCCACGGTAATAAGCCCCAAGGGAATATGTGCTGCTCTTTTCGAAACAAACTTCAAAGCATGCTTGAAGCTCCAATACGTATCGGGGTATTGGGGGCATACCAATAGTATATTCATATTTTTACATTTGCGTATTTGCGACACAAATGTATAGGTTACCGCGTAAACAGGGAAATAGAAGGGACTAACTGCAATATATTGTGGCGTATGAAGAATAAGCAGGCAAGTGCCATTCAGGCATTGCAAATGACATTCACCCCTGTCTGACGGCAGCTGCTTCTTTCAGCTTTATCACATACTGCCGGGAAACCGGGATATGTTCATTCAGCTCTTTAAGGATAACATAGCTGGCGCTGATTTTGAGGTGTAGTTTATCAATATACTCGACATTGATGATGCAGGTTCTGTGGCAACGGATAAACTGACCGTAAGAGCGCAGCAGCTGTTCAATGTTCTTAAGTGTATTCCTGATAAGCTTCTTTCGGGCGACACCGTTTTCCCTGAAATAAATCGCCACATAATTGTCGGCCGATCTTATCATTAAAATGTCGGATATGCGCAATCTCAGAATATCAGTGGCAGTTTCAGCAGAATAAAATTCAAGGATCTTTTGCGAGGAATCCTGCGTTATATCCTGCAACCGGCTCTGCAACAATGAATTTTCACGCCACAATATTTCATTCTCCAGGCTCAGTTCGTGGCGTATCCGGTATATCCGCAAGATTACCGGAGGGGCCAGGCAGATCAGGGCAATTTTCAAGACCGTGTAAAATCCAATGCTGGCTTGACCCACATACCTGAGATAGAAGGTAAAGGCTACAGAACTTAAAACCAATAAAATAAATCCGTTCAGATAGGAAAACACTTCCATGTCTGTAAGCCTGAAAACCCCGGAAAAGAAATAGATGGCATAAAGCAGGATAAAAATGATCAGGCCATATCCTGCATTAAAAATCAGAACGTTGTTCAGATCCGTGAAGCGGATGGAGAAAGGCTGAAAGAAAAGCATGAACAAAAATAACCCCATGCTGATACTTGCGTACAGCAGGAAAGAATCCCTGATATTAAAAATAAACCGCTTCAGGTTGTAATTCATTGCTTGTGCCAGATGATAAAATTACAACATTTCTGAAGCGGGAGCGATAAGGGAATGAATTATTATTCGTGTTAACAAGACAAAAAAACCATTCCCGGGATCGGGATTAATAATTCTCCTCCCTGATCTGCATGAATGCTTTCGGGTGCTGGCATGCCGGACAGGTATCCATTGCCGTTTCCGATTCATAAACATATCCGCAATTCAGGCACTTCCACCATACCTTACCTTTTTTCATGAATACCAGATCCTCAGAAATATTTTGCAGTAGTTTCAGATACCGCCGTTCATGCTCCGCTTCAGCCTTGGCTATCGTTTTAAAAGCCGTGGCTACTTCAGGAAAGCCTTCTTCCCTTGCTATTTCAGCAAACATCGGGTAAAGTTTGGTCCACTCTTCATTTTCTCCTTCAGCAGCAGCTTTCAGGTTTTCTTTGGTTGTACCTATTTTGCCGGCAGGATAGGCTGCCGTGATCTCAGTCATCCCACCCTCGAGAAAACTGAAAAAGCGCTTGGCATGTTCTTTTTCCTGGTTAGCTGTTTCCTGAAAAATAGCAGAAATTTGTTCATAACCTTCCTTTCTGGCCTGTGAGGAGAAAAACTCATATCGGTTCCGTGCCTGTGATTCACCGGCGAATGCTTTAAGCAGATTCTGCTCCGTTTTCGTTCCTTTTATACTTTTTCCCATGTTTTTATGTTTTTTGGTAATTCTTTATTTCTTGGCAAAATCGATTTTCTCAGTGCCACAAACCGGACAAATCCAGGTTTCCGGAAGGTCCTCAAAGCGGGTTCCTGCAGGAAATCCATGTTCGGGATCTCCCTTTTCCGGGTCGTAGATATATCCGCATGCAGTGCAGTAGTATTTGTCGGAAGACGCCGGCTGTATCTGCTGCTTCAATTTTTCAGCATCAATATAAGTAGGCGCATTTTTAGGAGCTTTGCCCTTCTTCACTTCTCGGTAATAAGCATAGGTCAGCGGGTCTTCAGATGCAACGAGCAGATCACCATCCACTACCTCCCCGATGAACAGCAGATGCGTGCCTGTATCTACAGTCTGAACCACCTCACATTCGAACCAGGCGATCGTATCGTCCAACAGGATCGGAGCACCTGTTTTTCCCTGTTTGTAGTCGCATTTGGTAAATTTTTCCGTGTCTCTGCCTGACCTGTACCCGAAAGTGCCTATAATGTCAGCCCTGGTCTCTTTTTGCAGCACCGATATCGAAAAGACTTTGCTTTTCCCGATCATTTCAGCTGTGTAATTGTTCTTGCTGCAGGCAATGGCAAAGCGGGCCGGTTCAGCAGTAACCTGGAAAACTGTATTGGAAATATAGCCGTTGAGCTTGTTGTCCAAAACAGAGCTTACCACGTACAGCCCGTAAGTGATTCTAAAATAGGCTTCAATATTCATAAAAGTCATAATCAGATACCATAAAAATACTGTGTTTTAATTTGATGGGCAATGATGGGATAATATTTAGAATGTATATAAATTACAGGCTGGCGAAAAAGGGCTATCAAACTTCATGACGCGGAAGAAATTAATCCTTTTCTTATCTTTGCCTGGTAAAAGAGTGGGTTTTGGATAAGAAAAGGTACATATCCCTGTTGTTTCTCTTTGCCATTGCGCTGGTGATGGCACACGCGATTATTCCCCACCATCATTTTGATGAATCGTGCCTGATTAACAACTGCCGTAGCCAGAGCGATTCCGAGGACGGCACCCACAGCCCGGTTAAGATTCCCTGGAATTGCAAGGCTTATGGTCATGTCGTTTTGATAGAGCATAAACTACTGCAAAACATACGGATTTTTGTGTCCGTCAGTTTCGAACTTTTCAGGCAACCGGTGCAGCAGTATTTTATTAATAACAAGGTAGATAGTAAAGGTTCCTTTTATACCGCAAATCCGGTACCCTGTATCCCCTTACTGCCCCATTCCCTGTTGAGGGCTCCCCCAGCCATGATCGGTTGCCCGCCGGTACCAGGCGTTTGACCAGTACACTGGTCTTTCTTCCACCTTTCTTGATATTACTTTCATTTCATTCATAACGATATGATAGAACGAATCATAGATTTTTCTATAAAGAATAAATTTATAGTGGGACTTTTCATTGTTGCATTGGTCGGGTGGGGCATATATTCTCTTTCCCGTTTGCCAATTGATGCAATTCCCGACATTACAAACAACCAGGTTCAGATTATCTCACTTGCCCCTTCACTGGCCACCCAGGAAGTTGAAAGCCTCATCACCTCACCCATCGAAGTTGCCGTAGCCAATGTTCCTGATATTATCGAGCTGCGGTCTATTTCACGTCTTGGGTTATCCGTTGTTACTGTGGTATTTGAGGATAAGGTTGATATTTACTGGGCCCGTCAGCAATTGACTGAACGGTTGAAGGAAGCTGAAGACGTCATACCTGATGGATTGGCACAAATTGAACTCGCACCAATCTCAACAGGCCTGGGCGAAATTTTCCAGTACCGCCTTGCTGTTAAGAAGGGATATGAGAATTCTTATGATGCCATGGATCTGCGTACCATCCAGGACTGGATTGTCCGCCGCGAAATGCTTGGAACCCCGGGTGTAGCTGAAATAAACAGTTATGGGGGCTTTGTCAAGCAGTATGAAATTGCAGTGAATCCCGAGATGTTAAAAGGGATGAACCTTACCCTCAATGATATTTTCGACGCACTTGAAAAAAATAACGAGAATACAGGTAGTGCCTACATAGATAAAAATCCCACTGCTTATTTTATCCGGGGAATAGGACTGGTAAAAACGCTTGAGGACATCGGGAAAATTGTCGTCACGGTCAATGCTTCTGGTATCCCCGTCCTGGTAAGGGATGTTGCTACCGTGCAATATGGCAGTGCAACACGCTACGGCGCCTTTGTCGTGGATACAGCCGAAGCAGTGGGTGGTGTGGTAATGATGCTTAAGGGAGCTAATGCACACAAGGTAATTGACAATGTTGAAAAGCGTATTGGCTCAATTCAAAAATCGTTGCCCGAAGGGATCGAGATTGAGCCCTACCTGAACCGCTCCGATCTGGTAAATCGGGCCATTGGTACTGTAACGCGCAATCTTCTCGAAGGAGCGCTGATCGTTGTTTTCATTCTGGTGCTAATGCTTGGCAATATGAGAGCAGGCCTGATAGTGGCCTCTGTCATTCCCCTCTCCATGCTGTTCGCCATTTCTCTGATGAACATTTTCGGCGTTTCGGGCAATCTGATGAGCCTTGGAGCAATTGACTTCGGACTAATCGTTGATGGAGCTGTAATCATTGTAGAGAGTGTCGTACACCGCATATGGATGAGCAAACATCATCATGCAGATGTTGAGCAACTTACACAGCAACAAATGGATGAAAATGTATTTGATTCAGCCAGGCGCATGATGAGTTCCGCTACATTCGGCCAGGTGATCATCCTCATTGTATATTTGCCAATCATGGCACTGGTAGGCATCGAGGGGAAGATGTTTCGTCCCATGGCCCAGGTGGTGACCTTTGCCCTGCTTGGAGCAGCGGTTCTTTCACTTACATGGGTCCCGATGGCTTCAGCGCTCTTCCTCAGCAAAAAAACCCTGCACAGGCGAAATTTCTCAGATAAACTGATGGATTGGCTGCATGCAGCTTTCAAACCTGTCATTACCTATTCCCTTAAACATAAAAAAATAGTCACATTTTCCGCCATTGCGCTCCTTCTGATCAGCTTGCTTGTGTTCAACCAACTGGGAGGTGAATTCATACCCCAGCTTGAGGAAGGAGATCTGGCAGCCGGTGTCATGACACTTCAGGGAGGTTCACTCACGCACACAATTGAAACAATTGAGCAAGCAAATAAAATCCTGCTGGATAACTTCCCCGAAATTAAGCATGCCGTTTGCAAGATAGGAGCGGCAGAAATTCCCACAGATCCAACCCCCATGGAAACGGGTGATTATATCATAACGCTGAAGGATAAAAGTGAATGGACCTCCGCAAAAACACGCGAAGAGCTCGTGGCAAAGATGGAAGAAAAACTGATTGTGCTGGCCGGAGTGAAATTTGAGTTCCAGCAACCAATACAAATGAGGTTCAATGAGCTAATGACAGGGTCACGCCAGGATGTTGCCATCAAGATTTTCGGAGATGATCTCAGTGCCCTTGCGGAAATGGCTGCGGAAACTGAAAAAATAATTCAACCTGTCGCAGGTGTTGAAGATATCAATGTTGAAAAAGTCACCGGACTGGCCCAGATTCAGGTGGATTATAACCGAGATCGTTTGGCGCAGTATGGCATCTCAGTTGCTGATGCCAACAGGGTCCTTCGTGCGGCCTTTGCCGGCAGTCAGGCAGGAGTTGTTTTTGAGGACGAAAAGCGTTTCGGACTTGTTGTGCGGTTTGACAAGCAATATCGGGCAGATTTCGATAACGTAAAAAGCCTGTCAGTTGCTCTGCCAAATGGTGGTCAAATACCATTTGAGCAAATTGCTGACATCAACATAAAATCGGGACCTGCACAAGTTTCGAGAGAAAATACCAAGCGACGCATAACGGTTGGATTCAATGTTCGAAACCGCGATGTGGAAAGTGTTATTGTTGAGGTGATTATGAAAATCGACCAACAGGTCAAGCTACCGACAGGCTATTATATTTCCTATGGCGGTCAGTTTCAGAACCTCAAGGCCGCCAAAGCCAGGCTATCCATCGCAGTTCCTGTCGCCTTGCTGCTGATATTTGTCTTGTTGTTCTTTACATTCCGTTCTGTGAAAGAGGCCCTGCTTATCTTCACTGCAGTGCCACTGGCAGCGATTGGAGGGGTGTTTGCCTTATGGTTAAGGGGTATGAACTTTTCAATTTCTGCCGGGGTTGGATTTATTGCCTTATTCGGAGTCGCGGTGCTTAATGGGATCGTGCTGATTGCCGAATTTAACCGTATCGAAAGGGAGGGTGTCACGGACATATACCAGCGGGTACTTAAAGGGCTTAATTCCAGGCTGCGTCCTGTAATAATGACCGCCGCAGTAGCTTCACTCGGTTTTTTGCCCATGGCACTGTCAACATCTGCCGGTGCGGAAGTGCAGAAACCCCTGGCAACAGTGGTTATTGGTGGATTAATATCGGCAACGCTGCTTACCTTGATTGTGCTCCCGGTTTTTTATGTTCTTTTCTCCTCCGGCAAGATCAGATCCCACCTAAAACGAAGGCCTGCAAAGATTCTTGCCATCTTTCTGCTGCTGATCCCTGCATTCTCAGTCTTTAGCGGGGTCAATGCACAGCAACCGAAGACCATTAATTTGCACGATGCCATTCAAATGGCACTGGACAGTAACCTGTCGGTCAGATCTTCAACCTATGAGGTAAACATGCAAAAAGCCTTAAAGGGTTCCTCCTGGGATATCGGTAAAACCAATGTTGATATGCAATACGGACAATTTAATTCCTATACCAGAGACAACAGCTTTTCGGTATCGCAATCATTCGATTTCCCGCTGGTTTATGTACATCAGCATAAACTGGCAAATGCAAAAATTTTGAGCAGCGAATGGCAACTGAAGAATTCACAGGCAGAAACTGCAAACCTGGTGAAGCAGGTGTACTGGCAACTCGCCTTTCTGTACTCGAAAGAAAAGCTGCTTAAATACCAGGATAGTTTATATACAGGATTTCTTAAAGCTGCTGAACTGCGTGCAAGAACCGGAGAAACCAACCGGCTTGAAATGATCACAGCACGCTCTCAAAGCCTTGAGATCCTCAATACGCTGCAACAGGTGAGGGCAGATATAGGGATTTACCTTAGAAAACTGCAAACGATTTTAAACACGTCTTCAACGATTATCCCTGAAGATACCGTACTTACACGGATCATTTTTATCCCTGCCTCAGATAGTATGGCTATTGCACAGAATCCTTCACTGGGTTACATGAAGCAACAGATCGAGATTTCCCTGAAAGAGAAAAGACTTGAACAAAGCCGGTTATTACCCGATCTGAACTTCGGTTATTTCAGTCAAACAATGATCGGCACACAGGAGGTTGATGGCATTTCAAGTACTTTTGGTGCCGGGGACAGATTTACGGGCATTCAGGCCGGAATTGCCGTACCCCTTTGGTTTGTTCCCTATACATCAAGGATAAAAGCTGCCAGGATAAATGAAGATAAAGCCAGCACAAATGCGGAATACTTTGCGAAATCACTTTTGGGCAGTTATCGCAATTTGCTGGATGAATACAACAAGTTCCTTGGCAGCGTGAATTACTATGAAAAACAGGCAACTCCCGAGGCCGACATCATTATTCACCAGTCAGAACTCAGCTATAAAGCGGGGGCAATGGACTATCTCGATTATGTAATGAGCCTTAACAGGGCTCTGGATATCAAACAGAATTACCTGGAGGCGCTCAATAGCTATAACCAGACTATTATCAACATTGAATTTTTAATGGGTAAAACATTTTAATCATGAATAATATATTGAAAAACAGGCTGATTTCGTTGCCTCTCTTCGCTTATCTTGTTTTGTCGCTGTTATCCTGCAACAGCGAAGGAAGTGATCCGGTAAACGTTGAGGAGACAGAGGTGATTCCCGAGGATATTGTGGAAATGCGTGATGATCAGATCAGGCTCGCCAATATCGAGACCGGACCAGTAGAATTCCGGTCCTTAAATGCAACATTAAAGGTCAGTGGTATAGTGACCGTTGCCCCACAGAATCGTGCAACAGTTTGTGCACCGTTGGGCGGATTCATTGAAAAGGTATCGCTGCTGCCCGGACAGGCAGTCAAGAAGGGTCAGATACTGACCATTATCGAGAACCAGGAGTTTATAGATATTCAACAGCTTTATCTTGAGGCAAGAAACAGGTACGAATACGCTGAAGCTGAGTTCAATCGTCATTCTGAGCTGTTCAAAAGTGATGTATATTCCGAAAAGAACATGGAACAGGTAACAGCTGATTACAAAGCGCTTAAGGCCCAGGTTAAGGCATTTGAACAGAAACTGGCTCTTATTGGAATAGATCCTGCTGGCCTGCATGAAGATGATATCAGCCGCACAGTAGCAATTGTATCTCCGATTAACGGTTATATAAAAACTGTTGACGTTAACCTGGGCAAATACGTCACACCCACGGACGTGCTGTTCGAAATTGTGAACAGCGACAAACTATTATTGGAACTTACCCTGTTCGAGAAAGATGCTGACAAAGTTGCTACAGGGCAAAAAATCAGGTTCTTTATTAACAATGAAACAGAGCAGCATACGGCCATAATATGCCAGACCGGGAAAACTGTAGGCAACGACAAGACCTATAAGGTTTATGCTGATGTAACGGCAGAATGCAAAAATGTCCTTCCCGGAATGTATGTAAATGCTCTTATTGATGCTGCAGGTGCCAAGGTTGCCTCCCTGCCTTCTGATGCCATTGTCAGTTTTGGCGATAAGGATTATATTTTCGTGTTCGAGAGGAACAAGGAAGAGGGCGGTAATCCTTTTACCGAATACCGAATGGTAGAAATACAGAAAGGAATAAGTGATGATGGCTTTACCGAGATTATCTTGCCTGAGGACCTGGAAATAACTTCTGTCAGGATAGTCATCAAAGGAGCTTACAACCTGTTATCGGCCAAGAAGAATGCAGGTGAAATGGCTTGTTGATAAGAATAAAAGCCTGACGGGATTTGAAAACCCGTCAGGCTGTTATATCAAACGGTTTTCTCCACACTCCATACAAAAGCCCGGATGCCAACCTCATGGTTTATGGCATCCATCTTTTTCACTTTCTCCAGAACTTCATCCACCAGATCATCATTTAAAATTATCAGCGTGGCAGAGTTCATTTCAGGCCATGTATGGGTTCCCATGCGGGGTTCACCATCCGTTGTGCCAGTGCCCATCACCAGGGGCCATCGTGTGAAACCCCGGATGGCCATCTTTTCAAGCATATATTCAACTTTTTCGGTCAAGGCCTGGTTGTATATGATCATTATTGCTTTCATTGTTTACTGGTATTAAGCTTCCATAAAATCCAACTCTTCCGTTTCCTTATGCTTGCGACTTTCAGCCCTTCTTACAACAATCCTGTAAATTACCGGTACGATAACCAGCGTAACGGCGGTTGAAAAGGTCAATCCTCCGATTACCGATATACCCATTGGTTTCCAGATCTCTGATCCTTCACCTGTGCTCAGGGCAAGGGGAAGCATACCCAGAATGGTCGTGGCAGTTGTCATGAGAACCGGTCGCAAACGTGAACGGCCTGCACGGGTAATGGCTTCGTCCAGCTCATAATCCCTGTCACGCATAAGATTGGTGAAATCGATAAGCACTATCGCGTTCTTTACCACAATACCAACCAGCATCACACCTCCGAGGGCTGCAATAATGCTCAGGGGAGAATTTGTGATCAGCAGGGCAAGGATCACCCCTGTAAAAGCGAACGGAATGGATGCCATGATGATCAGTGGCATTTTGAACGATTCGAACTGAGATGCCATAACAATGTATACCAATATAAGGCTTACGAGGAGCAGGATGCCAAGGTCGGCAAATGATTCTGTCAGGTCCTCGTAAGCGCCTCCCACATCCATGAGCACACCGCTCGGGACATCCATACCGGAAATTTCAGCTTTTATCCGGTTGGCCATCTCACCCAGAGGCACCTTATAAGGTACTGTTGATACGGTAACCAGTCTTTCACGTCTTTTCCTTTCCACATTGGGAGGCGACCAGAATTCATCCACCTTCCCGATCTCGCCCAGCCTGACTAATCCGGAAGCCGTTGGTATGGCTATGTTTTCGATATCGGTGATGGAATTCCTGAAGTTTTCATCGAACCTCACCACGATGTCATATTCATTGCCCGATTCCCTGAATTGCGATGCCGTCAATCCGACAACCCTGTTCCGGATCATGTTGGAGACCATTGAAGTGTTCAGGCCGTTTTGTGACATCTTATCCTGATCGAGCGTGATCCGCAATTCGGGCTTCGATTTTTCCCGGCTGATCTGTATGTCCCGGGCACCATCGATCTTTTTCAGCTTTTCGGCCACTTCATTAGCCACTGCTGTGGTCTGGTTAAAATCGTATCCGTATATTTCCACGTCAACCGTATTGGTGGTTGCGGCCATACCTCCATCGCCTGTCAAAACATTGTATTTTACAATTTCGGGAATTGTTGCAAGGTAGTTACGCAGTTCATCGGCAATTTCAAATACGCTCCGTTCCCTTTCGGAGACTTTGACAAGGGCAATGGTAACATTGATGATATTCGACCCTGAATTCTGGAACAATGCTGTGAATCCTGCATTGTCATCTGAACCGGAAGAGGTGGAAACCAGGTCTTTTTCCGGGATGTTTTTCTCGATGAAGGCATCTATCTTGCGGGCGATCTTAACTGTTTCATCCACCCTGATGCCTGCCTGCAATTCAATTTCTGCAGATATCTGTCCCTGGTCAGCCTGGGGCATGAACTCCGATTTAACGAACACGACTGCCAGTAAAACGGAAATGAGAAATATAAGGGAGACACCGATGATGACAACACGTTTGTGGTGAAGGCACCATTTCAGGGTTCTTACATAAAAATCGTCAAGCCTGTTCAACAACGGCAATATTAGCCGGTCATGACTGAACCTTCCCGGGGTTTTTACTTTCGACTGCAGTACCAGCAATTTTGAACTGAGCATCGGAGTAAGTGTGATGGCTGCTACTGCCGAGGCGCTGATCGTAATTGTTACAATCCAGCCGAGCTGCTTGAACATGACCCCGGTCATACCCGAAGCCATGGTCATGGGGAAGAATACGGCAACTATGGTCAGCGTGGAGGCAATGACGGCCAGCCATACCTCATTGGTGGCATAAATGGCCGATTCCCTGGGGGTGCTTCCCCTTTCTATATGCTTGCTGATGTTCTCGAGCACTACTATGGCATCATCTACCACCATACCAATGGCTATCGACAGTGCAGACAGCGAGATGATGTTGATGGTATTGTGTGACACCTTCAGGTAAATGAACGCGGAGATCAGTGAAATGGGAATGGTAAGGATGATAATAAAAGTTGCCCGCCACCTGCCCAGGAAGAATATCACCACCAGCACCACGAAAATAAAGGCGAAAAGCAGCGTCTCCGAAAGGTTATTGATGGAATCGGTAATAAAATCACTGGTATCAAAGATTTTCATGATCCTGACGTCGGAGGGTAAAGTCTTTTGCAATTCAGCAAGCTGCTTGCGAACGTCCCTGGCAATCTTGACCGTGTTGGCGCCCGATTGCTTCTGGATCATCATGCTGATGCCGGGCATGCCATTTACCCTGGCATCAAGGCTCATTTTACGGATGGAGTCGTGAACCGTGGCCACATCCTTAAGCCTAATGGTCCTTCCCTCAAAATTACCCAGTACAATATTCCTGATCTGGTCGCTTTCGGAGAACTCACCCTGTATGCGAAGGGGATAGTTCATTTCGCCCATTTCGATGTTTCCCGAAGGCATGTTCAGGTTTTCAGCGGCAAGTATAGCTCCGATCTGCTCGATCGTAAAATTGTATGCTTCCATTCGCCGCGGATCAATATTGATCCCGACCTCACGTGCAGGAACACCAAGAAGGCTGATTGACCCGATTCCGTCGATGCGGTTCAGCGGATTAACCACCTTTTCTTCCAGCTCGCTTTCGATACCTGCATAACTTTCGTCTGCCGTCACGGCGTAAAAAAGGATGGGCATCATACTGGTGCTGAATTTGAATACGATCGGATCTGCTGCACCTTCCGGCAGGAATGAGGTGACCATTGACAGTGCATCCCGAACGTCATTGGCAGCTCCATCAAGGTTGGTCCCGTACTCGAATTCAAGTGTAACAATCGAAACATTATCACGTGAGGTAGATGTTACCTGCTTCAGGTCACTTACCGTATTAAGCGTGCTTTCAAGCGGCTCTGAAATGTTCTTTTCCACATCCGATGCATTAGCCCCGGTATAGCTGGTAAAGACCATGATGGCCGGAAACTCCATCTCGGGATAGAAATCAATCGGCAGTTTTATCAAAGAATAGATGCCAAAAACAATCACAGCTACAAACAACATGATGGTGGTAACCGGATTTTTTACAGCGCTTCCATAAATACTCATATCTGTAAGCTTTAAGTGCTAATTAATAAATTATACCCATCATGCAATTATTCAACAACCGTGATCCGTGACTTGTCCATCAGCTTTTCCTGCCCGGCAATGATCACCTGGTCCCCTGCTTTGATCTCACCGGATACCACTTCAACCTTATCATCAAACCGCTTGCCGATATCAACCTTGACTTTACGGGCAGTGCTGTCTTCGGATAGAAATACATACCGGTCATTGGTGCCCTCCTGCTTTAGTATGGCGAATGCCGGCAAAATAAGGGCATCAATTTCTCCCAGGTTCAGGGCAACCCTGGCAAACATACCTGGTCGCAAAACCTCATCATTGTTACCGATGACAATTTCAACCTGAAATGTACGGGTATCTGCACTGATCGTGGGGAAAACGCGAAATACCTCTCCCTGGAAAACACGGTTGGGAAAAATGTCCACAGTAATAGTTGCTTTCATTCCTTTCCTGGTAATCGGGTAATACTTCTCCGAGAGATTTACATTGATCTTCAGCGGATTGATCTGCATAAGCGTGACAACAGCGGCCTTACCGGCTGAAGTGTTGGGTGCCCCCGAATACAGTTCACCGCTTTCAAAGTACTTACCGGTGACTATTCCATTGATCGGTGACACCAGTGTGGTGTTCCGGGTAAGAAAATCGACATTGGATTTGGCAACTTCATATTGGGTTTTAGCGGATTCATATTGTTGTTCTGAAATACTGTTCAGTTTATACAGCGTGTCCATACGCTGGAAATTGGAACGTGCGTTCAGATATTGTTCATTGGCCTGAAGCAGTTGGGTCTTTTCCATCCGGGCGATTATATCACCCTTCCTGACATGAGTTCCCACTTCAACATTGATTTCCTCAATCCGACCCGGGGAAGCCGGAGCATAATAAATCTCCTCATAGGGCAACAGACTGGCTGTGTAATCAATATTCTGGGAAATCTTCTGCTTTTCAAGTGTCATGGTTTTAACACGGTAAATCGTTGTGTCGGCCGCTGCGGCAGTATTTTCGTCTGTTGTGACTTTCTTGCTGCACGATAATACAACAGGAACTGCAAGAAGTAAGATAAAAAGCATGCTTAAGTTTTTCATTGTGTGCGAATTTATTGGGTAATTTTATATTGTACTGAACAATTTTTGTAATGCAGTCTGTGCCTGCAGCAGGGTTAAAATCGATGTCAGATAGCTGTTCTCTGCATTCAGGTAATTGGTGTTGGCCTGGGTCAGATCAAGGCTGGAAACGATCCCCTGTCTGTACTTGTTTGTTATCGATGCCAGGACACGACCTGCCACATCCACACTCTCTTTCTGCGTGTTGAAGTTCTCATAGGCGCTTTGGTAATTGAACAACAATTGCCTTTTCTGGGTTTCCAGTTGTTCCCTCATTTTCTCCTTGTCACGCTCGGCAATGTTGAGGTCGATTCTGGCCTGGGAAACTCTTGAACGTCTCATGCCGCTTGAGAAAATGGGAACAGAAACATTAAAACCGGCCAGGTGTTCGGGTGTCAGGTCAAAACCGGTGGTGATAATCTTTTTGGTGTAGCTGTAAAATCCGGCTACCATGGGGGCATAGGCCCAATTCTGAATGTCCAGCTGCTTCTTGCTCAGCAGTACCTGCGATTCAGCCATCCTGTAATTAATATTACCTGTAACGTCATAGTCCATTAAAAGAACAGCCTGCGGATTGATACTGCTTAAAACCCAATCAAGGTTGTCAGCCAGTGTGATCTCTGCATCCGGTGCAATACCCAGCTGGAATTTCAGGAGGTTATAATTAAGCTGAATGGAGCGTTCAATCGATTGCTGATTATTTTTCAGCTGACTGGCAGTTATTTTCAACTGGTCAACATCCGTTGCCTCCATTAAGCCTGCCTTGTACATGTTATTGGTAAGTTCGGTGATGGTATTGACATTGTTCAGGTTCTCCTTGATGACCCTCAGCGTTTCCTCAGTCAACAGTGTGACATAATAAGTATTGGTTACCATCTCCTTTACCTCAAGTTCGCTCATGATCAGGCTTTCATCCGCCAGCCTGAGGGCAATTTTGGCGGTCTGAACACCTGCATAATACTGCCCGCTGAACAGCAATTGGGAAACCTGCACTTTACCGCTCATCTGATTATCCATAATGATCGGCTCAGATGAGCCGAACATTTGTCCCAATGCAGATAATACTTCAACATCACCGGCGTCCAGAACACTATAATCAATATCCATTTCATCACCGGTTCCTCCAAAACTAAAATTCATTTCATAATTGAAATAGGTCATGAAGTCGAGACTCCCGTCAATCTGCGGCAAACCCTGAGCCAGGGTTTCTTTTACCCTTTCCTTTGAAGAGGTAACCTGGTCCCTGGCGTTCAACAAGGTCCTGTTGTGTTGAAGTGCATAATCAAGTGCCTGATCCAGCGTTAGCAGGTAGGGTTGTTCCTGTGCAAGCAAATTGCTGCTTGCCATAAGCACCATAAGAATTAAAATCCTGATCACTTTCATAAGATGTAAATAATAATCGGTTAGTTTAATGACTTTATAACAAGAAAAACCAATTACCCTGAAACCTGGTTATTGGCCATGTATTCTTTCTTCAATTCATCGAACTTATTCAGAAAGTAATTCAACATATCAATCATATTTTTAATTAACAATGAGTTTTCCGAATTTTTGTTGGCTTTCAGATCCAGTACAACCTGCAGGTAGTCAGAGGTTTCTTTTAACCTGATCCGGTGTTCATCGACAAGGGAAAACTTATCAAGCTTCTTGATCTGGAAGTACCTTTTCCGGTCACCTGGTATCGTAATATATTCAACAACATTGCTTATTTCAAGAATTCTGAGCGCATTGCTGGCTGAACTCTTGCTGATTTGCAACTCCTCCACGATCTCATCAAAGGTATATTGCTCCTTATCCATGACCGTAAGCAGACCCAATATACGACCGGCAATCGGCTGGAATCCCTGTTTGTCATAGTAGCGTCCGGCGGCTTCAACGAGCTCCTTCTGCCTTTTAATTCTTTCTTCTGAAGTCATTTTCAAAATTTTGGGCGTAAAGGTAACAATAGTTTAATTAGTTCAGAAATATATGAACTAAAAAAACTATGCTTTTCCAGGAAACGTTTTCTCGGAATCATCGGAACAAATTAATCTTCCTTGCAGGAAGAAAACAAAAAGTTATCGGTAAACAGCCCGTTTTACCCGGTGAATTGCCTATATGCCGGCTTATCTGCACAAGAAATGGTTTGCTTTACAAAAAGATATAATTTTGCATGACATGATACCCGGATAGGATGGAAATCAACTATTACAAAAGCGTGTTCCGGCTGGCTGTTTTTACGATCTTTTACAACCTGGCCGAAGGATTAATTTCGGTATTGTTTGGCATACAGGACGAAACCCTGACTTTGCTCGGATTTGGGGTTGACAGCTTTGTGGAAGTAATCTCAGGTATCGGGATCCTGCAAATGGTTATCCGCATCAGGAAGAATCCCCTGTCATTCCGAAATCGTTTTGAAAGAAAAGCCCTGCGTATAACCGGTGCAGCTTTTTACCTGCTTGTGGCAGGTCTGGTGGCCGGCGCTGTGATCAACGCAGTTACAGGGCACAAACCCGAGACAACGGTGTGGGGTGTTGTGATCTCTGTTGTTTCCATTGTGATCATGTTCTGGCTTTACCGCTCAAAAATCAGTTTCGGTAAAAAGCTCAATGCAGAACCAGTCATTGCCGATGGCAAGTGCACGCTGGTATGCATTTATATGTCAATTGTCCTGTTGATTTCCAGCCTGGTTTATGAACTCACCGGCTTTGGATGGATTGATACTATCGGTGCATTGGGTCTGGCATGGTTTTCATTTACAGAGGGGAAGGAAGCGTTTCAAAAGGCAGCAGGTAAGGAATGCGGGTGCGAAACCTGCGATTCCTGAATAATATTTCCGGAAATATTTTTCAGAATAGCTTCTTTATTTCGCAAATATGTCGTATGTTTACGACATTAAAAATATTTAAATGATCAAGAAGGAAAATTTTGACAGTGAGTTACAGGAGCTGGCCCGTTTTGCCAGGGTTATTTCGCATCCTGCCAGGCTGGCCATCCTGAAATACCTGGCTGAAACACGTACCTGCATATCCGGTAATATTTCCGACAACATTCCGCTTAGCCGGAGCACTGTTTCGCAGCATCTCAAGGAATTGCGGGATGCAGGACTGATCCAGGGCGAGATTGAAGGGTTAAAAATAAATTATTGTTTGAGCAGCGCTACGATCAGGAAATTCGAAATCATGCTGGGGGATTTCATTAAAATGCTCGATTGTTCGTGTAATGTTGAGAAATGCTGCTAATATGAGAATTCTTATCCTTTGCACCGGCAACAGTTGCCGCAG
>DIAS01000162.1:0-69314 GCA_002415855.1 Bacteroidales bacterium UBA5072
GCCCTTCCTTCAAATAAATGAGATAACTGTGCTGAATGCCGGGATATTCTTTCTGAGGAATGCCGTTGGTAAATACCCGTTTGTTGATGATCTGCAAGGTATCGCCAGGAATTGCCACACAACGTTTGATATAATTATCGCGCTTGTCCACAGGCCTTGCGGCGATCTCAAAACTTTTCCACACAGCTTGGCGTGCCAGGTTATAGTATTCCTGATTGGTTTTCACGGGGCGTCCCTGGTATAAATCTTTGTACCTGATCATTTCAGCAGAATCACGCACGATTGAATAATAGCTGACATTCTGGTGAGCCAGTACAACAGTGTCCCCTGCCGGGAAATTGAAGACGACGGCATCATCCCTTTTAACCTTTCCAAAGCCTGCCAGACGTTTATATGGTATCCGTATCCATTCCACGTATGACTTGGTCCATTTTGTAAGCGGCATGGTATGCTGTGTGAAAGGAAAGGCAATGGGTGTATTAGGAATTCGTGGGCCATAGGCAACTTTGCTAACATAAAGATGATCACCGATCATCAAGGTCTTTTCCATGGAACCGGTTGGTATTTTATAATTCTGGAAAAGAAAAATATTGATGAGTGTAACGGCAATAACAGCAAAGATCAAGGCATCCAGCCATTCAATGAACTTGCTGTTCTCTCCATTGCGTTTCTTCCAGAACGTCCAGTTTACTTTTTTGGTGATATACAGGTCAAAGATGATTCCCAGTCCGATCAGAAACCAGAAATTCCTCAACCAGATTACCCATAGGATATAAATTACGGAAACGATAATGCACCAAATCCAATCTTTGCGGTCTGCTTTCATTGTTGTGTTGTTTTGCTGATAAATGTAACATTTTTTTTAGTAAGGAAGTAACGCGCTGATCAAGTGGGACAGGAAATGGTCGGTTTTTATGACTTTTTAACGAATCTGACACCATCACATATTTTCCGCCTTTAATCACTTCCAAGCTTAATGAGATCCTGCATGGAATATACGCCCTTTTTATTTTTAATAAACTCAGCTGCCAAAACGGCTCCAAGGGCAAGTCCCTTTCGGTTTTTTGCTTCGTGCGATATTTCAATGCGATCCACGGCAGAATCCCAGGTAATAATATGGGTACCCGGGACTTCATTTTCGCGCACTGCGGTTATGCCAATGTGCGTACCCCCGGAAGCCTGGTTCAGCTCCCAGTTTTCTTTTCGTTTAAGGCATGAAATGAGATCATTGGCCAGTGAGATAGCCGTTCCGCTGGGAGCATCCAGCTTATGCACATGATGAATTTCCTTTATGCTGACCTCATAATCGGCATAAGTATTCATGATCCTGGCCAGCTGTTTGTTCAGGGCAAAAAAGAGGTTAACGCCCAGGCTGTAGTTGGAGGCATAAAAAAAGGTCTGCTGTTTTGTGTTGCAAATTTCCCTGACTTCACTGATCCTGTCGACCCAGCCGGTTGTGCCGCACACAACCGGAATTCCGGCCTCAAAGCACTTCATGATATTCTGAAACGCCGAACCTGGTGTTGAAAAGTCGATGGCAACATCAGCTTTGGATAAGTTGCCGGTAGTGAGCTCATCCAGGTTATAGGCATCGATGACCAGAACGATCCGGTGATTTCTTTCGAGGGCTGTCTTTTCAATTTCTTTGCCCATTTTTCCGTATCCGAGGAGTGCTATATTCATGATTGCAAGGGATTGATTTGGTAATACTAAACAAAACACCCTTCAAGGGTCCGGGACCGCTTGAAGGGTGGCTCTTCTGTCGTACAATATTTTATTTCACCGAATTCACTACCGCTTCAAAAGCTTCGGGATTATTCATAGCCAAATCGGCCAGAGCTTTGCGGTTGAGTGCAATTCCCTTCTCGTTGAGCTTTCCGATGAATTCGGAGTATGACATTCCATGCTGCCTTACACCGGCATTGATACGGGCAATCCACAATGACCGGAAATTCCTTTTTTTAGCCCGGCGGTCGGCATAGGCATAACCCAGGCCTTTTTCCCAGGTATTTTTGGCTACTGTCCAGACATTAGCCCGCGAGAGGAAGTTACCCTTGGTTTGCTTGAGGATCTTTTTTCTCCTTTGTCTGGATGCTACTGCATTTACTGATCTTGGCATAATTCACTGAATTTTGAATGGTTAGCGTTCCTTGTTTATGGAATCTTTGTGGCTAATTCACTCGGTTAATACTTAAAATCTGTTTTGTCATGCTGAGCGTTAGCGAAACATCTTTTCGCGGAGGTCCTTCACTGCGTTCAGCATAATAAATAACATACTTATTTGCTTCCTGCGAGCAGGAGTTTTGCATTCTTCTCATCGGTTGAAGCAACCAGGGATGAATAACCCAGGTTTCTTTTCCGTTTCGTGGTCTTTTTGGTCAGAATGTGGCTTTTGTAAGCATGTTTCCGTTTGATTTTCCCTGTTCCGGTAAGATCGTATCTTTTTTTGGCACCGGAATTAGTCTTCATTTTTGGCATTCTACAACACTATTATATTAGATTACTACTTTATTTTCTTTGGAACCGGATTGATCAGCATGATCATCCGTTTTCCTTCGAGCTTTGGTGTTTGCTCAACCTTACCCAGATCGGTAAGATCACTGGCAAATCGCTGCAGCAAAGCTTCGCCATCTTCATTATAAACAATTGATCTTCCTTTAAAGAACACATAGGCCTTTACTTTGGCACCATCCTGAAGAAACTTCTGGGCGTGTTTCAGTTTAAAGTTATAATCGTGATCATCAGTATATGGCCCGAAACGGATCTCCTTAACAACAATCTTGGCAGTTTTGGCTTTGAGTTCTTTTTGCTTGCGCTTCTGTTGATAAAGAAACTTCTGATAATTGATGATCTTACAAACGGGCGGACTTGCGTTGGGTGAAATTTCTACCAGGTCGAGCTCAAGCTCCTCTGCCATCCGTATGGCCTCTTTTATGGGAAAAATACCCGGATTTTCAAGGTTTTCACCTACAACCCTAACAACAGGCGCTTTAATTTCATAATTAACCGCGAACTGGGGTACTTCTTCCCTCCTGATTTCCCTTCTGAAAATTGGTGTTGCTATACTACAGTCCTCCTTCTAATTAGTTTTTGGTTGATAGTTGATAGTTTATAAAGGATAGTTGATAATGAACAACCAACTAATCCAGATGTTCTAACTGTTTTTTAACCTCATTTGTTACAAAATTCCCGAATTCTTCAAGTTTCATGGTTCCCTGATCTCCCTCACCCTGCCGCCTGACAGCAACCGTGCCCTCGGCTTCCTCTTTTTCACCTACTACAAGCAGGTAAGGAATCCTCTTTAACTCATTGTCCCTGATCTTCTTACCTATCTTTTCGTTTCTGGAATCAATCAGGGTGCGAATATCGCAATTATTTAGGAATTTTAAAACTTTTTCCGCATAATCATGGTATTTTTCGCTTATTGGAAGCACAATAGCCTGATCGGGAGTAAGCCACAAGGGGAACTTGCCGGCTGTATGTTCAATCAGCACTGCCACAAACCTTTCCATGGATCCGAACGGAGCCCTGTGGATCATTACAGGACGATGCTTCTGATCATCGCTGCCTGTGTATTCTAATTCAAACCGTTCGGGAAGGTTATAGTCCACCTGTATGGTCCCCAGTTGCCACTTTCGGCCAAGTGCATCCTTTACCATGAAATCAAGCTTGGGTCCGTAAAAAGCTGCTTCACCCCTCACAACGGTGGTTTGCATTTCTTTTTCCTGTGTAGCTTCGATAATGGCTTGTTCTGCCTTTTCCCAATTTTCATCAGAACCGATATATTTTTCGCGGTTTTCCGGATCACGTAGTGACACCTGAGCAACAAAATCGTGAAAATCAAATGCTTTAAAAACAGTATAAATGATATCGATTACTTTGATAAACTCTTCCTTGATCTGATCAGGGCGACAGAAAAGGTGGGCATCATCCTGTGTAAAACCCCGGACCCTGGTTAATCCGTGCAGTTCTCCGCTCATCTCATAACGGTATACTGTGCCAAATTCAGCATACCTGATCGGTAAATCTTTGTATGACCTGGGTTTACTTTTATAGATCTCGCAATGATGCGGACAATTCATGGGTTTCAGCAGGAACTCTTCACCTTCCTCGGGGGTATGGATCGGTTTAAAGGAGTCTTTTCCGTACTTTTCGTAATGTCCTGAAGTTACGTAGAGTTCTTTTTGACCGATATGGGGAGTTATTACAGGTAAATAGCCATGTTTTGTCTGAATTTTCTTCAGGAAACTTTCAAGCCTTTCTCTCAGTTGTGCTCCTTTGGGGAGCCAAAGCGGAAGTCCCTGTCCCACTTTTTGCGAGAAAGTAAACAATTCAAGCTCCCGTCCGAGCTTACGGTGGTCCCTTGCCTTTGCCTGTTCAAGCATGACCAGGTAATCATCAAGCATTTGCTTTTTCGGGAAGGAGATTCCGTAAATACGGGTCAGCTGTTTCCGTTTTTCATCACCGCGCCAATAGGCACCGGCCACGCTCAGGAGTTTAATGGCCTTGATATGGCTTGTATCGGGAAGATGGGGGCCACGGCAAAGATCCGTGAAGTTACCATGCCGGTAGAGGGTTATTGTACCATCCTCAAGTTCCCGGATCAGTTCGATTTTATATTCGTCTCCCTTGGCACCAAACAGGTCAAGCACTTCCTTTTTTCCAATTTCTTCCCTTTTGTACGCACTGTTCTTCCTGCTGAGCTCGTACATTTTCTCTTCGATCCTGGGCAGGTCTGTTTCGGTAATCACCACACCGTCACCTGGATCAACATCATAATAAAAACCGTTTTCGATGGCAGGGCCGATGCCGAACTTAATACCGGGATAAAGGGCTTCGAGTGCTTCAGCCATGAGGTGAGCCGAAGAATGCCAAAAGGCATGCCTGCCTTCGGGGGTATCAAACTTATGCAGCACCACGCTGGCATCACTCCTGATGGGCCGCGTAGCATCCCATATTTCATTGTTGACGCTCACGGCGACCACCTCACGGGCAAGGCTGTTACTAAGATTCCTGGCTATGTCCAGGCCTGTTACACCCTGTTCATACTCACGGATGGAATTATCGGGAAATGTGATCCTGATCATCACTGATTATTTTGTAAATGAGGTGCAAAGATAAAAAAAAATTAAAAAGCTTTGCTATTGCCGTGCATGTCAATGATTGTACTGAAAAATATAAAGTTTTCAAGAGCTTGTGCGCCTGATGGGGCGGTTTTGTTCCGCAATTTTTATGAGCCTGTTTATTCTCATTCGGTTCAACCTGTTCAGCCTGAGTGTCTCCAGGTAGTTGAGCACCCTCCGGATAATATCATAGTACAGCAATGCAAGGAGTAATCCGGTAAAGATCCAGATAAGCACAAGGTTATACCAAAAGGTATCGACCTTTTGATGAAACAGGTTCTTGAAAGGTGCATAAAAATGGGCTCTCCAGCTACTCATTCTGGATTCCCGGAAAATGGCATCTTTTATGGGAACCATTTCACCGTCATGTACCGAATATTGCTGGATTTCTTTTTCGTTGGTTACAGCCATTGCCAGTTGCTTGTTGTAATACCTTTGCTTAAACTGCATGAAGTTTTCTTCCCCTCCCAGTTTGGCAACCAGGTCCCGGTATATCCGGTCCCTTTCATCAACAGCCCGGTTGTACCGACGACGGTAGATGACCAGTGCCTTGTCGAGAATAGCTTGCACAGATTCATTCATGGAAGGATGATAAAGTCCGGGGGTCAGACTGTCGGTGAAGTCGGGTGGATTTTGTCCGATATCCAGGCAGATGATATTCATCTCAGACCGCATGACACTGAGGTTGTTGGCATACCTGAAAGTGTCGGTAGGATTTTGATAAAGATCTTTCGTATCCCTGGCAATCTCCGAAAGACCGGAAATTACATAGGATCGGAAATAACCGGCATTCTTTGCCCTCCTTTCAGCCTCGTAAAAATACTTTTCATAAGCATTGTCCTTGAACTGAGTAACCGCCAGGGCTTCGTAAGCCCATCTGGATGTCATCAGGTCGCCGATAATCGGAACTGCTTTGTCGTTTGCAATTTTGTTGTGCATTTTGCTGAAATCAACCACAACACCGCTGAACAATAACTGTGGTACGAGGATCAGTGGTACCAGAATATAGATTGTGACCACTGAATTAAAACCCGATGAAATGTTGAGGCCTACCATGTTCGCCCAGCAGGAGGCCGTGAACAGGATTATCCAGTAACGGAATAACATTCCCTGTATTTCAAGCATGGAATTTCCGATCAGGACAAAAATAAATGTCTGTAATGCTGAAATCATGAAAAGGATACAGATCTTGGAAAACAGGTAACTGGACCGGCTCAGGTTCAGAAATTTCTCCCGCTTCAGTATTTTCCTGTCCTTGAAGATTTCCTCTGCGCTGATCACAAGGCCCAAAAACAGCGCAACGATAACCGCCATGAACAGGAACGCCGGCATTACAGTGTTTTCGCCGAATATATAACGGGGAACACCATTAACAAAGGTGAAGTTCTTTGAAAAGAAGGCAAGAATAAAAGCCAGTATCGGAGCCTCAAGTGCCAGAAGCATGAGGTATTGCTTGTTATAATACTTTGCCAGCAAGTCGCGTTTCAGGAATATCCAAAACTGATGGAAGTGATCAGGAATTTTGAAATTATTCCTTGGAATGGATGAATCATGTTCCCGAACGATCAGTTTGGTATTGACATCAATATTCTCAAGAAACCGCTGATACCATTCCTCCGGGTTTGTTTTGCGCTTGCGGGTAAGTCTTCCGTTTGCATCCACTTCCCGTGATTCGATGATCCGCAGGATTTCATCTGAGTTGATATTACCACAGGAAAGGCATTCTGTTTCCTCAGCATCCGCATAATGGACTTCCTGCTTGAAATAGGTAATGGCACTGATAGGATGGCCATAATACACCACCCTTCCTCCCTGATCCATCACCAGGAGTTTGTCAATCATGCGGAAAACATCTGAGGATGGCTGGTGTATGTTGGCGATTATCAATTTACCCTTCAGGGTTTGCCTTTTCAGGAGGGTGATGACCTTTTCCGAATCGGCAGATGACAATCCGGATGTGGGCTCATCTACAAAAAGAATGGATGGCTCCCTGATCAGTTCCAGGGCGATATTAAGGCGTTTTCGCTGTCCGCCGCTCAGGAAAGTGGTAAATGCGTCACCAACGTTCAGGTCACGTGCTTCAACCAGGTCGAAATCAACAAGTGCATCGTCCACAACTTCGTTAATTTGTTCATGGGTATACCCATCGAAACACAACCTAGCATTGAAGTAAAGGTTTTCATATACGGTTAGTTCCTTGATCAACAAGTCATCCTGTGGAACATAACCGATAATTCCCTTGACCAATTCCTTGTTTTCATGAATGTCCC
Organism: Bacteroidales bacterium UBA5072; assembly: GCA_002415855.1. Classification (GTDB taxonomy): domain Bacteria; phylum Bacteroidota; class Bacteroidia; order Bacteroidales; family UBA10428; genus UBA5072. Next base: position 7,394 of record DIAS01000162.1, read on the forward strand.
ATCCGTTGATCCTGATTGAACCCTGGCGGGGTTTCAGATTTCCGTTCAGGACATTCAGCAAGGTTGACTTTCCTGAACCACTTCCGCCAATTATGCCGACAAGCCGTCCGGATTCCTCGGTCAGATTGAATTTTTTTACGCCATTCTTGCTGTTGAAATAAGTGAACTGTATATCCTCTGCAGTAAATACAAATTTCACCTCAGCACTGGCTTGGATAAATTTTCCCCGGACCCAGCTGAAGTATATGGAGCCTATCTTCGGATTTCTCAAAACTGAACCCAAAGACCAGATATAGGAACGACCTGGTTTGATGCGATGCCCGTTCATGAGCAACATCATATTGCCATAATACCTGAAGATGTAAGTATCAGCACTTGGAATCCTTAAAACCACGATCTGGCCATCCAGTTTATCAATCCCCAGTTGTTTGATTTCCGGAGAGGATGTTGCATTCCGGGTCCTGATGAACAGTAACCAATCGCGATGTACTACACTATTAATCTCTTCGAATGTAAAAGATTTTGCGTCTTTAAACTCGTCTTCCTCTACCTTCAGGTAGGTGGCGGCTGTTCTTACGAGACTTAATTCGGTTCTTGTATGTTTTTCCCCGCTTTGTATAAAGTCGAGCAGATAAATCAGCACAATGATTTTTTGCTCATGCTCAAGCTCCTCATTAATCTGGTCGCACAACTGGATGATCCGGTTCTCGGCGTTGATTTTCCTGACAGCCGGATCAGCGATGACCGGATCATTACTGATCTGATGAAGGTATTTTACCTGCTGGTCAAAGAATTCAATGTATTTATGAACTATCTCATAACTGTATTGCCGGTCGAGGTAATCCATGACAATACTGCGCTTGCTATCGGATTGCCCCTCCTTGTTGATATCAGAGACAATCGCAAATAAACGCATCAGCGCCCGTAAAATTGATTCGTTCATGATAAGTACTCTATACCAAAACAGCCCTAGCAAATTGCACAGGGCTGTAGGTATTTTAAGGAATTAGCAAGATTTTAAACCAGGGAATTCCTGACAGATTTGATAGTCTTTAAGATCAGGTTGTAATCTGCCTCGGACAATCCGGTATCCACTTTATCGTAAACCGGTTTAAGAACCTGCAGTTTTGCTTCCAGGCTTTGGATATCTGCATTGGTATTCCTTGCGGTCAGAAGGCTCATAACTTTATCATAGGAAGCCTTCTGCTTGCTGATTATGTCAACCATACCCGTAAAATTGTATGAATTTTCAGATATATTGGTAGCAAGGTACATCAGTTCAACCCACATACCGGTAACCATATTGACAGCCAGATCAGGATTGCTTTTCTGATCCAGGTACTGGTAAGTATCGTAAATCGTATTGGTAACAATAGAAATAAGAGAATCCTTGTTCTCGAATTTGGTTTTGTATTCTTCGGACAGCAATTTCGAATAATCATATGTTACGCCAAGCTGATCAGCAAGAGTTTTTATGGAATTCAGGTACGTCTGAATATCCTGTTGTTGCTGGTAGGTTGAGGCATAGGCGAGATCTGCGCCGTAAATACCCAGGTTAATTGCCTTACTTTGTTCGGTAATGTATTTCTCAACCTTTCCCGGAGCATTCAGGTTCTTAGATGAATAAGTTGCACCGATGTCAGTAAGCATCTGTGTCATTTCAAATGGAGCGGGCAGCGGATATAAAACCTCTTTTATATCGGAGGCCAGTAATTCTTTGCTAAGACTATCTGCGGCCAGTTGGTCCTGGTCGGCCGATTTGCCTCCTCCCTTGCAGGATGCCACGAAGAATATGGCAACGACTACTATCGCCAGTGAACTGGTTGAACTTAAGAATTTGTTTGTACTCATATTATTTATTGATTTAATGATTTGTTGATTTATTGATTTAATGATCTGTTCATTTTATGATTTATTGATCCAATGATCAGATGATTCAATATTTTATTAATTGAATGCAAATATAAGGATTGTAATTTATATTACAGAGGGACCGGGCAATTTTATTATGGTGAGAGGATATCCGTGAAGTCCGTCATCAGTCATTATCAATGATCAGCTTCCTGTTGTAGACGGATCCATCAATGTGCACAGTGATATAATATACACCAACTCTCAGTTCATAATCAGAAATCACGATTAAGCGGTTGGTTCCGTCGGCGATTCTTCTCTGCAACAGATTTCCGCTCTGATCAAACAATTCAATGACTGCTTTCCTGAAATCTTCTCTTCCGAGATCGATGTAAAAATAATCATCCCGGACAGGATTGGGAAATACAGTAATGGTAGCATTGTTGCCCGGGAAACCCGTGGTGACTTCCAGGTATTCACAAGTGTCGGAAATATTTCCTGCTGCGTCTCCGGCACTGACACTCATATAATAGGCTGTATTATACGGCAACTCATTGAAGAATGCTTCTGTTCCGGTTACAGTAGCAACCAGCGAATCATTCTGGAAAACAAAATACTCTGTAACGCCCACATTATCCGCTGCCGAATTCCACTTCAGTTTAAAGCTTTTGTAGGTAATGTTGACAGCGGTCAGCCCTTCCGGGATCCCCGGACGCTGTGTATCGGGAGTTATGAGTTGAATCTCCGTACTGGCGGTGGAGGAATTGCCGGCTGCATCCCTGGCTTTCACAAAGACTACGTATTGCGTGGAGGAGGCAAGTCCTGTAATCATAATGGAGGTATCAGATGTGATCAGGTCGGGCATGTTGTTACAGTAAACCTCATATTCCACAACGCCAACATTGTCGGATGCCGGAGACCAGCTTAAGGTGAACGTGCTGTCGGTAACATTATCAGCAATGACTTCTGCCGGTGCTGCCGGAGATTGCAAATCAAGTGTCTGTACCTTTATGGCATCACTCACCGGGGAGTAATTCCCCGCTACATCCTTTGCCCTGACTGTCATGACATATTGCTTATAAGCGACCAGTCCGTCAATTTGAGCAACAGTATCGGTACATATTGTCAATAATGACCCATCCCTGTAAATCTCATATCCATTGATACCAACATTGTCTGACGATGCCTTCCATTTCAGCGTAAAACCGGTTTCAGTAATGTCGTTAGTTGTCAACGCAGCAGGAACTGTAGGAGGCTCTGTATCAGGCGTGGTAACATTCAGAACAGAACTGACAGCTGAAGTATTACCGGCTGCATCTTTGGCCCTTACAGTCATGGCATAAGTTCTGAAAGCAGCGAGTCCAACCAGAACAGTGCTATTCCCGGTAACCCTGGTCACCTGAACGCCATTCTGATACACCAGGTATTCAGTTACCCCTACATTGTCCGTGGAGACAGCCCACCGCAGCGTAAAGCCAGACTGGGTAAGGTTGGTATAATTCAAACCCGAAGGGACTGTCGGAGCCTCCGTATCAGGTGTTGTAACTTCCAGAACATCACTGGGAGTAGACAGGTTACCCGCACCATCCCTGGCCCTTATGGTTATGGAATAGGTTCTGGCAGCAGCCAGACCAGTAAGCGTTGCAGCGGTACCTGTAACTGTTCTAGCCAGGATATTATGCTCATAGATCTCATATTCAGTAACTCCAACATTGTCGGTAGAGCCTGTCCAGTTCAACGTGAAGCCCGATTGAGTCAGGTTGGAATACGTCAGCCCGGTTGGTGTGGTCGGATGTTCGGTGTCCGGCGTAGTAACTCTCAATACGGCACTTGCAGCAGAGACATTCCCGGCTGCATCCCTTGCTCTCACGGTCATATTATAAGATCTGAAGGCTGACAGCCCCGTCACCCCTGCTGCAGTACCTCCGACTGTTGCTACAAGAACTCCGTCCCTGTATATATCATAGCCGGTAACATTTACATTGTCGGTTGAAGAACTCCAGGTAAGCGTAAAGCCTGTTTGTGACAGGTCGGAGAATGATAACCCTGCCGGGACACTCGGTGCTTCGGTATCCGGGGTTGTAACAGGTAGCGGGCTGCTGAGAGGCGATGTATTACCCACAGCATCTCTGGCTCTGACTGTCATAATATAACTTGCTGAAGCTCTTAAGCCGGTAATGTTAACATAGTTGGTTGTAACCGTAGCAACCTGAACACCATTCTGGTAAACATCATATCCTGCAACTCCCACATTATCAGTGGATGCGGTCCAGTTCAACCTGAAACCCGATTGTATCAGATTGCTTATTGATAGTCCTGCAGGGGTCGTTGGGGGTTGGTTATCGAGGGTCCGGACATTTAAAACAGCACTCGCAGAAGAAATATTATTAGCCGCATCCTTCGCTCTTACTGTCATTGCATATGATGTGTAGGCAGCCAGTCCTGAAATTCCGACGGTATTGCCAGTAACGGTAACAAGGAATACCCCATTCTGATAAACATCGTAACCGGTGGTGCCTACATTATCTGCTGATGCCGTCCAGGTTAATGTAAAGCTTGATTGTGAAATATTGCTGGAAGTCAGGCCGGTTGGAACAGCCGGAGCCTGTGTATCGGGCGTGGTAACCACAAGAACGGAACTGGATGATGATATATTTCCGGCAGCATCAATTGCACTTACCGACATGGAATAAGATACAGATGCTGACAAACCACTCACATTTGCTGAAGGAGCGGTTACCGTTTGCAGCAATGTTCCATTCCTGTATACATTGTATCCTGTTACGCCCACATTGTCGCTGGCGGCGGTCCAGTTCAGCGTGAAGCTTGATTGCGTGAGGTTGCTGCTGGTAAGTCCCGTTGGTGCGGAGGGAGCGTGGGTATCCAGGGTTGTTACATTCAGGATGCTGCTCACTGGGGAAGTGTTACCGGCTGCGTCTTTTGCCCTGATCGTTATCGCATAGGCTGTGCCTGCATTCAAACCGGTTATAGTCATGGAGGCACTGGTGACAGAATTTAACAGACTCCCATTCCGGTAAACATCGTAACCAGTAACACCCACGTTATCGGTTGAGGGCGTCCAGGTAAGGCTAAAGCTTGTTTCTGTAATATTTGCAGCAGCCAGACCAGCAGGGACATTTGGTGCATGAAGATCAGCGGTGGTAACATAAAGAATACTGCTGAGGCCAGAAGTATTTCCGGCGGCATCTCTTGCTCTGACAGTCATTGAATAGGCAGATCCGGCACTAAGCCCGGTAACATTGAAGGATATGCCTGTGATCGTATTCAGCAAGGTACCGTTCCGGTACACATCATACCCGGTAACACCGGCGTTATCAGTAGAAGCGGTCCAGTTAAAGGTGAAGCTTGTTTCCGTGACAGCAGCGGATGATAATCCGGTAGGAACCGTAGGGGCTTGAAAATCAGCAGTAGTAACATAAAGTATGTTACTCCGTGCAGAGACATTATTGGCCGCATCTTTAGCGCTGACAGTCATTGAATAAGTTGCACCGGCATTCAGTCCGGTAATGTTCATGGAAGTACCTGTGACTGTATTCAATAAAATACCGTTTCGGTAAACATCGTATCCGGTGACGCCGACATCATCCGCAGATGCAGCCCAGGTCAGTGTAAATCCAGTTTCAGTAACAGATGCTGAGGACAAGCCTGCAGGAACGGTCGGAGCCTGCGTATCAGGAATGATCTCATCTAAGGTCCTGACAATGAGTTCGGTACTGGGATCAGAAAGATTGCCTGCTGCATCCTTTGCGATTACGGTCACAGAATAATTTGTGGCAGATGGAAGATCGCTCAGCGTAGCCGTGGTTGAAACAACTGTGGTGACGTGCGTGCTGTTCAGGAGAATATCGTATCCGGTAACGGCAATATTATCTGTGGAGGCAGTCCAGGTAAGGGTAAATCCGGTTTCACTGATATCAGATGAAGACAAACCGGTTGGGGCTGTAGGTTTTTCGGTGTCAGGTATAACTACCTCGAGGGTAGTTACATTCAGGGGCACAGATAAGCCGGATATGTTTCCGGCAGCATCTCTTGCGCTCACTGTCATAGCATAGGTCGCAGAAGCCGTCAGTCCTGAAATGTCTGCCGAGTTTACTGCCACCGTGGCGATCAGCACTCCGTCCTGGTATACATCGTATCCTGTGACACCCACATTGTCTGTTGAAGCGGTCCAGCCTAAAGTAAATCCGGTTTGTGTTACATTGGAGAAGGTTAATCCTGTGGGGACCGCCGGTGCCTGGCTATCAACAATCACGGCCTCAGCTGTGGTAACATTCAGAATTGCACTTGAAACTGAAGTATTGCCGGCTGCGTCCTTTGCCCTAACAGTCATGGCATAACTGGTGGAAGCCGCTAAGCCTGTGATACTTGCCGTTGTGCCGGTAACCGACGATTCATAAGAACCGTTCCGGTAAACATCATATCCGGTAACACCAACGTTATCCAAGGAGGCTGTCCAGCTTAATGTAAAACCGGACTGTGTGATGTTGCTTGCAGATAATGGGCCGGGAGCAGCGGGAGCCTGTGTGTCAGGGGTAGTAACGTTAAATACCGCGCTGGCAATGGAAATATTGCCTGCAGCATCTTTAGCCTTAACTGTCATGGCGTAGGTTGTGGATGCGGATAAACCCGTAATATTCGCAGAAGTACCGGTAACTGAAGCTACTCTCGTACCATTCTGAAAAACATCGTACCCCGTAACACCAACATTATCTGCCGAGGCGATCCAGCTAAACAAAAATCCCGTTTCCGTAAGACTTCCGGATGACAGTCCGGTTGGTGCTGCAGGAGCTTCGGTATCGGGGGTGGTTAAAGATAACGGACTGCTGACAGCAGAAAGATTGCCGGCCGCATCTCTTGCCCGCACCGTAAATGAATACAAAGTCGAGACATTCAAACCGGTAATGCTGGCAGATGTACTGGTGACAGTAATTTCCAATACACCGTTCTTATATACAAGGTAACCTGTAACACCAACATTATCTGTAGACGCTGTCCAGCTCAGAATAAAACTGGTCTGGGTGATGCCGGAGGATGCAAGTGCTGTTGGTGCGGTAGGTGGCTGGCTATCGACTACAACTGGATCAAGGGTTTTGACACTGAGGGCAGTGCTTGCTGCCGATACATTATTGGCGGCATCTTTGGCTCTGACCGTCATAACGTAGGTAGTACCGGCAGACAATCCGGAGATGCCAAAAGTAGTGCCTGTAACGGTCTCCAGATAGGTCCCGTCTCTATAAACATCGTAACCGATAACACCCACATTATCTGTGGAAGCAGTCCAGCTCAGGGTAAAGCTGGTCTGAGTTATGTTGGCTGATGCAAGTCCAGCAGGAACAGCAGGTGCATGTGTATCGGGAGTAGTAACGTTGAATATCGTGCTTTGAGCTGAAGCATTGCCTGCTGCATCCCTTGCTCTTACTGTCATGGCATAGGTGGTGGAGGCCGTCAGACCTGATATTACAGCAGATGTACCGGTAACTGAGCTCAGCAATGAGCCGTTCCGGTAAACATCATATCCTGTAACGCCTACGTTATCCGTTGCGGCAGCCCAGCTTAATGTGAAACCGGTTTCTGTAAGGTTGCCGGAGGACAAGGCAAGCGGTACTGTAGGAGCCTCGGTATCTGCTGTGGTAACAATTAATGAGGCGCTAAGCGGAGATAGATTGCCAGCACCGTCCCTTGCTCTGACCGTGAACGTATAAGCGGTGGCGGCACTCAGTCCTGTAATGCTTGCAGTGGTGAGTCTGCCTGTACTAACCTGCACACCATTCATATAGACTGTATATCCTGATATGCCGACATTATCAGTAGATGCAGTCCAGTTCAATGTCAGGCTTGATTGTTGCACACTTGTAGCATTTAGCCCTGTGGGAGCCGTGGGAGCCTGAGTATCAGGCACATCATATGCTCCGACGTACCATGTCGCCAGGTTGTTATAAACAACTGCCTTTGCAGCATTCCTGATATTCGCAGCATCAGTTGCAGACAGTGTATAATTATAGGTAAGAAGCGACGGGTCCTTTCTGAAAATTGCAGCATAGAAAGCGCAAGCTGCAGCGTAGGAGCCTGCTTCGGAAGGATGGCTGCCATCGATATTGTACAATTCAATGGCAGGGAAGTTTTGACGGATATTACGCCAAACGGCACCAACAGGACTAACTTCTGCCTGATTATCGATTGCCATGTACATATACCTTTCCCTGGTAAGGTCATCCATTCCGATATAAGTACATACTTCAGGGAGCCTGGCACACCTGTCGGCATCACCGTCTCTTCTGCCCCATGTCATGTAAAACATGGTACGGGCATTAGTATTGTACGAATTAACCTGTGAATGTAAGTTGCGTGCATACGGATATACATATACCTCAACCGTGCTTAACGGCTCGGAAGGATACTGGCTGAATTCCTGTAAAATAACATAATCCCAGCCACCCTGTTGTATCAATCCCAGAGTAGTACTGTTTGAGGAGTGCTGCTGAAGGGTATAACCCGGAAGTGCACTAGACTGCCAGATCAGGGTTGCACCCCCGGAACTAGCCAGATTGGCAACGATCTGTGGCATGTCATTATAAAAGGTGTAACTGTTCCCGATAAACAATACCCTCCTTGTCTGACTGTTCCCAAACAGATAAAAAAAGATCAGTAACAGGGTAAGCGCTCTTTTCAACGGCTAACTTTTATAGTTTAGGTTTTTGTGATCAGGCCCTAAAGATAAATCATGGCCTGGGATTCGTTCAAATAATATTGACGGGCAATCTAATTAATTTGATAAAAATCATAAAACAGTCAGTGGAAAAACTTATAATTTTTTTTCAACAGGAGTCTATCCGTCAAAGATCAGTAAAGTAACCTTTTTGTTCCCTGGTGTGCGTTACCCTCCTTTTTCGCACCGTTTACTTTTGGCCAGTTTCTCTTGTAATTTCAAATTAAATGCTTCACCTTTGCATGCTTAAAAAATCCCGGGAGGCTCACTGTAGCGTATTAAGATGACAAGCAACGGCAAAAGCCATGGCATTAAATTCAGTGCGGCAGGTTTACTCGTTACACTTGGAATAGTTTTTGGCGATATCGGGACATCCCCGCTGTATGTAATGAAGGCCGTAATCCGAGAGGATTTCCCAATTGAGACCGATTTTATTGTGGGCATTCTTTCCTGTGTGATCTGGACCCTCACCATACAGACAACAATCAAGTATGTAATTATTACACTTAGAGCGGATAACAAGGGTGAAGGCGGCATCTTCTCTTTGTTTGCACTGCTGCGTAAAAGCAAGCGGTGGGTATATATCCTGGCAATCATTGGTGGCAGCACGCTGCTGGCCGATGGGATCATTACTCCCTCTATCACGGTTGTTTCATCCATTGAGGGGCTTCAGCTGATCAATCCCGCCATCAAGGTAGTGCCGATTGTAATTGCCATTTTAACTGCGCTGTTTTTGGTGCAGCAATTCGGAACCGAGTACATCGGAAAGTTCTTCGGACCAGTTATGTTTTTCTGGTTTTTAATGCTTGGGGTCCTTGGTCTGCTGGAGATCCATGAGCAGCTCTCGGTACTGAAAGCTTTCAATCCCTGGTACGCAGTGCATTTATTGTGGAAATATCCGGGAAGTATTCTCCTTTTAGGAGCTGTATTCCTTTGCACCACCGGGGCAGAAGCGCTGTATACTGATCTCGGGCACTGCGGAATTAAAAACATCCGGATATCCTGGATCTTTGTAAAAATAACACTGATTCTGAATTATTTAGGACAGGGTGCCTGGTTGCTCAGTCATGGCAATGCCATCAACAACCTGACCAATCCATTTTTTGCCTTTATGCCTGCGTGGTTCCTCCCGTTCGGGGTTGCCCTTGCCACGGCAGCAGCCATAATCGCCAGCCAGGCACTGATCAGCGGTTCGTATACGCTGATCAGTGAGGCCATTTCATTGAATTTCTGGCCCAAGATCAAGATCAAATACCCTACCCTGCAGAAAGGCCAGATGTACATTTCAAGCATTAACTGGTTTTTATGGTTCTCCTGCATGCTTGTGGTTTTAATATTCAGGGAATCAAACAATATGGAAGCTGCTTACGGACTTTCCATCACCATCACCATGCTGATCACCACCTTTCTCATGGTATCTTACCTGTCGATAAAACGAACTCCCCTGGTCGTCAGGGTTGCTTTTCTGGGTATTTACCTGTTGATCGAGGGGGCTTTTCTGTATGCCAATCTCTTCAAGTTCTCGCATGGTGGCTGGTTTACCATTCTGGCTGCCGGAATTCTTGTCATTGTTATGCTTTCGTGGTATCATGGTCGTAGAATTACCAACCGGTTTTTGCGATTCCTTCCTTTGGAACAATATATTGATACCATCAAAGATCTCCGCAATGATACCAGCATTCCGAAAACTTCCTCCAACCTGGTATACCTTACCAAAGCCAATCGTGTCACAGATGTAGAATCAAAGATCATCCTGTCAATTCTGAACAAGCAGCCCAAACGTGCCGACCATTACTGGCTGATCCATGTGGACATCATGGACGATCCCCGGACCATGGAATACAAAGTCACGCATATAATTCCTGGTATCCTGACCAGGATTGACTTTTTCCTGGGTTTCAAGGTTGAACGGCGGATTCACAGCATGTTCAAACACATTACCAATGAAATGGCAAAAAGGGGAGATATTGATCTCTTCAGCGGCTATCCTTCACTGCGCAAGCACAATGTGATCACTGATTTCCGGTTTATTATCATCGACAGGTTGAATCTCTCCGACCTGGAATTTAAATTTCTGGAACGGGTGATCATCAACATCTACCTCTTTTTCGTCCGGCACAGTCTTTCCGATGTGAAGGCCCTCGGATTTGATGCCAGCTCCGTATACGTTGAGCAGATGGCCTTGGGTTTTGAAGGTGGCACTAACTTCAGGCTGGTCGAAAGATCCTGATGACCAATTGTCCCGTCCTCATTTTATGTAAAAAGAAGGATTACTTGTTATTTTTGGTGTAAGTTTACTCAGGAATCTTTTATGAAATAGAAATGCACATATTCTTCAGCCCCCATATCCACGACAACCAAGCCCTGCTTTCACCCGAAGAATCAGCGCATTGTATACGTGTGCTTCGTCTCAGGCGCGGAGACAAGATCCGGCTCATTGACGGCCTGGGAGGCATGTACGATGCAACAATTACCATACCCGACGCCAAACAATGCGTTTTGAGCATTACGGGAATCGTTGCACATCATAAAGCCAGAAGTTTTTCTCTGCACATTGCCATTGCACCCACAAAAAATATTGACCGTTTTGAATGGTTTATCGAAAAGGCAGTCGAGATTGGCGTAGATGTTATCACTCCCCTGCTCTGTCACCGTTCAGAGCGCCATGTACTAAAAACTGACAGGCTTCAGAAGATGATCATTGCCACCATGAAACAGGCCATGGTCCCTTATTTACCCGTACTTCACGAACTAACGGATTACAGCAGGTTTATTGAAAGTATTTCCGGGTCTCCTTACAACCGTTTTATTGCACACTGTGAGGAATCAGAGCGAAAAAAGCTATCGGAAGTTGTGGTCACGAGGACCCATGTTCTCCTGCTCATCGGACCGGAAGGTGATTTTACCCAGGGAGAGATCGACATGGCGCTCAGCCATGATTTCATACCCGTTTCACTGGGGACTAACCGGCTCCGTACAGAAACTGCGGGGATCATCGCCTGTCATACGGTGAACCTGCTTAATGAAATGCAATAGGTGCAGGGGATCTCATTTGGCCAAAAACCATCGTCCATTTATCCAAGCAAATGACCCCTTGATAAAAAAAGGACTGCATTTCTTATAAAAAAAAACAACCTTTGCCACCATCATGCAGTATAATGACTTTGCACCAAAGCGCCGAAATAATGCAGCAATGCACCAATGCTATACAAGAATAATCATCTAACTTCTGATAAATCATGAAAATACTTATTGCAGGAAATTTAGGCTATATTGGCCCCAGTGTTACCAATCAACTCAGAAAGACATACCCCGATGCAGATCTGATCGGATTTGATATCGGTTATTTTGCCCATTGTTTGTCGAATGCAAGCTATTGTCCCGAAACTAAACTGGATATGCAGGTATTCGGCGATATCCGTAAATTTCCTGCCGCAATTCTTAAAGGAGTTGACGTCATCGTTGATCTGGCCGCCATCTCCAATGACCCCATGAGCTTCAGGTTCGAAGAAATGACGCTGGACATCAATTACCGCTCGGCTGTAAAGCTGGCAAAACTGGCCAAGGACAACGGGGTGAAATCATTTGTTTATGCCTCTTCCTGCAGTATGTACGGACTGGCCGACGATTCCGAGCGCAAGGAAGGCGACAAACTGAATCCCCTTACTGCCTATGCACGTTCGAAAGTTATGGCCGAAGAAGAACTGGAACCATTGGCCGACAATAATTTTACCATTACCTGCCACCGCTTTGCAACCGCCTGCGGATGGACAAACCGGCTTAGGCTCGATCTTGTATTAAACGATTTTGTAGCGGGCGCTCTGGTTAACAGGGAAATTTCCATCCTGAGCGACGGTTCGCCATGGCGACCCATGATCAATACCAAGGACATGGCCCGTGCCATCGACTGGGGCGTTTCAAGGAAAGCCGCAAACGGTGGTAAGTTCCTGGCTGTCAATACCGGGAGCAACCAGTGGAACAACCGTATCCTGGCCCTTGCCGAGGCCATTGAGACTGTCATACCGGGAGTAAAAATATCGGTCAACCCCGATGCACCTCCTGATAAACGATCCTACAGGGCCAATTTTGACCTGTTCAAAAAACTGGCACCCGGTCACCAGCCACAGGAGGACCTGATCAGTACCGTTAAAGAAATCAAGGACAACCTGGTGGCCATGGGTTTCAACGATCCCAATTACCGTGAATCGATGTTTATCCGGTTAAAGGTTCTGGATTACCTGATGCAGAACGGACTGCTGAACAATAATCTTGAGTGGACACATAAATAACACCTCCCCATGATATTCACTGAAACCAAGCTCAAAGGCGCTTTTACAATCGAAATTAAGAAAATAGGTGACGATCGCGGTTTTTTCGGACGGTCCTGGTGCAAAAAAGAAATGGAAGAACATGGACTGGAAGGGTCAATCGCCCAGATAAACACATCACTGAGCAAGTTTAAGGGAACACTCAGGGGACTTCATTTTCAGATTGCTCCCTATCAGGAGTGTAAAATGATCCGTTGTACCCGCGGTGCCATTTTTGATGTCATTGTCGATCTCCGTCCCGGTTCTGCAACATTTTTACAGTGGGTGGGCGAAGAACTTACTATGGATAACCACAAGGCATTATACTCTCCAAAAGGATTTGCACAGGGATTTATTACCATGACAGCGGATGCCGAAATCACTTATTTCACCACTGATTTCTACGCACCCGGCATGGACCGGGGTGTCCGATGGAACGATCCGCAGATCGGCATTCAATGGCCACTGCAACCGGCAATCATTTCGGATAAGGACCAGACATGGCCCGATTTCACATTAGACATACTTAAATAAGAACACGCATGTTACATACCCATTGCCCGAATTGCGGCGGTAATCAGATCGAAGGATTCTTTGAAATCAAAAACGCGCCCATTTTCAGCCTGGTGACCGTGAAATCAAAGGAAGAAGCGTTGAATGTACCCAGAAAGGACATTGAACTGGGCTTTTGTAATACCTGTGGTTTTATCTTCAACCGGCTTTTTGATACCAGCATTGATTATTTTACACTGGGTTATGAAGATCAGCAGGGTTTTTCCGCCACGTTCATGAATTACCTCAGAAAGATCTCCGAAAACCTGATCCAGAAATATGACCTGAAAGGCAAAACGCTTATGGAGATAGGCTGCGGAAAAGGTGATTTCATCAACCTGCTTACAGAACTCAGCGCAGGAAAAGGTATCGGCATAGATCCCGCATATCAGGACGGCCGACAGACCAATCCCAACCTGACCTTTTACAAGGAATTCTACAAGCTTGATCATGGGAAACTGCCGGCTGATTTCATCTGCTGTCGTCACACACTGGAACATATTCATGGGACGAAGGCTTTCCTGCAGTTAATCAGGGATTCCTTGGGAAATGATACAAACAAGGTGATCTTCTTCGAGATCCCCCAGATTACAAGGATCCTGGAAGTTCAGGCTTTCTGGGATATCTATTACGAGCACTGTTCCTACTTCAGTGCCGGCTCACTGGCCCGCCTGTTCAGGAGTACCGGATATGAGATCCAGGATCTCCACCTCGATTACAACGATCAATACCTGCTGATTGAGGCCATGCCTGTAAATACGCTTTCTTCAAAAGCTTTCTCCATTGAGGAGGGCATTGGGGAACAGAAGAAACGGGTGGACAATTTCAGGGTAAAAATCAGGGAACAGCTCGACGATTGGAGAATGAAACTGTCCGCATTAAAAACCAAGGGCCAAAAGACAGTGGTATGGGGAGGCGGATCGAAATCCGTAGGTTTCCTCACCAATTTTGCAGACCTGGAGTTGATCGAATATGTAGTGGATATCAATCCGCACATGGAAAACAATTTCATTCCCGGTATCGGCAAAAAATATGTACAACCAAAATTCCTGAAGGATTACAAGCCGGAAGCCGTGATTATCATGAACGGTATTTATAAGGATGAGATCACGAAAACCCTTCACGAAATGGATGTTTTTCCCGAAATTTATGCATTGTAAAATATTGAATCGATGAAAGTTGTTCTTTTTTGCGGTGGTTTGGGAATGCGACTCAGGGAGTATTCCGATCAAATACCTAAACCCATGGTTCCCATCGGGTATCGTCCGATCATCTGGAACATCATGAAATATTATGCCCATTTCGGACACAAGGACTTCATACTCTGCCTGGGGCATAAGGCCGACATGATCAAGAACTACTTTGTAAATTACGATGAAACCATTTCTAATGACTTCGTATTTACACAGGGAGGCAAGAATATTGAGCTGCTGAACACGGATATCGACGACTGGAGAATAACCTTCGTGGATACCGGCATCAACTCAAACATCGGGATGAGACTTATGGCAGTGAAGGACCATCTGAAGAATGAGGAAATGTTCCTGGCCAATTACAGTGACGGACTGACCGACCTTGCCTTGCCGGCAATGATCGACTGGTTTGCAGGGCAGATTGATAAAACGGCAGCTTTCATGGCGTATCAGCCGACACAAAGCTTTCATGTTGTGCAGCGACAGGAGGACGGTCTGGTGAAAAGCATCAACCATATCGGCAGCTCCGGTTTGTACATCAATACCGGTTATTTCATCCTTCGCCCGGATATCTTCAATTACATGGAATGGGGTGATGAGCTGGTTAATCAGCCATTTCAGCGACTGATCAAGGAGAACCGGCTGGTGTCGTGGGAGCACAAAGGCTTCTGGGCCAGCATGGATACTTACAAAGACAAACAGACCCTGGATGAAGCCTATGCCAAAGGCAAAGCACCCTGGGAAGTATGGCGTGAAAACGGCAGACACTAAAAAACCTTAATATTTTATGCTGGGCTTTTTACTGGACAACAGGAAACCGATCAACGTGCTGTGCCTTGGGGCACACTGCGATGATATTGAGATTGGTGCCGGCGGCACGCTGTTGAAATTATTTGACAACTACCAGGTTAACGCAGTAAAATGGGTGGTATTTGCTTCCACGGAGGTTCGTAAACGCGAAGCTACCGCAAGTGCCGAGAGGTTTCTGGGTAAAGCCGGAAAATCTGAAATTGTCATCAATTCTTACCGGGATGGTTTTCTGCCCTTTCTTGCCGCAGAAGTAAAGGACTTTTTCGAGTCGGTAAAAAAGGAATTCCAGCCCGATCTTATTTTCACGCATTACCGTGATGACAGGCACCAGGACCACCGGCTGGTCAGTGACCTGACCTGGAACACCTGGCGGAATCACCTGATCCTCGAATATGAAATACCTAAATATGACGGTGACCTGGGAATACCCAATTTCTATGTTCCGTTAGAAGAGCAGTATATTAACAGGAGAAACACCATCATCATCGAATCTTTTGAATCGCAGCGGGAAAAGCACTGGTTTGACGATGCCACGTTCAAGGCACTCCCGCGTTTGAGAGGCATGGAATCGACCACGATGTTTGCCGAGGCATTTTATGCCCGGAAGATTATCTTTTAGTTCCTACCATACAAAATAACAAAAAACCGGATCTGTATAAGATCCGGTTTTTTGCTGATAAGCATTATTTCTAAAAGGGTTTCTTAAAATATACGGCAGATTGTGTATCAACTTCGGTCCCCTGCTCATAGCAGTCTACCACAAAACCGGCATCGGTAAACATCTTTAAAAAGTAATTCTTTTCAAACCTAACAATTTGTCTGGGATAGGTGCATTTCATTACATAGCCTTCTGGATTCTCGGTCATATCCGGAACATTTTCCTCGATGAAATCTGTCAGGAACAAGGTTCCTCCCGGTTTGAGCAAACGGAAATATTCCCTGGCAAAAATCCGGATCTCCCAGTCAACGCTGTTCGGAAGCACGGATTGGAGATACAGGATGTCGAACGTGCCGGCTTCGAAATCGAGCCTGAAATTATCGTCCAGCCTGAGCGATCCGTTCGGATTGAATAAGATGTGCCACAGATCGATGTAATGAAATTCGCAGAAATCATGTTTGCTGGCAATATACTTGTTGCACCAGTTTACATTTAAGATATTGGCATCCACGCCGACATATCTTTTTATCCTGCCTACTTTTTCAATCAGTCCGATCACCGACCGTCCCGATGAACAGCCAATTTCGAGCAGCACGGTATCCTTGTTCACTTTAAGCCGGTTGGCAAACTTGTCGCCTTCACGCAACGATGAATCGAGATAGAACTGGTCATCCAAAAACTTATCCCCCATGAGCCGCATCCCAAGGGGAGGCAAAATAATGCCTTTGTACTTGCGGTAGTCTAGTTTTAGTGTCCGTTTGATCTTTCCAATAATTCTTCTGAACAGGTCTTTCATTGCATTATTCGTTTAGGCATCAAATATAAATACTTTTTTAATCGGTGATTTGCCGGACATGGAGTTTATCAACTGTTTTACCGTTGATTACGGGGTGTTGGTCAAATCACCCGTAAAAATGACGGTAAATGCTATTGTTTGATAACCTTGCAGGAGATTTCCTTTCCATCAGCATCAATAGCCTTCAGAATATACAGTCCGGCAGGAACGTCCTCCATCTCCAATGCAGATTTGCTGGACACCAGTATTTTATGAATGACTGCAGCACCACTGCCGTTCAGAATCTTTAAGTCGACTGGTAAGGTAATGTCCCTGGTGATATCCAGGTAAAGAACATGATCAAAGGGACTGGGATAAACCAGCAATGACCCGACCGGTCGCTCGATACCGGGACCTGATGATGTCAGTACTTTATAATACGTTTTAAATACATCCGAGGCAAAATTACCCGGGCTCACTGCATTGGCAACTACCTTGACCGTCACATCGCCGGTGGCAACAGGATCAATTTTAATATTCAAACCGCCAGTATGTGTTACCGTAGCATTGGTGACCTCGATATCATCTGCTGCAAAGCCGGTAACTGACTGATGAAAATCAATCGCAGCCGTGAAACCGGCATTTACGGTATCCGTTGCGGCAGTTGTCAAAACGGGCCTTTGGTCGACAGACAGAAGGAAAACACTGCTGGCAAAAGAAGAAGGCGTGTATTTAACCCGGAAATACAAATCAGTGCCCGGTACAAGTCCGAGTGTGCTGCCTGATCCGACATTCGGAGCGGACATGTCAGCTGAAGCAGAATATTCTACCGTTACCGGAATACTCTCGGCAGTGTGTTCAATGGAATAGTTCACGGTATAAGCCGGGGTTGCAGGACGAACAGGAATAACCAGTGTCTGAACAGCCGAAACAAATTGCGACGAAGTTGCCTTTTTCCTGAAATACAAGGTTGATCCCGGAGTAAGGGGAATGGTGCTTCCGGTTCCGGAAACAGCCGAGGTCATGCCTGCATTATTGGCATATTCACAATCCGTTGGAACGGCCGTTGCTGTGGATTCAGTCTGGTAATTTATTGTGAAAGCTGGCGTAGAGGGTCTGGCCGGGACCGTAAGATGTTGTGTAAGGGAGGCAAAAGAGCTTGCGGTTTCCTTTACCCAGAAGTAAAGATCCTGTCCGGGCGTTAAGGTGACCGGGGCACCTGTTCCGTTGACCGGAGAGGTGTAGGAGGGTGAGGTGGAGTAAGCAACCGTGGTACTTACGTTTTCATTGGTTCTTTCATTGACATAATTAATGGTATAGGCTGGCGTGACTGCTGTTCTTGCGGGAACAACAAGATGTTGTATGTTGGATGCAAGATAGCAATCACCACTGGCTTTGGTACGGAAATAGACATCTGTTCCGGGAGTCAGATACAAATAACTACCGGTTCCGCTGACAGCGCCCGACATGTTGGAACTGTAAGAATATTCATCCGTGGCGGGAACGGCTTTATCTGTCCTCTCGTAGGAATAATTGATACCATAGGTGGGTGTCGGCAGTTGGGTGGGGGTACAGCCGACTCCGACGGTTACGGCCAAACTCCTTGCTGTGCTTGCACCACATCCGTTGTTTGCTGTAACGTAAATCGTTCCGCTGTTACTGCCAACTGTCGTTGTTATTGATGAGGTAGTTGAGGTTCCGGTCCAGCCTGAAGGCAGGGTCCAGGTATACGATGTGGCTCCCGAAACAGCTGATATGCTGTATGTTTCTGACGCCCCTTGGGTGGGATTGGCATTTCCGGAGATGGCCCCGGGTTGTGCAGGAGTACTGCAGCCGCCGAGATAGTTGCTCCAGCCTGAGAAGTTATGACCTGAGGCAACTGCTACAACCACAACGCGAAGCACCAGGGGAAAGTACAAGGCCTGATTTGCCCATTCCTCCGGATTATCGGTACAAAAGGGTCCATTTCCCATGTTGTGCCCGTTTACCCACAAGGGAATCCCGTACCGCCATAATTTTGACAGGTCGGTCCAGTCGATCCCTCCATTCCAGGCTGGCAGGACAGGACTACTGAACTGGGCTGATGAACCGGGCCCTGCAAGAACGCTGCTTCTGTATCCGCAACTTTCCTGCCATGTGGTACCGTCGGTACTACGGTCCGCCCATATGCAGAAATTCAATTGAAAAGGGGCACTGGAAGGCTGGTTAATGATCTCAAAATAATAATAAAACAGCCCGTTCTGATAGTCGTATGGATAGGTCCAGTTCATGGTAGGTGCATTTCCATGATCGTACCAGTAGCTGTAACCGCCACAGACGTCATCATCCGCATGCCAGGTATACGTTTTGTCGTGTAACAGGAATTCCTGTGACAAGATTGCCGGCATACCCGACAGGCAGATCAAAATGATGAACAGTATTTTTTTCATGGCCGGAGGAGTTTTGGGTGGAATAATTGTATCAAAATAACGACTTTTTAGGATAAAGAAAAAAAAACCTGTAGCATAAATACCCTGATTTTGACCCTGAATCCGGTACATTTGTCAAAATTGTGGGATATTCCTGAAGCAGGCGTTTTTTAAAAAAGTAGATTTGCTGAATATTCCAAAAGCATATCTGAATTATGAACCTGTTGTTCCTTAGCGAAGTGACTCCTTTTCCACCCAACGGAGGTGAAAAGCTCAGGAGTTACGGACTGTTGAAATTAATGTCGGAATCGGACCTTACAGTACACGCCATTACCGGTAATTCGCCGGTAGAAAGTTCTGATATCAGTGCCTTCAGGAACATCCGGTTCTACAAGCATGAATTCTGTTATGACCATGAATACTACAAGGCTCCCAGCAGGTTTCAATGGTATATGCGTCTGTTCAGGCAGGATGAAAAACTTGTATCCCTTATCAATAACATCCTGGGACAGAACAACATTGATGTGGCCTTTATTGACTATAATTTCTATGGTCAATATATCAGCCTGTTCCGGAAAAGGAAGATACCAGTAATTTATGGTACCCATAATGCTCAGGCTGAATTGTTAAATCAGACTCCCGTGAAGACCCTGAGGGCAAGAAGATCCAAATTAATACAATATTTAACCAACAAACTGCACGAGACCTGGTATTTCAGGAAAGCCAATGCATTACTTGTTGTTTCGGAAAACGATAAAAGATACCACCAGGCTTTTGTAAGGAAGGAGAAAATATTTGTAATTCCCAATTTTTTAATTGAATCAGCATACGCTGAGACCTCCGCCAAAAAGGAGAATTATATCCTGATGACCGCCAACTTTTCCGCTTTTCAGAATTCGTGCGGGCTTGAATGGTTCATCCGCGAGATCTGGGACAAGGAATTGTGGGACCGTACGGAACTCCTGGTAGTGGGCACACATTCCACGGAAGCATTCAACAATATTAAAGGAAGATACAATACTACCCATATCAAAGCAGTCGGACAGGTTGTAGATCTGAAGTATTATATTTCCAGGGCGCTTGTTTCCATTGTCCCGTTGCTGCACGGAAGTGGATCAAGGCTCAAATGCCTCGAATCCATGGCTTTAAAAACGCAGTTGATCAGTACATCAAAAGGCGCTGAAGGGATTGACCACAATGATTCGATCATTATTGCTGATACACCGGAAGAATTTAAATCTGCAATCCTGAAAGCGCTCAACAGGGAAGTAGATCTTACCGCAAAAGCCTATCAGGCTTTTATCGGAAAATATTCGCTTCCACCGAACAAGAGAATATTTTCCGATATTATACATCGGCTGACTGGTGGAGGCAAATAAAGAATGCAGCACTGAACTTTATTAACAGCATTAACATGCTGGGGTAATCCGCTGGTAACGTTCCAGGAGCAATCTGTTGAAGAATACCGAGGTTCTGTCAAACTTCAAAGGCTGTTAATAAAAAATATCGCTGGATATTCCGGGTTTTGCTTTAATTTAGGCCAGCATTTTGCTGAATTTATGTGAACCTTATAAGAAATTATACGTAGATAAATAGATCAGAAATTAATAAACTTTAATTACGCCATTATGAAGAAAAAATTACTCTCTGCTCCTAAAATTGCTTTGATAGCCTTGCTCTTATTATCAGCAAGATTAGCATCCGGTCAGGTGATCTTTACCAGCACGCCTGATTCGATTGCCGTTTTGAACGAACTCTACACCTATGATGTTGAAGCAGCTTCCTCTCCGAATGCTCCTGTATATTCCCTGGAGGTTGCCCCTGCCGGTATGAGCATCAACGCCTCCTCGGGTCTGATAACCTGGACACCCACCAGTCTGACGCTGGGCGGTATGGTTAAGGTTAAAGCGGTTAACAGTGCAGGAACCTATTATCAGACTTATTATATTTATATCACAAACGCAGTATCCTGTGATGAAGCTATCATTTCATACTGGCCACTGGATGCCAAGACCGCTCAGAAATCGGTAATTGACTATGCCGGTGGTTATAATGGCTTGTGGGAAGGTGCTCCTGGTCCGGAACCAACACTCACTGATGATGCCATGGTTGACAAGGCCATAGAATTTATTCCCACATCGAACCTTGACTGGGGGTATAACATCAATGATGAAAACCAGTATGATTTTAAAGGCAACATGCCATTTTCCATATCATTCTGGTTTAAAAACAAGGCAAGCTCGGTTGTCGGTGTTACAAATAAGGAAGTTATCGTAGGAAGATGGGCTGGTGCTGCCAGTGGAAACGCAGGTTTTAATGTTCAATGGAATCCGGTTACCTGGCGTTTAGAATTCAGGATGAGGGATACAGGTGGCACAGATACAACACTTGTCAGTTTGCAGGAAATACCTGATAATGACAACGAATGGCATCATGTTGTAGCTGCATTCTATCCCGATCCGGCAAATGACAGCTATATGCATCTATTTGTCGATGGTGTTCACACTTCGTTGCGGTATGATTTCTGGTTGGATGATTTTAGCGGTACTGAGGATGCCTACCTTGGTTACAATTACAATTATGAATTCCCCTTCTCAGGCTTGCTCGATGAGGTTGCCATCTGGAACAAGGAGCTCGTTTCATCGGATGTCAGCTCGTTGCGTTCAAAAGGACTAGCCGGCACACCGCTTTGCCAGGAAGGTGATGTTGCTCCCATTATTACCTCAGTTCCGGTTACGACCGGCACAGAAGACATTGATTATTCGTACAAGCTTACCTACCGTGCCATGGCTGGACACACAGTAACCATGTCAGCTCCCACGCTGCCTTCTTGGCTTTCCTTTAATTCAAGCACCGGAATGCTGACGGGCAAGCCCCTCAATGCCAATAGCGGCAATCACAATGTCACCCTGAGGATCACTGAAGGAAGCATCAACGTTGACCAGTCTTTCACCATCAATGTTACCGGTGTTAACGATCCCCCGGTATTTACTACAACTCCGGGTCTCTCCGCTATCACAAAACAACAATATACTTACATTATAAGCGCAACCGACGAGGAAGGACAAGCACTTACCATTACCTGTCCTACCAAACCGGCCTGGTTAGCCTTTTCTGCAACCGCCGGGAATGGCGTACTCATAGGCACACCACAAAGAACTGATGCTGGAACGGCAAATGTAACGGTGCAGGTGACCGATGGAACCACTGCGGTTCCGCAGAACTTCTCTATTGTAGTAACGCTTGACAACAACGTTCCGGTGATCACCTCTACTGCTGTAACTTCAGGTATGACCGATGTACTTTATACCTATACCATTACGGCAACTGACGCTGATGCCGAAGCACTTACCTATAGTGCACCCACTCTGCCGGCATGGTTGAATTTCAATAGTTCCACGCATGTACTGAGCGGTATTCCGGCACAGGCTAATCTGGGCACCCATAACGTTGTTCTCGAGGTAACTGACGGCAAGGATCCGGTTCAGCAATCCTTCACGATCAATGTAGTTGCCAATGGCATTAATGACAAGGTAGGTTCACTGGCCAAGGTTTATCCCGTGCCTTCTTCAGACTTTGTCATCATGGAATTTGCTGAAAGACTAGGAAAAGCCGATCTGCAAATTCTGAGTACCTCAGGTGAACTGATGAAACGGATCGACATTTCCAACCTTTCTTCATACCGGTTGGATGTTCGTGACCTGAGACCGACCTATTACATTTACAGGATTGTTACCAGCAATGGTCAACAAACCGGCTCCATTATTGTACAGTAATTCTATGAACCTAAACAAAAAACCCGCCACAATTAGGCGGGTTTTTTTTAACAGCCTGATTAGTCAAATAATGCAAATTGTCCGGACGGCAATAGGGATATTTACATTAGTTTTGTTTCCGGTATAGATCATCAAAAGGAAACTCAGATCTGAAAATAAAAAATCAATCCTTTGTATAACTGCTGATTAATATGTTTAAGAAAGTTGTCATTCTGATAGTAATTTTATCATCAGTATCGCTCTATACACTTATAATTTTTCCTGATCGTTTCATCAATGTCTTACGGCTTGCTGTGCCTGTAGCCATGTTTTTTCTGTTTCTTGTGTACAGGGTATATGACAATTCCTACCGGTTCAAACCAAAATTCAGAATCGAAGTCGGCCTGATTTTATTCTCGGTTGTTTTAAGCATGTTCGGCGCTTACTACTTCCACAAACAGGATTTTGCTGTTACTGCAGTGGCTCAAAGGTTCATTTATTTTATCATGTTTTATCCTTTGCTTCATGTCCTTAAGCCGAAACCTGAATTCCTCATTAAACTCATTATCATTCTCGGTATCTTTTATGCAGTGTTGTACATCATTCAGATTTTGATATACCCGACTGAACTGGTCTCTGCTAAAATATTCGTAGACAGGGAGACGCTCAGGATAAGTTTACCCGGTTCAGGATTTCTTATGCTGGCCTATCTCATTGGTTTGTCGCGCCTTATCAAAACAAATAATCTCAAATACCTTCTGCTCTGCCTGCTTTCATTGATTGTTCTTGCACTCCTGGGTACAAGGCAGGTAATCGCCCCGGCTGCGCTGGTTACAATACTAAGTGTTCTATTCAGCAAAAGAGTTAAATCAAGACCCTTGATCATTGTTTTGATCGCAATTGCCACCATACCGGTATATTTTATTTTCCTGGATATCTTCAACGCCATGTTTGAGGTATCAAAGATGCAAGCCACCAACTATCAAGGAGATATCAGGGTAAAAGCGGCTACCTTCTTCTTGCTGGATTTCTTCCCCAATACAATGTCTTATATCATCGGGAACGGTGTTCCGAGCGCTCTTTCTCCCTATGGCATAAGAATGAATGCCTATGCTAAGTTTCTCGGGTATTATCAGTCTGATATCGGGATCATTGGAGATTATACGAAGTTTGGGATATTGATCGTCATTGCCCAGATTTCGATGTATGCCCGTGTAATGTCCAAACGTTTGCCACTGGAACTTGACTTTATCAAAAATAATTTTCTGATCGCATTGCTGACTATCTTTTTTGGCAGCTCCTTTGGATATGCCGATTACATTGTTATTATATGTATATCACTTTATCTGATCGACACGGCTTCCTATTTCAATCCTCCCGATACAGGTGTTCCTGCTGCCGATATGCCAAATGATGAGAAGCCGATTCTGATACAGTAATTAATTAGCTTAACCACTTTGATAAAAAGGATATTTAATAACGCCACCCTGATGTCCTGGGCTTCCTATTTCGTTCAATTTGGAAGCGTGCT
Organism: Bacteroidales bacterium UBA5072; assembly: GCA_002415855.1. Taxonomy (GTDB): domain Bacteria; phylum Bacteroidota; class Bacteroidia; order Bacteroidales; family UBA10428; genus UBA5072. Next base: position 31,961 of record DIAS01000162.1, read on the forward strand.
TTTTATTTTTCCCTTATTGATCAAGGTATATTCACCACTTGAACAGTCATTCTGGTGGCTGCTGAACACAATCATCGGTTTGGCAATGCTTGCCGATTCAGGTTTTGGGGCAGTATTGCTGAGAGGTGTTGCCTATTTCAGCTCCGGTGCAGATTATCTGCCACGCAACAGGGAAGAATTCGAAAAGAAACAAGATCTCCTTAGTTTCCAGCCGAATGTTAACAAGCTTGCCGACCTTCTGACAACAACAAAAAGAGTATATGCTTACCTCAACCTGGTTCTGATAGGCATGCTGATCACCCTGGGCCCGCTGATCATGTGGAACGTGATGAAACTTTCACATCACCGGATCGATTTCTGGATTGCTTACCTGTTATTGATCCCAAATTGCATGCTGCTGATCATGACAGTGAGATGGAGATCATTTTTGCGGGGATTGGATTATGTTGCCAAGGAAGCAAGAATAAACACCTACCTTGGCGTTGCCCGGCTGACCGGTTTTATAGTGTTCCTGTCTTTTGGACTTTCTCCCGTGTACCTGATCATCTGTATGCTGGCTGAATCAGCAATCAAGTATTTTATCCTAAAAGATCTTGTTATCAGATGGTTCAGGGCAAACAACAAAATCATCACAAACAGGAATTATTTTGATAAAGATATATTCAAGTCGCTTTGGACAGCCACCTGGAAGGAAGGTCTTATCCAATGGGGTAATTACCTGTTGGCTTCGGGAAACTCAATCATTATGGCCCAGATAAGCAATGCACAGCTAATGGCCAACTTCCTGTTAACCACACGACTACTCACCATTATAGCCAGTGTTTCTGAAATAACGCTCTTCTCGAATATTCCAAGGATCTATAGCTATGCCGCAAAAAACGACCGGCATAACATGAAGATAACCGCTGCGGGATACATGTTCCTGGGCATGGCCATTATGGTAATATCCTGTTTGTTCATTATTCTTTTCGGCAATACAGCGCTGGAAATGCTCAATAAGGAATCACAGCTCGTACCCATGGGAATTCTGATCATTATGGTTCTCACCCAAATACTGGACAGTCATTCAACCTTTCATGCCGGCATTTATATTTCTACCAACCATATTCCTTTTGTGCTGCCTTCCCTCATTTCGGGTGTTGTAATCCTGGGTGGCGGATTTCTGGTCTTGCCCAGGTATGGCCTGATGGGAATAATAATGATGAAATTCGTGGTTCAGCTTGCCTTTAGCAATTGGTACGCAATGGTTTTATCCCTTCGTTTATTGAAATGGCCGATAAAAAACTACTTATGGGAATTTCCGGTACTGGGCAGCAAATTCGTATATGCTAAGATCAAATCATTCTTTAACTTATCTTAGTCAGATAATATGCAGATTGGAAATCAATTTCCGTTCTGTGTTCAAAACTGTCGATTCTGAAGCCCTGCTCGCTTATTAACTTCTCAAAGAAGTTCTTTTCGTACCTCACAATCTGACGGGGATAGGTAAAGGTCATCAGGTAGTTTTCAGGATTCTCTTCCATATCTGGAACATCTTCCTCGACAAAAGAGGTAAGAAACAGCCTTCCGCCGATCTTTAACATCCTGTTGAAATCCTTCAACAGGATCAGCACTTCTGAATCAATATAATTGGGAATTACGCCAGTAGCATATACCAGATCAAAATAACCAGTCTCGTAAGGAAATCTGAAGTTCTCATTCATCTCGATCTTACCATTCGGATTGTACATGACATGTTTCAGATCGAAATAATGAAAATTGTAATTCGGGTTCTCCTTTGCCAGGTATTTTTTGCACCAGTCAATATTCCACTGGTTAATGTCGATCCCGATATAATAAATATCAGGTACCTTTTGCACAAGGCCGATAAACGACCTGCCGGTGGTACAACCAATTTCAAGAATCCTTGTTTTGTCCGTGACGCCCAACCTTTGGGTGAATTTAATACCTTCCATTACCGTAGACTCATAGAACAGTTTATCACTCCGGTATGCTTCGCGCAGGTACCTGCTGTCGCGTGGCGGCAGTAAAACACCTTTGTAGATATGATAATTTTTCCTCAGTCTCCGCTTAATTGATCCTGCCAATTTTGACCATAGTTCTCTCATAGAAGTGTGTTATACGTTTGCTTTCAAATGTAAGTTTTTTTGAGCTTTTTTCAAAACCACTGCCGGGAATTACATAAATCCTATATTTGCAAAGGATTTTAGACTGGTGTGCTTGAAGCAAGGCAATAATTCCAGTAGCCTTCAGTTTATTAATTGATCAGTGATTGATGAAACAAAACGTAAAAAATATTGCAGAGCATTATTTCATCGTATTGCTGGGCTTCTTTTCCCTGATATCGCAGTGTGCCCGGAGCGGTGAATTCCTGATCATTGACAAAGCCATTACATGGGACGAAAATGCCCAAAGTGCTTTCTATATGTTCATGCCCGATGCCACCATGCCTTCCAACTGGATGTACCCGGACGATTATTATAACGGCATGATATATACCCGTTATGAGATACTGGAAGTAGCCACCCGTATACCCTGTGGAATGCAATTCGGCATATTTCAATGGAAAGATGCCAATCACACGGTCTGCGGTGAGTTGTGCGAAAACATCAGGTGGCTGGAAAATGGCACCGGTTCGGTAGCCGAAAATGGAAGCAGTCCTTCTACCTGGTGGGAGTCATATGGTGGTGTCGATTTCTCCAAAATCAGTGATCTTCAGAGTCTGAGCCCTACAATCTGGAGCAAGGATCCAAGATCGCCCATTGCCAGGCCCGGACAGGGAGGCGATGATGCAGGTGAAGCCTGGAGATTGCGCTATAACTGGTTCCCGATAACGGTAAGAGTCACTGTTGTGGCTGTTTCCGCAGGTTCTGCCTTCTCAGGCTGGGATTACTATATTGGAAATACGCCTCCGAATTCCGACGTATTCGAAAAATACTTACTGGTTTATCCTAACCCGGGTTCCGATGGTCTGTTCAACATTCAAACGGACATAGAACCTCCATTTACACTGGAAGTCCTGTCAACAGATGGTAAGATACTAAAGAGCACAACAGTACAGGAAACACTGAATCCTGAACTCAGCTTGCAGGAACTGAACCAGGGGATCTATATCATCAGAGTTTTGGGTAATAACTTCACTGTTGCACGCAAGATCATCCGGTAGCAACCAACGTTCAAAATGCTCTCACAACTGAATTTGCTGCAAACGGTTAAGTACAATTATGCATATTCCGTCAGGAATTTTAGTTGGTTTATCAATAATCTAAATCTGAGGTCCTTATTTCAGTTATTTTCGGGCAAAAATAGTTCATATGAAAACTCCTTGCAGAAGCTTTACAAAATTCCTGTTGTCCTCCATGGCGGTTCTCCTGTTATGCGTTCCCCAGGATGTAAACAGCGCCGAGTTTGTTGTTATCAACAGAATAATCTCTTACGATATCAATGCATCCAGTGGATTCTGGTCATTTGGTATGAATGCCAGCATGCCGGCAAACTGGGCATCGCCCAATGACTATTACCACGGGACTTTTTACACCCGTTATGAAATACTGAGTGTTCCGACGAATGTTCCATGCGGGATACAAATGGGTATTTTTCAGTGGCAGGGAGCCCATAATGATTCCTGCGGTGAGTTATGCGAGAGCATACGTGGTCCGCTGGCAGGTGTCGGAGCTGTTGTTACCAACAGCAGCAGCCCATCAACCTGGTGGCGTACTGAGGGCGGAGTCGATTTTTCCCGAATGAGCTACCTTGAAAGCATGGCCATTGTCCTCTATTCGTGGGACACAAGGTATCCGGTAGCCCAGGCGGGACAAGGTGGTGATGCTGGCGGGATAAGCTGGAACCAGCGCTTCAACTGGTTCCCGATCACCCTCAGGGTTACGGTTGTTGCTGTATCGTCAGGTTCCACCTTTTCCGGGTGGGACAATTATATACCCAATCCTGCCCTGCAAAAGCCCACTCCTGCATATGGCATTGATTATATCAATGAAACCACGGACAAGGTGGTTCCCGCAACAGATGAATACGCCCTGTTTCCGACAATGTTTGGCCGAGTAAGTGGCAGCGGTCAGAAAATGACCCTGATTCCCGGACGGGATGCATACTTTCGTACAAAGGCCGGAGACGGTTTACGCCAATCCGAGATCCAGCATTTTGATGTGCCCTGCAGGCCTGCCACTCCGAAATTTATTATGGATAAGGTCAACTACCGGACAACAACTACTGTGAGCAGTGAATATGAGTATTCTGATTATTCGGATATGTCTGAGGCTGTTACCGGGAACGGCACCTATGTTTCAATCCCCGCCGGAACAACCAAGTTCTTCAGAAAGAAGGCCACAGTTACTTCCTTTAAATCAGAAATCCAGGCACTGAACGAATCATCCAAATCAGCTATACCACATGAACTTCTTGTTTTCAATGGTGTGATTGACTATCCGAATACAACGGATACCAATGGTTTTTACTATTTCTATTATAATGCCGACATGCCCAAAGACTGGACAACGCCTGATAATTATTACAACGGAAATTTTTATATGCGTTATGAAATTATCAGCCAGAAAACTTCTACTCCGGTTGGTATGCAATTTGGATTGTGGCAGCTTCTGCCACCAGAAACAGGAGAATTGCATGAAACCATGTCTGGAATCACAACACTGAATGGCCCCGGCAGCTATGCAACTGCCGTCAGTAGTCCAAGTTCCTGGTGGAGACTGGATGGAGGATTTGATTATACCAAGATGGATCTCACCTGGCATATGGGTATAAATCCATGGAAGTTAGATAGCTATAATGGCAACCTTCAAATCAGGCAGGAAAACGCCAGTGTGTGGGCAGAAAGAAATACATACTGGTTTCCCATGAAGGTATATGTCACCATTGTGGCGGTTGCTTCAGGATATTCCTTTTCAGGATGGAACAACTACCTGGGTGTGAAATATCCAACCCCGGCATATACCATCAATTATACAACCGAGAAAACAAGCCAGGTGGTTCCTGCAACCGACGAGTATTCCTATTCGCCAACCATGTCTCCTGCATATCCGGGCACAGGTGCTACGATAGACCTGTTACCGGGACAGAATGTTTATTTCCGTACAAAGGCACAGGGAAGATTCCTGACATCAGATATCCAGCGCCTGGTTGTTCCGGAAAGACCAGCGCCGGTGTATACCGTAAACTACCAGGAGAAAAAGACCAACGAACCTGTTTCGGTGAACGATGAATATTCGACCAGCCCGGACATGACAGGTGCTTACGTGGGTACAGGTTCCACAATCACCATTACCCCGGGTACCGATCTTTATTTCAGAACCAAGGCTACAACGTCTTCTTTCCGATCTGCAATCCAGCATCTGGTTGTACCCACCGTACCAGCGCCGCCGGCTTTTACCATTAATTATGACTTGGGCACCACGAATGAAACAGCCGGGACCAACATTGCCATTTCAAATTATGCAAATTTCTCCGGCCAGATCTTTGGCACCGGGACGTTTGTGACACTTGTACCCGGACAGGATTTGTACTTTAAACAGGTTGCCACAGGTTCATCTTTTGGCAGTGATGCTTCACACCTGGTGGTTCCGGCCTGCAACTTCCTCGGCTATTCCGGTGCAGACACCGTTACGTCAAGCAAGTTCACGGTGTATGCTATTCTCACCGATCAATCTCATGTACTGACCTTGGCCGATATCCAGGTGACCAACGGAACCGCACAGAACCTGCGTACCGGTAATGTGTTCGACATTTACCCGGCATCAAAGGGTTGGGTTACAGTTGTTATACCGGCGAATTCCATCAGTGAGAACTCCTTTGCCTCCAATGAAGTACGTGCCTATTACAATGTGGTAACAGGAGTAGATGAAATTACGGACATTGATTTCGAAGTTTTTCCCAATCCCAGCTTCGACGGCCTGGTACAAATAAGGAACAATCGGCGAAAGGACTACCAGGTATGCGTTTACAATGTGAACGGGAACATGACAAAGACTTTTGAAGTAAATGGAGGCGGCGATCAGCTGATCGACATGCGGGCTTACCCGAAGGGGATGTACTTCCTTCAGATAAGCTCGGATAATTACACCCGTTTGCACAAGATCATTTTACAATAACCGGGTATTTTTCGACGGCGGAAACCAATAAAACCTGCAATAGTAAGCACTCACTCAAATTGCAGGTTTTTTTGTTGGCCGGTTACCTGAATAAAAACAATTACAATGAGAAAACCTGTTTACACATTACAACGGTTAATCCTGATACTTCTGTTGTTGCTGTCGATGAGATATTCCCAGGGAAGCGAGTTTGTCCTTATGAACAGGATCATATCCTATGATGTCAATGCTTCGGACGGTTTCTGGCTTGTAATGCCTGATGTCACAATGCCCTCAAACTGGTTTACACCCGATAATTATTATTACGGTACAATTTACAGCAGGTATGAGATAATAAGCGCTCCCACCAGTGTGCCCTGTGCCATCGGCTGGGGATTCTTCCAATACAAAAACCCCCAGCAAACCGAACTCGGTGAGCTGTGTGAGCTGGCGCCAACCCTCGCCGGTACGGGAGCGGTTGCCTACAAAACGAGCAGTCCCTCCACCTGGTGGAGGACCGACGGAGGGGTGGATTTCTCAAAAATCGCTGATATGCAGAGTATGGGGGTTATCCTTTACTCAAAGAATCCGGGTGATGGCAACGGCTGGCCGGTTTGCAGGTCAAACAATGGAGGCGATCCGGGAGGTATTACCTGGAATGAACGATTCAACTGGTTCCCGATGACCATACGGGTCACTGTGGTAGCAGTATCCAATGGTTCAACCTTTTCCGGCTGGGACAGGTATGTTATTGATCCTTCGCGCAGGCAGCCTAAAACTGCATACGGAATTGATTTTATCAACGAAACCACGGACAGGGTAGTTCCTTCCACCGATGAGTTTTCAATATATTCGGGCATGGCCTATGCCGTTTCGGGCACGGGACAACGGATGCCCATCACCCCCGGGCAGGATCATAATTTCAGGACAAAGGCCGGATCGGGTCTTCTGGCATCGGAAGTACAGCATTTCCGCGCCCCCGTGAGACCCGGAACACCTGCTTTTGTATTGGACAAGGTCAACCACCGGACTACTACCGGGGTTTCAGGTGAGTATGAATATTCCGACAATCCGGATTTTACGGGAGCCGTTACCGGTACCGGAAGCCAGGTCAATATCCCTGCAGGCACTACGATGTACTTTCGCAAAAAAGCCACTGCCATCGCGTTCCGATCAACCGTACAGGCCCTGAACGAGTCGTCGGAGCTGCCGATTGCACATGAGCTGCTGCTCATCAACGACACCATTGAGTGGCCAAATGCCACCGATACGAACGGATTTTATTATTTCTATTACAATGCCGATATGCCGGCCAACTGGATAACACCTGACGATTATCATTACGGGGAGATATTTGCCCGTTACGAGATCATCAGTGAAAAAACCGAGGAAACCGTGGGTCTCCAGACAGGATTTTGGCAGATGCTTCCCCCGGAGACGGGTGAGTTGCACGAAACCATGTCGCCGATGGCCGTAATGAACGGCACCGGATCGGTAGTTACTGTGCGCAGCAGCCCCTACCAATGGTGGAAACTTACCAGCGGTTTCGATTATACACAGATGGACCGCACCTGGCACCTGGGTATCAATCCCTGGAAGGTTGACCCAACCGATAACAGCAGGCTTCAGATCAGGCAGGAAAATTCATCGGTTTGGGCTGAACGCAATTCCAAATGGTTCCCGATGAAAGTATATGTTACCATTGTTGCTGTGGCTGCCTACCGGGAATTCTCAGGATGGCAGCATTATGTCAATTACAGCGCCAAAAGGAAAAGAGCCATGCCATCCATCGGCATTGACTATATAAACGAGCAAACTAACCTGGTAATCCCTGATTCCGTTGAATATGCGTACGACGCCGGAATGTCGGGAGCAAGGAACGGCAGCGGGCAGAGACTGGCACTGACCCCTGGCAATGATGTGTATTTCAGAACGAGGGCCGGCATTGGGAATTATGCTTCCGACATCCTCCACCTGGTGGTTCCTGCAAATCCCCCGGCACCCGCAGTGACAATTAATTATGCAGGCGAGACCACAGCTGTACTTACACCCGGCACGGAATGGTCAGTTAACGCAGATATGTCGGGTGCCGTATCGGGAACGAATACAGCCATCCAGGTTACACCCGGTACGCACCGCTATTTCAGAAACAAGGCAACCGCCTCTGCCTTCAGGTCGGGTATCCAGGATCTTTATATTCCGGTCAGGCCCGCAGCACCTGAAATTTCCATAAATTTTGCCGGCAATAGCACCGCTGTCATTCCATCCACCATGGAATGGGCCTTTAACGCTACCATGATTCCGGCAGCCCGTGGACAGGGTATTACCGTACCGGTAACTCCCTCTGTAGATATGTATTTCAGGTCAGTCGCAACAGCCTCCGCATTCCGTTCAGAGATCCAACACCTTGTTGTTCCAGCCCTTCCCGCAACACCGGCCTATGGCATCAACTTCGTGCAACAAACAACCAACATTCCGGTTTCCGCAAATGATGAGTATGCTTTTTCAGCGGATATGTCGGGTGCGGTTGCCGGCAGCAACACAGCGGTTAACGTAACACCGGGAATTGACATGTACTTCAGGCGCAAAGCCTCGGCAACTGCATTCCGATCGCTCATACAAACATTGGATGTACCTGCAAAACCAGCATCCCCGGCATTTACCATAAATTACACGGACGGTACTACCAACGAAGCGGCCGGAACGGATATAGCCTTTTCGGGTTATGCGGATATGGCTGGTCAGGTTTTTGGAACCGGAGTACCCGTGACGCTGCAGCCGGGTCACGACCTGTACTTCAAACAGGTTGCCGGTTCAACATCCTTTACCAGTGATATTTCATTCCTGGCAGTGCCCTTCTGCAACTTCCTCGGCTATTCGGGCGCGGATACCGTTACATCAAGCAAGTTCACGCTCTATGCTATTCTCACCGATCAGTCCCATGTACTGACATTAGCCGATATCCAGGTGACCAACGGAACCGCACAGAATCTCAGGGCCGGAAATGTATTCGATGTTTATCCTTCGGTTAAAGGTCCGGTATCAGTTGTTATTCCTGCAAACACGATTGCCGATAATACATTTGCCTCGAATGAGGTAACTGTTTATTACAATGTAGCTACGGGCCTTGCGGAATATGAAAAGGACAATATCAGTATCTATCCGAATCCAAGTGATGACGGGATCATCTTCATACAGACCAATCAAAACAGGCCTTATTTGATAGGTATATATTCCCTTGATGGTCACCTGATGAAAACCCTGGAAATGCCTGACGGAGGAACGCGACAGATCGATCTCAGCGATTTTCAGAAAGGCATGTATTTCCTGAAAGTAAGTTTACAAAACAATAACCGTATACACAAAATAATCTTGAATTAACTGCCACAATGCATTCCAGATCCTGCAGCTCATGACCATCCTGACTGCAGGATTTTTCATTTCGGTAAATCATTAAAAATCTTTCCTGGTTATCCTTTTCATAAAAAAAATCAGGGCCTTCATCAAAAATAAAATATCAAAAAAACTTATTTAAATACTTTTGTTAACCATGGCATAATCTGCATTGCATATTATGTTGTCATCAAAAGTATGAAACCTGAAAACTATATGCTTTATGAAACCCCAATTTACACTTTACAGAAAATTCCTTTGCATCCTGTTTCTGGGGATTTTCCCGCTGTTCATTTATAACGTAAAAAGCGCAGAATTTGCGATCATCAACGGCACTTATTATTATCCATCCAGTGCCAATGCCTTTTACTGTCATGCTTCTCCTCCTTACGCCAACTATCCATCTACAAACTGGCTTTCGCCCAATGATTTCTGGAACGGCACATTCTATGCCTATTATGAAGTAATCGATATACCTACTAACGAACCTTTCGCCATGCAGTTGGGAATTTTTCAATATTACCCCAATGCGGCAAACTGGGATTACCAGAATTTCTATGAGACATGTTCGCTGGTTTTTCCTCAGCTTCAGGGAGCAGGCTCATATGCTGAGGTAAATTGCGGCTCACCGGCCAACTGGTGGCAGCATCCAAACGGGGCAGTGGATTTTACCAGGGTGTATGACTTTGAAAGCGTTGGTCCGGTAATGTATAGCCGTACAGCCGGTGCCTATGGAATTTTGTACCCGCCGGATGCTGCTGCATGGGCCGTGCGTGCGAATTATTTCCCATGCACCATCCGGGTAATCGTGGTTGCGGTTTCTGCCGGATCACAGTTTTCAGGATGGGCCAATTACATCAACGGCGGTGGCGGAGGCGGTGGTTGTACACCTGTGCAACAGGCCACGCCAACCTATGCAATCAATTTTGCCACTGAAAGAACCAACAAGGTCGTTCCAACTACAGACGAGTATTCTTACAATTCCAACATGTCAGGTGCAGTAAGCGGCACCGGGTCCACCCTTTTGCTTACGCCCGGTCAGGATGTATATTTCCGTACCAAGGCCAGTGGTGATTGTTATCTGGCTTCCAACATTCAGCATCTTGATGTACCCACCCGGCCTGCAGGCACTCCTTCTTATTCTATTGATTATTACAACGAACGAACCAATGAGACTGTGAGTTCCACTGTCGCCTATTCAACAACTCCCAATTTTACCTCTCCGGTGAGCGGTACCGGTGCAACGGTTAACTTAACACCCGGACAAGACCTGTACTTCTGGGTGAAAGAAACCTCCAGCACCTTTGCTTCTGACGTTTATCATCTTCCGGTTCCTGCCCGTCAGCAAACACCTGCAATAACGGTTGATTTTAACAACGAGGTCACCTCAGCCGTTTCATCTGCGCAGGAATGGTCTACCAGCGCTTCCATGACTTCTCCAACCACAGGTACCAATGCCGCATTACCGGTCTCACCCGGTACGAACCTTTATTTCCGGACAAAGGCGACAGCAAGTGCATTCTTATCTGCTGTGCAAACCCTGAACGTACCTGCCCGTCCCGCAACTCCGACTTACGGAATCGATTATGCAACGGAAAAAACATCACAGGCTGTTCCTGCAACAGATGATTATTCTGTACATTCCGATATGTCATCCGCCTCAGCCGGAACCGGAGCTGCTATAACACTGACTCCCGGCACGGACCTGTATTTCAGAACCAGGAACAGTGCCAGTTCCTTCCGGTCAGCAACTCAGCACCTGACAGTTGCCGCACGACCTGCAACACCATCATTCCATATCGATTATGGCAATGAAACCACCTCAGAAACAGTAGGTGGCACAATTGAGTATGCTGCCACCGCAGATATGACATCACCAGCGTCAGGTACAGGAGTAAAACTTCCCCTTACACCGGGTGAGGACCTCTATTTCAGGGTAAAATCAACCGGATCATCATTCGCCAGCCAGAATTACCAGCTGGACGTACCGGCACGACCAACCCTGGAATACACAGGGGAGGACACCGTAACCTCCGCAACCATTACCATGCATGCCTTACTGGATGCCGGCATGACAGGATTCGACCTCAATGATTTGTCGGTTACCAATGGCATCGCCCAGAATTTAAGGGCCGCAAATTATTTCGACGTCATCGGGCAGAACAAGGGTGATGTCACAGTAATCATTCCGGTTAATAAATTTGGTGGAGCAAGCTTTGCTTCCAATGAAGTGGTTGTTTATTACAATAAATCAGCTACCGGGATATCGGAAGAAAATGAGGATGGTTTTATTGTCTATCCCAATCCGAATGGCAGCGGTATCCTGTATATCCGTGCAAGACAGGTTACCCCCTATTCCATTGAAGTTTTTTCAGCTGACGGTAATCTGGTCAAAACTGTCCTCATGGACAAGGGAGAAGAACAACCCCTTGACCTGAAGGAACTGACAAAAGGCATATACTTCCTGAAATTTCAAACAAAAGAAAGTCATTCGGTGGTAAAGGTTGTCCTGAAATAGGGCCTGTCTGCCATTGTGACGATCTCAAAGATCTGTAAAATTCTGAAAATTTGACAACTCAAGACACCTGTGGTGTCTTGAGTTGTCTTTACCGCAGTAACCCTAAACCAATAACCCATGAAGACATTGTATGCCCATTGCAGGCTTATCCTTGTTTTTGTCAGTGTCTTATTCATGTTGTTCTCGCACAAAGCCCTGGGAGGTGAGTTCGTGATCATGAACCAGACCTTCACCTATACAGTAAATGCCAATGCCTTCGCCTGTCATGTTTCTCCACCGTTTGACAATTCAATTCCAGCAAACTGGTTATCTCCGGAGAATTACTGGACCGGAAGTATTCATGCCTATTATGAAGTTATCAGCGTTCCCACAAGTGAACCCTTCGGGTTTCAGATGGGTATTTTTCAATATATGCCCAGCCAGGCGCAATGGGATGGGGTTAACTTTTATGAAACCTGTTCCTATGCCGTCCCCGAACTCCGGGGTGTCGGAGATGTGTTGGAATATAACTACGGCTCCCCCTCAAGCTGGTGGCAACACTGGAATGGCGCTGTCGATTTCTCCAGGGTCTACGATTTTGAAAGTGTAGGACCAGTCATTTACAGTCTTGTACCAGGAGCCAGTGGTGCCTTGAGCACCACTGCCGGAGGAGGTGATGATGCAGCCTGGGCGATTCGCTATAACTGGTTTCCCTGTACCATACGGGTTATTATCGTTGCAGTGTCAGCAGGATCACAGTTTTCAGGTTGGGCAAATTATGTTAACGGAGGTCCCTGTACACCTGTCGCACAGGCAACTCCATCCTATGCGATTGACTATGCCAATGAAACCACGACCTCGGTTGTTCCGAGCACGGATGAGTATTCCGGCAATGCCGACATGTCGGGAGCTGTTAGCGGAACCGGACAAAAGCTGGCCCTTACTCCCGGTCAGACGGTTTATTTCCGGACCAAACAACTGGATGAATGTCACCTTGCCTCTAACATACAGACGCTTGTTGTGCCCCAGCGGCCATCTGCGCCATCCTTTTCAGTTGATTATATTTATGAAACCACTGTGGAGGCAGTGAGCAGTAACGTGGAATATTCCACCAGCCCCGGTATGACTTCCACCTCAACCGGAACTGGAGCGACTGTTGCGCTAACACCCGGTCAGGATATGTACTTCAGGATAAAAGCAACCGGATCTGCATTTGCCAGTCTGAATTTCGTTCTGGATGTGCCGGAAAGGCCTGCTGCACCGGCCGGATATACCATTGATTTTCTCAACGAAAGAACCGTGGAGAACGTGGGTTCCAACATAGCCTATTCTACTTCCCCGGTTTATTTAAATCCCGTAAGTGGTTCGGATATTACGGTGTCCGTAACTCCAGGTCAGGATCTGTACTTTTGGGTGAAGGGTTCTGCCTCGGTATTCAAATCCGCCACCTACCGGCTGATCGTTCCGGCCCGGCCGGCAGCTCCATCCATTGCCATTAACTTCATCACCGAGGTCACCTCGGTCATTTCATCAACCCAGGAATGGTCCACCAGCGCCGTCATGGCATTACCCGTTGCAGGTACCAACTCCGGGGTACCTGTAACTCCGGGAATTGACCTGTATATCAGGAACCTTGCAACTGTGAATGCATTCAAATCCTCCATACAAACCCTTGATGTTCCTGATCGTCCGGCTGCCCCGGCATACCAGATCAACTACACTACGGAAAGGACTGTGCAGGTTGTCCCGTCTTCTGATGAATACTCGCTCAATCCCGACATGTCCGCGGCTTCATCGGGTTCAGGTGTTGCTCTGACCTTGACGCCGGGCACAGATGTTTATTTCCGGACCAAAGCATCTCTGGGTTCTTTCATTTCCGGTATTCAGCACCTGACTGTTGGCCTTCGGCCTGCATCTCCCGAATTTCAGATCAATTATGTGAATGAAACCACCGCGGAAAACGTAAGCAATACTATTGAATATTCTACTGCAGCGAATATGGCTTCCGCCATGACCGGAACCGGAATTCCTGTGACCCTGACACCCGGACAAGACATGTATTTCAGGGTGAAAGCCTCAGCTACTGCATTTGCCAGTCTCAATTTCGTTCTGGATGTGCCGGAAAGGCCTGCTGCACCAGCCGGGTATACAGTTGATTTCATCAACGAAACGACGGTGGAAAATGTGAGTACTGCCCTTGCTTATTCCACATCCCCTGCTTATTTGAATCCTTTAAGCGGAACCGGCAACAAGGTCCCGGTGACACCCGGTCAGGACCTGTATTTCTGGATAAAAGGGTCAATAGGTGTATTCAATTCTTCCACGTTTCGGCTGGCTGTGCCGAACCGGCCTGCTGCGCCTGCCATAGCCATTAACTTCACCACCGAAGTCACCTCGGCTATTTCATCAACCCAGGAATGGTCCACCAATCCTTCTATGGTTTCAGCCTTTCCGGGTACCAATACAGGGATACCGGTCACCCCGGGTATGGACCTGTATATAAGGAACATGGCCACTGCGGGAACATTCAGATCTTCAGTACAAACCCTTGATGTTCCTGACCGGCCATCGGTCCCGGCCTACCAGATCAATTATGCCACGGAAAGGACCTCCCAGCTTATTCCTGCAGCAGATGAATATTCTTATTATTCCGACATGTCCTTTGCTACTTCCGGAACCGGCGTGGCATTGTCCCTTATTCCTGGTACGGATGTATATTTCAGAACGAAGGCCTCAATCAACTCCTTCATTTCCGGCATACAGCACCTGACGGTAGGTCTGCGGCCCGCATCTCCGGAGTTTCATATCAACTATGTCAATGAAACGACGTCGGAAAACATAAACAATACCATTGAATATTCTCCTGCAGCGGATATGGCTTCCGCCCTCACCGGAACCGGAGTGCCTGTGACGCTGACACCCGGCCAGATCATGTATTTCAGGGTGAAAGCTACCGCATCTTCCTTTGCCAGCCTCAACCATCTATTGAATGTACCAGCACGACCGGCGGCTCCTCCTGGATACACCATTGATTATATCAATGAAAGAACCATAGAAGAGGTCAACACTGACATAACTTTTTCAACCTCCCCGACATACTCAAACCCGGTGAGCGGTACCGGTTCAAGGGTCACCGTAACGCCAGGTCAGGACCTGTATTTCTGGATAAAAGGTTCAACAGGCGTATTCAACTCTTCCACCTTCCGGCTGATTGTGCCGAACCGTCCGGTTGCTCCCGCAGTAACCATTGATTTTACCCGGGAAGTTACCTCGACAATTTCATCAGCCGAGGAATGGTCAACCAGTCCAACCCTGGCTACGGCGATAACAGGCACCAATACCGGCATACCGGTTACCCCGGGTACCGATCTTTATATCAGGAACCTGGCGACAGCCAATGCTTTCAAGTCTTTGACCCAAAATCTGAATGTCCCTGACCGGCCGGCTACCCCGAGCTACCAGATCAATTACGTCACGGAGAAAACGTCAAAAGCCGTTCCCATAACGGATGAATACTCCAGGTACCCGGATATGTCATCTGCTTCATCGGGAACAGGTATTGCTTTGTCCCTTACGCCAGGTACAGATCTGTTTTTCAGGACCAAAGCTTCTGCGAGTTCTTTCATTTCTGAAATTCAGTATCTGTCTGTCGGCTTCCGTCCTGCTCCGCCAGCGTTCCAGATCAACTTCGAAAACATAACCACCCTTGAAAACGTGAATAACACTATTGAGTATTCTTCCTCATCCGATATGGCATCTGCCACAACAGGCAAGGGCGTTCCTGTCAGCCTGTCACCCGGTCATGATATGTATTTCAGGATCAAAGCAACCGGATCTGCCTTTGCCAGCCTGAACTTTCCTTTGTTGGTACCGGCTGCTCCAATACTCGTTTATACCGGGAATGACACCACAACATCCGGAACAATAACCGTGCAGGCAGTATTAGAGGAAACCATGACCGGTTTTGATCTGACGGATTTATCGGTCATCAATGGTACCGCACAAAACATCCGGGAAAATAACACATTCGACGTTATTGCCGGGGAAAGGGGCCTCGTCACGGTGAACATTCTCAGCAATGCATTTGGAGGAGCCAGTTTCCCTTCGAATGCCGTAACGGTATTTTACAACAAGAACGCAACAGGAATTTCCCTTTCTGAAGAAAGTCAGTTTATTGTATATCCAAATCCCAGCCACGACGGGATCATACACATTAAGGCCGAAAACGGGCTGCCTTTTACAGTTGAAGTCTACTCGAATGAGGGCGCCTTGGTGAAAATCTGGGACATGAATGGAGGGAAAGACCAAATCATCAACCTGCAGGCACTGGCTAAGGGAATCTACTTCCTTAAGATCAATGCCCGTGGAAAAACTTTTATAAAAAAGGCAGTACTGGAGTAATATGAGGCGGAGCGTTGCTAGCAGCCGGTGATTAACCGGCTGTTCTTCTTGAAAATCAGCTTAAATGGTACAAGAAGCAATATGCTGAATGCAACGATCAGCATAAATGAAAAAATCAGGCCCACGCCATTTGAATTAAGAAATCCATCGACTGACAGTTTGACATAAGCATAGGATACCAGGATGATGGTATATTTATGGATGAAAAAGATCCCGAAACTGTATTTTGCTACCAGTCCCATGACCGTATCGAGTTTAACCGAGGAAATCTTGTAAAACATAAACAGGCACAAGAAGGTAAGCGGTAGTTTCTGCAGGTAGCTGAATCGCTCATCCACAAAACAGGCAGCAGTAAGGACAAGTAATGCAACCAGGAGGAGTACCCAGTTTCTGGTGAGGTAGCTGAAATATCGCTCGGCATAGTGCGAGGTATGCATACCCAGCAAATAAACGGGCAAAAAGTATACAAAGGATTGCAAAGTATTGTCATTCATAGGCGGTCGATCCACAATCAAGGATATAATTATTAAACCCGGTATAATGGCGTACCACGCAGGATGACGGTCGATATACCGAAGAATTGGTGAGATCAGGTAGAAAATGCTGATCATGGGAATAAACCAGAACTGCGGCAGGTGTGAGCCGGTAGCATAAAAAAGGATAATTTTTACAAATACTGGTCTACTTTGAAAAGACGGGGTGTTGATCCAGCTGCTGTCAAGCCATTCTGGCCTGGTCAGCATCAAAAAGATGGCCGGCACCGACATGATAATATAGGGAAGTATCACATTCTTGAACTTTTTGCCCAGGTACGATGCGTACGTGTATCTGTCGAGCAGGTACTGGAACAGATAGCCCGAAATGAAGATAAACAGCATGGAGCTGTTTGAAAGCAATATCCTGAGCACATTGAACTCACCGGGACTTGAATCCGCTATTAAATAAATGGTATGTACTGCTACGATCAGCAGCATCGCAAATCCCCTGAAATTGTTAATATAATTAAGATAGGACCTTTCTTTCAACACTTTAAGAATTTAGGGTTAGAGAATCATAAAATTCATGCAGATCATTGTGCGCTGAAGCGGTGCGTGGTGCACATTACCTTAAACGATCTCCAAAGCATAACTTATAAATATACCAGTTCATAAAACGGCTGAATAACGGAAGTTTCATCAGAAATCCGGTGAATTTCATGTACCCCGGATTTGGATAGGCTGTTGTGATCTCAACATTGGGATACTGATTGACAAAAAATTGTATACCGGTAATCCTCACATATTCGACTGCCAGCCTGGTCACAATGTTATTCTTAACATTCCTTTCACGAATGAGGCTTAAGCGATATTTATAAACATTGTTGATCATATCATCAATCAGCCTGTTGGTGGACTGATTGGGAGATATTCTGTAATAGGCCAGCTCCTGGTCAATGTAAAGCATCAGGGAGTTTTCCGTCAGCCGCCTCCAGAAATCGAGGTCTGCAATAGGATGCAAGGGCACATTGAAACCATTCAGTTTTAGCCCAAGTTCGCGGTTAAATACAACGCCCGGGAAAGGTGAGAGCTGCCTGAAATAGAAGTACGTAGGCTTTACAGGAATAAAAACATCCGTGAGGCGGGTCAATTGATTTGCCTCAGGCCATTCCTCCGACCCCACATGATTGTTAACAGCAAACCCGCCAACTTTGCTCTTAAACCGGGTCAGGATCTCCCGGGTAAGCTCAACAAACTGGCAATGCAGGTAATCATCGTCATGAAGAATGGTAATCCAGGGCGTTTTAGTAAACCTGATGCAATTGTTGAAATTCTCATCCTGGGGTACGGTTTCAGCAGTTTTAATATACGCAATCAATGGACTATTGTAGCTATCAATGATAGCCTTGAACTCATCGTGAGGAGAATTGTTGTCAACAACCAGAATCTTGCATTTTACGGTTTGATTCAAAGCGCTTTCAATCGCTTTTCTGAAATACTCCGTTCGCTTATAAACAGGCAAAGCAATCGTTAGGGTATCTACCATGGACTTTAATTGTTTAAACCTTCAAAAGTAACTAAAAACAAATTGCCGTGAAAATCGCACCTTTGTTATACCAGCTAAACCACAATGATTTATGAGCAGTTGAGAACCAAAAATCCTCTGTTTATAACCCGGTGTCAGCATTTTATCAAAATTGGCAATCAACTTAAAAAACACTATGAATTATGGCTTTATTGGTGTTGCAGCTTCTTCATGCTATTACGAGATGTCAATTTGA
Organism: Bacteroidales bacterium UBA5072; assembly: GCA_002415855.1. Taxonomy (GTDB): domain Bacteria; phylum Bacteroidota; class Bacteroidia; order Bacteroidales; family UBA10428; genus UBA5072. Next base: position 50,607 of record DIAS01000162.1, read on the forward strand.
ATGGTTACGGTCATGGTGCGTTCACAGCATAGGATTAATTTTACAGGTGTAATAGCAGGAACAATTTTCAGTTATCCTCGTAAAGGTATTGCATCATTTCGTGCAGGGATACTGGCTGAAATCTGACCGGAAGATGAGCTTAGCAGATTATCATCCAACTGAATAACCACATTTAATGACTTACCATGGAACCAAAAGTTTTAATTGTTCAACGTTTTTATTACAACTTCAGAGAGGGCTTTTATGATTACCTGTATGAAAGCAAGGTCAATTTCCGGCTCATTAATTCCACCTGTTCATTGGGCAGGGTCACCGTTCATAAGACGGCCAGGGAGAAGCCCTATATCAAACAGGTTCCCATGTTTACCTTGGGGCTTAATTATGTCATATTCCCATTTCTCTTTTTCCACATCTGGTTCATAAATCCGGCATGGATCATTACCGAAGGGGGACAGAATACGTTCAATAACCTGCAGGTACTGTTATACCATTTCCTGACCCGGAAAAAATACATCATCTGGGACCTGGGGAAAGGGTATGATGAATTCCCGGATACCTTTTTGAGGAAGATTTATATGCGTTTTTACAAACTGACGCTCAGAAAAGCATCCTGGATCTATACTTACAACTCTTCGGGTAAATTGTATTTTGAATCGCTGGGAATTGACGGCAACAAGGTCCTGGTTTTGAACAATACGGTGGATACGCGGAAAATAAAGCTTTACCGTGAAAAATCAGCCGGCATGAGACCCGGTGAAACGGATCTTTCAAAGGAGGGGGACAGGATCAACCTGATCTTTGTCGGGGCCCTCCTGCCATCCAAAAATATTGAAGACCTGAAGCCACTGATGGATTTACTGGGTGAAAAATATTTTCTGATCATGGTTGGTGACGGTGAGCCGGAATACAGGGCACGGTTGCATAAACTTTTTGAGCATACCCCGTGCAGGTTCGTCGGTTATAAGAAACTGGATGAAATCGCACCCTACTATAATCTTGCCTCTTTTGCCGTTTTACCCGGTCTTGGGGGATTATCCATTAACCAGGCCCTGGCGTTTGGATTGCCTGTCATATGCCGGAGCGCAGATGGTGCAGAAAAAGATCTGATCCATGAAAATGAGACAGGTCACATCTATTCATCCTTGCAGGATGCAGCAGATTACATCAGGAGTCAAAGTCAGGAAGATTGGGAACGCATGGGGCAATTGTCCCAAAAGCTTATTTATTCTGAGCATAGCCTGGAATCGATGACTGAGAAATTCCTTTCCAAAATTAAATCCTGAAATAGTTTATTTGCACTTCAAAATTAAGTATATTCATAGCAGCCAACCCGTGGCACAATAACCGGAACATGTCAAACAGTTAATGAATTATTTTATGCTCAGGGGTTTTATCTATCCATACACCGCCAGGGAAGGAGTTATTAAGAATCCATACATCAGCAATTTCATGAATGCCTTTGAAGGCAGGATTGAATTTGTCAACAGGAACAACACCTCGGTTTTAGGCTTGTTTGACATATTGAAGTATATGCATAAGATAGATATTCTCTTTGTGAACTGGCCGGAAGACATCCTTGAAAAACGGGGGGGCTTGCTGCAGATGATCTTCTATTTTTTTCTGATCCATTATTTAAGATTCAAAGGGATCCTGATCTTTCTGACCTTCCACAACAAAGAATCTCATAACAAGATCAATATCCGGTTGAAGAATTTTTTACGGAATTTCACAGTCCGAAAGGCAGATTATATTATGACACATGCCCGTGAGGGCGTTAAGATGGTGGAAATGCTTGCCGGAGAAGGTAATGCGAGGATAGGGTTCTTTCATCATCCCGTATTGCCCGTCATTACTCTTCCGATTCCGGCTACCAAGAAATATGACCTGTTGATCTGGGGTATGGTTGCTCCCTACAAAGGGGTTGATCATTTCCTGGAATTCATCAAGGAAGAGAAGCTCGATCATTTGAAAATACTGATCGCCGGGAAGATATCCGGAGAGGAATATCGCAGCAAGATCTTAGCCTACAGCACATCGCAGATCGAGATCATGGATAAATTTATATCCACGCAACAACTGGAGGATTTTATCGTGCAAAGCCGGGCCGTATTGTTTACTTATTTGGGAAAAAGCATATTAAGCAGCGGTGCTTTGATGGACACCCTGCGTTATGGGCCCTTGATTATCGGACCGAATTACGGGTCTTTTAAGGATCTTCATGAAGAAGGGCTAATAGAGGTGTACGATGATTATGCCCATTTAAAAGTACTTTTAAACAATCTGGACAGGCGACCTGACAGGAACAGAACGGAGAAATTCATTGCTGAACATTCCTGGAGCAGGTTTGGCGCTGATGTTTATAATTTCATTGCATTGAACCCCTAAATTAAATAGGACTATGCGGAAGGCAATCGTGAAGATCCGGGACTTATTGCTTGCAAAAATCATCTGGCGCAGGCATGCTATCGGGAAAGGCTTTCATGCCGGGGCCCGGGTGCATTTGTGGAGCAAACATACCCTGGTAATCGGCAAGAATTTTTACATCGGCAGAGACTCCCTGATCGAGTGTGACGCCATCATTGGGGATGATGTCATTTTTGCAAACCGGGTAGCGCTGATCGGTAGATACGATCATAATTACCAACAGATTGGCGTACCGGTCAGAAGGGCTTCACAGATCAGGGATCCTGGTTATGCCTGGAAAGGACTGAATATGAAGGTTGTGATCGGTGACGATGTGTGGATCGGTTATGGAACGATCGTGTTAAGCGGCGTAACCATCGGCAACGGCAGTATCATTGCAGCCGGTTCGGTGGTTACCAAAGATGTGGAACCCTATAGTATTTATGCGGGATCTCCTGCAAAAAAAATAACAAACCGGTTTGACTCCGAAGAGGATACGCGAAAGCACATTTCCCTTTACTATCAGAAATAAGCAGACTCAGCAGGTGCCTGGCTTACCTGAAAAGGCTTTTCAACCAGTGTTTGAAGAAACTTCCGAAATACAGTATGTTGCTGTAAAGGAAATAAAAATGAAAGACAAAGGATGTGCAATGCCTTTTCCGGAATTTGTAGGCAACAGCAATGTTATAATTTGATTTAATGCTGGTGAGCGTTCGAAGAAACAGACGCCATTGAGCCTTATGTTCCAGACCTGAACTCGATTTGTCATTCCAGATTTTCAGATCAGGTAAGGCCATGAGGATAAATCCCTTTTCCTTTGCACGGAGAAAGAAATCACAATCACCATAATACTGCGGGAAATTTTTTTGGTCGAACAATCCTACCTGCCTGAAGACCTCAACGGGAATCAGCGTGCCCATACCTCCAGTCCAGTCAACCTGAACAGGATGATTGAATTCAGCCGAATCGGTCATACCATAACCGTTCATTTTAAGCTTGCCGGTCGTGGGATTGAAGAATGCCCCCATTCCAAAGAGCACATCCGGTTTTGCCAGGAAGTAAACTTTTGAGGCTATGATTGTTTTGCTGTTATATTTATCAACATTTTTTATCAGGTTGTTGAAAAAATTCTCAGCACAAATAGTATCGTGGTTCCAGAGTAAAACATACTGATATTCCTGATCAGCAAGGGCATACCGAACACCCAGGTTTATCCCTCCGCTCCACCACAGGTTACCGTCGCCTTTGAGGACAATAATACCGGGATAATTCAAGTTTAACCATTCAGCAGTGCCGTCATTGGAATTGTCATCGGCGACGATGATCGTGAACTTCCGGTGCTCAATTGCATTGATCTGTGCCATGATGGGAGGCAAAGAATTCTGAAGATATTTAAGTCCGTTGAAAACAGGAATAACAATGGCGATGCTCATGTTAAAAAATTATAATTTATATAGAAGTGATGTATATCATCAGAAAAAAAATAACTTTACGCAATAATTCACGTTATAAGTTTAGTTGTTCGTCACTGATTTTAGTTGATTGGTCAAATAAATTGATAAGTTGGTCAAATTAATGAAGTTATTAGTCAAACCCCCTCAATCAATGAACAATAACTAAACTTATTTTTACAATGGAGAAGTACATAAATATGATGCGGGCAAAGTTAAATAAAGAAAAGTTTCAACCAAGCAGTTTTTTCAACACACTCTTTCTGTTAGTTCTTGTTATTCTGATCAATGGATTAATGCCCGTTGCGGCACAAAATAGTGAGGTAGTTGTATTTTCGGAAAACTGGAATGACAGTTATTTGTTGGAGCCCTGGAAGCCCAACAATAGTGCAGGCTGGTTTCTTACATCACCTAAAAACCAGTTGGTTGCACAGGAGAATCGTGGTAATTCTCTGCGGGTAAATTTCGACGCAGGAGACCTGGGTTCGGCATCGGGTATGGGTAATTACCGGATATACCTTGATTCCATGTATAAGGAGCTTTATATCAGCTGGGAATACTGGCTTACAGCAGATTTCGATTTTGGGTATGCTGACGGAAATGGCGGAGGCAAATTCTTTGGTGGCGTAAGCGGCGGTAACATGTATGATATTCCGCGGACAGCAATAGATACGGCTGATGGCTGGGCGTACTTCATGATGTTCCAGAACGGCAGCTATTATACCTACCCTTATTTTTACAATGCTGAATATTGGGGCGGATATCCGGCCGGTTATAAAATTACAGCTTTAACGCGAGGTGAATGGAGAGAAATTACCGTACGGCTGAAGGTTAATGATCCGCAAGTGGCGAACGGGATTGTTGAGGTTTTCGATAACGGTAAGCTTGTATTTCAGCAGACAAATGCCCAGATGACATCTCCAACACATCCTGAATGGCTTATCGACGCACTGTATCTGAACAACTTCTTCGGAGGCACCAGCGCCTGTCCCAAAGCGCAGTATGCCATGTATGACAACCTTGTTGCCTGGTATTACCCCAAAGGAAGCAGTATGTACAGGTCAGGCGTCAGTGAATCGGGAAGAACACTATATGCTCCCAGGGTTTCGAATTATCATCCGAAAGTGCCGAATAAATTCACGGAAACTGTTTATTCCGATGCTGCCGGAAAGATATCCAGTCATTGCGGATTTGAAATGCCTATCTATCATGGCGATGATTATGAAACTTCCACCATTGAAATCAGTAATGCATCCAGAATATCCATTAATGTTTCCGAGTTTACCTATGACAAGGGCCAAAGTTACACCGGATATAAGCAAATACTTAATATTTATCAGGGAAAAGGAAGCAACAGAACCCTGGTAAAATCTTTCATGTATGGACAGAACACCTCTGTTCCATCGCAAATAGAAATATCAGGAAATACGGCCGAAATCGAATGGCAGGCAGGCAATGGGCAGCACAGAGGTTTTACATTGACCTACACCTCCAATGGTACCGGCTCCGGGAAGAACTTTACGTGTGGAAAATTTACGGCCACGCAGCGGGGTGCAAATCAAACCACCACACAAACAGAACCTACGGCATACCCGCCTTATACCCCTTCAAATCTGCAGGTTACGTCGGCGACCACCACTTCGATAGGTATAAAATGGAATGACAATTCAGCCATTGAAACCGCTTATGAAATTGAGCGCATGGGACCAGCCGATCAAAGAAAGACAACCCGGGTTGGCGCCAATATAACTACTTATAACGATACCGGGCTGGAATCCAATGCAACTTATACATACTGGGTCAGAGCCTATAACACAACCGGCGGGTATTCGGCCTATACAGCGTCAGTTCAGGCCAAAACACAATCCCCTGCGGTGCCCCTGAATGCACCAAGCAGCCTGACAAGTACTGGATATACCGAAAAGAGCATCACCATACAATGGAGTGACAATTCCAATAATGAAAACGGATTTATGATTACCCGAACGCTGGGCATGAATCCGGACAGCAGTGTCAACATCATTGTTGGAGCCAATGAGACCGGTTTTACCGATGACAGTCTTGCATCCAATACAACCTATATTTACACAGTTAAAGCTGTTAACAATAACGGAACCTCGGCTTCCAGTAACAAGAATGTGGCGGCAACGTTATCGATCATTGAAACACAACGTGTTAAGGAAGGTCTGATCGCTTATTATAATTTCGGATATGATCCTGATTATATTGTTCACGACTTATCAGGATACGGTAATCCTTTAAACCTTAAGATATTGCAGCCATCCGCAGTTGCCTGGAATGAAAATAACCGGATTGAGATTATCTCAAACACGGCTATCGTATCCGCTTCCTCTGCCAGTAAAATAACCTCAGAGATCAAAAGAACCGGGGAAATTACCATGGAATGCTGGATAAGACCTTCAGACCCTGACTTATCAGCAAGCTCCCGGGTGATATCACTGGCTATCAATGATGCAGAGGTAGGTTTCGTGCTCGATCAGCATTACAGTGATGTGGATGATGGAAAATCATTGAGTTACAGTGTCCGGCTTCAAACAGAGTCAACCAATAAATCAGGGTTCCCCGAAATTTCCCCGTTGAACAGTATTGCCTATCTCAATATGCAGCATGTGGTATACATACGGGATACACTCGGCAATGAATCCCTTTATGTAAACGGGGAAAAGTCAGCCGAAGGATTTCGTCCCAGCAACTTCAGCACCTGGAGCAATAACTTTTACCTGAGGCTGGGTAATGAAAATGACCTTACCCACCCCTGGAAAGGAACGTTTTATTCCATGGCCATTTATAACAAAGCCTTATCGGTTGGTGAAATCAGTAAGAATTATGCCCTTGGACCCTGTGATAACATCAAGACTGATGGCCAGGAATTTACAATCAATGTTTACCCCAATCCTATCACCGATGTTGCAAACATTGAGATTGTGCCGGTCAATTTGCAGGATTATATTCCACTTACCACCATACGGTTACTGGACATGTATGGTAAAGTCCATTATCAGACCACGCTGTTTAATCCGGATGACGGGTATCATACGACCATGGATTTTGGCAGGTATTCCAAGGGTATTTATTTTCTGCAAATAGTATCCGGAAATGATCAGTCAGCTACCAAGCTTATTGTTCAGTAGCAGGTTTACCGGAAATAATTGCTCCTATCCAACTTCAGAAAAAAAACTTACATTTGTCCTTTCCTCAGGGATCAATGCATGATTGATCTTACGGAGAGCCAATCATTCATAAAACGATAATTTATTAATTGAATGGATTTTGTTAATTGCTTGGGATTTAATGTTTTCCCCGGTAATCTGCAAGAGATTACGCTCAGTAAAGAAAACAAGATTCTGAATACAATAAGTCCCATCTCCTATGGTATATCTACCAGGGATAAACTCTTCAGGCAGGCCCTAAAGTCGTCTGATATACTGGTCCTGGACGGAGTCTATTTTGGTTTGAGCAGTTTGTTTCTGCATGGAAGGATCATGACGGTAAACCAGGGCCCTGACGTATTTTATCATTTTATGAAGAGAATGAATGCCGTGCATGGCAAAGTCTTTCTGCTGGGAGCTTCCAATTCCACGCTTGAAAAAATGAAGCTTAGGGCACTGGTAGATTATCCGAATGCAGAGGTTTCGTTCTTCTCTCCTCCTTATAAGGACGAGTTTACCGATGAGGATAACCGTATCATGCTGGAAAAGATAAACAGTTTTGAGCCGGATATTCTGTTTGTCAGCATGACATGTCCCAAGCAGGAAAAATGGGCCTTCAAGAACAAAAACAATATCAAGGCATGCCTGACGTGCGACATAGGTGCCGTTTTTGATTGGTACGCCGGAATAAAACCCATTGCTCCTATTTGGTGGAAGCTGCGGCTGGCCTGGTTAAAAAGGCTCATCGACAGACCCGAAATGATCAAACGATATCCGAATATTGTGCTGTTTTTCTGGCATTTATTTCTGGCTGTTATGGGAATCAAGAAATACAGGAATGGTAACTTCTAATATCTTTACCTGAAGATTAATTTTTACGGTAATCTTCTGGCAATCCTTGCATTGAAGTTGTCATAAATCCGCAAGGTTTATCTTTTATTCAGATCATAAAAAGTTTTATCACAAATAACATGACTTTCATCAAAACGCATTTGAGAGTCAATGCAGCATTATATTGCCATAATTCACTGATATAAAGACGATTTCGCTAGGTTCAACTACCTTTGTATTGATTCCGTTCATCCAAAAAATGTATCCTTGCGTTGATTCATGGACTATTTTTACACAGAAAAATAATTGAAAAGACTTAAGGCGAATTTAAAATCTGAACAACCTGAACCACCCAAAATCATAATCTCTATAATTTCACTGATATGATTCCCTATCTCAATTATTCCTCACAAGTAATCTCCTTATGGGTTTTGGCAATCCTGGGATTTGCTTTTGCATTGATACTCACCTATGTTTCAATCCCATCACTGGTTACTATTGCTAAAAGAAAAAGCCTTCACGCCACTCCCAATGGACGTACTTCTCACACCGGTTCAACTCCGATACTCGGAGGTGTAGCCATATTTAACGGTTTCATTTTATCCACTGCCATCGTAGCCGGTACTTTCTTCAAGTTTGACCTGGTATATGTCATTTCAGGGCTCATCATCCTTTTTATTGCTGGACTGAAGGATGATATACTCGAGATTCATCCGCGCAGCAAACTTGCTGCAGAAATTACGGCCACGCTGCTGATTGCATTGCTGGCAGATATCAGGATCAGTGATTTTCACGGCTTGTTTGGTTTGCATGAAATACCTTACCTGCTTAGTATCCTTATTACAGTATTCGTATTTATCGTTATTATCAACGGATTTAATCTGATTGACGGAATTGATGGACTTGCTGCCGGGGTGACCATACTTACATCCTCAGTCCTTGGCATCTGGTTCTGGAGAACCGGTAACGTAGCCTATACCATCATGAGCTTTGCTCTTGCCGGATCACTTGTAGCCTTCTTCAGGTACAATGTTTTCGGCAAAGAAAATAAGATCTTTATGGGTGATACAGGATCGCTTATCATTGGCCTTGTCATGTCAATCCTGACGACCCGTTTTCTACAGTTGGATCTGCATGCCGAAGGTACCATGGCCATTCAGTCTGCACCAGCTGTTACTGTTGGTATTCTTATCATTCCACTTTTTGACACGCTTCGTGTTTTTTCCATCCGGATCAGTCAGGGCAAATCTCCTTTTTCTGCTGACCGGCAGCATTTGCACCATCGTCTTTTGCAGCTCGGCCTTACACACTTTCAGACCACCCTCACGCTTCTTGCAGTAAACGTAGCCTTTATTTTAATGTGCTATGCGCTTCAGAATGTTGGGATCCTTTGGCTCATGATCATTATTCTGGCGACTGCACTGATGTTATCACGGACCCTGATGTATTTTGTACACAAAAAGACCGCAAGGGAGATTATTGATACCAGATTTGTTACCGCCGAGAATCTCGATACTGTATACGGCAAGAGAAAGACCGAGAGGTTGCAGCCTAAGGAACCAACGGTCAAGGAAACCGCCAAAACAACTACAGTTGTACCTTAAAGTAATGCTGCTTAGGTTTCCTGAAGCAACAGAAACAGTCTGTTAAGCAAGTCTTGCAATGATCCGTGCATGAAACCTCCGCGTACATGCACGGATTTTGTATATCGGGCTTCATCATTAAAGGTCCCGTCAGGCGCAAAGTCACAAAACGAATTTATCACAGATATGCTGCCTTTCATCAAATCAGCATTTGGCGCCAAATGCTGAACTGACAAGCATAACCTATTGTATTATAATGCATTTGATCAGAGTTCCCCCTTCCAATATTGATTCCCTTCATCCAAAACCATTTTATTTTCACTTGGGCAACCATTACTTTTACATTGAAAACGAAACAAAAACGTCTCTGACAAGCGTGATTTTAAAACCTGAAGCATCCAAAATAGTAAATTAAAATTTTCACTGATATGATTCCCAATCTCGACATCCTGTCCCCTTCCCTTTCGTTCTGGTTAATGACCATATTGGGATTTGCAATTGCACTTTTCATTACACATGCTTCAATCCCGTCGATTGTTTTGATCGCCAGGACAAAAAATCTTAATGCCACACCCAATGGCCGTACTTCCCATACGAATTCCACACCGATTCTGGGCGGTGTTGTCATATTTGCCGGTTTTATTTTATCCACCATTATTGTTGCAGGGGGTCATTTCAACCATGAACTTGTTTACATTTTCTCCGGCCTCTTTATTCTTTTTATTGCAGGGCTGAAAGATGATATATTAGAACTTCATCCACACAGCAAACTTCTGGCACAAATTATAGCCACACTTCTGATTGCCGTGCTGGCTGATATCAGGATCAATGATTTCCACGGCTTATTTGGTTTGCATGAAATTCCTTATCTGCCAAGCATTCTCATCACAATATTTGTTTTCATTGTCATCATCAACGGTTTTAATCTCATTGACGGCATTGACGGACTTGCTGCCGGTGTTACCATTCTGACATCATCCATACTGGGCATTTGGTTCTGGATGACAGGGAACGTTGCTTATACTGTAATGTGCTTCGCACTGGCAGGATCACTGGTTGCTTTCTTCCGTTACAATGTCTTTGGTAAAAAGAACAAGATTTTCATGGGTGATACTGGCTCACTCACCATTGGTCTCATCATGTCGATTTTAATAACCCGCTTTCTCCAGTTGGATCTTCATGTTGAAGGGAATATGGCCATTAATGCTGCGCCTGCCGTTGCTTTTGGACTGTTCATCATACCGCTTTATGATACGCTGCGTGTTTTTACGATCCGGATCAGTCAGGGCAAATCACCCTTTTCCGCTGACCGTCAGCATATCCACCACCGATTGTTGCAGCTTGGTCTTACGCATTTACAGACTACGCTGACACTACTCGCCGCCAACCTGGCATTTGTTGTGATGTGCTACGCCCTCCAGGGAATCGGAATCCTCTGGCTCATGATCGTTAATTTAGTTACTGCAACTGCATTGTCGTCCATCCTGGTGTATTTTGTCAACCGGAAAAATGCAAAGGACATTATCAGCACCAAATTTGTCACTGCTGAAAATCTGGATGATATTTACAGAAAGAGAAAGGATCTGCGGCTACAACCCAATGTACCTGCTATGATAGGTGAAAGGAAAATAACCACAAGTGCTTGATTTTACTTACACAAGGCATGTCGTGCCGGCATAAGTACGGTTAATGCAGACCGGATGCTTTTTCCCGGCAATACTTATCAAATTGACCAACTTTATTTAATTTAGCACGTAAATAAATTTCAGCATTGCCCATTTCAGATAATTAATAAAATCTTATCCCATGAATACCAAAAAACAGTTCATAAAAGCTTTATTCCCTGTCCTATCGGTTGTAGTGCTCCTATTATCATCCTGTGCACCAATTGATAAGCTAAAATATGTCGCAGATGTCTCACAAAGCAGTTCAATCAAAAATGATTTTTACAATGACAGAACTGAAAAGACCATCCAGCCTTATGATTATCTGTATGTCAAGATCTTCAGTCTCGAAGAAAAAACCAACGCCATATTCAATGACAGAAACACCAACGTTGACAATGAATTATTAAGTTATTCGATAGATGGCAAGGGGAACATCAGCCTTCCATTCATCGGTGATGTTTATGTCAAGGATCTTACTTTAAATCAGGCACGGGAAAAGATTGAAGCCGCTCTTGGAAACAGGCTGAATTATATTTCTGTTATTGTTCGGTTTGTAAGCAATAAGGTGACCGTGCTGGGAGAGGTTCAAATGCCCGGTCAGCATGCCTTTTTTGATGAAAAGATCAGCGTTTTTCAGGCGTTGGGATATGCCGGAGGCTCCTCAGATTACGGCAATTTATCGAATGTCACCCTGGTAAGAGAAAAAGACAATGTCATTAAATATTTTACTTTGGACCTTACGAAAAAGAATATCGCCTCCTCAGAATACTTTTACCTGCTGCCCAACGATGTACTCATTATTAATCCAATTCCGGCAAAGTACAGAGATTTGAAGGATTATCCGCTGAATATTGCCGCGGTGACATTAACCTCGATATCAGCTTTGCTTTCGATTATTTTAATTGTTAATTCACTGTAAAATCAATTAAAAATACCCATGAAAGAAGGTCAGGATTTATTTGCGAGCAATTTAGATTATAAGAAGCTGTTTCAAAAACTGTATTCTTACAGGAGAGCATACATAACCCTTGTTTTGGTTTTCCTTTTTGCGGCATTCCTCATGAATCGTTATTCAACCGTTAAGTACCGGAACACCACGATCTTAAATCTCAGTGATAAGAACAATGCGAGTTCTTTCAATTCCTCTGAAGATCTTTTTCAAAGTTTTGGATTGTTTAACACCAAGGAAAATATTGATAATGAACTGGAATTGCTGAAGTCCTTCACGCTCATCAAGAAGGTTATTTCCGAGACCGATATGGGAGTCACTTATTATGCTTATAGAAATACACCGCTTTCAGAATTTCTTTCGAAAACACCCCTTGTAAGAAAAACTGAGTTATATACCCTTTCGCCGATTGAGGTTATTATTGATCAATCAGTTCCGCAGGCTTCGCTTGTGAACTTTCATGTTACCATATTAAATGATAACGAATTTACGCTCAATGCTGATGGTGAAGATGTACCGCTTTATAATTACATCGATGACCAGATCGTATCCTATGTTGACAAGCTTACCTTCCGGCAGCGGTTCAAATTTGGTGATGAAATCAAAACGAGGTATTTCAACTTCCGGATACAAAAAACCAAAAACTTCTCGAAAGATTTTACCGATAATAACAACCTTTGTTTTTATTTAAACAATATCAATTATCTCACATTGCAGTTTCAGGATGCGCTGAAGACCGAAACCATTAATGAAAGAGCCACACTGATCAAGATTTCGGTTACAGGTTCCAATCCTCATATGATTATTGATTTCCTGAATAATCTCACCGCTGCTTATCTGGGTAAAAGCCTTGAAAGAAAGAACAAAACAGCCCTCAGCACAATAGATTTTATTGATTCACAAATTTCAGAAGTAGCAGATTCCCTGAATTATGCCGAATCATCCTTAAAGACCTTCCGCTCTGCACAGGGAGTGATGGACCTTAATTTTCAGGGTCAGCAGGTATTTGAGCAGTTAGGCAAACTAGAAAATGACCGTGCGGCACTACAGGTGCAAAAGAGGTACTATGAAAGTTTAAGCACTTATCTGGCTACGAATTCAGAAATATCGGATGTCATGGCACCCTCTTCGATGAACGTAGTTGATCCCATTCTTACCGGCCTCGTAACACAATTGATTGCTTTGAACTCCGAGCGGGCCAGTTTGCTGAAGAATTCGACCAACCAGCAGAATCTTTATCTTTCTGATATCAACGTACGAATTGACAACATCAGGCAAACCATCAGAGAGACTGTAAAGAATAATCTCAATACAATCAACATGTCTCTTAATGAGATCAATTACAGAATGAACAGGGCCTCCGGTCAGATCGCCCAGATGCCAAAAACTGAACTTCAATTGCGGGGTATTGAACGCAAGTTCAAACTCAGCGACGCAATGTATACCTTCCTGCTGCAGAAGCGTTCGGAAGCGCAAATAGCCAGGGCCTCCAGCATGCCCGATTATGAAGTGGTTGATCCTGCTATCCTGGCCATGTCGCGCGAGGTATCTCCCAAAAGAACGCTGAATTATTTGGGCGCCCTGGTTCTGGCATTTTTACTTCCTACGTTATTGATACTCATGAAAGACTTCATGAACAACAATATCACGGATGCCGATGAGGTTGAGCATCTAACCAATTACCCGATACTGGGTCGGATTTTCCATAATTTCCACCGGTCCAAACAGATTGTCAATGATCACCCGAATTCATCGGTTACAGAATCGTTCCGGGCCGCCCGCACAAATTTCCAATTTTTCTCCGAGGGCGGAAAGCGCCAGGTATTGTTGATCACCTCGTCAACCAGTGGTGAAGGAAAGACATTCTGTTCCATTAACCTGGGAACGGTATTTGCTTTGAGCGGTCACAGGACCGTGTTGTTGGAGTTCGATCTCCGTAGGCCGAAGATCCACCAGGAATTTGGCTCGAGCAATATCATAGGGATCAGTTCATTTTTAATTGACAAAGCCAATATCGAGGATATCGTTCTGCCCACGCACATCGAAAACCTTGATCTGATCTCCGCAGGTCCGGCAGCTCCCAATCCGGCCGAATTGATCAACTCCGAACGTACAGGTGAGCTTATTGACAAGCTTAAGGAAATGTATGATTACATAATTATCGACTCAGCTCCGGCAGGTATTTTAACTGAAACCATGCTGCTGATGAAGCATACTGACCTGAATATTATGGTTGCCAGGATGGATAAGACCAACAGGGAGGCCTTCAAGACCGTTCTCAAATCATTTGAAAACAGCCGGATCAATAATATATCTGTATTAATCAACGACCTGAACGTTAGGCGGGATTCCTACAAATATGGGTATGATAATAAATATTATACCGATGACAGAAATGTCGGACTCCTTTCCAGACTTTTCCGTCGGAATAAGAAAGCTTCCTAATTCCTCATCCTGAATGATGTATGCAACAAAGAGGCGTGTATTTTTCCGATATCTTCAGCAAATAAATAATCACGATATAAAATGGAAAATTCAAAAGTATGCGTACTGGGCCTGGGTTATATAGGATTGCCGACGGCAGCCCTGCTGGCCACCAAAGGTTACAAAGTTCATGGTGTGGATGTCAAGCCTGATGTTGTTGAGACCATTAACAAAGGTTTGATTCATATCGTTGAACCGGAACTGGATGCTTTTGTTAAATCAGCCGTGCAATCAGGAAACTTAAAGGCTTCCCTAAAACCTGATTTTGCAGATATTTTTATTATTACTGTACCCACCCCGGTTGAGGAAAACAATGATCCTGACATCTCATTTGTTATGGAGGCCGCAAATGCAATTATTCCCTATGTAAAGGAAGGCAATTACGTCATACTTGAATCTACATCACCTATTGGAACTACGGAAAAACTGGTAAAGCTTTTTAAGGAAAAAGGCCTCGACACCGATGGTCTTCATTTCGCTTATTCACCTGAGCGTGTGCTTCCCGGACAAACCATGCGGGAACTCGTTGAAAACGATCGCATAGTCGGGGGTATAACCAAAGAAGCAGCCTTGCATGTAGCTTTGTTTTATGAATCATTTGTTCAGGGGAATGTGATCATCACCAATTCCAGAACGGCAGAAATGTCAAAGCTTACAGAGAATGCATGCCGCGATGTGAATATAGCTTTTGCCAACGAATTGTCCATTTTATGCGACAAGTTTGGGATTGATGTCTGGGAACTGATCAGCCTGGCCAATCGTCACCCGCGCATTAATATCCTAAAACCCGGCAGTGGTGTAGGCGGTCACTGCATTGCCATTGATCCCTGGTTTATTGTGGCTGAAGGAAAAGAAGATGCCCGGATAATCCGTACCGCCAGAGAAATCAACAACAACAAGCCCTTATGGGTAATAAACAAGGTTGAAAAAGCGGCAGCTGAATTCAGGCAAAAGAACAACAGGGATCCAAAAGTTGCCTGTATGGGTATAGCCTTCAAGCCAAACATTGATGACCTGCGGGAATCACCCTCGTTGTTCATCGTCAATAGTCTGATCAAAAGAGGATTGGATATTCTTGTGGCTGAGCCCAATGTTAAGAAGCATAATAATCTGAAACTCACTGAATATCAGGAGGCTATTAAACAAGCAGATATCATACTCTTCCTTGTAGCCCACAAAGAATTCAAGACGGTTCTGGTACAAGAAGGAAAAACAGTCCTTGATATTTGTGGTATCAGGAGTAATTATTAAGCAGTTTCATGAAGAAGATACTCATTGTTTTTGGAACAAGGCCCGAGGCTATCAAAATGGCCCCGCTGGTTAAAGAATTTCAAAAACATCCTGATGCTTTCCTTACCAAAATATGTATAACCGCGCAGCACCGTGAGATGCTGGATCAGGTCCTGTCGATATTCGAAATTGTACCGGATTATGACCTTAACATCATGAAAGCCGGCCAGGATCTTTACGATATAACAAGCCGCGTTTTGATGGGCATGCGTGACGTATTGCAGGAATACAAACCTGACCTTCTCCTTGTTCATGGTGATACCACAACTTCATCCACCGCGGCCCTGGCTTCATTCTATCAGCAGATTCCTGTTGCACATATTGAAGCAGGACTCAGAACCGGCAATATATTTGCTCCCTGGCCCGAAGAGATGAACCGGATGCTAACACGCTGCCTGACGCAATTTCATTTTTCACCTACACCAACGTCGAGGGAGAACCTGTTAAAGGAGAATGTAAAAGCAGAAAACATCATCATTACCGGTAATACTGTAATTGACGCCCTCCATCTGATACTTGAGAAGATACGGCTGAATCAGTCCCTGCATGATTATATTGCTAAGATCCTAACTGAAAAAGGCATTGAGATCAAAAAAGACAGAAAGATCATTCTTATCACCGGTCATCGCAGGGAAAACTTTGGACCCGGTTTTATCAACATATGCAATGCCATCAGGGAGATCGCCGTTTCACATCCTGATGTGGATCTTATATATCCCGTGCATTTGAATCCCAACGTGCAAAAGCCCGTCCATGACATACTCAATGGCCAGCCTAACATACTTCTGACTGATCCTTTGGAATATCTGCCATTCATTTACCTGATGGAAAGATCGGACATCATCCTCACAGACAGCGGAGGTATTCAGGAGGAAGCGCCCAGCCTGGGTAAACCCGTACTGGTCATGCGCGACACCACCGAACGTCCGGAGGCTGTTGAGGCAGGCACCGTAAAACTGGTAGGTACAGATAAGGAAAAGATCGTTGAAGAGTTAACCCTGCTCCTCGAGAGATCAGCTTATTACCAGGCAATGGCAAAAGCACATAACCCTTACGGGGATGGTCTGGCATCAAAAAGGATAGTGGACTTTTTCATCAGCCATTTCTCCCTCTGATCCCCTTGTACAACTGGTCAACCTGATCGCTCTGATAGTATTGCCGGCTGTCAATATCCATCATGCTCAATACCCCGCCGGACCAACCGGCACCGGTGTCCAAAAGGCAAACACCACAGGCTATTATAGGCTGGGTCTCACCAAAATTAATGGTCGGAGTATGTCCCACATAAACCATATCATAACCGGTAAGGTTAACCTGACTTCCTTTTTTTGCCTGATCAAGGGCAGCATAAACCAGTGACCTGTCCCACAGCAGGGTCTCTTCATCCTGGTACTCGACAGGTTCACCGGGTATCATTCCGCCATGTACGAAAAGAATATTATCAACTACATGGTACAATCCTGCATTTTTGAGGAGTTCCATATGACCGGCCGGCACACCGTTTTTATATGACCTGACAGAACTGCTGCCACCCTGCATAAGCCAGATACCAGGAGCGTTCCCCGAGAGGAAGTATTCCAGAAGCCATTGGTCATGATTGCCCAGCAGGTATACAAGTTTCTGAACATGCAATAACTCCTCAATCACATAGGGGACATCGGGCCAGCCATCGCACACGTCACCCAGGCATACCAGCTGGTCAGATTCCCTGTCAAATCCTGACCGTTCAAAGCATTGCATCAAAGCCTTGTACGCACCGTGGATGTCACCGATAACAAAGCGCCTCATCTTGGAATGGATTTGAGGCAAAGATAATCAGTTAACGGCAAACAGTAAACAGCAAACGGTTTCTGTCGTCCTTTTTTTAAACAACACCCTGAGCCAGCATGGCATTGGCTACCTTGATGAAGCCACCGATATTGGCACCCTTGACATAATTGATATAGCCGTCCGTTTCCGAACCATATTGAACGCAGGTCGCGTGGATGTTGATCATGATGTGGTGAAGCCGCTGATCAACTTCTTCACGTGACCAGGGAAGACGCATGGAATTCTGTGTCATTTCAAGTCCCGAAGTGGCTACACCACCTGCATTAGCTGCCTTTCCCGGACCATAAAGGATCTTTTCCTTCAGGAAAACCTCTACGGCATCGGGCGTTGAAGGCATATTGGCACCCTCGGAAACCACCAGGCAGCCTGTTTTACATAACAGTTCGGCATCCTCTTCATTAATTTCATTTTGGGTAGCGCTGGGGAAGGCCATATCACATTTTACAGCCCACGGGCGTTTGCCTTCAAAATATTTTGCGCCGTACTTATCTGCATATTCCTGGATCCTGCCTCTGCGAATGTTCTTTAATTCCATGACCCAGGACAGTTTTTCCGGATCAATTCCATTGGCATCGTAAATATAGCCTGAGGAATCGGAAAGTGTAAGCACTTTGGCACCGAGAGCATTCAACTTCTCAACCGTATATTGTGCTACATTTCCTGATCCGGAAACCACGGCGGTTTTTCCTTTGATGCTTTGTCCCCTGGTTTTCAGCATTTCCTCAGCAAAATACACTGCTCCGTAACCTGTTGCCTCAGGACGGATCAGGCTTCCGCCCCACTCTATCCCTTTGCCAGTAAGCACACCGGTAAATTCATTGCGAATACGCTTGTACTGGCCAAACATATAACCAATCTCCCTGCCGCCAACACCTATATCCCCGGCCGGAACATCCGTATCCTGGCCAATGTGCCGTGACAGTTCAGTCATGAAGCTCTGACAGAAGCGCATTACCTCATTGTCAGATTTGCCCTTAGGATCAAAATCAGATCCACCCTTACCGCCGCCCATTGGGAGTGTGGTAAGGCTGTTCTTGAACACCTGCTCGA
>DIAS01000162.1:69564-84493 GCA_002415855.1 Bacteroidales bacterium UBA5072
TTCTTGAACACCTGCTCGAAGGCCAGGAACTTCAGAATACCCAGGTTAACAGTAGGATGGAAGCGGAGGCCGCCTTTGTAAGGACCTATTGCACTGTTCATTTCGATCCGGTATCCTTTATTGATCTGAATCTCCCCGTTGTCATCGATCCATGGAACCCTGAACATGATCGTACGTTCAGGTTCTGTGATTCTCTCCAGGATCTTTCCGTGCTTGAATTTGGGATTCTCCTCGATAAAGGGCATGAGGGATTCCACCACTTCTTTAACGGCCTGATGAAACTCGGTTTCACCGGGATTTTTGGCAATGATTTTTGCCATGAAGTCGTTAACTTTTACATTAAGTAAGTCGGCCATATTGTTGTGAATTTGGTTAATTGTTAAAATCAGGTTCTAAGGCCCGGGGTCTTGAAGCCAAGGCTTGACCGTAAAAATATAAACAATTGATTCAATTGGTTTTGGGAAGGCCGTGAATTCAGTAATGTACGTATACGATTACGTGTTTTTCGTATGCCGGATCCGACACTTCATAGGACTCCGACTGCATGAAGTATATTCTGGCTATAAATCAATAATATTATTCCGGATAGCGAATTTCACCATATCTACCGAGGTTTTTAGACTCAGTTTCTGCATGATATGGTTCTTATGGGTCTCAACCGTTCTTACACTCAGGTAGAGCTTATCTGCTATCTCTTTGTTGGTATAGCTGTTTCCCCACATTTTCATTACTTCTATTTCCCTGGTGCTCAAACTTCTGATATCAGACCGTTCATCATCGGTTTTTAGTTTAGTGATGTATTTGTTGAGGAGAAGAACGGTAATGGAATTGCTGAAGTAATCATGTCCGTTACGCAGCGTGTAGATAGCCTCGATGAGTTCGTTCCGTGTTGTATCCCTGGCCAGAAATCCTTTAGCCCCGGACTTGATGGTCCTTAAAACCACATTCTCATCATTGTTGAAAGAGATTATAAGGATCTTAATCCTGGGGAAGGTGCTGCTGATTTGGGATATGAGGTTAATAAGCTGGATACTGAAGGTATGCAGGTTGATCATGAGCACATGAATTGTTGCTGTTTTCAGATGGTCCACCAGCTGATCTTTCTGATCAATTTTCAGAACGACCTCAATATCTTCGACAGTCTGCAGGAGGGCACACATGCCTTCCTGCACAATCTTGTGCTCATCGAATATTCCCAACCTGATTTTATCAGCCATGCATTCAGGAATTTAACAGGATAACTGCCGTTTTCTGTCTACCATTCATCAACACCCTCACAGGCTCTCTGAACCTCACATGGCGGAGGTAGTTTGTACACTCAACCATTTCACCTTCCTCAAGCATATCCCAACGAATAAAATCAGCTTTGGATGAATCCAGTACTGAAAAATATCCGATATTCATAGAAGTCACATTGTGGAAGAAATGTGAGCCAAGGGAGGAATCGAGGGGATAATTGGCCAGGCTTACCTCGACAATTACCCGGGCATTGGAAATCTGCGACCAGTTAACCGGAATCCCCAGAAACTGATCCCGTGTACCCCACCGGCCAGGGCCAATGAGGATGTATTCCTTTTCCTCCCGGATCATTTTTGCGTTCATTTTTTCCACCTCACCTGCTATATCATATGTTTTAAGCTTGTCAAACTTCAGGTTATCAACATAAACAAAATCCCTGATATGGGTGAGTTCGCCATTCCCGAGGCCAGCTTTTGTATGCAACAGGATATTTGATTGATCGATCCTGCTGAAGTCGATGTTATAGCCAAGCTGGCTGCCGACCAAAGGTTTGATCTGCAACAGATAGAATGACGGCAGGCCGTTAAGCGTTGCGTTCAGGTCAACGGCATATTCAATTTCAACCGGCGATCCCAGGGCATCTTCAATGGTACCCAGCATGATGTCGATTGTTTCGGCCAGGGGAATGTGATGGAACTTCAGGATGTCTGCAAAATTAATGATCCGGGGGCCGGCAGCCGATAAGCCAGGTTCAATACGATCGTTATCAGCAAGATACACCGAGGCACAATGTTTGAGTGTGCCATGCTTTTCCGCTTCGCTGATATCAAGTAGTTCCAGTGAGGCCAGTTCCCCATCAGCGACATAATCAACCTCACTGCTGTTGATATCCAAAGCGTAAAACTTCAGTTGGGAACTGTTTATCAAATCCTTGGTGGTATACATTTCAATCTTGGGATACCTGGGAGAAAACCTGTAGGATTTCCAGCCTTCCACTACATAGGAGCCCAGTCCTACGGCTGCCACTGCAAAACCCTCTTCGGGTTTCATGTGAGCCACAGGATAATAGTTATATGATTGGGCAATTCCGCTGATATGCGGATAGTAGTAATTCTCATACTGGTTACCCACAAGCTCCTGCAATACCACCGCCATTCTTTCTTCTTCCACCTTGTGGTGGATTGCCTGAAAATAAGTTCTTGAGTTATCAGAATATACAGAGGCAAAAACCAGTTTGACGGCTTGTATCAGGTTCTCCAGAACATTCTTCTTATTCCTGCGGTCATTTGGGATGATATAAGTATCGAACACACCTGCAAAAGGTTGAGTAAGGGAATCCTCTGACAGACTGGATGATCTCACTGCAATTGGTTTCTCGATCTGTTCAACAAAGAATTCAAGCTTCTTGACAAGGGCCGAGGAAATTCTTCCCTGAGCAAAGGCCAGTCTGATCTCTTTGTAAGTGATCGTGGGATTGATAATGAGCTCGAAAATACCATTGATCTCAATGAAGTTTTCAAATTCTTCGGTACCAATTATGGCTGTGATGGGCGTTCGGATATTGATTTTCTTACTGATATTTCCAAAATCGAAATTATAAACAAGGGCATTAATGAAAGCAAGGCCTCTTCCCTTGCCGCCGTATGAACCGCTTGCAAAAGCCACGATATTCTTTTCATCCATAATGGCTGTTTCATCAAAGCCCAGAACCTTGCCGCGTTTTTTTTCCTCGCGGTACCGGGTGAAGGTTTCGATAAAAAACTGCCGGGATTTTTTGATATCCTTAAAATCTCCGATCCTCATCGGATTCAGGGTTCGTGCAAGCTCTATCTCTCCTCTGGCCATTAGCCAGAGTGAAAATTGATTTTCCTGTGCGTGCAGGTAAAATGTCTCATCAGGAATAACGTGCAGCAAGGCCTCAAACTCCCTTAACGATTTGGCTACTGCAATGGGCTTACCTTCGCGGTTTCTGAACACAAAATCACCAAATCCCAGGTAATAAGTAAGAAAGTTCTTCAGATCATTCAGCAGTGTATCAGAGTTCTTGTTGATAAAGCTCACATTCAGGTTCCTTGCGAGCTGTTCATTGCTTTTTTCAGAAGATTGCAGAATAATCGGCAGGTTCAGAATGTGAGATTTGATATAATTAATAAACTTAATGCCGGCTGTCTTGTCAATTTTGCCATCGCGTTCAAATTCCACATCCGATATCACACAGAGCATGAAATCCTTGTATTTGTTGAAGATGAACATGGCATCCTCATAATTCCTGGCCAACAAGATCTTTGGTCTCGATCGCATTTTACAGATCTTGTCGAGTTCATTCTTCTCAACTTCAGGCAGCACCTGCTGAACTTGTCCGAACACAATTGAATACAGCATTTGCAGGTACTTGGAATAATAGAGTGCAGAATCCTCTACCAGTAAAATTATCCTTACAAGGCCTATCCGGGTATCATTTTCCACATTGGCCGCATCTTCAATAGATTTCACCATGGCAAAAAAGATCTGGGAATTTCCGCTCCATACAAAAAGCTTGTTGACCGATGTCAGCGTGGGCACAAGGTCCTCAAAGTACTTGATATTGCTTTTCTGGTTAAGAAGCAGGTAAACCGGCATCGAAGGCCTTTTCTCCTTGATCTTGTCGCACAGCATGACGGGTGTATCTCTGTCGATCCCCACCATGAGGATGGCTATGTCAAAGTTTGCTGTCTCGAGCAGGTCCAATGCTTCTTCCGGTGTTGTAACCCCTGTTATCCGGGGCAGGGAGAACAGGCTGTACTGGTAAATAATCCCCATGAACTGCTCAAAGAAGCTGTCTTCATTTTCCAGGATGAAGGCGTCATAAAGTGTGGCAACAAAAAGTATCTCCTTTACCTTGTACTTCATCATATCCAGGTAAATATACTTATCCAGCGATTGCTGGTTAAAGAAAAGCTGCAGAGGTCGTTTATTCTTCACCAGGGTCTGTCTGTATTCTCCGGCATTAAATGGCTGGAGCTTGTCGTATTTGGATTTGCTGTAAATTTCACGGCCCTTGTAGCTATTCAGGTAACCACTGATAAGTTTGCCCAGGTTAATGATCAGCTGCCGCTCTTCCTTCAGGAAGGGGCCTTCATAAGCGCGTGGGAATTCTTTCAGATAATACACATCAATGCTCCCTCTTTTGTTATCAAATGTCACAAAAGATTCATGCATCTCCCAGGGAGTATCCTTGAAATCACGGCTAACCCAGGTTTTACCTTCGTAGCTGATACGCACGGCAGTGAACCGTGGATATTGCCAGGAGCGCGGTACAATACTGCAGATCTTCTGGAGCGTTTCATCAATCGGTTTTCCCTGTGATATAATGTGGGAAGTATGGTTGATCACATGCAATTCTTTCAGCCGTTCCCTGTTCTCGTACAATAGATTGTTCAATATATCCTTGGTTGCTGAACCAGCTATCAGATTGGCCAGGTTGATCAGCAGATTGCGTTCCTCTTTCAGGAAAGGCCCTTCGTCTTCCCCAGGGAATTCCTTCAGGTAAAATACCTCAATCAGACCCACGCTTTCATTGGGCGTTCCGAATTCCTGTCGCTGTACCCACCTGGTTTCCTGGAAGTTCTTGCTGATAAATACTCTTGATTCATAAGAAATGCGGGCTGCCGTATATTCAGGGTACTGGTATGCATCTGGGAGTATGGTGCAGATCACCTGCAAAGCCTCGTTTATTGATTTGCTTTCCTTAAGTATTCTGGACGTTTGGTTAATACCACGCAGCTCCTTGAGCCGTTCAGTATTGTCATAAAGCAATTCACGGAGCGCCTGTCTTGATACCGTACCGGAGATAAGTGCAGCCAGGTTATCAATAAGATCGCGTTCTTCTTTCAAAAAAGGGCCTTCGTATTCCTGGGGAAATTCCCTGAGGTAAAAGATCTCAATACTGCCTCTCTGGTTATCCGGGGTTTCAAAAACCTGCTTTTGTGCCCAGGGGGTATCTTTAAATTCCGCACTGTTGAAAACCCTATCCCCATATACGATACGGGCGGCGCAATGCTGCGGATACTGCCATGCCTCCGGAAGAAAGGAACAGATCTCCTGCAGGGAATCTTCAACCGGGTGCCCTTTGCTGAGCACTTCGGTGGTCCGGCGTATACTCTTCAGCTCTTTAAGCCGTTCGGTATTGTCGTATAACAATTTACTGAGCTTGCCAGCAGACACCAGCCCTGTTATCAGACTGGCAATATTCTGAAAGAACGCATCGTCCTTGGTAAGGTAATCAGCAGGTGATTTGCTCATGAAGGCCCTGGAGAAATGAATTTCAATAACGCCTTTGATTGAATCAGGGGTCAGGAAAGTATGGCGCTCGAGCCATTTCGACTCCTTAAAATCGGGGCTGACATATTGCCGCTCGTTGTATATGATGCTGGCTGATACTTCTCCGGGATAAGCAAAAGCTAGCGGTATAAGTTCACATATCTGACCCAGCTTTTCATCAAAAGGCTTACGTTCATAAAGGATGTTTACGATCCTGCTGATAACGGAGGCTTTCCGGAATTCCGAATTATCCTGAACTGCTGGCTGCATAAAGTATAATCAGTTAAAATCCCCATCAATCGTAATGATTGCAGGTATTACGAAATTAGGAAATTATTTCGATTCCGGGGAAATAATATGCCGGCAGAAGAAGCTTCAGCTATTGTTGAGGATTTTCTCCCCTGCCGTTCAAAAATTCATGTATCCCCTTTGCGGCTTTACGACCATCCCCCATCGCCAGGATCACGGTTGCACCTCCCCTGACGATATCACCCCCGGCAAACAATCCTGTGATATTTGACTGCATCTTTTCCTCATCAACCTGTATGGTGCCCCATTTGCTGACATGCAAACCAGGCAGGCTTTGGGGGATTATCGGATTAGGAGAAACTCCAACGCTAACAATGACAAGGTCGACCTCAATGTCATACTCTGAGCCCGGAATGGGCACCGGTTTTCTTCTTCCCGATGCATCAGGATCAGACAGCTCCATCCTTTGCAGTCTGACCCGGTTCACATGTCCGTCGCCATTGGCAAAGTATTCGACAGGCGCGTGCAGGTTGAGGAATTCAATCCCCTCTTCCTGGGCATGCCGGATTTCCTCTTTTCGGGCCGGCATTTCATTGAATGACCTTCGGTAGATGATCATGGCCTTTTCCGCGCCAAGTCGCCTTGCCGTTCTTACCGAATCCATGGCTGTATTGCCCCCGCCGATGACAGCAACCCGCTTCCCGATGTATACAGGTGTGTCATGACCCGGTCTGGTTGCGCCCATCAGGTTTACACGCGTGAGGTATTCATTGGCCGAAAGTATTCCGTTATAATTCTCACCAGGGATGTTCATGAAATTGGGCAGGCCGGCGCCGCTTCCGACAAAGAAGGCGCGATAACCCTCCTGCTCAAGATCAGCCAAGGACACGGTTTTACCTGCTATTATATTTTTCATGAATGTTACACCCATTTTCTTCAGGTTCTCGATTTCCTGATCGATGATGTTATTGGGCAGTCTGAACTCGGGTATGCCATATTTCAGAACGCCTCCGAAGTCGTGCAAGGCCTCAAATACGGTAACCTCGTAGCCATATTTCACCAGGTCACCCGCTGCAGCAAGTCCTGCCGGACCCGATCCGATCACAGCCACTTTGACGTGATTGCTTTCGGCGATCTCGGGTGTATAGAACTGCCCCGACTGGTTCTCATAATCAGCTGCAAACCGTTCGAGATAACCAATAGCTACCGGCTCCTTTTTAAGCTTTTTCAGGTATATGCATTGCGCTTCGCACTGCACCTCCTGCGGACAAACCCTGCCGCAGATTGATGGGAATACATTGTCTTTCTTAATGGTCTGTGTGGCCTTCAGAAATTCACCTGCCTCGATATATTTGATGAACGAAGGGATATCCACCTGAACTGGACATCCCTTGATGCACTCCGGATCAACGCAATCGAGACATCGTTTGGCTTCCTGCATGGCCATTCCGGGGGTAATGCCCCTGTTCACTTCGATATTGCTTTGAACCCGCTCCGAAGCATCCGCTTCAGGCATATGCACTCTTTCGATATTGGTGCGATCCTTGGCGGGGATGCCTTTTTTGAGTTCTTTACGCCAGTCCTGTTCCCGCGCTGTCTTGTTTTTATCGTTGTTATCGATCATAATGTTCCCGACTTGATTCTTTCAAGCTCTTTTCTGTAATCTGATTCTTCTTCCTGTTTATAACCTCCCAAACGCATTAGCAGTTCGTCGAAGTCAACATCATAAGCGTTGAACTCCGGACCATCCACGCACACGAACTTGATTTTTCCGCCCACGCTAACCCTGCAGGCACCACACATTCCGGTACCGTCTACCATGATGGCATTCAGGCTGACCATGGCAGGCACCTGGTATTTCTGTGCTACCAGTGAGGTGAATTTCATCATTATGGCTGGTCCGATGGTGACACAGAGGTCAATTTTGCGGGTCGAGAAAATCTCATCCATCCCGACAGTAATAAGTCCTTTTTGTCCGTAACTGCCATCGTCGGTCATGATGATCACTTCATCGGAATGACTCCTGATCTCCCTTTCGAGGATGAGAAGCTCTTTAGTTTTGGCGGCAATCAGACTGATCACCTTGTTCCCGGCGTTGTGCAAAGCTTCGACGATGGGAAGCAACGGGGCAATACCCACACCTCCTCCGGCACATAGCACCGTGCCTGCATTCTCGATATGTGTAGGATTGCCCAGCGGACCCACAACATCGGTTACGTCATCACCAATGTTGAGGGCAGATACTTTGTGACTTGTTACTCCAACCTTCTGAACGATAAGGGTGATCGTACCTTTTTCAAGATCAGCTTTGGCAATGGTCAATGGAATCCGCTCCCCTTCCTCACCAATTTTTACGATCACAAAATGACCTGCTTTTCTTTTGCGGGCTATGAGCGGTGCATATATTTCGAGCTGAACTACATTCGGTGACAGATACTCCTTTGAAAGAATTTTACCCATGAAATGCTTAATTTGGCGTTGAAAATATAATAATTATAGCCACAAAATCCTGCTAACGGACAAAATACGTGAATTGCCTACGAAAAAAACGTAGTGATTTTAATGTGGCAAATGTATAATTTTATTGAAAGCCATTTGTCGTTTTTTTAGATTCTCTGAAAGTTTAACATTTAAGCTATAGGCTATGAAGATCAGGCAATTCTTCTTTTTAATTTTGCTGATGCAGCAAAGTCTGTTTGCATCACATTCCGTTTACACCGGCCGTATTGATGACGCCCAGGCAGTTTACTTTTCTCCGGAGAATTTTGAGATTACCACAGACGGATCAACAGATGTGTCCGATGAACTTCAGAAGGCCATACGACAGGTTTTTGACAGCACCGGCTTCGGGATACTCTTTATTCCTGAAGGAAAGTATGCCATCTGTAAAACAATCTATATACCCAGGGGGGTTAGAATGATCGGCTTTGGTTTAAACAGGCCGGTGTTTGTTCTAAAAAAGAGTACCCCGGGATTCCAGGAAGGAAATAAGAGATACATGTTCTGGTTTACAGGTAACCTTCCCCGTGACGGCAGCCCGCCCTCCGATGCCAATCCGGGAACGTTTTACAGCGCTTTCAGCAACATAGACCTCCGTATAGAACCTGGAAACATGGCAGCCATCGGTATCCGGTCACATTTTGCACAACATTGCTTCATAGCCCATGTTGATTTTCATATCGGTCAGGGAAAGGCAGGTGTCGAGGAAATTGGCAACGAAATAGAGGATTGCCGTTTTTTTGGGGGCGAATATGGCATCATCACCACCAAGCCCTCACCAAGCTGGCCGTTTATGATGATCGACACTTATTTTGAGGGGCAGCGGAAAGGAGCAATCCGTACGCAGGAAGGAGGGCTGACGCTTGTACGAATGCATGTGAAAAACGTACCGGTGGCAATCGAAGTTAACCCGGGCATGGCAGAGGAATTATGGATTGAGGATTCCAGGTTTGAAGACATCAGTGGCCCGGCCATCATTGCCGGTGATGAAAGAACTGCCAGAACTTTCATCAACCTCCGAAATGTGGTTTGCCATTATGTTCCTGTTATAGCTTCCAATCGTTTAAGCGGATGGCAGATTGACGCTCCGGAATCCGTTATATACAGGATTAAGGAATTCTGCCATGGGAATCAGATCGACAGCCCGGGCCGGTCACCTGAAATTAAAACGACCTGTGAATTTGAGGAACTGCAGGAGATGCCTCTTCTTGCACAAAAGGATATACCGGAGATACCTCCGGTCGATACCTGGGTGAACATTAGAAAACTCGGGGCAAAGGGTGATGAAACAACAGATGACACGCAGGTTTTACAGGATGCGATTAACAATTACCAGACCATTTATTTGCCCACCGGCAGATACAGGATCACAGGAACCCTTAAACTTAGGCCCAACACCGTGCTGATCGGACTGAACCCGATTGCCGCACAGATCATTGTTAAAGATAATACCGAAGCCTATGCAGGCATAGGTACACCTGTGGCCCTGCTTGAATCACCACCGGGAGGGACGAATTTCGTCTCGGGAATCGGGTTGGATGCCGGAGGCATCAATCCACGTGCAGTTGCTGTAAAATGGATGGCCGGACAGAATTCCTGCATGAATGATGTACGTTTCATTGGCGGCCATGGGACCCTGAACGCCGACGGGAGCACACTTTCAGCTTATAATGCCAACAGAACCGGAGACAGCAATCCGGCACGGAAATGGGATTCCCAGTATTGGAGCCTTTGGATCACCGATGGCGGAGGCGGTACTTTCAAGGATATATGGACCCCGAGCACCTTTGCAGCAGCCGGAATATATATTTCAAATACCTCGACACCAGGAAGGATTTATGCCATGTCGAGCGAGCACCATGTGCGTAACGAGGTCAAAATGAAGAATATTTCCAATTGGAAGGTTTATGCCCTACAGCTGGAGGAAGAAAGCGGGGAAAGTCCCGTATGCCTGCCGGTGGAAATTGAAAATTCGAGCGATCTGTTGTTTGCCAACCTTTATTTGTACCGGGTCATCAGGATGGTAACCCCTTATCCTTATGGCGTGAGGATCTGGAATTCCAGGAACCTGGAATTCAGGGGTGTGCATACCTACAGCCCCACAAAATTCTCCTATGACAACCCGGTCTTCTTTGCAGATTATGGTGTTGAAGTACGATCACGTGAAATCTCAAAACTTTCATTCTCAGGCAGGATACCGGAATTCTTACCGTCTCCTTCAGCCATGGCCGACCTTGAAAAAGAAGAGGTAGAAAAGGTTGCCGGCGGGTTTGAATCTATTGATGGATCGGTTTCTGATACTGCAGGCAACGTGTATTTTATCGAAGGCCGAATGAGAAGGATTTTTCGTTTCCATGTTCTCTCAGGAAGCCTTCAGCTGGTGAGTGACCTGCCTTTTCAACCTCTGGCCCTGGCGTTCGATCAGAAGGGAAATCTTTTAGTAACCGCACTGGTTCCCCGGTTACCTGAAGAGGGCAACCGTGTGTCAGGAACTGCCAGAAGGCCTGTCCCCGGTTCCGAAGGTACTTCATACGGAGTGTGGGGACAAATGATCCAGGTACTGGCCATGGATCCTAATGATCCTGAAAATTCACTCCGGATCCTTCACGAAGTCCCGATGGATTCTGTCAGAACAATAAGGGCTGCCTGGTATCCCGGGCACCGCTGGCGCGACAATCACGACTTTGCGACTTATGCCGTGACTCCGGCAACTACCTGTTTTATCGCACCTGACGGAGAGACCGTCATTCCCAACAATTACGATCTGATCAGGGCTTACTCGCTTAGAAAGGCGGTTCCCGGCAGCCGGTTCTTCATTGCTGACGAATTCGGACAAAAAACAGTTTCGGCTGCCGTTTCAGACAACGGTACCCTGACAGATCTGAGAATTTTTGCCGAAGAAGGTGAAATGGGTATTGCCGAAGATCCGGAAGGGAATGTTTATATTGCAGCCGGTGAGATTTATGTATACGACAGAACCGGAAGACCGGCCGGAGTGATCCATGTCCCGGAAAGACCAGCAACATTGACCTTTGGTGGCAAGGATCATAAGACACTGTTTATTACAGCAAGATCTTCATTGTATTCGGTGAATATCCTGCGAGATGGTAACCAGACAAAATGAATTCCAAAAAAATAATGACTGACATAATCCATAAAAGCAACAACTTATGAAAACAAAACTCGGACTTTTGGCAATTGTTCTTTTTGTTGGCTCCCTTTTAACAGCGTGTAGTAAACAGGTAAGGACAGATGAAATGACTTCTCCGTCGCATGTTACTATTCAGGCCGTTAACGGCAGGTACCAGTTCTACGTCAATGGGGAGCCCTTTTTTGTAAAGGGGGTCGGACTTGGCATGCAGGATCTGGATTTTTTGCAGGCCTCCGGAGCTAATTCATTCCGTACATGGGGAACGCACAATGCCATGCAACTTCTTGATTCGGCCCACAAGTACAACATGATGGTTGCACTTGGCCTGGGAATGGGACAGGAACTGCACGGTTTTGATTACAACGACACGGTTGCGGTTGCCAGGCAACTGGCCAAACTGAAGGCCGACGTGGATACCTTCAGGAACCACCCCAGTCTGTTGTGCTGGGTTGCCGGTAATGAACTGAACCTGGGTACGAACGGAATTCCTGTAAATCCGAAAGCATATGATGCCTTGCACGATATTGTTGGATATATACACAAAGTCGATCCCCATCATCCGGTAACGACCACATTTGCCGGTGTCAACAAGGATCAGATCCGTGTGGCGCTGGAACATTGTCCCGATCTTGATTTTCTTTCACTACAGGTTTATGCAGGTCTGGCAGCAATTCCCGAACTCGTCAAAGCTGCTGGGATAACAAAGCCTTATGCCATCACGGAATTCGGTCCAAAGGGGCATTGGGAATGCCCTTCCACAGCGTGGGGAAGAGAAATAGAGGAGCCTAGTGCTGTAAAAGCTGCCGGGATCAGTGAAAGAATTCAGAAAGGTATCGTAAATGACAGTTCCGGATTTTGTATTGGCAGTTATGCATTTGTTTGGGGCCAGAAACAGGAAAGGACACCCACCTGGTATGGAATGTTCCTGAAGTCGGGCGAGGCAACTGCCACGGTGGATGAGCTGACAAAGTACTGGACGGGTGTTTATCCGGCCAACCGGGCGCCCAAAGTGGATTCGATAAAACTCGACAACAAGGATGCAATGGACAACATTTATATAAAGCCAGGAAAGCCCTGCTTTGCGAAAGTGTATGCAGCTGATCCGGAAAATGATTCCCTGACCTATCTGTGGGCTATGCGGAAAGAAGTTGTGGAAAGAAGCCAGGGGGGGGCAAGGGAACTTGAACCCGATAGTGTTCAGATCCAGGTTATTTCCGATGCTCATGGTGAGCTTAAATTCACAGCCCCCGCTTCCGTGGGAGAATACAGGATTTTTTCCTACGTTTTCGACGGAAAGAAAAAAGCAGGCTATGCCAATATCCCGTTCTTCGTTAAATAAACAATTCTAACGCATAATAAATCATGTCCAGGAGTTTACCTATTTCCTGCCTGACATTGTGGTTCCTGCTGCCCGTTCAGCTGTCGCTGACAGCTGCAGGTGGTTCTTTTTACACACTGAAGCCGGCAGATCCTGAAGCTGTGTACTTTACACCGGATAATTTTGATATTCTGCCAGCCGGAAAAAGAGATGTCTCTGACGAACTTCAGAAAGCCATCAACCTTGTTAAAAGAGAGAAGAATTTCGGTATAGTATTTATTCCGGAAGGGACCTATGTCATATCCAAGACCATTTACATTCCAGCTGCCGTGCGGCTGATCGGTTACGGACAGAAACGCCCGGTGATCATTCTGGCTAAAAATTCACCCGGATACCAGCAGCCGGATCCGGCCGATAAGGGAAAGGCCAAATACATGTTCTGGTTTACAAGCAGTATTGCCGAACCCGACAAACCTGTCCGTGATGCCGGCGCCGGTACATTTTACAGCGCCTTGTCCAACATCGACCTGAAAATTGATGATGGTAATCCGTATGCAGTTGCATTGCGCACGCATTTTGCACAACATAGCTTTGTTTCACATTGTGACATTTATGCCGGGAAAGGCAAGGCAGGTCTTTTTGATGTTGGAAATGAAATGGAAGACGTCAGGTTTTTCGGAGGAGAATATGGCGTTTATACAACCAAAACCTCACCCGGATGGCAGATGATGATGACCGACACCTATTTCGAAGGTCAGCGAAAGACTGCAATTCTCAGTCAGGAGGGCGGACTCACCATAGTGAGGTTGCATGCCAGGAATGTGCCCACGGTGATTGAAATTGAGCCCAACTATGAAGACAAGATCTTCATGGAAGATTGTCTTTTCGAGAATGTAACCGGGCCTGCCCTGGTTATCAGCAATGAGAATAACTATTGTAACCAGGTCAGCCTGCGGAATATCGGATGCCGGAAGGTACCGGTGCTGGTATTTTACCGTCGCAGCACCACCCGCACAATGGGTACCGGAAATACATACAT
The DNA here is from genome assembly GCA_002415855.1 of Bacteroidales bacterium UBA5072. GTDB lineage: Bacteria > Bacteroidota > Bacteroidia > Bacteroidales > UBA10428 > UBA5072. The sequence continues at coordinate 83,359 of DIAS01000162.1, forward strand.
GGTGATAAATTACACCCATGGTGTGCATATGGATAACATGGCTGCCGAACCGGAAGTAATGACCAGGGTTGACCTTCAACCGGCTACTACCCTGTCCGCACCAATATCCAAGGATATTCCCTCCCTGCCGGATATGTCTACCTGGGTGAATATTCGTGAATTGGGTGCAAAGGGTGATGGAATCACAGATGACACCCGCGTTTTTCAGGAAGCCTTAGCAAAGTACCCGAATATATATATTCCGCAGGGCTGGTATGTAATTTCACAAACACTGATCCTCGGGACCAACACATGCCTGGTAGGGTTGAATCCAATCGCAACCCAGATCATGCTGGCTGAAAGCACACCCGCGTTCAGCGGTTTCGGACCACCCAAACCATTGATTGAAGTTGTGCAGGGTGGGAAAACAATACTGACCGGTGTCGGTATCAATACCGGTGCTTACAATTACCGTGCTGTGGGATGTAAGTGGATGGCCGGTAAAGATTCCTACATGAATGATGTCAAATTTGTGGGCGGACATGGTACAATGACAAGAGGCCCGTTGACGTCCCGTTCGCCTCAGCAGTCCGGTCAGGTCCGGTCAATCAGCTCGCCCGCACAGCCGGTATCAAACCAGGGTATGGACCGAGCATGGGACAACCAGTACTGGAGTCTTTGGATCACCAATGGAGGAGGAGGAACATTCAAGGATATATGGACGGCCAGCAGTTACTGTGCCAATGGGATCTTTGTCAGCAATACATCAACCGAAGGTCGCATTTATGCCATGTCTGTGGAGCATCATGTACGCAATGAAGCCCGGTTCAAGAATGTTGCCAACTGGAAGGTTTATGCTTTGCAGCTGGAAGAAGAAAGCCGTGAAGGACAATGGTGCCAGCCTGTTGAACTGGAGAACTGCCACAATATGATATTTGCCAACCTGTACATGTTTCGTGTTATCCGTTTGGCAACACCATACCCCTATTCAGTAAGAACCTGGAATTGCAGCAGCATTGAATTCCTGAACGTACATAATTTTGCACAGGTAAAGTTTACCACCGACCTTCCGATCTATGACATCAATACCGATATTGACGTAAGGCCCTGGGAATTCACGCGTCTATACATTACAGGGCAGGAACCTCGCCGGACG
>DIAS01000162.1:84803-100784 GCA_002415855.1 Bacteroidales bacterium UBA5072
CGCGACAGAAAGGGCAATATCTACTTTTGCGAGCAGCGTATGCGCAGGATCTACAAATGGAACGCAGAAACCGCCATGCTTTCCATGGTGTCTGATTTCCCCTGGGAACCACTTTCGCTGGGTTGCGACACCAGGGATAACCTGCTGGTTGTCTTCAAATACAATCCACAGCCCGGCTATCAAATAAATGGGGTTCAGGAAACCGTTCCTGTTTTACCTGATGCAAACGGTACAAGCTTCAGCATGTGGGGAAATTCAGGATTTGCAACCCGGGTTTATTCCATCGATCCTGAAAGGCCTGAAGAAACCATTCAATTGCTGCCCAAAATTCCCATGGATTCGATCAGGCAGGTGGCAAAAGCATTATACCCGGCAAACCGCTGGAGAGATTACCACGATTTTAACACGGTGTCCGTACGTGTCCCGGACAGTTGCTTTGTTGCTCCTGATGGTGTGACCATCATCCCCGAATGCTATGACCTTGCGAGATCTTCCTCGCTCCTGGAGGCCATCCCCGGTGATCCATTTTATGCTGCGGATGAATATGACCGCAGGATGGTCCGCATGGATGTAACACCGGACGGGAGACTGACGAACCTGAAGTACTTTATTGAGCAGGCTGAGTTTGGTTCAGCGGTCGACTACAATGGCAACATTTATGTGGCCGATGGTCATGTTTACCTGTATGATAAAGACGGTAACCGGACCGGTAAGATCGAAGTACCTGAGCGCCCAAGCAGTCTGCAATTTGGCGGCAAGGATGGGAGAATCCTCTTTATTACAGCGCGTTCATCCTTGTATGCAATCAGGATTGAATAACCCGGGCTGCCAGAAACAGATCTCATAGACCGGCCTCCGATCGAATTTAAAGATCGCATACGTTCTGAAGGGTTATTATTTTCAACAATTTAAATTTGATTCCTTTTGTCAAAGATTACAATCAATTTGTAACCATTTATGGCTGTTTGTCAATATTATTAAAGTTTTTTTTCATTATCTCTTTCATTTTATAATTATTTAGTTATTTTTATTGCAAAATAGTTTCAACATAGGTTCATTAATAATTATGAATGCACATTCATCAAAAAAATCTGCTGTTCCGTCACTAATCTGTAACCTAAAAGCATGTCTTGTACGTTATCTTGTAGATGTAACGGGGATTGCAGCGGGATACCGGAATAGTTAAACAATGTCAGACAAAAGATGTTTCTTGTATAAAATCACATAAAGAGCAATTAGAATAACAAGTACAATAGAAAACCAAAAAAAGAACGATATGAACAATTTAGCATTCAGAAGACAGTATTTATTGACCAACATCCCGGTTGAAAAGATTGATGGATGGAACTATTATGAAATTCCCGGAATGGGCGGAAATTTACATTTGTATTGTCATCCTGATCTCGAGGTGACAAAAGAACAGCAAGACGGCAGGACGCTTGTACTTTTGGGATATGTGCTTGACCCTTACAATCCCGACTTATCAAACAGCGGAATCATAGGAAAACTGGTCAAGCTGAGTAACCTGGAGGAACTTTTCAAGGAAACAGCAAAACTCTGTGGCAGGTTTGTCATGTTATACACCAGCGACAAAGGATCCTACATTTTCAGTGATGCTACCGGTTTCAGGGAAATCTATTACTCCTTCGGAACTGATAAAATGTTCTTCGGATCTACTCCCGATCTCATCAATAAATTCCTGAATGCTGAAAAAGACAATGATCCTGCTATCCTTGAGTTCCTTGAATCACCGGAATATAAGCAGGCTACGAAATGGATGGGGACCAGGACATTATTCAAGGGAATTTATCATTTGCTTCCGAATAATTACATTGATCTGGTCTCGAAATCATACCACAGGTATTGGCCCAACAAGAAAAGGCAGCCGATCAGCCTGAAGGAAGGAGCCAGGATCATGGCCGAAATATTGAAAGGTACGATGGCCGCGGCTGCCAAAAGGTATACACTGCATCAGGCCATTACATCGGGTTATGATACACGCTTGTTACTGGCCGCCAGTAAGGATTATCTGAAACAGATCAAGTTCTTTGTCATGAAAGCCAGTGAACTTGATGAAAATAAATCCGACACGGTATGGGCAAAAGAAATTGCCGCCAAATACAACCTGGATTTTGAAGTGATCGAAGCTTATAAACTGACTGTCGATCCAGCCTTCCAGGAAACCTTCTATAAGAACAACATCCTGGCCAGGGACAGATTTCTCAAGTTTTTCTATTGGACATATACCAGAAAATATGACAATACCTATTGGGTGACCGGAACCTTTGGCAATGAAATACTCAGGATATCGACACCTTACAGTGAAAAGAAGAGTACCGGGTATATGATAACACAGCGTTTTAACTACAGCAAATACTCCTACGCCGTCAAGTCGATCGACGAATGGCTCAAGGATGCGGAAAAAGCCTGCCACGATAACGGGTATAATGTGATGAACCTGTTCTACTGGGAGCAATATATCGGCAACTGGGGCAACCTGGCTTCGAGCGAGCAGAATATCATCCGGGATGAAATCCGGCCTTTCAACTGCCACAAACTGATCGAGACCTACATGGCACTTCACGATAAATACAGGTACAGGGATAATCCGGAGGGTCATAAGGCCATTATCGACGTTCTGTGGAAGGAATTAAACACTATGCCTTACTTCCATCCGAATCCCCGCATCGACAGAACCAAAAAGTTTTTCAGGTTTTTTGGCCTCGAAAGGATCCTGGACAATTTCTCTTACTGGATCAGAGACAAATTCCACTATAAAAAATAACTTCCGTTTAACGCCATAGGATTGAGTGATCCGGTATCTAGCAGTAGGTACCGGATTTTTTTTCAGAATACTTTACACCTGAAACTGTCAACTATTTACAAAGCGGTGACAATTGATGACAACAATTGACTCCAGGGTGACAGTGTTTCCATAGTGTACGTGTAATTTTGGTGGTGTATTCAGGAATAAAACTGAAAGCTATCTTAAATAAACTCATGATGAAAACAATTTTGGTTTATTCAGTCTTGCTTGTGTTGATGGTCATTACTTTAAACTATGGCACAGGTCATAATGATCACAGCATTGTGAATTGTTCCTTTGGTGAATTCTACCAACCTGAGCGCCCGGCTGTTCAGAACATGCCGGATGTTAACGCCCGGAGCGAGTCTTACGGTGAGGATCAGCCGGATCTTTCAGGAAAATACATCGTCAACCAGTACATTATTATGTAATATAAGGTCAACATGAAAACAAAGCAACTCCAATTTCTGTCTTTTATCCTGTTTGCAGCCGTCATAAGTTTTTCAGCTCATGCTGAGGATTTACGGAAGATCGTATCCCTTTCGGGATACTGGAAATTCTCCGTCGGAGACGACGTGAAATGGGCCAGCCCTACTTTTGATGATTCCGGCTGGGACCAGATCACCGTACCTGGACTGTGGGAGGATCAGGGTTATCAAGAATATAATGGATTTGCATGGTACCGGAAAACTTTTAAAATGACTGCAGTTCCGGCTAATTCAACCATTTATATTATGCTAGGTCGCATCGATGATGCCGATGTGGTTTACCTTAACGGCCAGGTACTGGGAAAATCCGGGAAATTTCCGCCGGAATTCGTTACCGCCTATGACAAAACAAGAAAATATGCGATTCCTGCAGGCTTATTGAAACAAAATGCTGAGAACACAATAGCTGTGCGGGTATACGATACCTACCTCGATGGCGGAATTATTGACGGGCCTGCAGGTATTTACAAGGATGAAGACAATGATTACCTGAGTCTCAATTTGAACGGCCGGTGGAAATTCCATACCGGGGATAATAAGGAATGGAGGTCACCAGATTACAACGATAATGCCTGGAAGAGCATCCAGGTTCCCTCGGAATGGGAAAATGAAGGTTATGAGGACTATGACGGCTATGCCTGGTACAGGGTAAAATTCAAGGTTCCGCAGAACTTCCGTACTGGAGAATTATACCTTTCGTTGGGAAAGATTGATGATGTCGATGAGGTTTATCTCAACGGGAAATATGTCGGCAGTGTTTACGACCTGAAGAAGAACTCCGAATACAGGAGATCAGGCTGGGAATACAATGCCCGCAGAACATATAAAATCAGCGAAGGGTTGCTGGACCGGAACGGTATCAATACCATTGCCATCCGGGTATATGATGGTCAGATGCGGGGGGGTATCTATGAAGGTCCCATAGGCATTATGTCAGCTGAGAACTGTAAAAGATACAGAAACAAGTATTATTCCAGCCAGACATTCTGGGATTACATCTATGACTGGATTTATATTGATTAATACTACTATACAGGAGGAATGACGATGTTACCAATGCATACTTCAAAAGCCGTGAGAGTTCTTTATATTTCCGTGCTGCTTTGCTGGCTTGCTCCCCGGAATCAGGCACACGCAATTCAGGGCAATTTATCACTCCTGCAAAGCCTGAAAGGTGCCTGGTCATTTACCATCGGTGTCAATGATGAATGGATCTCACCCAAGTATAATGACGCTGACTGGGAAACCATTAAAGTGCCTTCCGCATGGGAAGACCAGGGATTTAACGGATATAACGGATATGCTTTTTACAGAAAGAGAATCAATATACCCGCTGTCAACAAGGGACGTATGTTATACTTGTACATGGGATATATTGATGATGTTGATGAAGTATACCTGAACGGCCATAAAATAGGTTCCACAGGAGGTTTCCCGCCACAGTATGAAACGGCGTACAATGCTGAACGCATCTATTACATTCCCGAACAGTACATCAGCTTCGACGCGCCAAACCTCATTGCCGTCAAGGTATATGATTCCTATCAGGCCGGAGGAATAGTCAGCGGAGAAATAGGTTTGTACGGCGGTAAAACATCCGTGAATTTTGATGTCAATTTGCAGACAACCTGGAAATTCAAACCCGGCGACGATCTCCGCCGGAAAGATATTGGATTTGACGACAGCCTCTGGGACGATATATTTGTACCGGCACGTTGGGAGGACCAGGGTTACAGGAATTATGACGGCTATGCATGGTACCGTAAAACATTTATCTACCAGGGGAACAGTACCGATGAGAAGATGGTCATTGTTTTGGGCAAGATTGACGACATTGACCAGGTATATATTAACGGCACACTGGTTGGATCAACAGGGAATTTCCCTTCGCAACTGGGTGAGCATACCTATACAGGCCAGGAGTTTGATGCCTTCAGGGGATATTATTTGCCTGTGGGCATACTGAGAAAGGGCCAGAAGAATGTCATTGCCGTCAGGGTCATCGATACGGGAGGTATTGGCGGGATCTATGAGGGACCCGTCGGGATCCTCTCCCAGTCAAAATACATCGACTATTGGAGAAAATTAAAGAAAACCGGAAATTAGAATAATCAGCCGACAAGGAGAACATAACAGTGTGTCTGGATAACCACTTGTTTATTAAGGAAAGGAGCAGGTATTAAACACTGTCTCCTTTCCTGATTTAACCCGGTGAATCAATCTGAAATTGTTTATATTTAAGAAATAATCAGCGCATGCAAACTCCTATCCGAAATATCGGTCTGTTGATTCTGCTGGTAATTGTTTTGCCTGTAGTTATCTTCTCGGTGTTTGAAATAGGCAATATGCGCCAAAATGAGAGGGTCATACAGGACATTTACAGAAATCAGCTCGATGCCCTGTTGTTCTCGATCAACCAGTATTCCGATGATATGATGGGCAACTTCGCCAGCAGGATCGAGATCGGCGCGAACAGCAATGAAACAATCGCCTCTCCGGAATTGGAGAAACTTATCAGCGAGATACCCTCGGCCAATAGCCTCATGATGTTCGATGGAAATTTCGAATTCCTTTCTTCCGTCCCCTTTTCATACAGGGACAGTGCCCTGCTGAGCAAAATACAGAAAGAGCTTTACAAGAATGAACCCACTTTGCGCAGACTTCAAACCTATATGAGGAGCGGCTACCGGAAGATTGAGACGTTTGGTGAAACAAGCCGGGATATGCAGTGGATCGTCTTCCTGACCCATATCAGGGACAGGGAAGTGATCAATGTTCTGAATATAAATCCTGAACTATTTATCAGCCGGCTGCTCGATCCTAAAATTCAGGAGATTACCCGGGGTAAGTTTTACATTACCGCCTATTATGCCGGAGATGACGTACCGTTTTATGCTTCCAATAAGCAGCACCCCGATCTCAGAACACTGGAAAAAAGGCCCTTCTGGCTTCTCAAAGACTATGTTATGGGGATCGAGCTTGAAGGGATTACCATTGCCGATCTCGCCAGGGAGAGGATCAACAGAAATCTCATTTTGATCGGCCTGATGGATATTATATTGCTGTTCGGGGCCTGGCTGATTTACAGAAATATTACCAGACAGTTAGAACTGTCCCAGCTTAAAAACGGCTTTGTTGCAAACGTTTCGCATGAAATCCGAACACCCCTTGCCCTGATCAGCATGTACATCGAGACACTTGAAATGGGAAGAGTAAAGGAAGCTCAGAAGGTGAGTGAATATTACAAGGTAATACTGAACGAGACGGCACGTTTATCAGGTATTGTGAACAGGATACTCAGCTTTTCTCAAATAGAAAGTAATAAAAGAAAGTACATCTTCGGTAATGCTGATCTGAATGAGATTGTCGAAAATGCGTTCCTGACATTCCGTTATACCATTGAGAACAAGGGATTCCATTACTCATTTGAACCTGACAAAAGCCTGCCTGAGATTGAAGCTGACCGGGATGCTGTTGCAGACGCTTTTGTGAATCTTCTGGACAATGCCATGAAATACAGTACGGATAATAAGAACATTGCCGTAAGAACAGGTTTATCCGGTTCTTTTGTTTTTATTGAGGTAGAGGATCAGGGCATCGGGATTTCAGAAAAGAACCAGAAATACATTTTTGACAAGTTCTACCGTGTAACTGAAGAAAACCTAGCCAACAGGGTCAAAGGATCCGGACTGGGTCTGTCTATCGTTAAGCATATCATGGATGCTCATGAAGGTAAAATATATCTAAAAAGCTCACCGGGATCAGGATCACTTTTCCGGCTAATGTTCCCGGCCAAAAACACAAAACAAGCATGAAAAGAATTTTGATCGTAGAGGACGAAGTAAATATGGTTCAAGGTCTTAAGGATAATCTCGAATTCGAGGGCTATCAGGTGGATACTGCGCTGGAAGGAACTACCGGACTGCAAAAGATCCTGGGCGGTGGGTATGATCTGATTTTACTGGATGTGATGCTTCCCGGGATATCAGGATTTGACATCTGTAAAACTGCCCGGAAAGAAGGTGTGAACATACCCATTGTCCTGTTGACAGCCAAGGGAGAAGAAATTGACAAAGTCCTGGGATTGGAACTGGGAGCTGATGATTATATTACGAAACCCTTCAGTCTTCGGGAACTGCTGGCGAGGATCAAGGCCATTTTACGAAGAAGCCCGGCAGGTAATGAAGCTAATGGTGAATCAGCCCTGATCTCCATCGGGAACCTTCAGATCAGCTTTGCCCGTTATCTGGCAATGGAAGGCGGTCGTGAAATTAAAATGACCCACAAGGAATTTGAAGTGCTGCATTACCTGTATAAGAATGTCGGCAAGACTGTTCATCGTGATGATCTCATGAGCAGTGTGTGGAGTATCGATTATGATATCACCACCCGGACTGTGGACAATTTTATTCTGAAACTCCGTCAAAAGATCGAAACCGACCCAAACAATCCGAAGATCATCATTACCGTGCACGGTATAGGATACAAGATGATCCTTTCCCCTTCCGCCTGAACCAGCATACTGCAATTTATACATAGATATCCCTTCGGCTGTAAAGCCGGCAGGAGATCAAAATCATTATAACTGAGATCCCGGTAAAATAAAAGACATGCCAGAAATCAAGCCTGTATGCAGAATTTACCACGTCCATGTTGACATATTTGAACGGACTGATATACCCAATGCCGGTCGCACCCTCCGTTATCTTTGAAAGCGTATAGATAAAATAAAAGATCAACACGAGTCCGATGCTGAAAGTTGTAATTGGCCTGGGCCTTTTTACCAGGGTTGACAGAAACAGACCCATGGCCCCAAAAAGGATATTCAGCAAAAACGTATACAATGACAGGATCAGAAAGTTTCTGATGCTGAACGGGCCTGTTTTGACAATCTCAAGGCAAACAAAACCAGCCATGGCTGTTGCCAGGTTCAGAATAAATATATTGATAAACACCACGGACAATTTGCTGAAATATATCTCACCTCTGGTGAGCGGACGTGCAAGCAAATATTCAGCCGTCTTATGGTATTCCTCTTTTAACAGGATATTGGAAGACAGAACTATGGCAAAGATACTCCCGAGCACCATCATGTAAATGATGTTGTTGACCGCGTAAAAGCCCAGTACTGATAGCAGGTCTTCAAAACTGGAAATGCCTTTGAACTGAAGCGCACTTTTTGGAACAAGACTCATCATGCCCAATACCTTTGACTGGTTATCAAAAAATGTGCGGTAGACCGACATGGTAAGCGTGATCAGGAAGGTAATAGCCAGTGTCCACAGGATGAGGCTAACAGCATTCCTTCTCATTTCCTTTAAAAACAGATTGCTGTTCATTTGGGCCAGGCTGTTTTAAGTGTAATAATGCATGAAAATCTCCTCCAGTGATGGTTCCTCAATCATCAGGTTAATAATCTCTTTCGTGGTAAGCATATTGACCAATTCATTGATATCACCCGAATACATAAATACCAGGATATGGTTAAGGCTGCTTATCGTGCTTTCAATACCCGGAATGTTAAAATTCTCCTTATTCACCGGTTCTGCAAATTCAATCTGGACTTTTTTCAGTTGCTTCTTCCGGAGTGTTTCTATATCCTCCACCCTGACTATCTTTCCCTCTTTGATAATTGCTACGCGCCTGCAGAGCATCTGCACCTCACTAAGAATATGAGAAGAAAAGAAAACGGTCATACCGTTCTGGTTTTCCTGTCGCAAAAGTTCATAAAACTTAGCCTGCATCAACGGATCCAATCCGGTGGTAGGTTCATCAACTATCAGGAGCTTAGGGTTATGCAGGAGACTCTGTACTATTGATACTTTCTTCCGGTTTCCCATGGATAGTTCGGCGATTCTTCTGTTCAGATCGAGTTCAAAAAGCTCCGAGAGCCGGGTCAGTCTTTTTTCATGATGCGGCACATGATAAAAGCGCAGGCAATATTTCAGGAATTCAGCAACTTCCATGGAAGGGTATGCTGTGGCATCGGAAGGTATATAACCGACAAATTGTTTGATCTTCTTGGTCTCTCTGATAGCGTCCATTCCAAAAATCCTTGCACACCCGCTGGTCGGGAATATAAGGTTCAATAACAGCCGGATCGTGGTGGACTTGCCTGCGCCGTTGGGCCCTATAAAACCAAAGATCTCGCCTTCACCTATTTCAAGGTCAACGTGCTCAATACCCCGGGCCCTGCCGTAGTATTTGGACATATCTGTGATCTGGATAACCGGTACGCTCATGAAAGTTTTGATAACTGGCAACACCGAAGTTAGTAAAAGTAGCAACTACACGAAAATTAATCTGAGGTGGGTATCAAAAAAGATAACAATAAACTGAATAATGCAATATAATTAGAAAAATAGTTGTATTACTATAAAAATAGTTATATATTTGACCCATGGAAAGTAAAGAACTTACAAAAGCGGAAGAACAAGTAATGCAATATCTCTGGAAAGTGCAAAGGGGATTTCTGAAGGATATTGTGGAACAGTTTCCCAGACCTAAGCCGGCTTATACCACCGTTTCTACGGTTATCCGTGTTCTGGTAAAAAAGGGATTCATCGGTTACAATACGTATGGCAAAATTCATGAGTACTATCCTTTGATAGCCAAGCGTGACTACTTTCAGAACCATGTAAAATCCATTATCGATAGCTTTTTTAATGGTTCTGCCCCTGAGTTTGCATCCTTTTTTGCAAACGGACAACTGAATCTTTCAGAATTGGAAGAGATAAAAGAGCTGATTGAAGAAAAGATCAGGAATATTAAATCAAATAAATAACATGATCGGTTTTCTCCAGTACCTGCTGAAAGCAAGCATCTGCTTAATTTTGTTTTATGGGCTTTTTGCTGCAGTTTTCAGAAACCGTACTTTTTTTCTGCTCAACAGAATATTTCTGGTAACAGGACTGATTCTTTCATTTATCATTCCCTTGACGGATCTTTCAGTATTGAACCTCCGGTCGGCCCCATCCCTGTATGCAGCATTAGGGAAATTCTCGATCGACCAGGAAGATATTTTATATCAACCTCAAATTCTATTAAATGGTAAAACTACATTGAATTTTGCGCTGATTTTGCCGGTCATTTATTGGTCCGTCATTACAGCATTGTTTATGAGGTCTTTACTTTCCATTATTAAAACCATTGGCATTATCAGGGATTCTAAAACTTTCCGGCATGGTAAATTCAGGATTGTCAGGACGGATGCAGGCATGTTGTTCACTTTTTTTAATTTGATCTTCTTGCCTATAGGCGAATGCAATCCGCTGATCCTTGAACACGAAATAGCCCACATCAGGCAAATGCACTGGCTTGATCTGTTGCTTGCCGAGATTGTTTCGCTCCTGCTATGGTTTAATCCTTTTACAGTTCTTTACAAAAGATCGTTGAAGCTCCAGCACGAATATCTGGCTGATCACAAGGTAATAAAAGAGACCAACCGGATTGAGAATTACCTGGAATGCATGCTGAACCGGATTCAGTATGAAAGTTTCAACGGGCTTGTCAATCCTTTTTATTGTAAAACAATTAAAAAACGCATTATCATGATTACAAAAAATAGAACGTCCGTTAAATCACTGGGATTGTATATCCTGATCCTGCCTCTCATTGGTTTGTTATTACTTGCTTTTACAACGAGTCCATATAAAACCGAACCAAAGTCAGCTTTTCAGATTGTCGGAGGAGAAGATGGCAATATGCCGAAAATCAGTCCGGTTGACGAAAGCAAAGTAAGCCAAACCAGTGGATATGGCGAACGTTTGAATCCTTTAACCGGGAAAAAGGATTTTCACAAAGCCATCGACTTTGCAGCCTCAACCGGGGAAAAAGTTGTGTCAACCGCAAAGGGAGTTGTTATAGAGGCTAAGTTTGATACCGATAAGGGGATGGGTAATTATGTTCTGATCCGACATGATAATACCTATTCAACCTTTTATTCGCATTTGAAGAGTTTTACTGTTAAGCCGGGTGATCCTGTGGAAATGGGTCAGCTTATTGGTTATGTCGGGAATACCGGCCTGTCAAAAGGCCCCCATTTGCATTATGAAGTCATTAAGAACGGTGAACGTGTAAATCCGGCAGATTACATTCCAAAAATGAATTAATCTCTGAAAAATCAGAGGTTGCTCCTAAAAAAGACAGCCTCTGATTTTTATGGAATTTCTTGCGGGGTATTTAAAGAGTATTTAAGGTGAAAAGGCATCAAGACAGACATTATTTGTCTTTTTCCGTGCAGTTAAACATCCATTGCACGCCATATTTGTCTTTGCAGCTGCCGTAATAGCCACCCCAAAACATATCCTGCAATTCCATTTCTACCTGTCCTCCGGCTGAAAGGGCCTTGAATAACCTGTTAGTTTCCTTGGGCAAAGCAACATGCATTACGAGGTTCTTATCAGCTTCTGCCAGCGGAGGCATTTCATCCGAGGGTGGTATATCCTTGAAGCGCGAGATACCGCCCTGGAACTCACCGCCAAAAACAGATCTGTAGAAATTAAAAGCTTCCTCCGTATTGCAGGGAAAATTCAGATATGTACTGACTCTTGCCATTTTATTTTCCTGGTTAAACTGATTTTTCGACATATTTCCTGAAGTTATCCAGGATGGACTGCCAGCCCGCCTTCTGCATCTCCAGGGAATTCATCTGTTCTGCCTCAAATGTTTCAGTGACCGTAGTTTGATTTCCTTCTGATGCAAATGATAATTTTACTTTTCTGCCATCACCAAGTAAACATTCAATTTGCTTGCATGTAATAATCCTGGTATATTCACCAGCGAAGTCAAAACCCTGACTGCCATCCCGGGCCTCCATGCGCCAGAGGAAGCGTCCGCCAACACGCAAATCGTTCTCAGCTTTCGGCGAATGCCATTCATCAGAAGCATAATTCCAATGAATGATGTGCTTCGGATCGGTCCAAAAGGTCCATACTTTTTCAACCGGAGCATCGATTGAAGCTCTTACGGTTATGACTTGTTTTACAATTGTTGTCATAATCTTGATTGTTGGTTGTATGCCTGTTAAAACAATTCACTTGTATGAAAGTTCAGTCCGGTGTTACCATGCATTACCATGCCCATGTTTTTTTAAATTAACATACTATAGCCGACATAGAGGGAAATCGCGGACGATCTCTACAGGTTGTAAAAAATCCCTATGTAGGCTTTTGGGGGCCAGGTAAATTGATATTTCAGATCCTTGTCAATATCACTGGTCCCTGATATCTTATCGCCAGGTTCAAGTGTATCGAGTTCTTTAATCCATGTCATGGCTATTCCTGCAGAAATGGTGATCCTTTTTATACCATTTATATTACTTCTCAGACCAAGACCGGTCAGGACAGCGGGGATTCCGGAATTTACTCCTAAGCCAAGCTGATATAAAGGATGGATGAATGAATTGTTCAAATAGTAATTAAAGTTAATCATTGCTGAGATATTCAGGTTTCGCAATGAATTCACAGTAGGTTCAGCTACCTGCTGGTTATTTGCCGAATCGGAGGTTGTTCCGTACGTATTGTAATTAATAAAGGTATATGCAGTACCAACCGACACTTCAGGAACAAACCTTTGAAATTTCCTGATTCTGATTGTCCTGGAAAGCAGTTCAGTTGATTCGTCTTTAATAATTTCATTCTTTGGTCCGGACAGATTATATCCGCTATTCATTACTGAGATGGTATAGCGGGACATCTTATATCCGTCCGCGGGAATCTCGCCTAATTTAAAGCTCCACTTCAGGTCCTCAATGCCTCCCGCATCATTCAGTGCTTTTTCAACGGCATCTTTGAAAAGCTGATAAGCACCACATAAAATATCAAATCCCTTCTTCTTCTCATCTAACAGGGTTGTATAATCATTTAAGATGGTATTAAAAATATACCTGGTGCTAAATGGATCAGGATAGCTACACGAATAATCCTCCACTGATTTTCTGGCCTTGGCTATCAGGGTCTCAATTTTCTTAAAATAACTCGCAACAGTATCAATTCTGGCTTTTAATAGGACTGTGTCCCCAATGGTGGCTTCTTCTTCGTTGAAACTTGAATTCTGGAGCGTTGTGAATATACCGGATATATCACTTTGGATATCAGTATTTATCGGCTCCTGAATTTTCTCAATATCTTTAATAAGATCCCTGTAACGCCCGCATGGTGCAAGTAATAACCCTTGCAACTCTTGTGCATCCGATTTTACAGCTTCCAATTTGATTGAGCCGATACTATTAAGTTGTTCAATGATCATCCCCAGAGCTGACAAGGCTTCATCGTTTATTGGATCATTGATAATTTCGTTCTCTGTTTTATAGCTCGTTTTTAAGGGATTCATCGGCCACAAATAGATATTCACGCTGCTTTTTGGTATAAGGAAAATACTTGAATCCGGAAGTGTGGTAAAATCAGGGATTTCCGTGCAGGCATGCCAGCCATTCAGGACATCATATTTTAAAGTACTATCCTGGTATCTGAGGAAGATCTTTTGTCCGGGTTTAACAAGGATACCAAATTGCAAAACATCATTTGCGTTCTGCCCAAATAATGGATTAATACACATCAGAAAACAGGTAACTGAGATCATTACTTTTCTCATAAAGCAAAGATTTATGTTAATCATTTAGAACTGAAAGCATACAAATGACAAGGAATACAGCAATCAATATGACCTTGAGAAATATCTTCGTTATTTACTTAGTTATGTAACAGTTGTAAATGAACAAATATACAAGTTACTATAGCAGAAGGGTTAAGTCAAGCAAAACAAAGGAAATTTGATAAATTGCCTATAAAGTGCCAATTGTTATGCAGGAAAGGGCTCGTTGTATTTTCTCAAACATTTTACAGAAAGCCAACTAATTAGAAAACCGGGAATTATCATAACCAGTGGCGACGACGGAACAGCAACAACATGATGATAGCAGTAACGAGGCAAACCAACCAGAATGCCGGGTAAGCCCATACCTGGTCGAGTTCAGGAAAGTAGTGAAAGTTCATCCCGTAGACCCCGGCCAGGAAAGTTAGTGGTATAAAGATTGTGCCAATCAGTGTTAAAACCTTCATGATCTCATTCATACGGTTAGAAACCGAGGATACATAGGTTTCTGTCAGATCGCTTGCGATTTCACGATAGGTTTCGATGAGATCAATGATCTGAACTACATGATCATAAAGATCCCTCAGATAGATATGGGTAGTCTCACCTATGCATTCATGTGGCTCACGCTGAAGTGAGGAGATGACCTCACGCATTGGCCATATTGCCCAGCGCATCTTTAGTAAATCACGTTTGAGCTGATGAATCTCGTTGATCAGACCGGGCTGTGAGCGTTCGAGTATTAAGGTTTCCAGTTCCTCCGCACGATCACTAAAGGATTCCAAAATCGGAAAACAACTGTCAACAATAGCGTCCAGTAACGAATAGGCCAGAAAGCTGGCATCATTGCTGCGTAAGCGTGAGCCCTTGACCTTGATTCGCTGGCGTATGGAATCCCATTCAGAACTGCAGGTCTCCTGGAAGGTTAAAACAGTTTTGTGACCCAGGAAAATTGATACTTGCTCGTTTTGCAGGCGACCATCCCGGATCTGCAAGGCATGAGTAACAAGGAACAAACGAGCCATAAATTCGCTGTCTTCTCCACCATACGCTTCAAATTTGGGCCGCTGGTCTTTTTGGAGAATGTCTTCAATTGCCAGGGGGTGAAGATTATACTTAGTTGCCAGACCTTGCATGACACGCATATCCGAAAGGCCATCAACGCTTATCCATCGCACTGAAGTCCATTCAGGGCGATGTCGGCTTAAAAAATTTTCCAGATCACTGATTTTCTCAATTGAAACCTGACCAGGACTGTAATCTATACAGGAGATGCTTACCTCCCCGGTCCCACCAGGAAGGCTGGAAATTTCATCGTGCTCGATACCCGGCGCAGCTCCGGGAACGCTCTGGTCCTTACTGATGTATTTCTTCATGGCTTAATCCTCCTATATGAAAATGCAGGCTTGGAAATCAACTTAAATATATTGTGTTTCAGTACAACTTCAAACATATTCATGATAAATGATCAAGGCAATGTATTTTACCAGTGCGAGAACCAGTCTATAGGACATGATAGAACCGGCATCCCGGAATTAAATTCATAGCGGGTCGATAATCTATCGTTCTCAAACACTATCATTATCATTACCTTTATCCTTATAATTAGAAAATCATGCAAAAAGCCGCCTTCTTTCTTTTGTTAGTCTTTTTCACTGCGGGTGCAAAAACCCAACCGTTACCTGTCAACCTGAAACATAGGGTTATCATTGATACCGATTGTGCAATTGACGATATGCGGGCTATAGGTCTTTTGCTTTCACGTCCGGAAATTAACATTGAAGCAATCCTGTTAACTGATGGTTCACTGCCCCCGGACGAAGGAGTTAAAAAAGTCCGTTCACTCTTGCACGAGTTTAAGCGCGACAGTATCAGCGTCGCTCCCGGTGAGGTGCTGAAAGGGATCAATCCGCCCTGGCGTGAGTTTAACAGGCATATCAGCTGGGGTGATGAAACTGATAACGGGATAACCCATCCAAAGGCCTTGGATTGCCTTTCGGAAAAGCTAAAAAATACAGACGAGAGAATCATAATAGTATGCCTTGGCCCGCTGACGAATATTGCCCAACTGATAACCAGGGATAAAGCTCTTCT
>DIAS01000162.1:101021-121681 GCA_002415855.1 Bacteroidales bacterium UBA5072
TAATCTGGTACAATGAATCTGCAAAGCCTTTACTAGGATTTAACTACGAGTGCGATAAGGTTAGTGCTGACATTGTTTTTGAATCCAATATCAGAATTGATGTCATATCCAACCTGAACAAAGAACAGGTTTTATTCGATACATCCCTGGTTGCTGTGAGCAAAAAATCAGATACACAACTCGCTGCAGTATTGAACAAGGTTTACAGGCAACCTGCGGTTATGGAAAAACTAACCCGGAATCATTTCAGGCTATGCGACGACCTGACGGCTCTTTACCTGACAAATCCTGAGCTGTTCGATATCAATACCATGCCGTACAAGGTACACGTCAGGTACAACCAGGACTTCAATGTTCAGGGGGTCAGGGAAGCCATTTGTGACATGATTACCGGCATGTATGCTTCAGGAAGCAACGTAGTATTCAACAGGTTTCCTGATAAACGCGAGATGTTCAACTATGATATCCGTCCGATGATGGACTCCGCTATTGCCCGGTACGGTTATGATGAATGGAAAGCCAATGTAATGACTGATGAATTTCACGGGCACCTCGGCGTATTTTCAATTGTAGGAGCCAAGATGGGCATAAAAGCCAGGGAATTATTCGGAGTTGGCCCTGACATGCTCAGTGTTTTGACCTATGCAGGAAGCAGACCTCCCTACAGTTGCATGAATGACGGCATACAGGTTAGTACCGGAGCAACATTGGGAATGGGAACCATTCATCTGGCTTCGGACAGCACGACAAAGCCATCAGCCGTATTTACATACAAAGACCGTTCAGTTCGTATTAGCCTTAAAAAGGAATACCTCGAAAAAGTGGAAGCCGATATCAACGAAGGGATCGTAAAATTTGGATTGATGGATGACGGCTACTGGAAGCTTATTCGCCGGAATGCATTGAAGTATTGGTTAGAATGGGACCGGAACAATATTTTTGAGATCGAGGAAATCAGGAAATAACATGCATCCAGGGTATAACCAGAATTGAGATGCGACTAAGCGGTGTTACTCAACTGAGAACCACGATTGGATGCATGTAATTCAAATAATTTGTATCTTGGTCATTCCTATACCTATGGCTCCATGAAACTGATATTCTGTAATTTATTTCTATTTGTTGGCTTTACTATTGCACTTACGACTTATTCTCAGGTCCCTGTTGATGGAATCAGGACAAAGAGTCTTCCGGTCATTGCACAACAAAAAGTTATTAACAACAGCAGGTTGGATGCCTCCTACGTGAACGAAATAAAATTCACGCCTTATGTGGTGTTTAAGGATGAGCCCTTCAGCATGATATGTAAAACAAAGAGCAGCGATATTTCATCCATCATCGTTTACCTGGGCGACCGGTACAAGAATCTTTTTCTGGTTAATGACATCCTTGCAGACAGCCTGGTGTTGCTTGACAATGGCCAGGATGGAGATATGACGGCAGGTGACAGGATATTTACCCTGGAAAATATCCGAAGAAATCCTGATGATTTGTTCTCGGAAGAATCAAACAGTTCATTTATTGGTGTTTGTACAGTTAAATTTGTCTTTAACTATGGCTATACCTTTACCGAAGAGGTCAATATTTCCGCCGGCATGCGATATATCAACGAAGGAGAGGTCAGCATTCCGGAGGTGCGTAAAATAAATGACACCCTGCAATATTCATCGCATGTGGTAAATGTTGTGGTAAAAGTAGACATGAAAAGCCAGTGGGACTATATTGAAAAAGCTTCGGCAATTGAAATCGTTGCCAGTAAAATATACTACCGCTACTTTCCCGATGACCGGGATTTCTTTTGTAAATCGACTACCTACCCTACTCCGGGAACCAGTGCAGCCGGTTATGGCACGGTAAGCAATAATGTGATCGGCACGCATGCCGCCATATATTGTGAGAATGACATATGCATGGCGGACTGGTCTCAGATTTACGGTAGCAAAGGCAGATTAAAAGGGGTTGTCGATATGCATTATTTATATGGTGGAGAGCCTTCACTCCTTAATCATGAACTCATGCATCACTGGGCAGTGATGTTAAGTCCGGAACTGCATCTTGACGCCCATGATGAGCACTGGGGCGCTGTTGAATTTCCATGCACCGCCCTCGGAGGTTTTTCAGTCAACCACATGTATCATTATAAAGACTCAATATACAGATCCTATTCTGATACCAATTACGCGACTTATTACAATACACTTGAGTTATACCTGATGGGATTGTTGCCTATTGATTCCGTCAGCTTTCCCTTCAAGACCCTGGTTAATTTTAAATATAAAGGTTCATACTGGTTATGGGATTCCACCTATGTCCCTCCCCGTAGAGAAGACGGATTTGAATTGATTGCCGATAGTATCCTGTATGTTGATAAGGCGATGTATTTAAATTATATGCCTGCGAGAAGTCCTGATTATACCGTTTCACAGAAGGATTTTACCATGGCCCAGCTTGTTGTTTCTGACAGGATGCTTTCACCGAAAGAAATGGCATTTTATCACTATCAGATGGAGGACTATGAGAAAAGGATACTCCAGCGGTGCAGTTACAAAAACTATGTGGCCCTTAATTTTTACAGTGCCACCAGGGGAAGGGGTACGATTACAACGAGACTCCCTGATATCCCATTAGCTGTCAATGATTTCCCTATGGACGAGGAGCTTAGAATCTATCCTAATCCAATCCATGACTGGCTGATGATAGAAAACCTGTCTGATAATCCCTATACGCTCCTTCTGAGGGACATTAACGGAAGGCTATTACTGATCCGTGAAATTGAAGCGGATGATCAGGGAATAAACCTCAGCAGCTATCCGGCAGGGCTGTATCTGCTTGAATTTATAAATCTCAAGACCAACAAAAGAAAATTAAGCAAACTGGTTATTGAATAATTGCCGTTGTTTGATAAAGAACCTTCCTGTATGGGATCATGTTTGGACAGGTAATCGTGATTAACATCTTCCTCTGGCACAGGGACTATTTACCAGGAAAAGGCCCATTATACCACCCCAAAGAATGCTCATATACGGATTACTGGTTATGGCACATGACCCAGAATTACAGCCTACAAAATAATAATAAAGGAATCCTGCAAGTCCACCAATAGCAACACCCAGAAAAGGTTTCCAAAATTTCCGTGATTTGAAGAATTCCTTAATAGTTTCCGTACGCTCTTTGACCTCATCATTGTTTTCCATGGTGTGTTGAATAAATAATTACTGAATAATAAATTAAGCTGGCAGCCGGATAATTGCGCGTTATTTTTGCGCAACCAGCAAGAAAACAGGATATTCCTTACCGGTATCACGTTTTACAGTAAAACAGGTTTTATAGGTTGCATTGTTAAATCCTTTTTGTTTCAATCGATCAATAAGCAGATCAGGTTCAAAACCCAGATGTACCTTGGCATCCGGTCCATGAAACGAACCGTCTTCGGTATACAGATCAGCAATGGCTAAATATCCGCCTGGATTAAGCAAAGTATAGAATTTGTCAAAAATGCCCTGAATACCCGAAACATGATGCAGAACCATTTGATTATAAATTATATCGAACTTCCCATCAAAATCATGGTGTTCAAGATCGAACAAAAGGGGTGTAATGTGATTGGTTTGAAAGTAACGTGCTTTGCCCTGGCAAACCTGAATCATTTCCTTTGAATTGTCCATGAGGATAATCTCATCAAATTCATCCTTCAGCAGGAAGCTAAGAATTCCCGTACCTGCGCCATATTCAAGGGCCTTCATGGAATGTTTGAGCGGCATCATTTCTTTCATAGCTGCCGCAATGGCTACCGATCTGTCCGTATGGATTTTGTTTTTATCCCATTCACGGGCACGGGCGTCAAATTCACTTTGGTTGTAGTCACCGGGATTCATAATTCGGCATTAGGTTTAATCCCTGCATTCCCATTTTCTTGAAATAGACAAACCATTTATCTTCCGGTTGTTGAATTTGCAGAAGGATTTTCAGCGATTCCACAACCTCGTATTCCTCCCGCAGTGCATTTTTAGTTGAAGCAGGAGAAAGATTTATGATTACTTCAACACCGGATTGTTTTAAAAGTTCGAATTGTGCAGTAGTAGGTTGACCGCCTGCTGAAAGATATTCCGAATACCTGTAAGATTTATTAATCTGCCTAAGCTTTTCCATTCCCTTTGTTTATAAGTTTTCTGCTATTGCATTCATCAACTGTGGTTTGCTATGAACCCCGGCCTGTTTGTATTTCATTTCTCCATTTCTGAAAATCACGAGCGTTGGAACACCCTGAATATGAAACCTTTGTGCAATTTCAGCATTACGGTCCACATCAATTTTGATAACCCGAATGCGGTTACCCATTTCCGATGCAATTTCCTTTAATATAGGTGATTGCACCTTGCATGGTCCGCACCAGAGTGCATGAAAATCAACCACAACCGGGCGGTGATCCTGAATGATAGTATTGAAATTACCTTTTTCCATTTCTTATGCACTTTGAATTTGCTTAAGGAGAAAATCTTTGGATTTGACCCCGACAAAACGACCTACTTCGGTTCCATTTTTAAAAAGTACCAAGGTGGGTATTCCCCTGACTTTGTATTTCTGGGCGAGTGATTGGTACTGCTCCACGTTTACCTTGCCGACGTATGCGTTGCCTTTTAACTCTCCTGCCACTTCATTTAATACCGGTGCCATCATTCTGCATGGGCCACACCAGGCCGCCCAGAAATCCACAAGAACCAACTTGTTCTTTGTCTGACTTTGGAAGTTCCTATCGGTTAGGGTTATAATTTTTTCATGATCCGTAACCAGGGGAATGTTTTTCATGCTGGCTTTTGCCCTGAAAAGGAGGAATACGAAGGTGGCCATTACAATGCCGGATATGATCAGTGCTGTATGCATATTAAACTGTTATTAATTGTTTTTGTTTTGCTTTTAAGGCATGTAAGTAATTGGAAGCAGCCAAAGCAGCCACTGTTCCATCGCCCACTGCAGTAGTAATCTGCCGGAATCGTTTGGCCGTGCAATCGCCTGCAGCATAAACTCCTTCAATATTAGTCGACATATCCGGTTTTACAGGAATCTCACCCCGTTGATTGAGTTCAATTTTGTCTTTCAGGAATTCCGTATTGGGTAAATAACCAATAAAGATGAACACACCCTCAGTTTTAAAAGAGGAGATTCTGCCGCTTCTCAAATTCTTTATGTCAACGTGCCTGATACTTTCGTCACCATGAAACCCTGTTATCAGGGATTCCATGATGAATTGTATTTTGGGATTATTTCGGGCTTCTTCCACGGCATGTTCAAACGCCTGAAAATGGTCGAACTGGTGTACGATGGTAACCTTACTGACGTATTTTGTCAGTGATAATGCCTCTTCCAGGGCTGAATTGCCGCCTCCCACAACAACAATTTCCTTCCCGGTAAAGAAATCGCCGTCACAGGTGGCACAGTAGGAGATACCCCTGCCTTTAAAAGTGTCTTCGCCTTTTACACCCAGTGTTCTTGGCCGTCCGCCAGGTGTCAGAATTACACTTTCACCTGTATAGGTGTTGCCGTCAGATAATATGATGCGCTTAAGCTTTCCCGTTAATGCAATATCCTGTATGGACACATTCGTTCTGATATCACAGCCAAAAGCAACAGCTTGCTTCTTCATGATAGCGGCAAGCTGATAACCACTGATGCTCTCCACACCAGGGTAATTGGCAATCTCGTGCGTAAGAATCATCTGACCTCCAGCCATGCCTTCACTAATAACAAGGGTTTTCAACCTTGCCCTGGAAAGATAAATACCTGCTGTAAGACCGGCTGGTCCGGCCCCAATGACAATTGCATCGTAATGGATATTTTGATTCATTTCGTCAGGCAGTTACTGCGGCAGCAAATTCTTTATCAAGAATTGATTTTACCTGATCCCTGGTTTGAATGCTTGAAGTGGCCTTAACAACCTTTCCGTTCTTATAATAGATGGTAAACGGTATTCCCATGAAGCCTCTTACTTCAGGAATATTACGGATAACATGCGATTCTGGATTGTCAAATTCCATATCATAGAACTTCACATGGTGGTATTCTTTTTCAAACTCTTCGGCAATACCATATACTGGTATACACATGGGACCCATGCGGCCACAGATGACCATTACATTTTCATTTTCGCTGATAGCCTTCTGATGATCAGCGGCCGATTCAAGGTGATTTAAATTGGTGTACAACATAGTCTTTGAATTATGAATTATGGGACAAAATTAGTATGAGAAATGCCATGAACAAAGGATTCTGCATTTGCGGACGACAACTCCTGAGTTGAAACCGGACAGGTTTTATATTGATTTGCATTAACTTTATGCCTGCATTATTAAATCAGTCACATGAAGCCCATTCTTGAAACCGACCGTGATTTTATCTGTGATATCCAGGCACCCTGCTTTCAAATGCTGACTCCCGCTGAGGTTGAGTTGGTGAGTGCAAGCAAAACTCAGGTACTTTTCCGGAAGGGCGATAACCTTACCAAGCAAGGGGCATTTGCTTCGTATGTGCTTTTCAACATGAAGGGCCTGGCCAAACAATATCTGGAAGGAGAAACTTCAAGCAGGTACAATCTGCGGATCATCAAACCGGGAGAATTTATCGGGCTTTCAGCTGTGTTTTCCAGAAATACATTTAATTATTCTTCAGTAGCATTGACCGATTGTCAGGTATTCCTTATTGAAAAAGAAACCATAGCCAAGGTGGTGAAACAAAACGGGATGTTCGCGTTTACTATCATTAAACGATATTGTGAGCAAAACGCGGATCTTTTCAATACAGTTCAAAATCTCAATTATAAACAAATGAATGGGAGATTGGCAGATACATTGCTTTACCTTGACAACCTGAAAGGTGAAAACGCGGAAATTTTCCAGCTCCTTTCGAGGAAAGATCTTGCCGAATTCACAGGCATTTCCACCGAAAGCGCCATCAAATTGCTTAAAAATTTTGAGAAAGATGGTTTAATCGGGCTTGACGAAAAGAATATCATAATCATGAATCGCGAAGCACTGCTTCAGATAAGCAAAAGGGGGTAATTAGTCAGGTTAAAAGTACTGTGTATACTCCAATGCCCCTCCCAGTACGGTGCCATCCGGATGATCCTTTGCAAAAAGAGGTACATAAAATGCCCTTATACCTGCCACCCGGGTCCTTTGATTTCCGTTATACTCCAGACCAAATTGCCAGCTTATAAAGGGCCCGGCAGCAAAAAATGAATCGCCTTTGTTCTTTAAATCCGATTTGTAATCAGGACCGTAATTTAAACTCACGCCCAGTCCTGGTCCTGTCAGTATAGCCTTGTTATCATGCAGAATCTTTCTGTATTGAAAAACAAATTCAGGTTCAAATTGAAGCATTTGAAAGGCAAGGCCAAATAACAGAGGACGCATCACGGGCAGGTTAAAGGTAACCGAAGATTTCTCAGTAAAGCTGTATCTCGTCAGGAACATGATGTCGGCAATCGGGCCACCTTTGACTCCAGCACCGGTTGCCACACACATGCGGACATTATCATACCTGCCTCCTGCCATATACAAAATACCGTACGAAAATTCCTTTTTCACTGTATCTTGTGCCCAAGTACCTGAGATTAAGACCAATATCAGGCTATTCACCGTTAATAAACGTCTCATACTATTATTGTTATATAGGACATTCACCTGGCAAGAAAACAGGATTATCTTTTCTGATAGCAGTATTATCGGACTTTATATTACAAAATATTGCGGGTATTTTATGGCCTTAAAGATAAGCTTTAAAACACATAACCACCAACTGTATCATTATTCGCAGAAATAATTATTTTTGATTGCAGTTTCAAGTGTTGAATACATCATCTGCCAGCTAAATATCAGGCTCATTTTATTACTGCATGAAGCTAAATACGGATAACCACATCATTACTATTGAACACTTATCACATGCTTTCGGAGGTAAGACTGTTCTTGAGGATATCAATCTCACGATCAGGAAAGGAGAATTTGTTACCATACTGGGCCCTTCGGGTTGCGGAAAAACAACATTAATACGGTTAATCGCGGGGTTTCTGAAGGCTTCCGAAGGAAAAATCTCCATCGCAGGCGAAGATATGACACAAACACCTCCGCATCTTCGTCCGGTGAATACTGTATTTCAGAAATATGCACTGTTCCCCCACCTGAATGTTTTTAACAATATTGCATTTGGACTGCAACTGAAAAAGCTTCCTCAGGATGAGATCAAGAAGAAGGTGATGCAGGTGCTGAAAATAGTGACGATGACTGATTATGAGGAACGGGATGTGGATACCCTCTCGGGTGGTCAGCAACAACGCGTGGCTATTGCCCGTGCCATCGTTAACGAACCCAAGGTCCTGCTCCTGGATGAGCCCTTGGCCGCCCTCGATCTCAAAATGCGTAAGGATATGCAGCTGGAAATAAAAGCCATGCAGAAGAAGCTGGGAATCAGTTTTTTGTATGTCACACACGATCAGGAAGAAGCCCTGACGCTGAGCGATACCATTGTAGTGATGAGCGAAGGTGTAATACAGCAAACCGGCACTCCAACCGAAATCTACAACGAACCGTCCAATTCGTTTGTTGCTGATTTTATAGGAGAGAGCAACATCCTGAACGGGATAATGATCAGGGATAATCTTGTTGAATTTGCCGGACATCAAGTTGAATGTGTCGACAAGGGATTTGAACCTAACGAGCCTGTTGATGTGGTGCTGCGGCCTGAAGATATCTATATTTTCGAAATGTCGGACGCGGCTCAGTTCAGCGGACTGGTTACCTCCAGTATATTCAAGGGAGTGCATTATGAGATGATGGTTACCACCCCTGAAGGCTATGAGATTATCATCCAGGACTACCATTGCTTCGAGGCAGGCAGAACTGTCGGACTCCGTATAAAGCCGTTTGACATTCATGTAATGAAAAAAGAAAGGCATTGCAATGCTTTTGAGGGCAGCATATGGGACAGCTCGCATGTAAGGTTCCTCGGTCACAATTTCAAATGCAACGATGACCATGGGTTTGCAGCCGGAACAAAGGTGAAGGTACAGGTTGATTTCAACAATGTGATCTTGCAGGACAATGAAGAGGATGGTATGCTGGGAGGTGTTGTGAGTTTCATCCTCTACAAAGGCAACCATTATCACCTGACTGTTCTTACGCCGGAAAATGAGCACCTTTTTGTCGATTCACATGACATTTGGGATGATGGAGATCAGATAGGCATAAGTATTTCACCCGAATCGATCCGGATTGAAAAACTGTAAACCCTGAACGACGTGCATAGAAGAATCTTGTTATTCATCGGGCGAAGAAGGAACTGGTCAATACCCTATGTTCTTTACCTTTCTTTTTTCGTACTGGTTCCGCTGTTACTGGTTGTGTTGTATGCGTTCACCAGCGAAACAGGCGGTTTTTCTCTCGAAAATTTCCGGAAATTCCTGATGCACCCGGAAGCTATGAACATCCTCATTTATTCAATCGGGGTGGCCATGATTACCACCCTGTTATGTCTTTTATTGGGTTATCCTGCCGCATATCTTTTAAGCAGAATGGAAACCCGGAAAGCCAGGTTGCTTGTCATACTTTTTATACTTCCCATGTGGATTAATTTTCTGATAAGGACATTGGCCACCGTAGCGTTGTTCGGCTTTCTCAGGCTGCCGCTTGGCGAGGG
Organism: Bacteroidales bacterium UBA5072; assembly: GCA_002415855.1. Classification (GTDB taxonomy): domain Bacteria; phylum Bacteroidota; class Bacteroidia; order Bacteroidales; family UBA10428; genus UBA5072. Next base: position 110,709 of record DIAS01000162.1, read on the forward strand.
CGCACTCATGTTTGGGATGGTGTATAACTTTTTACCTTTTATGATCTACCCGATCTACAATAGCCTTCAGAAAACCGATCCCAATCTCATTGAAGCTGCGCAGGACCTTGGGGCCAATCCCAGGCAGGTATTTTTCAGGACCATTCTGCCTCTGTCGTTTCCGGGTATTGCCAGTGGTATCATCATGGTTTTTATGCCTGTGATTTCGACTTTTGCCATTGCCGAGCTGCTCACCATCAATAACATCAAACTCTTTGGTACCACACTGCAGGAAAACATATACAATGGCATGTGGAATTTCGGAGCCGCGCTTGCTTTGGTGATGCTGTTGCTTGTAGGTCTGACCTCGCTGCTAAACAGCGGCGGTAGTGTTAAAGCAGCCGAGGAAGGAGGTCTGATATGACCAGGAAGACAATTGCCGCTTCTTATCTTGGTTTCCTGTTGATCATGCTTTATGCTCCCATTGTGATCATTATTGTATTCTCATTCACCGAAGCCAGGGTGCTGGGAAACTGGACAGGCTTTTCATTAAAGCTTTATGCCTCTCTTTTCCAGGGAGGTGTGACACACTCCCTTACGGGTGCACTCTGGAACACCCTTATCATTGGATTGACGGCCGCTTTTGTTTCGACTGTTTTGGGAACCATGGCTGCTATTGGCATCTTTAACCTGCAGCCGCGGGCACAAAAAGCCATCAAGCTGTTGAATGCCATACCCATCCTTAATCCTGACATTATTACCGCCATATCGCTGTTTTTACTATTTATCAGTATTGGAATCTCCCAGGGTTATACCACGGTGATCCTGGCACATATCACCTTTTGCACGCCCTATGTTGTGCTGAGCGTGCTGCCTCGGTTGTACCAAATGAACATCAACCTTTACGAAGCCGCTCTCGATCTTGGCGCCACACCTTTGGTGGCACTGTGGAAGATATTGCTTCCCGAGTTGAAACCGGGTATGATCAGTGGTTTTATCCTGGCTTTTACCCTTTCCATTGACGATTTTGTGGTTACCTTATTTACCATCGGGAACGAAGGACTTGAAACAATTTCTACCTATATTTATGCCGATGCACGCAAAGGCGGACTTACACCGGAACTCAGGCCCCTGTCGGCCATGATCTTTGTCACGGTTCTTTTGCTCCTGGTCATTATCAACGTGCGCACTGCAAAAAAAATTAATTACAAAACAATATGAAGACACTTACACATCCCAAGTACTTGAAAGCCGTTACCTTGCTCATGTTAATGGCTGTTGCATTTGTTTTTAATGCCTGCCGGGAAAGCAAAGAGTCCAGGAAAAAGATCCTGAAGATATACAACTGGGCCGATTATATTGATGAAGACCTGCTCAAGGAATTCCCCGTGTGGTATAAAGAACAAACCGGTGAGGATGTCGAGATTGTTTACCAGGTTTTTGACATGGCCGAGGTAATGTATACTAAAATAGCCATGGGAAAGGAGGACTTCGACCTGGTTTGTCCCACCCAGTATATCATCGAGCGAATGCTGAAATATGATATGCTGCTGCCCATTGACCGTCATTTCGGTAAAACAGGTGATTACCTGGGAAATATATCGCCTTTTTTGCTGCAACGCATGGATGCCTTCAGTGTTCCCGGTAAGAATGCCGCAGACTATATGGTTCCATACATGTGGGGCACATCGGGTATTCTTTATAATACCAAACTGATCCCCAAGGAGGAAGTTGAAACCTGGGCATGTTTGTGGGATCCAAAGAACAAGGGGAAAATCCTGATGAAAGACCATTACTGGGATGTCTATAATGTAGCTGCCATCTGGGGTTTTTATCCTGAGATTGCCTCGGGAAGGCGCACACGTTATGATGTTTCCAATGATCACACCAACGAGGACATTGCAATGGTAGAAAAACAGTTAAAACTGTTAAAGCCCAACCTGGCAGGCTGGGAAGCCGATTTCGGAAAGGAGTTGATGACGAAAGGAGAAATCTGGATGAATTATGCCTGGAGCGGAGATGCGGTTTGGGCTATTGAGGAAGCCGCCGCGGTAAATGTCTCGCTCGATTATGTGGTTCCGCGTGAAGGAAGCAACATCTGGTTTGATGGCTGGGTAATCCCTAAATATGCCCGAAATGTAAAAGCAGCCAGCTACTTCCTCAACTACCTTTGTCAATCGGATATAGCCCTTCGCAACATGGATGTAAGCGGATATACCAGCGCTCTGGGGACTACTGAGATAAAAGAAGCGCAAATCGATTCATCGCTCAGTGGAACTGTTAACCTGAGCTATTTCTTCGGCCCGGGTAACGACAGTCTGCAGGTCAATTCCATACAATATCCCGACAGCAGTGTAGTTGAACGGTGCGTTCTGTTGCATGATTTTCTCGATAAAAATGATCAGGTACTCGAAATGTGGAGCCGTGCAAGAGGAGACAATCTGAACCGGAGGATGATCCTCATGATATTTGTTTTCGTTCTTTTGCTGGTTGCATGGCCAGTTTACCGTCAGGTTAGGAAATACCGCAGCAAACACAAGAGGTTGGGGTTGCAATGAGGAATACGGTGTTAATAATCATGAAATTAACAATCAACATGTAGTGATTTCCGAAAAGCTCGGTAATCTGCATGATGCATTTTGCCTGTGTTTGACGCATGAAATCAAAACCAATCCCTTGGGGTAACCGCATGTCCAGCTAGACTGAATGTGCTATTTTACAGGGGATTGAAAAGTAAAACGTAGTTCCTCCAGCCTTGGCGTCTGACAGGTTTTCAAGTTCTGATTCGAGCCATATTCGACCACCCAGTATCCCAACCAGGCCTTTTACAATAGAAAGACCTAAACCTGTACCGCCATAAGAAATATATTCATCATGATTTAACTGCACAAACCGCTCAAAGATAACCTCGTGTTTATCAGATGGTATGCCAATACCCGTGTCTGATACAAAGAATACAAGATTTTGTTGATGGTCAAATTTACAGCCACCTTCCACTTTACCGGTGTGGGTAAACTTAAAGGCGTTGCTTATAAGATTAATAAATATTTGGCGCAATTTTACCTTATCGGTGCGAATAGTACAGGCTGAGGGTTCGCAAAGAGCCTGTAAATTGAACTGAATTTGTTGCTTATTGATACGCTTCTGATATTCACTGAAAAAAACAAACAATTCGTTAAACAATTCATTCAGGTTACATTCTTCTTCATTAACAGGCAATTGACCTGATTCAATTTTAGAGATGGCAAGAATATCGTTGATAATCTCGAGAAGGTCATTGCAGCGCAGATTAATAATCTCGGCGTATTGCTCAAGCTTTTCCCTATTATTATAATTATTAACCATTAACGAGGAGAATCCCACAATTGCATTCATGGGAGTGCGTATTTCATGGCTCATGTTTTGGAGGAATGCAGTTTTAAGCCGGTCACTTTCTTCTGCATGTTCTTTGGCTTCAATTAGCTCTCTCTCAACACGTTTGCGCTCCGTAATGTCATGGATAATCAAATGCAATACATCCATGCTGCCAATTATTATTTTGCTGCTGAATACCTCAACGTCACGGACCGATCCATCCTTTAACCGGTGCCTGAATTCGAACTGGGTTCTTTTTTCAGAGAACACCTTCTCCATTTTCTTTTTTAGCTCTTCAATTGACGGAGTGTTAATCTGGTCGATCTTCATCCTTTGCAGTTCATCACGGTTCCATCCATAATAAACAGCAGCGGATTTGTTGGCATCGATAATATTTCCGGAGACCGGATCGACCAATAATTTAACAGCAGTATGATCTTCAAAAAGCCGACGGAATTTTTCCTCGCTTTCCTGTAGTGTCTTTTCAGCTTTTTTTCGTTTTGCTTCTTCTCTTAGAACGTTTCTCACTCTGGCAAGCGAATAAAAATAAAATGAGATGATCAGAATCAGCAGAGAAAAAATAACGATTAAACGGTTGCGAAGCCGGGAAAGCGCATTATAAATATCCTTTTCATGGCAGGAAATAAGAATGTTCCAATAGGTATTCCCAAGCGGAGTGCGATAAAAAGTAATATATTTTACGTTTAACCTGTTTTTTGAGTTCGCAGATGCCTCCTGATGAATACTTTTTGCTGTTCCGCTGGTGTCTGTTTTGATCTTTTCAACCAATTCAATGGCTCTGGGGTCATTGTGCGTGTTTTCAAGAAAGGATTTCCCTGTATGTCCCTTCATCGGGCAATATAATTCGATACCGTTTTCACTTAGCAGCCAGGCATCACCGGATCCTTTTACCTTTAGTTTTTCAAGATATAGTTTACCCAGTCTGTCAATCGGTATCAATATGGCCAAACTGCCGGCGTACTCTTTTTCATTGAACACCGGAACATGTATGGCAATGGCCAGGTATCCTTGTGCCGACATAAACACATCGCTTATGACCATTTGATGTGTGCTAATGACCTGACGAACATGTTTCTGATAGGAAATATCGCTTCCTATAACGGATTGGTTGTAAGGATGGGTATAAAATATTACGCCATGAGAATCTACTCTTGTGACAGCAGCAATAATGGATTTATGTTCCTGATAATAGTCAGTCATTATTTTTCCGCACTCATCGGTAAGATCAATGATGCCTCTGAACTTCGATAAGAACCTGAGGTCAGATTTGTATTCGTCGAAAAATGAAGATATTCCCCTGGAGGCTGTTTTGGCCAAAATCAATTGTTCATTTTCGAATTCATGTATGGTTCTTACTTTGATATCATCATAAACCAGATAAAGGGTAAAAGAAAATATTAGTAATACTGCAGGCATCAGGAGATACCGGTTGAGAGATTTTAATTTTTCCATTTTGCAATGTCCGATCTTCACTTGATTCATTATATCCTCGAATCCTGAATAAGGTTACATTATTGCATTAAAATCATTTTCGAATTTCAGGGAATTGAGACATAAGAAAGACATCCTGAAGGAAAAGACATTCACGGCCCAGTGAATGAAAATGCCAAATTTGGCGTCCCTGAACCAATCAGGACATTTATAATTGGACAATGATTCCCGGTTGGGCTGGTAAATCGACTGTGAATGGACATTCGGGCAAATGCCTGCAAAAAGAATCAAAGAAAGAACAGTGTTCACAAGCGTTTTCCTGACCAATTTTGAATTGTGAATTATGCATTGACTTTTCCTAAAAGTAGTGTTTCGTCGATGCTCATCCTCAATAATGTTTTAAATTAAAGAACTTCCTGTTTCCCTGAGAAGAAAAAGTGATGTAAAAATGATGGCATTAAACAGGTCGGGCAACGAGAGTTGTTCATCGTCGGCATGGGCAAAACGCAATTCCCCGGGTCCGCTCGTGATCACGGGCATATCAGGATACTCACCTGCAAATAGCCTGGCATCGCATGATACATCCCATCCCCTTATACGATCGTTCTTATCAATGATACCAGCCTGAATTGCTGACTCCCAGGCATTCTTTACAGTAGAGGAATCCGGATTACAGGAATAGGCATTGTTATGGAGTTTGTCAAATGTGACCCTGCACCGGAGGGCATCCACAGGGGCACCGATGAATTGAAGATACTTCCTTGTTCCCAGCATGAAAGCGTTACGCATTCTTTTCATAATTTCATCAATGGAATGCGTAGGAAGAAATCCCTGCCCACCCTCAAGAATGAGTTGTTCTGATGAATCATGGTTTTCAAGTTCCATTTCCAGGTATGGGCAACTATTGATCTTATACATAAATACCTCTCTTGTCATATAAGCCCATTTGACTATGGCCGCATCATGTTCCAGTATTGATCCCATGTGACCGGCTGAACCATATGCCTTTACGCACAGCGTTTTATTATCAGGATCGTAATCTGCATCGAAATGTTTTTCGATTCTTGGTTTACCGGTATTTAAATCAAAAAAGCGGGTTTTATCTCCGTATTTTGCTATATATAAGTCAATTCCATGCTTAAGGCAGGCCATCAGGTCATCAACCACTTGTGCATGGTTTGCACCCCTGATCATGAATGACACGTAACCGCAGATCCTTGATGGATGTTCGCCAAAAGGGCCCAGGATTCCATTACAGGTTTGGACCGGTTTATGAGGAAACAAAGGATGATCGGATTCTTCCTTAATGGCATCTCCTTCCTTTTGCATCTCCAGGACAGAGAATATCATGCTTTCAAAAGGCAAAGGCCGTAACTTTTCAGTTGTTGCTTCAGTTTTAGTATTTACGTCAACCCCGCACCAAAACCAGACTGCTCCTCGGTTGGCCGGGTATATCCTGTTCCCGCAGCATTCCATTACAATGATCGAATCATACCTCTTCTTCAGCTCCTTATCAACAGCCAGATCCAATGACCCGTTTCCTCCGGTTTCTTCCTCCACCACAAACATGGCGGTTAGTTTGTTTTTTAACACGATCCTTTTTTCACGGTTAAGCCTGTCAAGGACTTTAAGTGCCCCATATATTGTGGCAACACCTCCTTTATCGTCGATGATCCCTCTGCCCAGCAAGATATTCCCTTTTTTTACCGGAGGGAAGAAAGGTGTCACCACATCAATATGGGCATTGATAGCGGTATTGATACCCCGATCTGACGGCTGTCCGTTGACGAAGTAAAGCAGATTGAATCTTTCCTTGTATACCTCTTCAGCCCTAAGACCACCGGGACATGCATCTGTTTTGGTAAAATGCAGCTGTGAGAATGCAGGATGATCTTGTATTGCAGGCGAAATTACTTTTTCAACGGCAACGGCATTTTCAAATGAGCATTTCAACAGTCTTTCTTTAATGATCTCAAACACCTTTTTCTCATTTTCTGCCATTAGCATGATGTCAGCATTTGGGGTTGTATTCACGCTGCAAATGCTCATCAGAAAGTCAATGACATCTGTTTGAAATTTCTCGTCCGAAACAACCTGTCTGATCTGATCAATCATCATCATTATCCTTTCGTAAGCACTTCATCACAGGCTTCCCCAAAGACCTCCAGCGATTCTTTCAGTGCGTCGGGAGTAATGTTCAGGGGTGGGGCTATTTTAATGCATTCTCCGGCTATGCCAACGGGAGCGAACATCAATAGTCCCTTATGAAAGCATGATACATTGATTTTCAGGGCTGTGTCCGGATCGGGAAAACGGGTATCCTTCTCTACACACTGAATGCCGGCCACAAGTCCTTTCCCCTGCAGACATCCCAACACCGAAGGATATTGTTGCTGTATCAATCTTAATCCGGGTATTAGAATCTCACCCATTTCACGGGCATGTTCCACCAGGTTTTCATCCCGGATGATCTTCAGGTTCTCGATTGCGGCTGTAACGGGTATTGGACTTCCCGAATGGGTGGAGGTCATGGAACCGGGTGGGTACATTCCCATAATGTCCTTCCTACCGATGACAGCCGAGATCGGCATGGATGAAGAAATGCCCTTGCCGCATGCAATCAGGTCGGGTTTGATACCATAATGTTCATAGGCAAACATCTTGCCCGTTCTTCCGAAACCCGATTGCACTTCATCCATGATAAGCGGAATATCATTTTCTTTGCAGAAATGAGCGAGGGCCTGGGCATAATCAAAGGGGAAGAAATCGGGTCCGACGCCCTGATACGATTCAGACATGACACCTGCAATCTGACCCGGCTTGATAACGAGATCCTTTAATGTTTTCAGAAATAAATCAAATGAAGTATCCTCGTTTTTAAATCCGTCGGGGAAGGGCACCTGGATAAATGTCCGTCCTTCATCAATGATCCATTTTTTAAGATTGTCCATCCCTCCGGCAAGCTGTGCTCCCAAAGTTCTGCCATGAAAGGCATTTTTAAATGTCAAAAAATACTTCCTGGTGGGCCCGTATTTTTCCAGTGAATAGGTTTTGGCCAGTTTTATGCAATTCTCCGTGGCCTCACTGCCGGTGCTGAGGAGAAATACCTGGTAACCGGCCGGATCAGGTGATAAACGCTGCAGCATTTGTGTAAGTTCTGCCCTTTTTTCATGCACGAATACATAGGTCGCAAGCAGGTTCTGATCCATTATTTCCTTTATTGCACGGATGATTTCCTGTCTGCCATGACCAGCATTAGTGATCAGAACACCTGATGACCAGTCAATCCACTTGTTACCCCATTTATCAAGGATCTGGAATCCTTCAGCCCTTTCCCATACGACCGGAGGTTGTCCCATCATTGAAATGGGCTCGGATTGCTGCAACATGCTGAATATTTCCAGGGATTCCGGAACAGGAAGCTTCGTTCTGATTGTCCTGTATTTTGTACTTATGGTAGGAACCTCAATAGGCTCTAAGCTATATTTGGCCATTTTAATTCAAAATAACATTAACAAGGACTAATTTTTGTAATAATTATCACTTTCTGTTTTCCCAATTTCTCTTTCAAGCAAATTCTTCAGGTTTACTGTTCCGCCTGATACTACGCCTTCAGTGATTCTTACACCGTTTTCAAGAGACCGGTGTGCCCCCTCACACACCAATGTAGCGTAAAATCCCAGTGAAAAAGGATCCATCAGCTTGCCGATCTCATCCGTTGAGAATTGGGAATTTCTGAATCCGATCATGTTTTCAATGATCTTCCCTGCCGATTGTATTCCATAGCCTGAAACCTTTCCGTCCGGTTCAAAATTCCTGAAAAGTGGATTTCTTTCAAAAATGCCACCTGCAATGACCTCATGATACCCGGGCAGGTCCAGGTTAAGGTCGAGCAATCCCTCTGATCCGATTATGCGGGCTGACTGCACGGTCAATGCGTGGGCACTGTTGGGAATTGCCCAGCCGGTAATGATATGGCACACTCCACCGTTTTCAAAAAAGATCTCTGTATCGACAAGATCATATCCATCCACTGCCAGAGGTTTCAAAGAGGGCAGCTTCTGTTTGTAACCGACTGCCTTCACGCTCAGCGGCTTTAATCCGGAAATGGTCATGAAGGCATCGGCCATATGGACTGTGAGAAACGAAACAGGTGAATTGATTGCGGCAAAATCAGCTGTGGCAAAAAAACGGGGTACATGATTGGGATCGGACACCATAAGCTTATCCAGCATATACCACACTGAGGATTGGAATTTGCCGTAATCACCTTGCCGGAACCTCGCCTTTGCCTCTTTGATACGGGGATCCTCGCGTTTATGAAAATCAACACCGATAAATCGTCCCAGCTGCTTGGCCTTTGCAATAATGGCATGGGCATCCTTCACATTGTCGGCAATTGGCTTGGGCAGGAGAACATCAAGGCCTGCCTCCAGGGCAAACACAGCAGGTTCCTTATGGAAATGATCAGGTGTGTTAACAGTCACGGCATCGATCGGCACATTTGAAATGAGATCTCTGTAGTCAGTAAATCTCCTGCTAACGGGTATATTGTGCTTATCGCCTACCAGCTTCATATTCTCTTCGTTGCGGTCACAGATGGCTTCAACGCTGATCAGCGGAGAATACACGCTGTCAAAATAGAGATACTCGTATATCTCCCGAACCACTGACCCGGTTCCGATGACACCTAATCTTAGCTTTTTCACAGTCTGATTTTCATAAATGTTCATGAAGTCTTTACCTGATCTGCATTATGCTCCAGGCCAGTAATATCAAAGTTCCGACAAAAGCCCAGCTGAGCAAGAATCCTCCTATGTCCTCCCTGTAACGGGAGAAAAAACCCCTCCACCGGTCCGGCTTGATCCATCCCGGTATATCGAGCAGCAACATGTCCTTCCCGATTTCCCTGGCAGCTTTCCTGGATCCGTCCTGAAGTCTGTCTTCCGGGTCCGAACTCCTGCTCATTTTTTCAAAGAAGAAATCCATATCTGACTTATTCTCAGGTTTTGTCAGCAGGCTGATCACGATGAATGCGCCAAAACCTGTTAGCATTGCCCATCCAAAGGATGCTGGCTGCCATTTGTATACCAGCATCAGCTTATCGGCCTGGATAAAGTTGATGCCATAATACACGGAAAATGATAATACCACCGCAGCCAGGGCTCCGAAGCGGTTTGCCCTTTTCCAGATCACACCTCCCAGGACAATGATCCCCATAAACGCTGCTATGGTTTCAGTGAAAAGAAATGCATGCAGAACATTTTTTATGGTCAGGGCAAATACAACACCCAGCAGTGACAATATTAATCCGGAATACCGTCCGATCCAGAGCATTTTTTTATCATCGGCGACGGGATTGAAATACTTTTTATAAAAGTTTTCGGTGAAAAGTGCTCCTGTATTTACCATGAAATTAGAACAGGTAGACATATTTGCAGCCAGGATAGCCGCGACCATAAGTCCGATAAGGCCCGGTAACAATAATTCCCTGCATCCATAACCAAAGGCCATCTCCGGATCGCTCAGGCTAACGTTGTTCTTTATAACCAGAGCAGCCAAAATAAGTCCCGAAAGTGCCCAGCCAATCGTGCACAAGCGCTTGATCAATGATCCGAAAGTCTGGCCGATCCGCCCTGACCGTTCATTATTGCCGGTGGCAAACATGGCCACCATATGGGGTTGTGCCGTAATGCCGACAATGCCGTTAACAGCCAGCATGGCAATGGTAAATGCGCCCATTCCACTTCGATAGCTGAATACTTTGAAGAAATCCGATGGTAAGCTGTTACGCATCCCGTTAAATCCGCCCACTTCATGCAAGCCAAAGGGAATTAATAACATGGATAGGATGATGATCAAGAAGGCCTGAATAAAATTCGTATAGGCCGAAGCAATCATACCTCCAAAAAAACTGTAGAGCAAGAAAGCAACCGTCATGGCCAGCACAACAGCATCCGGTGAAATCAGATCACCTGTTATAACTGCGATTACCTTGGCTGCACCCTGCAGCATAGCTCCCATATTAAAAACAAAAAAAGCAATTGCGAAAACTGAATAAACTAATCCAAGGTTCTTTCCGTACCTGTCCTCAACGATCTCTCCGACAGTTGTTCTTTCACTTCTCCTGTAAAAGGGTGCCATCAACCAGTAAAAAGGAGTGATCAGCATATTCTTCCACTGGTACC
>DIAS01000068.1:0-846 GCA_002415855.1 Bacteroidales bacterium UBA5072
TGGGAGGCAGGCTGGATGCCACCAATATTATTTCACCGGTTTTATCGGTTATTACAAATATTGGCAAGGATCATGTTGAAATATTGGGCGACACACTCGAGAAGATTGCATTTGAAAAAGCAGGTATCATCAAAAGGGACACTCCTGTTGTGGTGGGAGAAAGTCAGCCTGAGGTATTGTCTGTATACAGGCAGGTGGCGTCTGCACTGAATGCCCCTGTATTAATCGCAGATGCGATATACCGGATCGATTACAGCCTGATGTCCGCCGATGGCTACCAGGTCTTTAACGTAAGGAAAGATGATGAGGTTTATTACCCGAATCTCAGATGCGGACTTCTGGGTCACTATCAGCGGAAAAATACAACAACAGTTCTGGGTGCTCTCGGACAGCTTGAAAAGTCAGGTATTGTTCTTTCCGAAAAACACATCTATTCAGGCATAAAAAAAGTAATCACCAATACCGGGCTTTCCGGACGGTGGCAGGTAGTTCAGCATAACCCACAGGTGGTTTGCGACACAGCTCACAATGCTGACGGGTTGAAGCAAGTCCTCCAGCAGATTGCAGAAACACCCTTTGAAAAACTTCACCTGGTTCTCGGATTTGTGAACGACAAGGATATACATGAGATCTTTAAATATATGCCACAAAAAGCCGGATATTATTTCACAAGACTTTCTGTGCCGCGCACCATGAATGAAAATGAACTGGCAGGATTGGCAAAGCAATATGGTTGTGCAGGAGAAACCTTTGCCGGGATAAGGGAAGCCTGTGAAACGGTCATGATGAAAGCCGGGAGAAATGACCTTGTGGTTATTACCGGAAGTAATTTTCTGGTGGCGGACT
>DIAS01000068.1:1131-118290 GCA_002415855.1 Bacteroidales bacterium UBA5072
GAAAAGTGAAAAACGAAAAGTGAAATCCCAGTAGTACATTTGCACATGAAACAGTTGCCCATGATAAAAGAAGCATGTGTTGAAGGTTTTGCCGAAGCATTGCGGGCCCAGGAGCTAGGAGCTGACCGGGTCGAATTGTGTGAAAACCTGGCGGTGGGTGGTACTACCCCTTCTCTGGGTACCCTCATGGTCTGCAAAAAGTACCTGACAATTCCGGTTATTGTCATGATTCGTCCCCGGGGCGGCAACTTTGTGTATGGGGATAAGGAAATGGAAATCATGGCAGCGGACATCCGAAAATGTCGCTTTGCCGGTGCAGATGGTATAGCCATAGGACTGCTTAACAAGGAGAATGAAGTTGATTTGCACGGGCTAAGAAACCTGGTAAAGCTGGCAGGGAATATGCAGGTGACCTTTCATAAAGCCATTGATGTAACCGGGGATATTGAACAGGAACTGCACAAACTTTGTGATTCAGGTCTTGTACACCGGGTCCTCACCTCGGGGGGAGCGGCCACGGCGCTTGAGGGCGAAGATATGCTGAAAAAAATGCTAGCTATGGCAGGCGAAAGGCTTAGTATTCTTGTTGTCGGAAAAGTTACACAATTGAACATCGATGATCTGAGCAGACGGATACCCGCCGGTGAATTCCATGGAAGAAAGATCGTGGGTGACCTCACCAGCTTTACATGACTGTTTTCTGTCTGCTGGGCGGGATCCCGAACTGAGCTTTAAACTGCCTGCTGAAATACTTCACATCCGAAAATCCGGTTTTAAAAGCCGCTTCTGATACGTTGTAACCTTTTTCCAACAGCTGGGCCGCTATTTTCAATTTGAGCTTTCGCACAAATTCGAGCGGACCCAGACCTGTCAGGCCCTTTACTTTATTATAAAAAACCGTCCGTCCGACACAGCAATATGCCGCTATGGCGTCAACTGAGAACTCGGATTCGTAGTTTTCCTCGACGTACAAAACAATTTTCCTCAGAAAGTCCTCATCTCTGGCGGCTACCTTAATGGGCTCAACGGAAACATCGTGCCTGTTCGTATACCGGGTAATGACTTTCATTCTTTGGTTAAGCAGGTTGCCGGCTACTGCCTTCAGGTACTCCATGTTGAATGGCTTAAGGATATATGCTTCAGCACCTGTCTCAATACCTGCTATCTGATCACTCATTTCAACCTTAGACGTAAGCATAATTACCGGTATATGACTGGTGTTGAAGTCCTCCTTCAACCGGCGTGTCATTTCCAACCCATTCATACCGGGCATCATGATATCAGTAATAATTACGTCAGGATTCAGCTTCCTGGCAATATGAAGCCCTTCTTCGCCATTTTTTGCCCCGATACACGAAAACGCGGCTTTCAAAGACTGACTGATGTAATCGAGAATTTCCTGATTGTCCTCAACGATCAATAACACCTGCTTGCTTCCCATTTCATCCTGAATTCCCGTAAAGTCCTGTCCAACCTCCTCCATTTCTTCACCATGATGCTCGAAATGCATCTCCCTGGCTGCCGGTTCCTCGTCATGTAACATACCTGCCTCAAGAAAATGGGCCTTTCCCTTTAATAACCTGATGGTAAAGGTACTGCCCAGCCCTTCAACTGAGGAAATCAGAATGTCTCCCCTGTGCAGTTTCGCCAGTTCATATGACAGCGATAACCCGATGCCTGTACCCGCCAGGTCACGGTTGCTCAAAATGGTATACTGTGTGAAAATCTCGTTAAGGTTTTTTTGCGGTATGCCCGGACCTTCATCCGTCACATGGATATCCAGGAATTTATCGCTGCTATCAATTTTCACCGTAACCTCCTTGCCCTGACCTGTAAATTTAATGGCGTTGGAAATTATGTTGTAAATGATTGTATCCAGCTTGGCAGGATCGGCAAAAATCATTACCATGTCAGGTCCTGCCTGGAATGTATAATGAATCCCCTTATGTTTGGCCAGAGGGATGAAGCTTTCAAAAATCTCCCTGGTGAACACATTTATATCAATTTCCTTTATTCTCAGAACCATTTTATTGTTCTGGATTTTCCTGAAATCGAGCAACTGACTGGTCAGGTAAAGCATCCTTTTTGCATTTTTCCGGATAATCTCCATCAGGGTCCTGTTTCGGGGTGAGATGCCGTTTGCCGATAACATGTCTTCAATGGGCCCAATGATCAGTGTTAAAGGCGTCCGGATTTCATGGGAAATGTTGGTGAAAAACTCCAGTTTCAGTTCGTTGACCTTCTTCTCAACAAGCAATTCATTGCGGTACCGGCTCATGCGTGTGGCAGTCTTATAAATCAGAATTGTAACCACAACAATCAGCACCAGGTAGGTCAGGTAGGCCGGCACGGTTTTCCACCAGGGCGGACGAATACGGATGCTCAATGTCCGCTCATCTGATCCCTCAAACTTGTTGCTTTTCAATGATCTTACCCTGAATACATACCTGCCGGGCGACAAGTTGGTATAGGTTGCTTTGTGCTGGTTACCCACAATATTCCAGTCATTTTCGAAATTGTCCAGTTTGTAGGAATAGTTTATCTTACCGGGATCCAGGAAATCGAGTGCTGAGAAGTCAATACTGAAGCTTGACTGGTTATATCTTAACGTGATTTTATCGGTAAACGATATGTTCTTTTTCAGCGGCGATCCGGATTGGTTTACAGGAACTTCCTTGTTGAACAAAAGAAAATTGGTAAGCTCGATCTGAGGTTTGATCTGCTCAGGGACCAGCTTATCGGGATATACCACTTCGATCCCCATGTAACCTCCGAAACTGAGAGACCCGTCAAATCTCGCGTAGCAGGTATTTTCAGAAAAATTATTGAAATTCAATCCATTGAACGTATTGTAAATTTCAGTATTGCCGTTTGCGGGGTCCAACCGGATCAAGCCGTTCTCGGTACTGAACCAGATATGACCAGTTTTATCCTCCAGAATGCCAAATATTACATCGTTGCTGAGGCCGTTCTCGGAAGTGAAGTGTTTGAAAGAGCCTCCCTGCCCGACTTTTAAATCGAGCATGTCAGCACCTCCCCCAAAGGTACCCATCCATATGCGACCCTGTGAATCTTCGAAAAGATGGACAACATCGTTATAACTGAGACTGTTTTTATCCGATGGATTCCTGAAATAGGTTGTAAAATGGTAGTTCCCCTTTTCAATATTGTCCCTGTCCAGAAAATTAAGACCTGATGCAGTTGCTATCCAAAGGTTTCCATGTCTGTCCACCAGCAGGTACCTGACAAGGTTGCTGGAAAGATTGCTGTTCCCCTGATTAATCCTGGTGAATTTCACATTCCTCGCATAGGGATCCTGGATCAGGCTCAGTCCGTTTCCGTAAGTACCTATCCAGATATTGGATGAGCTATCCTGACAGATGGAGTAGATATTGTTGTTGCCGAGGGTAGTGGAGTCATCAGGATGGAATTTAAAACGCCGGAATTTCAGTCGGGAATAGTCTTCTTTTCCCAGGATGGATTGTGTGCTAACCGACAGGCCATCGCCTTTGGACCCAATCCATAAGTAACCGTTGCGGTCATTAAACAGGGAATAGGTGTTATTTCGAACAGATTCTTTGCCAATGCCGGGCAGGGAATCGTAGTAAGCTGTTTTACCGAGCGCCTTGTTAAACAGATGCAAACGACCGGCTTTTGTTGCAACCCACAGGTAGTGATTCTTATCTTCCATGATGGCCCTGACTACATTATCCAACATGTCAACCCTTTCGTTTTCCATAAGCTGGTGCTTAAATGCAGGATTCTCAAGGATGACTTTTTCAATTCCTCCCAGGAATTGTCCGGTTCCCAACCACAGCTGACCGGAGTTGTCCTCCGCAATGGAATGGATAATGTTTGAGGATATTGAATTAGGATCCGCCGGGTCGTTCCTGAAAAACTGAAATTGATCACGCTCCCTGTGATACAAAGCAAGACCTCCGCCATGCAACCCAATCCAGAGATTGTTATCCGTGTCCTCATAAAACTGAGGTCGCTCAAGATCAGTCAAATGCTTGATCTCTTCGGGTGTCAGCACATAGTAATTTGTTTGCAACGTATTGACATCCAATCTGGTTACTCCGAATTCCAAGGCAGTCAGCCATACCTGGTAAAACTTGTCCTCATAGACCCCTGCAAGGGTTTTCCCATGAAAGGGTATGCTTATCCAGTTCTTTCCGAAAATATTGGAAACCATCACCCCTTTCCCGGTAAAACCTGTAATGATCCTGCTTGTCTTTGTTTTATACAACACAGAAATCTTATCTGAAAGGATCTCCGGTGTCGTCTGCCTGTTGATAAGCCTGTATCTGGCAGTGGTTCTGTCAAATACAATTATTCCATCATTTTCTGTCCCGAACCAGATATCTTTCCCGCTTTCACATACAGCGGTAAAGGCTGAATTGACAAACTGATGCTGAAAGTTAAAACGCTGCCTGTCAATATCTTTGTATGACAAGAAGTTAATTCCTCTTTTGGTACCGATCCAGAGGTTACGGCTTTTGTCGGCATAAATGAACCGGATGCTGTTGTTGGAAAGGGCAAAATTGCCTCTGTCTACGTATTGGCTGACTGAATATGTTCCTTTTCCGGCAACATACTGCAAGAGGAATATTCCTGACCCGGATGATCCCAGGATAATAATATCATCGGTATATTGCAGAAAACAAGTGATTTCGTTACTGGCCATGTAGCCTTCGTATTGCGGAACTGTGGAGAAGGTCTCATTAACCGGATTGAAGAAATGATAATAACCGTCATAGGTTTCCACCCAGATAAATCCCTTTTTATCCTCCAGAAGTCTGGTTACCCTGTTGTTTGTAAAAATCCTTGAATTCTCCGATTGCCCCCTGTATATCTTAAACTCATACCCGTCATAGCGGTTGAGGCCGTTCCAGGTACCTATCCACATAAATCCCTTGCTGTCGAAAAGTATACTGAACCCCGTGTTCTGGGAAAGTCCCTGTTCCGTCCCCAGATGTTCAAAGCGGAAGACATACTGGCAGTGTACACTCCCGGGGAAGATGAGGAAGCAGGCAAATACAGATATGGCAAGTATTCGTTTCATGGATACACCTGCCAGAAAGTTAAGCAAAATTTGGATTTTAAGGCAATCAAAGACAGGCTAAATGGCCGGGTGATGATTTGACTCCCCTTTTCTGATGATTTCCCTACCCTGGTTTGCTTCTTTTAAGTTTAATTTAGGTGGGTGAATTCAATAAAATTCTTCTTATGAGAGGATTTCTGATAGTTTTTATTGGCTTACTTGTTTCTTATCGTGCTGAATCACAAACAACCTGGGTTAACGTTTCAGATCTTGGAGCCGATACCAGGGGTATTGAGAAATGTACCGGAACCATTAATCATCTTATCGATAGTCTGTCGGGTAAAGGTGGCGGAACACTTTTCTTCCCCGCCGGTAAATATCTCACCGGTCCCATCATTTTAAAAAGTAACATCACATTATACCTCGATGCCGGAGCGGTAATTGAATTCTCTGATGATTTCGACGATTACCTTCCCATGGTTCAGACCAGGTGGGAAGAAATCAGGGTCAGGAATTTCATCTCGCAGATCTATGCCTTCCAGTGTGAAAATGTAGCCATTCGTGGAGACGGTCATTTCGATGGCAGGGGGCAGAAATGGTGGGATTATTGGAACAAAATCAAGGTCGGGGGACAGCCCGATCTAAAATGGCAAACGCAGTTTAAAGAGGAAAATGCGGCGTTACTTGAAAAGAATGAATACCTGCGGGGGAAGAACGCTTTTCTCAGGCCTCCCATGTTGATTACTTATGAATGTAAGAATGTGCTGATTGAAGGCGTGAGTTTTTCTAATCCTCCTTTCTGGACAATAGTCCCCACATTCACCGACAATATCACCATTGAAGGTGTAACGATTGAAAACCCGGATACTTCACCCAATACCGATGGCATCGACTTATCATCGTGCACCAATGTGCATATTTCCAACAGTCACATAACAGTCGGCGACGACTGTATTGTAATCAAGGCAGGCCGGGACGAAGATGGCCGTGAAGCTAACCGGCCTACCGAGAATGTGACCATAACCAATTGCACCATGTTGAAAGGTCACGGAGGTGTCGTTATCGGGAGTGAGATGAGCGGTAACGTTAAGCGGATTGCCATTACCAACTGCGTATTTGAAGGAACTGATGTCGGGATAAGGATCAAGACGATGCGGGGAAGAGGCGGGATAGTCGAAGATGTCAGGGTGTCCAATATCCTGATGTATGATATGATCAAGGAAGGTGTGATCATCACCATGCGGTACCAGCCATCAGACCCCGAGGTATTGTCTGAACGCACGCCTGCCATAAAAAATATTCATTTATCGGGCATAAACATAAGAAAGGCGGACAGGGCAATTGCCGTTTACGGGCTCGAGGAAAAGGAAGTCTCCCAGATTACCTTCTCCGACATGCAGATTTCTGCAGATAAGGGGATCCTGGTGGAGAATGCAACAGACATCAGTTTTCATGATTTACGCCTGGAAGTCGGACAGGGGGTACCTTTTGTTGCGAAAGACACCCGGCAAATAAGTTACGACCGGATTACCGTAAATGCTTTCTCACCGGACACTCCCTACCTGAAATTAAACAATTGCCAGACGGTAAGAATATCCAATTGCTACCAGCCTGAAAGCATTCCCCTGTTTCTCTTGCAGGATGAAAAATGCAGTACATTGTATTTTATCAGCAACATCTTACCCAATACAAAATCTCTATACAACGACCTGGGTACAAAGGTTATCCAGGAGTCCAATTTTATCATGAATAATTCAATACTAATACCTAACTAACTATTTTATTATGAATTCTAAGCTATTAAACCGCTGTCTGACTTTCCTGGTGCTGATTATGCTGCCGGTGGCAGCCTTGGCCCAGAATGGCAGAACCATTAAAGGGAAAGTCACTGATTCTAACGGGAATCCCATGCCAGGTACCAATGTGGTCATCCAGGGCACCCAGATTGGAGTAGTGACTGACGCTAACGGTAATTATCAGATCAATGTTGAGAATCCTGATAATGCTATTCTCGAGTTCTCCTTTGTAGGTTTCGTGACAGAAGAATATCCGGCGGGTAACGAGAGTATCATTGATGTTACGTTGGATGAAGATGTTACAACGCTTGATGAATTAGTTGTCATTGGTTACGGAACCGTAAAGAAGAGGGACCTGACAGGGTCGGTATCCTCCATCAAGTCTTCCGAAATAACCAAAACCGCTACGAATAATGCCTTGCAGTCGATGCAGGGTAAGATTGCAGGCCTAGATATCACAAAGGCCAGCGGGGAATCGGGATCGGAGATCAATGTCGATCTTCGGGGAAACCGGTCGGTCAATGCATCGAATGCTCCTTTATTCCTTGTGGATGGTATTGAATATGGTTCCACGCTCGACATCAATTCCTCGGATATCGAATCGATCGAGGTTCTGAAAGATGCCTCTTCTACGGCTATTTACGGTACAAGAGGCGCCAATGGTGTTGTGATCATCACAACTAAGAAAGGAGCCACCTCGTCAGATAAGCTGAAAGTTGCCCTGAATACCTATTGGTCGGTTAACAGTCCCACCGACCTGCCCAAACTCATGGACGTGGAGCAGGAATACCGTTTCCTGGCTGAACGGGAGCGATATAATGATGAGAAGGAGGCGGGCAATACCTGGGGAAGCACAAGTTTAAATGATTATCCCGCAGATGAGGTGTTGTCCACCGTGGTAAGCGCTCCATATGAAAAATCAGTATATGAAATATACACTGAAGGCGGAGTGGATTGGTTTGATATGATGCTGC
Organism: Bacteroidales bacterium UBA5072; assembly: GCA_002415855.1. Taxonomy (GTDB): domain Bacteria; phylum Bacteroidota; class Bacteroidia; order Bacteroidales; family UBA10428; genus UBA5072. The sequence goes on from DIAS01000068.1 coordinate 8,946, forward strand.
ACAACGGACTTACACAGAACTATGAACTGTCGCTGTCAGGCGGAAGTGAGAAGACCTCTTTCAGCCTGTCGCTGGGTTTCATGAATGAAGAAGGGCTTCTGCTCAACGATAACCTTAAGCGTTACAACGGCAGGATAGCCATGGATCATGCCATTACCAGGAATCTTAAGGTCGGTGCCAACCTGCTTTACACGCTCCGTGACTGGGATCGCAGACAGGATGATGTATACAGTCAGCTGATCAAGATGCATTCACTCGCCCAGCCTTATCTCGCAGATGGCACAATACTGGATAAACCTTCGGAGCTGGCAACGAGTCATACCAATCCTCTGTTAAATGAAGTGGAAGGGTATTATGATAACAATACCATCAGCAACAGGCTGTTCGGAAATGTTTTTCTGGATTGGGAACTGCTAAAGGGATTGCGCTTCAGGTCTGTATTCGGAATTGACCAGAATTCAAGCCGTTTCGGAGAATATGAAGATTACATGTGCACCGGAAATTACCAATCTGGTCGTGGTTCATATTTTGAGGTGGAGAACAAACAGGGCTTTGCCTTTACCTGGGAGAACACCCTGAATTATGCTTTCAATCTGAATGACATACATGATTTCCAAATACTTGTTGGCCAGGAAGCTTATCAGAATGTAAATGAAATGCACAGTACATTTGGTTATGGTTTACAGGACCATTATGGCAAGAATTCATTTTACGATCTGTCGAACATATCGTCAACAGGAAGGCAGATTGAAGACACCTATGTAAAAAGCAATCTGTTATCTTATTTTGGCCGTTTAAATTACAAGCTCTCTAACCGTTACCTGATCACAGCCTCCTTAAGGGCTGATGGGTCATCAGTTCTCGCTGAAGGAAACAAATGGGGCTATTTCCCATCGGTTGCCGGCGCCTGGATTATTTCGGAAGAAGCATTTATGAACTCATCGCAATTAATCAATCACCTGAAACTGAGAGCAAGCTGGGGTCAGGCAGGAAACTCGGCAGTAAGTCCATATCAGACATTAACCGCATTGGGTGCCGAAAAGATTTATTACACCTTCGGGTCAACGGTAATAACCGGTCAGGTACCGGCTGTACTCGGGAATCCAGATGTTACCTGGGAAACAACCACCACATGGGATCTGGGTGTGGATGTATCATTGCTTAAATCGAGAATTTCGGCAACAGTGGATTTGTATTATGCCAAGACAGATGACCTCTTACTGTTCAAGGGATTGCCAGCAACATCCGTATATCCGCAGGTACTGGCCAATGTGGGTGAAACAGAAAACAAAGGGATTGAGGTCACCATGAATTTTAGGGTTATTGAAAAAAAGGATCTCAGGTGGCAGGCCGATGTGGCTTTCTCAGCCAATCGTGACAAAATAGTGGCACTTGCCAGCGGAGAAGAGCGCGATATATCCAATCCGGAACAGGCATTGGTTGTGGGTGAGCCTGTGCGTGCCTTTTACAATTATGAGGCCGATGGCTGCTGGGGTCTTGACGAAACCGAGCTGGCAGCATCCTATGGTAAGGTACCCGGCGATATCAGGTTGGTGGATGTGAATCATGATACCATCTACAACGACGATGATAAACGGCTTTATAACAAAAGTCCGAAGTTCATTGCCAGTTTGAACACTACGTTGACATACAAACAGTTTGCCTTATCAGCCCTTGTTTATGCGCGTGTAGGTCAGTGGATCCAATACGACTATAATACAGCCTATAAGCCTACCGAGCAGGACGGTTCACCCGATGTCGACTTTTGGACTCCCGAGAACCAGGGAGCAAAATTCCCCCGGCCGGGTATCGCCTCCCAAAATGATATGCCTGCCCTGGCCTTTGAAAACGCTTCCTTCCTGAAGATCAGGGAAGTGACCCTGGCCTATACCTTACCCCATACCCTTACCACCAAAATGAGGATGAGCAATCTGCGAATCTATGCTTCACTGCAGAACTATTTCACATTCAGCAACCTCGACAATTATGACCCGGAACGCGGCGGAGATATTTCCAATCCATTGTCGAAGCAAATGGTATTCGGTCTTAACGTTGAGTTTTAATTTATACAAACAGCAAATAAGATTCATCTTATGAAAACGACAATAAAATACTTCATTGCAGTATTTGCCCTGCTTGCCCTGGCAAATACTTCATGTACCGATTTCCTGGAAGAAGATAACCGGACAGGATCAACGGAAGATGTTAAATATACCACCCGCGCCGGCATCGACGGGCTTGTCGCATCGAGTTATGCATACCTGCGCGGATGGTACGGCAAGGAGGCAGCTTTTGGACTAAGCGAAGGTGGGACGGATACCTGGCTCACCGGTTATGATAACCGGCAGAAAGTATTGATTGATTACAGCGGCATTACACCCGAAGTGGCTACGAGTTCAAGAGAGACCATGAACGCCTGCTTTGATGAATACTGGGAACTGTTTTTCACTGCCGTAAACGTTTGTAATACAGGTATAAAATACGTATCCGAAGCACCCGCCGGTATCCTTACAGATGCCGAACAAAGCGCCTACCTCGGTGAACTGAAGGTTCTCCGCGCATTCTATTACTGGCACCTGGTCGAAACCTGGGGCCCTGTTCAGATCAACACCGAACCGGTCAGCAATATCTCATCGGTAGCTTACCGCGACAGTGAAGAAGAAGTTTATGACTTTATGCTGAACGATGTGGAGGAAGCCATCACCAACCTTGAAGCTAAAACTGCAAAGACCGGACGCATCAATGTATGGGCTGCCAAGGCATTGAAGGCCAGATTGCTTTTATACAAGGGCAGTAAATTCAACGATAACCAGGCTTATGCAGATGCAGCCGCCACTGCAGAAGATGTGATCTCCGGAAGCGGTTGTTCTTTCTTTGCCAATTATGCAGATTGTTGGAAGGGTGCAAATGAGAACGGAGCTTCGAATCAGGAAGTGGTATGGTACATCGACTATTCTGATGTTTTGGAATATAATATCATGCCGAAACGCCTAAAACTCGATGAGGACGGTGAACAGATGACCTGGTCACAAATGATGATACGCAATTCAGCCAATACCATCGGTGGAAATGCATCACACCTGATGTTTGTAGGCGTCTGGAACCTGGTCCCCGGACTCACCGGTATACTGATCCGTACTGATACAGAAGCAAAAAAGACCCTGAAGTACCTGGACGTCAATTATAATCTGGGCAAAGATTATCAGCCTTACAGCAAGGGATTCACCAGATATGTACCTTCAGGTTACCTGCTGGATTTGTTCGACGATGCTACCGACCAGCGTTACCAAGCCTCCTTCAGGGATGTATATTACGTTGCCACGTCGCTCCAGCAAGCCTTTTCAGGTGGTGTCGCACCACCGGCAGGTTATGCCGAGATGAGGGATACGGCAATCTATTTGTCCAGGGAAACCGTCACTGACGCCCAGATTGCCCGTGCCACCAACCGTTATGTACTGTTCTCAAGAACAGACGTAGGTAATGCGGCAGTATATCCGTTATATCAGAACGAGGAAGGAACATTGCCCACCATTGCCACCGGAACCAGCGGCAACAACAATTTCAAAGGCAACCGTATGTATATCCAGCTCAAGAAATTTGATGATTACACCGGTTCGGTTATCCGTGACCTAGGTGGACGGGATGCATTTGTTTTCCGTTTGTCCGAGATGTACCTGATTGCTGCAGAAGGCTATATGATGTCGGGAAACAGCTCACAAGCCATGCAATTGTTGAACGACCTGCGGACTGCCCGTGCAATTTCAGGTCAGTCGAATGTGCTCACCGCAGAAGAAGAAGCCCAGGTCAGCGCCCAGGATATAGAGGTTATACTCGATGAACGGGCCCGTGAACTTTGCGGCGAACAGCAACGGTGGTTCGATCTTAAACGCACCGGCAAGCTGGTTGAACGCGTCACCTTATACAACGGCAGTGCAGGTCCCAACATCAAGAGTTTCCATGTCCTCCGACCCATCCCTCAGCCCCAGATGGATGCAATAACCAACGCCACTGCCAGTGAAGATCCCGAAGGATTCTGGCAAAATGACGGATACAATTGATGAGTTGTTGATTTAGGCCGTTTCATATCTTGTTTATGCCCGGCGGAGTATTAACTCCGCCGGAATTTTGGAAGATCTGTTGTATCTTTACGCAAAGTCCAATGAAAAAAAACATTATTGTATTCCTGGTCTTGGCCTTGACCGCTTGTGGATACAGGAATCCCGACCAGCAGAATAATGTCCCGGCTGATCGTTGGTCTGTCCGCATGGCTAATTCGGTAATGGCAAGTTCCGACAGCCTCATTCATTATCTCGATCCCGCCGAAATCAAATGGCAATATGATGTGGCATTTCTGGGTCAGGCTATTGATAAACTCGGGGATGTCGATCCCCGATACTCCAAATACATGGAGGACTACGTGGATTACTTTGTGCAGGATGACGGCTCTGTTCTCGATTACAGTATGGATGAATACAACCTTGACCGTATCAGCCCAGCCAAAAACATCATTACTGTTTATAAAAGAACCGGTGATTCGATCTATCGCAAAGCGCTCGATCAGTTTCTGGTCCAGATGCGATCGCACCCCAGGACCAGGTCAGGCGGTTTCTGGCACAAAAAAATATATCCCTGGCAAATGTGGCTCGATGGGATTTATATGGCCTCCCCATTTCTGGCACAATACGCCAAGGAGTTTAATGATCCGGAGTGGTTCGACGTGGTGGCTTATCAAATTAAGCTTATTTACAGCAAAACCCTGGACAGCAGTACCGGTCTGTTGGTCCACGCCTGGGATGAGAGCCGTCAGCAAAAATGGTGTGATCCGGCTACGGGTAAGTCACTGTACCCCTGGAGTCGTGCAATGGGTTGGTACACCATGGCCATTACGGATGTCCTTGATTATTTACCTGAAAGCCATCCTGAAAGAGATTCCCTGATCAGCATACTCCAGAATACCTGTGAGGCATTGCTAAAGGTGCGTGATTCAAAGACCGGCCTCTGGTTCCAGGTTTTGAACCAGGGTAACAGAGAAGGCAATTATATCGAAGGATCCGGTTCCGCCATGTACACCTATGTATTTGCCAAAGGAGCCCACAAAGGATATCTTGACAGGAAATACCTCGATATCGCAGGCGATACTTTCGATGACCTGGTAAAGGAACTTATCACAGTGGATGAAAATGGTTTGGTTACCATGCACAACATTTGCGGTGGTTGCGGCCTTGGAGGCAATCCCTACCGAGACGGATCCTATGAATATTACATTCACGAAAAACGTGTGGACAATGATCCGAAAGGTGTGGCCCCCTTTATATTGGCAGCCATAGAACTCGGAAGATAACGGCAATACTCACGATGCGACCCGGAATTGCTCTTTTCCTGGCAATATTGCTTCTGCCGGCATATGTTATCCGGGGAAATGAGAGATATGCTGATGTTACGGTTGCATGGGACGGAAGTGGTGATTACCGATCAATCACCGAAGCCCTTGGCGCAATGCCGATGTTCAATTACCAACGCTACGTCATTTTTATAAAGAACGGTGTCTACAATGAAAAGATCCTGCTTGACAGGGATTATGTTACTATCCTGGGTGAAAGCAGAAACAGCACCATAATACAATACAGTCAGCTGCGGAGCGACTGGCAGACAAATCCCGATCATATCGGTGCTGCGGTAATCAATATTACAGCGGATGATGTCATACTTGAAAGCCTTACCATCCGTAATACCCAGCCGCAAATGGGACCGCATGCCTTTGCAGTTTATGGTACAGGCACGAGGATTATCATCGAAAACTGCCGCGTTACCAGTAAGGGTGGCGATACCGTTTCACTTTGGAACTACAAAGATGGCATGTACTACCACGCCAATTGCTACTTCGAAGGCGGTATAGACTTTGTTTGCCCGCGCGGATGGTGCTATATCAGAGATTCGCGGTTCTACGAAAACGATGCTGCGGCTGCATTATGGCATGCTGCCGTTACAAACAAAGATCAGAAACTGGTTTTAAATCGCTGTTCATTCGATGGCGTAAAGGGCTTTCAACTGGCACGGCATCATTATGAGGCACAATTCTGGTTCCTTGATTGCACATTTTCCGAAACCATGGCCGATGAACCAATATTGCACTTTCTTTACGCAGATGAACCGGAAAAGAACCGACCCTATTTCTATGGTGACCGGTATTACTTTTACGGCAATCACCGAACCGGCGGAGATTATCCCTGGCACCGTGATAACCGGGATTACTGGCCGAAAGGGCTTTCACCTTCGGATATTACCCCTGAATGGACATTCGGCGGATTATGGGATCCGGAATCTGAAAAGAAACCCGCAATGACCGGTTACAGCATTTCCGGCCTCAAAATCATCATCTTCTTTAATGAATCGATCTGCGTCAGGGGAAAAGTGATCCTGGAAACTTCAACTGGCAGGAAGCTGATTTTTTCAGAAGGCGTCGGAAGGGATATGCTGGCCTTCACCGCAGAAATTCCTTTGAAAAAGAAAGATTTCATGTACCCTTTGGTCATAACCAGCGGGGAATTGATTGGGAATACAGCTTCAGTAAAGGAACGATGCATTACCGCCCTTGTGATAAACTAATACCAGAATAATTTCTGTAATTGATTAAACCGGCTTCGACTCACAGGTCATGTCTCAACTTATTCATGCAGATTCCGGCTTTGTGATTTGACCTGATTGACCAAATAATCCGTCAGGTTCTCTGCTGCCCGACGGTTCTCAAAATCCTGCGGCAGGCGGTCATGATCGATGTATTCGTTGTATATCCACGGATCCCCGACTGCAAAGACAAAGCCCTTGCCATAACGGCATTCTGCCATGATCACCTGTCCGTTATCCTTGAGTATGGGAGTGGCATCCCCGGAAAGGCTTATGGATGCTACCTCTTTCAGAAAGATCTTCCTGACATCCTTGAATACAGGATGATCGGGCAATTCCGTGAAGGCTCCCATTTCGTACTGGTTATTCAAAACAGGTCGCAGCATAGTACCGTTAAAAACCATACCGAACCTGACCGACAACTGATTCAGGTATCTCAGCCCGCAATGCTTTCCATCATTGGCCATCAGTACAAGAACTCCTCCGCTTTTAACCCATCGCTCAATCACCAGGATGTCATCCGGCAAGATATTATTAGGAGAGGGGGTTTCCGCCGTCGAATCAGGGTCAACGATGATGTATACATCAAGCGGGTCCAGGAATTTGTTACTGGGCCGTTCAATTGTTGCGATCCTTGCTCCCCTGCCGGTAAAGATATCGCCCCAGCGGGAGTAACCACTGTCTGCAGTATCCCCCCACAGGTAATGGTAGGGTTTTCCGGTTTTGGTGCTGGTTTCATGGTTAAACCAGTTGTCTAGTCCAATGCTCACCTGTGCCGATCCGCTAAGTGAAGCAACAATACCCATGAATACCAGGATGCAAATGACTCCTAACTTTATGATCAAGGGCCTGCAAAACGAAGGATATGATCTGTCCATGAGAGGAATGCTTTCTTTTATTAATTCCCTAATTTAAGGATTTGTGGCAGATATGTTATACTTTTAGGATGGGAATTCTTCATACTCCGCCCCATAACTGGATGACATCGGCCACAGACTATGAACTGGATATTGCTATCCGAAATTTGCTATTCGACAATTGTATTTCTGGTTTGCCTGCGTATCATTTATGATACACGCAGCTCAAGCAAAACCCTCGCCTATCTGCTACTGGCCATTTTTGTCCCGGTTGGCGGAATGGCTTTTTATTTCATATTCGGCATTAATTACCGCAAGCGCATCATTTACAGTAAAAAATTGGTGGCAGATGAGGTAATGCTGAAGGAGTTGGACAGAAGGGTAATTTCCATGTCGGCCAGGAACCTCAAAAGGAACATATATGATGTCAGAAGCGCCGGAAGCCTGGTAACACTGATCATGAACGACAGCCTGAGTCCGCTTACCGGTGGAAATGTTGTTAAACTGCTGATAAACGGGGAGGAGAAATTCCCGGAGGTGTTAGCTGCTCTTTTACAGGCAGAACATCACATCCATCTGGAATATTACATTTACGAAGATGATGTGATTGGCAACCGGATCAAGGATGTCCTTATTCAAAAAGCATTGGAAGGCATTGAGGTTCGGCTTATTTATGATGATTTTGGCAGCAGTTCCCTGCGTGGAAAACTTTTGCATGAATTAAAGGAAGCAGGTGTAGAAGCTCATCCATTCAACCGTATCCGGTTTCTGTTGCTTGCCAACAGGATCAATTACAGGAACCACCGGAAAATTATCATTGTGGATGGCAAATGTGGATTTGTTGGCGGTATCAACATCAGCGACCGGTACATCAACACCGTCGGGGAAAAATCCCGGCAGTACTGGAGGGACACCCATCTGCGGATCGATGGACCAGGCATCATGTATTTGCAGCATATTTTTCTGTGCGACTGGAACTTTTGTTCGGATCAGAAGATCCAGCCTGAACATCACTATTTTGACACTGCTCCAATGCATGCCTCCAATACCAGCGTTCAAATTGCTGCAAGCGGACCGGATTCCCCAGCCTCAACCATCAAACTGTCATTCCTGAAAGCCATTAACCTGGCACAGCATGAAATCCTGCTTACCACTCCCTATCTGATCCCTGGTGGAAGTATTATGGATGCGCTGAAGATATCCGCCCTGGGTGGGGTCAAGGTTAAAATTCTCGTTCCCGGAATATCTGATTCACGACTGGTGAATGCGGCAGCATGGTCGAATTATGGTGAATTGCTGAAATCAGGTGTGGAAATATTCACCTACCACAAGGGATTCATCCATGCCAAGACCATGGTGGTGGATGGCTATATTGCAGTAGTGGGTACGGCAAACATGGATCACAGGAGCTTTGACCTGAATTTTGAGGTCAATGCTATTGTCTATTCTGTTGAATTTGGCGAACAACTGCGCAAGTCGTTCTATAACGACCTTTCAGATGCAGTAACAGTTCGTTATGAACGTTGGAAATCAAGGCCTGTATATGTAAAGCTGGCTGAAAGAACTGCCAGGCTTTTATCGCCGCTTCTGTAAATCCTTTTAATACCTGGATCAGCTCATCAGAAAGATTTCCTATTGATTTATCACCAGCTTAACATTGTATATTTTTATCCCTGATCTTAATCTCAGGATATATACCCCATCAGGCAGTTCACTTATTTCCATGGTCCCATCCGGCAATGGATCAACTTTCATGACAATCTCACCGTACATATTGACAATCTCGACAGAATATCCATGATGAAGATCGCCAGCAGGGCTGAGCGTAATGAAAGTACTTGCAGGATTCGGAAATACATCAGGATGAATTCCATCGAATTTCTGAACGGCTGTAATATTCGTGACGGTTGCGGTCATGGTATCCATGCAAGGGGATATATCCCCCACGGTTACCAGATATTCACCTTCGGGTAAACCTGCGAATTCGTTGCTTTGCTGGAAAATTCCGTTATTCAGGGCGTATTTCAATCCTCCGACTGCAGATGTTGCATGAACTACGATCTTCCCATCATTTCCTGCCGATTCCGGGACTATATCCAGTGATTGAATTACCGGCGACGGATAAAGGGCAGACATGAACGTGACCGTATCTTTCAGATCACCGGGAGCGACAGCAATTACCATGATTTGTGCTTCACCAACCGGTTGATCAGGTTCCAGCGTGATGAGGCGTGAATTTCCTTCCCCGATAAATACAATGTGCTCACTGGCTATAAATGTTTCATTGTCTGATATGCCAATGAATTCAACCTCATCGGGACTAAAGAATTCAAAATTCAGGAGTATCTCAGGCATTCCGTCTCCCTCACAAATCTCCTGGTCTTTAATGGCTTCAATTACCGGTGGTCCAAAGCACAATGCCGCAAGCGGGATATAAACCCTCGCGGCACCTGCCGATTTTACTGTTATGCTGTCGTGGTACTCTTTTGCTACCTCAGGCTCAAAAAGTATTACCACCAAAGTTGGTTCGATATGATGATTCGTCAATCCAATTATCACGGAGTCGCTGAATACGGGATTCTCACCCGGGGCTATTGCCAGTTTGAAACCCTCCGGGGCTTTCAATACAATTGGACTCATGAGGTTGTTCCCCGAAACAATAGTCTCGCGAACCGACTGGTGACCAAGAGGGGTCGGATCAAAAAATCCGGGAAGTTGATTGATGAGAAGTGACGGAGGAAGCTCCGCAACCGTGAAAGCAACGGAGAATTCCGAAGTATTTCCCTCTGCATCAGTAGCATTTGCGGTAATATGGTTGTAAGGTCCGATAATGGTGCCGTTCCAGGTGAAATTACCACTGGCATCCGCTGTGGTTTCACCCTGGAAGACAGCACCTTCATCTTCAGGATCAGAGAATATTTCGATTTTTGCATCCGGCAATCCTGAACCCTTCACCCATTCAGGCGTTACATCTTCAACTACAGGTGACTCCAGCTCATGATTACCGCCAGATTCATTATCAATGCCAGCCTGGGTATTGGTTGAGATAAGGTTATGTGTGATAGTATTTCTGACTGCCTGGGAACCCTCTACTTTAATTCCAGAGCCACCGCTATTTCCAATGAGGTTTCCCTGAACCAGGTTATTGTATGAACCATCAGCCATCATAATACCTGATTCATTATTGCCCAGGGTAAGCAACCACCCGGGATCGGTGCCAATCCAGTTCTGGGCTATTAAATTATCATGACATTGATTGAGATAAATGCCGTAATTGTTCCCGCTAATATGGTTGTCAACAATTACATTTTCAAAACTTCCGCGTTGAATATGTATCCCTCCATAATTTCCGTTTGGGATGGCTTTGCTTTCAGTACGGTCCATGCCCACAATATTATTGAGAACAGCATTGTGATAACAGGTATCGTGAATTCCAATTCCAACAAAATTATTGCCCGAGATTACATTTCTGCATGTATCATAGTGAGAAATGACAACATTTTCGGTGCTGTCGTACAAAATGATGCCATAATCATTGCCTGCAGGCGCCGTGGCGGAATAATTTGTTCCAATATAGCACCCAGCAATACGTCCACCCTTAACACCTGCCATAACAATACCACATCGGAAATGATTTATCGTTAGTCCCAGAATTTCTGCATGATTTGTCCTTAAGAACAATCCATCCGTATTTGGTGAGGCATCTGTTCCGGAAATTTGAATCTCAGGACCGTAAGGGTTGGTATCCTCACCCAGAAATTCTCGCTGTGAGAAACCATCTATGACAATACCTCCTTCCGTCATGGCCTGAAAAAAACTTTTGGGTGAAATGGTCCAAATGCCGGTTGCGGCATCATAGCCCGGATCAGATTTGGGAATATTGAAGCGAATGGTATCATAGCCCGGCTGTATTTCTGCCCGGTATATTGCTTCACCAAGCGAACCTGGTCCGGTTTCCTGTGTGTTGGTCACTACAATGCTGCTGGTTCCGGGACCGGTTGAGGACATCATGATTGAAAAAACGGACAGATGGTCTGTCTGCCCATTGATCATGTTATTCTGAACATCCAGGTTGGTTGTTATATCTTCCCAAGCGGATCCGACGGGATTAAAGGCATATAATTTCAAGGCCATTTCCTGGTCCGGACCGATTCCTGCATCACTGTACCCTATGAACAGTTGAATACCTCCGGCAGAGGTTGCAGTTGTATTGATCTCATAATAATTGGGCAAGCCCTCCGGAATAACCAGCATGCCTTCAGGAGGTAAAGGACCAACTGGCTGGATTAAGGCTTCAGTATTACCGGGATTAATTACCTCATTGAAGGTGATGCCGACACCGCTGCCTAAATCCACCTGGACGTTACTTCCGGCTAAAGTGTTGGTCGTTGTTGTTGATGAAATGGTAAACGGAGCATCACTTATATCATTTAATGCGGAATTTGAAGCATCAGAGATCCTTACCAGACAATTGTTTGAAGGTGTATTGGGAACTGTCCAGGCGTAGGAGGTGGAAGTTGAATATGAGTTTTCAATGACCGAATATCCCGCTCCCCCGTTTGTTGAATATTCAATCTTAACAGGTCCGTTGAACAGATAATTATGCCAGACAATGTAATGAAGACTGCCCACAGTCCAATTCTCATTTCCGTCAGGTACATCAACAGTTATCTTTTTATCCGCGGTTATTGCAAACACGCTGTTGCTGACATCGGAGATCTGAGGATTTTGCATTGAAATGCGCACAAGGCATTGCGTGGAGGCAGCATTTGGAACATCCCAAAGATATGAACCGGAACTGCCGTAATGTGTTACATAGGTGATGAAATTATAAGTGCTGCCATTATCAGTTGAGTATTCCAGCTTAAAATCCTTGTCATTTATGTTGGTGGCGGTCCATGTAATGTAATGTGGTGTTTCAGCAGCCCACGACTGTCCTCCGTTGGGATTTGTCAGGGTTACAGAAGATGTTGATCCGCCGCTTCCGCCAATGGCAGTAACGTTATCAATACTCCAGGCGCCACGGTACCAGCATTCAGCCATGGAAGCATCACCCGGACCGATAATCCTTATCCTTACATGCTTGACCTTGTATTTTGAAGTATTATTGAGCCAGCTTGCGTTCCATGTAATCTGGTAAAGCTGGCTGAATGTTTTTATTTCATGAAAAACAAAATCGGTGCCATCATGCTCGGCATAAAGTTTTTCTTTGTTGCCATCAGAAAGATCTATGACTTTCACCTGCAACTGCACATAAAAGAGACCCGGAAAATCACCCCAGCAAGGTGTATACAGAAGACGCGTCACATCAACACTGAATCCGCTGATGCCCTGCCAGTCGGTATTGGTTGAAAGGTCAGGAGATTGGAGATAAATGTCATTTTCATCCGCACTTCCAATGAGCAATGCACTGGTGTAGGCCGACAATGCATTGGACGTGTTCATGAGCGTGTACCCGGACAATGGTGAAAACTTTGTCTGGCTGCTGGATAGATACATCTGATCAAGTGTCCAGCCCTGTGTGGTGCCGTCATTAAAGTTGAATACTCCTGCTCCAAGAGTTTTAACATTAAAACAGGTGAGCCATATACCATTCATAATCAAAATGGTAATGATCAAATTCCTTTTATTCATTGTTAATCCTCCGATTTGGTTTAAGGATCCTTTTGGTAAATACCCTTTTAAATATTGATTCACAAATTTTCATGAAGTAAAAATCGGTTGTTGCTGGAATTTCATTTTTTACATTTGGTTCTCAAACCAAAAAGGAATATACACAACAGATTTTTGATCCTGCAAGTGAAACCTGGGAGTGTCCTGTCCTTCTTTTGCATAATACTCCAGCAAAAGCAAGTAAGGAATGGGAAGATGAATCTTAATAATGAGCGATTAAGTTAGTGAATAAGAGCACTAAAGTCAAGTTTTTACCGCGTATTTTGATAAATCAGATTCAGTTGATGGCGAAGAGGTAATAAATCCTGCAAAATAAAAAACCACTTACCCGGTTTTATCCTTGCAAGTGGTTTATTATCAGGGTGGGCACTGTTGGAGTCGAACCAACGACCCTCTGCTTGTAAGGCAGATGCTCTGAACCAACTGAGCTAAGCGCCCTTTTCCTTTTTCTAAGGGATTGCAAATATATACCTCATTTTGAAAATTGCAAAATATTTCGGATAGAATTCATGTTAACTTTGCATGAATTATCCAAAGATTGTTTCCATAGCGCTCAGGCTTGACAGAAATAAAGTACTTTGTTAGAAAGTCAGTGGACATAAAACATAAAATTAAAGCGGATTTAATGAATCAGGTTCCGGGATTTGAATTCTATTTCCAGGCCATTACCCACCCAAGAGGGGCTGTGCCTTTCCTGCGTTGACTTTTTTCTTAATTTTGAAAGAGATACAGGGTAAGCAGGGAAAAGTCCGGGAAGGTGTGGCATAGTCAATCATGGAGAAAATCCTGTTCCATACGCATGTTAGTGGGAAGTGTCTGTGAACCTGAAGCAATCGAACAGGGTATATAGATAAATGGTAAATAACAATTTAAAACCAAAAGTATGGCAACAATTTTAAGAAATGATAAGAGAGCGTTTAAGGAAGATCCTAACAAGATCGACAAATTCCGCTTATTTTCAGATGTTTCAAGAAAAACAAAGGGAGTAATCCCAAAAAACCTGAACTTCGATCTGAGGCTATTAAATCCGGGGCAGTTTTCTGCACCCTATCATTTTCATCGCTATGCTGAAGAACTGTTTATGATCGTATCCGGCTCCATGACGCTGAGAACACCGGATGGATTTGAGGTTGTACAGGGCGGAGATTTAATATTTTTTGACATGGGAGAGACCGGAGCTCATCAATTTTTCAATCATGGAACAGAACCATGTATATATCTTGATATCAGAACATTTATCGGCTATGATGTGTGTGAATATCCAGACTCCGGAAAAATACTGCTGGCACCGTCATTTGAGATATTCAACAAGAAATCCGAAGTTAGTTATTTCGAAGGTGAAGAGAATGTTTTGGAAAAATGGGATCAAGTTAAAAACAATCCATAACCCCTGCCAACCTGATAATTAAGCTTGATGATGCAAACGGACAGAAGCGTTATTCTCTATATAGCAGTTAGTTTAGATGGTTACATTGCCAGTTTAAATGATGATCTAAACTTCTTAGACCTGGTTCAGAAAGACGGGGAAGACTATGGTTATGCTGATTTTATTAAAACCATTGACACTGTAATTATTGGCAGAAAGACCTATGATTGGGTTATAAAACAGGTTTCATATTTTCCTCACGCCGATTTAAATACCTTTGTTATCACGCATCAAAAACGACCGACTTTGGGCAGGACAGAATTTTATTCCGGGAACCTGAAAGAACTTATCTTAAACCTGAAAAGCCAGCAGGGCAAAAACATTTTCTGTGATGGCGGAGCAGAAGTTGTAAATGAGCTGTTAAAGTATAATTTAGTAGATGAATTTATCCTATCAGTAACGCCGATTCTTTTAGGCAGCGGAAAAAGACTTTTTGGTGATGGACGACCTGAACAAAAGCTTTTACTGATTAACACAAAACAGTTTGAAACGGGACTGGTACAATTACATTATCAGGTAACCAATTGAGGATTAATAGGCCACCTGCTGACAGCACATATTGACGATTACTCCTGATGCTACCCATTGAAAAATCGCGACAGGCGGTGAGCTTCCTGCATCAGACTTAGACATCAAAGTAACATGAAAACCAAAATCTTTGTATTAACGGGCCTTTTTCTGTTGATCTACAACGCCTCTGCTACCAACTATTATATCAGCAACAATGGCAATGACAATAATAACGGCCACAGCAAACAATCAGCCTGGAAAACCATAGCCAAAGTCAATGCAACAGCATTGTACGCCGGTGACTCGGTTTTATTTCAAAGAGGAGGAACCTGGCGGGAGGAACTGCTTATACAATATAGCGGAACAGAGCAAAGTTACATTGTGTATTCAGCTTATGGTACAGGCCATAAACCCCGCATTCTGGGATCGGACAGATCAGACGCATGGACCGAGATACAATCCAACATATGGCAATCAACAAGTGTATTGGCTGCTCCACGGCAAAGAACCGGAAATGCGACAACAAATCATCCTGCAAGTATTTTCTTTGGTGAGAAGGATGGTAGTATAACATGGGGGAACATGGAAAATATTCATTTGAATAGCGAAGGGGCCCCGACAGATATTTGTGAGTGTACCCGAGACAATGGTTTTGCCCTGTTGGACAAAGAGCATGACTGGTGCTGGGAAGCCAACCACATCTATGTGTTCTCAACTCAAAATCCGGCTGAGAGATATGATTTTATTGAAGTGCCGCAAAGAGTTTCCGCTATAAAAATGGAATCTCATAATGCCCAACAATATATAAAGATCGAAAACCTGGAGCTTATGTTTGCTTTAAAATATGGATTTGACGGGGGTTGGCCCATGGCTTATGAAAAAAGAGGATTGCAGATAAAATACTGTCATATCGGATATATGGGTACCAAAGGAGCTGCTTCGGCAATAGGGCTGCAAGTTTGGCATTCGGATATGCTAATTCAGGGAAATGATATACACGACTGCGGAAGACGTAATATTTCGTACAATGTATATGCCGACACCCGTACATCAAGCCTGGTATTTGAGAATGTTGTTTTTGACGGGAACAATTTGCACAATGGCTATCATACCACCGGTGTTGATATTTACGGCGGTTATTCCGATGAATTCAGAAATTTTGTAATTAAGAATAACTACATATGGGATAATCCGGAAGATGATCCTGCAAACCAACCCAACGATTTTACCAGTATGGGAACCTATCTGGCATCAGGGAATGCTACTTTTGACGGATTTAAAGTGTATAACAATGTATTCAGCTTCATCAAGCAAAAGCACATTGTTGCAGACAATTTAAAGAATTCTTTTGTTGTCAATAATACCTTTTATGGCATGAATCTTCGTGCCGGAGGTTCAGGATACCGTGCCATGATTTCTGTTTCGGCAGATCCAGAAAACTTTGTAATTGACAATAACATTTTCTACGGCAATGTCAAAGACGAATATGTGCTCTCTGCAGTCACCTTTTCCGATGATTCTCATTTGGGTACTAGCATGAATAACAATCTCTTTTATCAGGAAGATCCCTCCCAACGCATTGTTACGATTAACGTCAGCGGCAATAGCTATAGAATGGCCCAATGGGAAGAGTACAAATCCGGGACGGGATGGGATGCTGATTCTCCGGCCCCATCCAATCCATTATTTATGAATGCCCCTGATGATCTGAGTTTAAGCCCGAACTCTCCTGCCATAAATGCAGCAGTTTATTATCCGGAAATAACTACAGATATTCTCGGAATCAGGAGGAATCCAACTCCCTGTATTGGTGCCTATGAATATAATGGTTTGTCTGGAATGCGGGATACAGATAACAATACTGATCTTTTTGTTATTTATCCGAATCCGACAAACGGTATTATAGGATTTGCAGGTAAATCAAACAAATGGATTGAGAACATTACTATTTTGGATATTACAGGCAAAACAATTCTTGAGAGAACGGATATGCATCAAAACCAAGTAATTGATATATCAGATTTTGAAAAAGGCATGTATATTGTCAAGCTGAAAACAGGAAAGGAAACAATTGCTGTAAAAATAGTCAAGGAATAAAAAAATTTTAAAAATGGTACAGGCAATGTCGCGATCCGTGTATCAAAAGATACGAAAACCTGTAGTAATAACGACGGCAATATTGTTTCATTTGCTGTTAATCTTTCATTTGTTATTCTCCCCGGTGATAATTGTAATGGCATCCTACAAAGGAATTATAAATGCCAGTTTTGTCGTTTTTGCTTTAATTATCCTATTATCACTTTTCTTTGGCAGAGCGTATTGTTCATGGTTTTGCCCGGGATGTGGTGTACAGGAGATCATGTCATTTTTCATTAAAAAGAAATCCAAAAACACTAAAGCTTTATACATCAAGTATTTTCTTTTCACTATCTGGATAGGGGCAATAACGGCAGGTTACACTTTAAATGGACTAAATAAGATAGATTTGGCTTATGGGATGTCAGATATTTCTTTTGCACGAAAGATAGTCCTTACACTCGGGGCAATCGTGATAATTGTTCCCTTAACAGCTATTTTCGGACAGTTTGCTTCCTGCAAATATATTTGTTGGCAGGCCCCTTTTATGATTATTGGAACGAAAATTCGGGACTATTTTCATTTTCGCGGCTTGCGATTGCACGTTCATGCAGAAAACTGCAGGAACTGTAAGATCTGCAATTTTAAATGCCCTATGAATATCGATGTAATGGGGCATGTGAAAAAGAACAGCATGAATAATTCAGAATGCATATTATGTGGCAACTGTATAGATAGCTGCAAACATAATGTGATCAGGTATGCCATTACAAAATAGCACGAAGATAGGCAGATGCCAATGGATCCTATGCTGCCGGGCATAGCTGTGGACGCTGATACGCGGCCCTGCCTCAATCAGAAAAACAGCAAACCGTCCTGTATTTTCACAAACAGGTTGCACAATGGCATACAGCATTAATTTTCGCCGCGATTGGTTAATTCGGATACCAATAGGAAACTGTATAACTTCCGCCTCCCTCGTAATAGGTTCCGCTTCCTTCATTGCTGCTGCCGGTGCTGGTGCTGGCCGGCGAGATATAAGATCCGACCGTAACCGTATCGCATGAACATATCACACCGCCAAGGAAAGTAGAATCCGGTGAAGTGGTTATGGTATCACATGTACATACGCTTCCTGACCCGGGAAAATTTCTCGATGAGGCTACACAGTCGCATATGCACACTGCGCCTGCCGGTAAAGGCGTTTGGCAGGAAACCGTCAGAATTTCAGAACCCATCTGCCGGATCTGCCGTGCCTCAATGGCCTCAGTTATGTCCGGATCAAACAGATGATGCACAGGCTTACCTTCGGGCATGGACCATAATCTGATGGTATGATCGCTGCTGCCGGAAACAAGAAACCGCCCGTCGGGACTAAAAGTTACCGAGTTCACGGCGTCCGTGTGTCCTTCAAAAGTGGAAAGAGGATTCCCGTTTTGAACCGACCACAACAATATAGTCTTGTCTTCACTTCCCGAGGCTATCGTTCTGCCGTCGGGTGCGAAACAAACTGAATTCACAAAGTCCTTATGACCTTTAAGTGTATTTATCAGCATGCCATCAGCCACAGACCATATTCTGACACATTTATCCTGACTTCCGGTGGCAAGCATGTCGCTGTCATGATTAAAACACAATGTCAATACCGATTTAGAATGACCTGTCAGGGTTCTGATAACCTGCCCATCAGGCACAGTCCATAATTTTACAGAATTGTCACCGCTGCAGGATGCCAGGCTCTTACCGTCTGTACTGAAAGCAAGCGAATATACAAAACTTGAATGGCCTTCCAGTGTGGTTAGCAGGTTCCCTTCGGGAAATGACCATAATTTAATCTTCTTGTCATAACTTCCGGTTGCCAGAAGCTTACCGTCAGGTGAAAAGCAGACTGCACTCACCCATCCTCCATGACCATCAAGCTTCTTTAGCAGACTGCCGTCTTTTGCCAGCCAAATGCTCACCGATTTGTCGTTGCTTCCGCAGGCAATGATTTCACCCAGGGGATGGATACTTATTGACCGGACCGCATTTGCCTCCGTTTCTAATTTGTTCACCAGACCTCCTCCGGGAATTGACCAGATTTTGATAACACCCTCCTTGCCGCCTGAATAAAGCAGTTTATCATTTCTCCCAAAACAAAGCGTGTTGATGACATCGGAATGAGCCTGAAAGGCTGAAGAATTCTTACCTGTGTCTTTTATGATCCCTCCCTGAGGTGTACTATTCTTTTCTGCACATCCCGTTATTGGCAAAAGCGACAGACCTGCCCCGAGCGTTCCCAGGCTACCCAGAAATCTTTTACGCGAAAGGGATAATCCTTTCCTGTCCTTTTTAAAGGCATATATCTCAGGCCCTTCATCCTGTTTTAAAGCTCGTTTTTTTATCATACCATGGTTTTATTGAATAGTGCTTAACCAAAAAAATCTCTGAAATCACGCCGATGTGAATAACCGCTTACGTCTTGCCCCGACCCGATAACCGACAGTAGCACTTTGTATATTGCAGCCAACAGGTAGAAATCAGTAAGCAGAAAAATCCCTTCCATGGTCTTTACATATCTGCTTGAATACGTTTCGTTGCATACATAAAAGACCACCGAGAAAATAAAGAAATTAAAAAAAATGAGAATGAACTCACGGGGGACCAGGAACCCGGAAACACTCATCTGGTTGTAGTACAGGGCATAAAGGGAAAGCATCAGGATAACCAGATAAGAATACTGTAACTTATTGAGTGTTCCTGAAAAAAAACCAAAATACACGGCAAGGACGATCAGTCCCAGAGCGACTGGTACAGCCAGGTATCTGTAAAGCTTGCTGGTATAAGTTCTTGATCTTTTGAACAGCCAAATTGCTAAAAGGATCATGAGTAGCGTCAGCAGAAAGGAAAAGGTGAGAAGCGGTGAAAAGCCGGCTTTTATTTTTGCAGGAATATTCAGCAAATACTCAGGGTTATGGCTATAGAAGCTGATCACCCTGAGCATATCGAGATGCGTGCCGTGATCAGCATTATAAAAAGCGTTGATGTCATCCCGCCATTCCGGATGCCAGAGTCCATCAGAACAATATTCGTTGTTACCGTCTAAAAGTACCTCATTGCTTTGGGTTGATACAAAGGTGAAATGGTGTACCTGAGAAGACAGGTAACCCGACCATATCCCGGTTATCGCCAAGAAACCGATCAGGAATACCAAGGTGTTTAGCAATCTGCCCTTTCTTTTGAACAGCATGCAGTAAAGATCACAGAGGATGACAAGAGGAAAAAGAAGAAGGGTTGTGCCCTTGTTCAGTACGGAGATTCCCAGGATAGTGCCCAGCAATATGGAAGAGATCACGGATCCCCGGTAATGGAAATAGAGGCATATCGTTATGATCGAGAGGAACAAAAACTGCCAGTTTTCAGGCATCAGATGCTCCGGGAACCTTCTGTTAAGTATGAAAAAGGAGATAAAACCCAGTAGGCCGATAAAATATCCTTTCTCTCCCCAGAAAAGTTTTCCCGCAACTACCAGCAATATACCGGCACACAGTAATACGATCAGTTGCAAATACTTGATGATTAAGGGATTTACGCCAAATAACCTGTATGTGACGCATAAGAACACGGGGTAGAAAGGCGGCCTGTGAAATGCTTTGATTCCGGAAAAATGCTGCCAGAACCTTATTTTCTCCTCAGTGAGATCAACGATCTTATACCGGTCTATTTCCTCTATCAGGCCTGTTACAGGATACCCATGTCCGTCACAATAATTTACTGCAATGGACTGGTAGTCCCATTCGTCTCCGGTAAAGATCACGGAATTGGTAAAGTGACCCCGGCGTAAAGCAAAAAGCAATAAAATGGCACCAATAACGAGTAATATCAGGCTTTTCTTCTTCAATCTGCTATAATCCTGAATTTTCGATTTTCATCAATACGTTATTCTTATCAGCCAGCCACCAGAACCGTATCAGGTGATCAAGCCCGCATGTGATAAAATAAAATGAATTTGGCGCAATACTTATAGAAGTAACTGAGGTCTGGTGGGCCTGAAACGATCTTAGTAACTTTCCGGAACCAAGATCCCAGATCTTGACCACCCCATCCAGATCACCGCTGATCAAATAATTTCCGTCCCTGCTTATTTCCAGATCCCGGACATAAGACTTATGGCCTTCGAAGGTTTTCGACAGCGTACCTGTTTCCGTATCATAGATTCTGATCACATTGTTTTTTGAACAGGCTGCTATGTATCTTCCGTTCGGAGTAATATCCAAATCCATTACGGGTGAATTATTTCTGATGGTCCTGAGCAGGTTACCGGTTTTCAGGTCCCATATCCGGATAGTTTCGTCCCAGCCGCCTGAGACTATCTTTCCTGCTTTTTCAGAAGCAGCTATTGAAGTGATGGGCTTCCCGGAACCGGAAACGATATTGATCCTCGCACCTGTACTGATATTCCAGCCAACAACACTCCCATCCCAGGAGGAAGTAAAAAGCACACCATTGCTCAGCAGCAACATATCGGATATCATGGAGGATTGTCCTGCAACCGACTGCGGTTTCTTATCGGAGAACAGCGGGTGGCTGATGACCAGGCTGTCGGTTACTCCCAGTACATTCCACTCCACATTCCCCGCAATGAATCCTCTATATACCGCAGGTTGTACAGGCTGTTTTATTTGACCTTCGCTGAACAGGCTGGTGAGTTTGAGCTCATAGTTCTCCGAATTGGAAATAACGGCATAGTCCGTTAAAAGAACAGCTTCGTTCTCCGGCAGGTTCTTGTCGAATATTTTACCATCAGGAATTCCCCTGAGTAGTTCAGCTATTTTCTTTGTGCAAATCCCTGTACTATCCAGATTACCTGCCTTTCTGTAACAATCCATTGCCCAGCCGTACCATCCGTTTGCATAAAATTGTCTTCCGACAGCTTTATATCCTTCGGATTCCAGATCTGCCATACCAAAGTATTTCAAGGCCTGAACATAATCAGCTGACGCGATCAGTAAACTGCCGATCCGTCGGGCACCCCGCTCCGCCTCATTTGCCTTTTTATAAAATGCAAAAGCGTTTTCCAGATCATTGCCCTTAAGCAATGTATCCGCAATTCTGAGGGCGGCAGTTTTTCCTTCTCCGGCTATGTTGTAATAAGTATAGGAGGCTTCATAATAACCCGACTTAAATAAATATTCTGCCATCTTTTTACTGCCTTCTTTTTCCTTTCCTGCCTTCTGATAAGCATCCAAAGCCTTCTCATAGTTGATTTTATAGTAGTAGGGAGCCAGGGTGTTATCGTTGAATTTAATCTCATTAACATAGGCTTCTGCTACTGAGAAATAGCAGGCTTTTTGTTCATCACCCTTTGTTTTACTGCAAAACTGTTCCGCTTCAGCCAGTTTACTTTCTGAAATAAGCATTTCAAGCGAAACGCATGATGAGGCTATAAACGGGAGGCACGTTACCAAAACAGCGAACAGTGTCTGAATATATGTTCTTTTTGTCATCTCTACTGGTAATTAATTTTGATTTTGAAAGTGCAGATTATTAATTGAGCATTAAACCCCGAATGATAAGCCTTTAGTTGGGATACCAATATGTCCGGTAATAGGTAGTCCCGCCGTAATAAGTACCTGGATTGTAATAGGTTGTCCCACCATGGTAACCCGAGTACGTGGAGCTGCTTCCGATCGTAATTGTATTGCAGATGCATATCATGGTGCCTGATAAGGCAGCACCAGCGGGAAGTGTAATTGTATTACATGTGCAAACCATTTCTGTACCCGGGTAGCTTCTTGAATCCGCAATACAATCACATATGCAGGTAGCACCGGGGGGTATGGGAGAACCACAGGGCAATGTCAAAACACCCGGGCCCATTTGCTTTACCTGCATGGCATCTGTTTTTTCAGTAACAGAAGGATCAAAGATCACAAAGCATGGATCACCTTCCGGCATTGTCCATAGACGGATTGTTTTATCAGCACCTCCTGCTACCAAGGTCTGTCCGTCGGGGGTGAAACAAACAACATTGACATCTTCATTTGTCTCTATTTTCAGAGTCAATAGATCCGACCCTTCGGGTACAGACCAGATTTTAACCGTATTGTCACTGCTGCCCGATGCGAGCCAATTGCCGCCCGGATTAAAACAAACCGAGTTGACAGTTTGGGTATGGCCTTCCAGTGTTTTAATGAGCGTACCTTCAGGAACGGACCAAAGCATAATTGTTTTGTCCTCACCCGCAGAAGCCAATATTTTGCCATCACTCCTAAAACACAGATCTGTGGCTTTTTCACGGTGTCCTGCCAGCATCTTCAGTACTTTATCTTCGTGCAGGGACCAGAGTGTGATCTGATGATCCATTCCGGACCATGCAAGCAGTTTGCTGTCGGGACTGAAGCATACCACCTCAATCTTATCCTTCAGCGATAACGTTTTCAAGGGTTTCAGACCTGTGAGGGAGGTTAACCTGATGGTGTTGTTCAGGGGGAGCGTGGCAACCATTTTGCTGTCGGGGCTGATACGTACCTTATGTCCCATCACTCTGCCAAGGCTTTTTCCGGTCGGTAAATACCAGAACTCCGTCTGATTAATATTGCGGTAACCGATCGCCAGAATTTTACCGTCGGGACTAAAACTCAGGTCATCCACCGAGCCGCAAGGGAATGTCTTCAGTAATTTTCCGTCAGGCAAAGACCAAAGTTTGGCAGTTCCGTCGGAACTTCCCGATGCAATTATCTCACCGTCAGCTCTGACTTTGAGTGCAGTTACTTCATTATTATGTGCCTTGAAGACCGACAGATCCAATCCCTTTACTTCAATCTTATCGGCAAGCGCCTCGACAGGCTTGAGTGAAAGTACGGCTCCGATGGTGCCAATTGCTCCAAGAAATTCCTTTCTGGTGAAGATCAGCTTATCCCTGGTCTTTTTAATTCCGTAAATTTCAGCCTCTCCATTCTTTTTATTGGGTGTTTTCATATCAGTTGGGTTAGGGTTCTCAGTTGGGATACCAGTATGTAGTGTAATAGCCTCCGCCGCCATAATAAGTTGGAGGAGAATAGGTTCCTACTGTTATGGTATTGCATATGCAAATCATCCCGGCGGATAAAGGCGAACCGGCCGGTATGGTAATGGTATCACACGTACAAATGGTATGAGAACCAGGATAGCTCCGTGAAGAAGAAATGCAGTCGCAGATACAAGTAGCTCCGGCAGGCAGGGGCGTACCACAGGGCATGGTTAGTGTTTCAGGCCCCATTTGACGGACCCTTCGTGCATCTGTTTTTTCAGTATTTGCCGGATCGAACAAAATATAGGCTGGTTTGCCTTCAGGCATGGTCAACAACCGGATTTTGTCATCATTGCTTCCGGTTGCAAGGGTCTGTCCGTCGGGACTGAAGCAAACCGCATTAATATCACCTGACTGGCCCATGAAGGTATTCAGAGTTTTCCTGTCATTCACCGACCAGAGTTTAAGCATACCCGAGTTATTTTCGTAAGCGGTGGCAACCATTCTGCCATCGGGACTAAAAGTGAGCGCATTCACCTGTTTGCCTAATTCTTCCTTCGTTTGAATAAGTTCGAATTCAGGAATCCTCCAGAACTTCATGGCATGATCCGTACTTCCTGAAGCCAGTATTCTGCCATCGGGACTGAAACACAGGGAATTTATACTTCCTGTATGGCCCTCGAGGGTATTCAGCAACTGCCCATCAGGCAAAGACCACAGTTTAATGTTCTGATCACTGCCCGATGCCAGGATCTTGCCATAAGGGCTGAAACAAACGGCATAGACCTTGCCGTCAGAATAGGACTGCAGTTGTGTTGTCAGATTTCCTTGCTGAACAGACCAAAGTCTCACGGTATTATCATCACTGCAGGAGGCCAGCGATTTTCCGTCAGGGCTGAAACATAAGCTTCTTACCCCGTAGGTGTGCCCTTTCAGCGTTTTTTGAAGATTCCCGTCAGGAACCGACCAAAGCCTGATGGTTTTATCGTTGCTGGCTGAGGCCAGCGTTTTACCATCGGGACTGAAGCAAACGGTTGTGACCTCCTCAGTATGTTGTTTGATCTTTTTGATGATCTTCCCGTCCGGGATGGACCACAATTTGATGGTATTATCGCTGCTTCCGGAAGCGAGCATTTTGCCGTCGGGACTAAAACAGACGGACTTTACCGCATCCGAATGCGACTTAAAATCCGACACACCCGTACCTGTATCTTCTATCTTTTCCGCATGTCCTTCAACGGACAATAGTGCCATTCCGGCACCCAATGTGCCAATAGCACCCAGGAATTCTTTACGCGAGAAGGAAAGCCCTTCATTCTCTTTTTTCAGGGCATAGATCTCAGGTTTTTCATCGGATTTCTTTTTGGGGGTTTTCATGGATTTTATAATTGATTGATTTTCCGTCGCATACACCACCGCTATCTATCATGCATCGTATCAGCAGTTCCCTTGTTATATCACGGTTTACATCACAGCGGCTGGAAAACGTTGTATTGCCGAAACTCCCCGGCAATATTGTTTTCGCCGGACAATCCCCCGCACAATGCCAGTAACAATAACATTCCCGGCACAATAGTTTTCTTTCTGCAATCCGATTTTGAAAATCTTCCCGTTTCTTAAAATCAATCCTCATTTCTCCGGTTGCTGAAAGTTGTCCGAAGTGAAAGGCTTCTGCCAGCGGATGACTTCCGCCTGATATCTCATAGCACGATGACAATATCCCATCGGGAGTAACCACCAGGGCATTGTCATGGGCGGTGCAAAAACAATCCGTATTCACCCAGGGCCTGGCACCGGAATAATATAACCAGCGTTTGTTTTCCCTGGCTATGTCATATGCCTTTAAAAAACTCTCGACAAAAAGCTTGTTGTTTTGAATAGTCTGGTGATTGGCTACAGCCCTTCCGGCACCGAATGCAGGTTCCACCTGGAAAGTCTGGCATTTTGTTTCATTGCAAAGGAAAGCAATGCTCCGTTCCAGGTGATTCACACTGTTGTTGGTAACTGTGAGCCTTATACCATAACGGATACCGGATTGATCAAGCTTCCGGATATTATTCATGATGACATCAAAGGTGCTGCCTCCAATTGTCAATGGCCGTTGCTGATCCTGAACCTCTTTTATCCCGTCAAAGGAAAGGGTAAGTGTGTCGATATTGGATATAATCCAGGCTGCTTTGTTATTGTTCCAGTAACCATTCGATGTAAGCTCTATACTGCAGGGCAGATCCTTGTTCCTTGCATACCGGGTAAAATCCTGCAGCTTTTGAAAAGGCAAGGCAGGTTCACCTCCGCCGTGAAAAGCCACAGTAAATTGACCTGTACCAGCCTTTACTGCATGATCATATACAAAATCAATTGCTTTTTTACCTGTATCAAGGGACAATTCCGATGGTACAGCGTCCCCGCCATTGGCAAAGCAATAGGTGCACCTGAAGTTGCATGCCGATGTCATGCACAGAACAGCTACCGTGGGCTTAAATTCAGTGGTGGTATTTTTTGAACTCTCAAAATGACGGGTATTAAAGAATCCATGTGCCTGCAAAAACGACAGAACTTTTTTATTCTTCTCAGGGTTAACTATTTTCTTGCCCATGACATCGCCTATGAGATCCACGGTAGCCTGGTTACCTACAAATGCAAATTTGTTGAGCGGCTGATAAATGATATATTTATCCAGGTAAGGTATGGTATAGGTATCCGGATGAAGCATCCTCTAAATTTAACAAGTTAATTTGATTATTATCATAGCGTTTCATCTTTTCTTTTAGTCTCTCCCAGAATTCTGATATAAAGGGGAGATTACAGTCATTCTTATGGTTGCAGGAGCTGCAATTAAAACAATCGGGTAAATTCATCCTGTGAAATACGTCCCGCGGTCTGAAACTTTCATTTCCTCCACAGAGGGATCTCAGGAATGGCAAGGATTGCATCTCGCTGAGCGAAAAGTGGTCCGAAATTCTGCCCTGCAGAATACTGAAACTGATCAGGCCAAGGAGTTGCTCCGAATTTAACCGGCCAACCGGGTGCTTTGGATAATACCTGAAATAATCACCGGTGTGAAATTCCTTATCGGGCGAGACATCAACGTACTTCTGCAACGAACGGAGCATGTTTGTTCGTTCTTTGCCGGTGCTCCTTTTCAGGTTTGCCATTACCGGCAGGAACTGATCAAACTCGAGAAATGCGGTTGAAAATGAGTTGTCAGGGAAACTGGTAATTTCACTCATACCTGGAATGTAGACAGAATAGGCAGGTTGCCCCAGAAATGAATTATCCCTTACAAAGAGTTTCCTGCTGTCTCTTTTCAAAATAGCGAAGAGAAATTGAAGATCCTGCTGATCAGAAACAGATTCGGGATGCTCAAATCCTGCAAATTCATAAGAAGGAGCATCTGCCAAAAGATCAGGAGGCCATTGACCGGCATAGGCTTGAATTGTCCGACCCAGACTCTTTCTCCAAAAATCAGCATCGAGGTTATAGGGCAGGTTTTCAATGAGTTCTTTCGCAGGCTGAAAAAGTATGGCCCCACCCTGGAAAATTTCTGTAAAGCAACGTTCCAGTGCCGTTATAGGGCTGGGATCCGCGCCAAGATGAAAGGCGTGGCCGTTCTCATCATTGCTCAGCAATACACCTATAACCGGGTATCCCTTGCCCATTGAACAATCCTTAATCCTTATGCGATAGCCAAACTGATGTATTAACAGGTTGATCTTTTCAGAGATTTCTGTTCCTTCGAAACAGGACAAAGGGATATCAGGGGGACAAAACGGATCTTTATACAGGGACTTCATGACAAACCGTTCAAAGATCTCTGAGATACCCTGTATCAGGGCTTCTTCAGGCGTATTGCCACTGCACATACCATTACTGCCGACGATGACCTGCATTTCCCTGAAAGGGAAATATGCCGTCTTTCTTTCAAATATTTCATAAAACGGGATGCCTGCATGCCAATGGCTGTTTTTATATTGATGCCGAGATATACCGGTGAGGAAGAAAAAATTATCTGCAAAAACGGAATTTGAATGTTTTCCTGTTAAAAAGTATTTCTCATCGGGGAAATGAAAGAACTGATGGATTGTCTGTTTCTCTCGCTCACCTTCGGAGGGATATAGAAGCACCGAATAAAAAGCGAGATTCTGAACTCTTTCGATCATTTCGCCCCAGGCACTGGCTGAGGCCCATTCACTTGAGCCACCTTTGCCATAGGTTGTGAAAACCTCCTGCTGATTTTCCGGGTTAATTAAACTTAATTTGCAGGCCTTGAAATAAGCATTGCCTTCAACTGGTGTTTCGATCATTTCCGCACCAAGATCACTGAATATGGCCCTGATGATCCTGACAGTTTCATGCGGAGGTTTTGCTTTATAGGGCTTGACCCTTTTCAACGGCTTTGCCATGACCAGCTATGGGATTATAAAACCTTTGAATTCTGAATGACAGACAACCACCGTTGCACCGGTTATTGAACAAAGGGCAGGAGGAACAGTACGGGTATATTCCTATGGTCTTATATGATGTCAATGCCTCCTCGAATTTTCCAATCAGGTCTCCAGCCTGCAATTCATCGTGGATTTTAATTTTTGTCAGATTATTCAACGGGTAGCATGAAATAAAAGAGCCATCGGACAGCAAATCAATTATGGGATGGCAGCAGGTTCCGGCTTTCACCAATTCATCCGCTAAAAGTTCATAATGCTCCTGTGGAAACATACAGGGAACAAAGCCACAGTCAAATCCCAGCGATATTCCCGATTTTTTTGCATCGAGCTTGAATTTTGCGATCTTTTGCCCAATTTTGGGATATTCCTTCGGATGCAGGTAAATATTGACCATGCTCAGAACCGAATGTGATATCCCCATCCGGATCTCCTTTTTGAGCCCGAATTTATTCACATAATCCAGCAGGTAATGCAATTCCTGCCTGGCGTTGTATATATTCACCCCGGCAATGATAACCGGTCCAAGCTTTTGCATCACCTCCAGCTGACGCCTGGTGCCTGCCTCATTCTTCTCCTCCGGCTGTATGGTGTTCAGCAAAATAGAAAGCTTTTCTCGGGGTATGGAATACAGAAATTCCAGAACTTTATCCGAGATAAGTCCATTGGTAAAAAGCATTACGCTGAGACCACGGTTCAGTGCTTTCCCAACAAAACTTATAAATGCCGGATGAAGCGTAGGTTCTCCACCCAGCAGCCGGGCCTGCCGTATACCCGATCTCTCAAGGTAATCCAGCGCTTTTTCATAAAGCCCCTCCTCCATATGGGCTTTGCCATACTCATTTCGCGTATCGTTGGCAAAACAATACACACAGCTTTTGTTGCAGACATTGGTAATTGACAGGTTGGCCATGCTGTAGGGAACTATTTGTCTGACAATCCTATTTCATCCATGTTAAATGATTCTCTGGGATGGCAGATCCGCCATGATGCCAATCTGAAAAACAAGGAGGTGACGGTACTGTAAATATTGTGGTAAGGCAGATCCGCCTCATTCCGGATCAACAGTGCGGTTTGTTGAAGCGATTTGCCTTGCTGAAAATATTCGAATGCCTTGAGCTCAGTTTCGTTTAGCTCCACACACAGGTATTTGTTAAACCTGCTTTCCGGTATGATAAAGAGGTTATTGTCCAAATGCCAGTTCTCCTCGGGAAAGAATACCGGTTCTATTTGCTCAATCATCTTTTCAGGCAGTTCATGCAACCTGTTCAGCGGTATATGCTGAACACCGCGGATCTCATCGCGCAGAACGCCCAACTGACCAATAAACTGCCTGAAAAAGTCCCTTCTTGAATGCATGGTAGAGAATCGCTATCCTAAATCATCAGGGTTGTTATCCTATTTTACCTTATCCATTATCTCCTTCACCGCATCCTTATGCACCATAAAATCCATCATCTTCAACTTCACATAATCCTCCGAAAAGAAATAATAACCGAACTCCTTAGCATTCTCATCGTTATTGCGTGAACCGGAACCTGAATCCTTGATCAGGTACCAGTCTTTACCATCCTTTTCAAGGTAACCCACCAGGTGTATGCCATGGTCATCGGTGGTGGTCCTGTTGGAGAATCTGAACTGACGGGCATCGTCATTGATATATGTTGCGGGTATATCAAAATCGGGTACTATTGCACATTGGGTGTAACGGTCGAATCCAGGTTCAGAAACATCGCCACCGATACTGAGCGTATACCCTTTTCTGATTGCACTTTTCAATGCAGACATGTAAACATCAAGTGGAACATTGATGTAGGCTGTGCTGTGCCACCAGTTGTCAGGCACTTTATACTCAACCAGCTGATAAAAAGGTTCCTGCCTGTATGAAAGGATGTCAACATAATCATCCGGGTTGATCTTCACAACATCGTTAAGGTATTGCAGGGGTGTTAACTTTTTCCCGTTCACGATAATTTCCGCCGGAGGCTCTCCCAGGTAATGGTTCATAATGGACTTGATGGTGGCAATGGCGGCCTCTTCGTTCCAGCCTGAGTTGGCCTTCAAGGATTCGAGGTAGCTTTTCATTTCTTCTATCATGAGCTCATGATTGTGGTATTTTCGGCCATTCAGCAACCCGGTATAAGCTTCGGCGGGTACCACACCGTATTTTTTCCAGATGCGGGTGGTGGCATTGGCCTCAGATCCTTCATCAAACACTGAGTTCCCTCGCTCCTGTACATACCGCCTTGCTTTTTCAACATATTCCCAATAAACACTATAAATCTCGGACAATTTCACCTGTATTTTATTGATCCTGTAAGCCTCCGA
Organism: Bacteroidales bacterium UBA5072; assembly: GCA_002415855.1. Taxonomy (GTDB): domain Bacteria; phylum Bacteroidota; class Bacteroidia; order Bacteroidales; family UBA10428; genus UBA5072. The sequence continues at coordinate 39,873 of DIAS01000068.1, forward strand.
TTCCAGAAAGGATGTTGTGGAAAAACACCAGCATGTGCCCGTATTCCCTTGCGAAATCGGTGCATTGTGCCAGTACTGGTTTGTATACAGATCAACCTTGTTTGGGAAAGAAGCATCACTGAGATCTGCCACGAAGCTTCTGGCAGGTTTCGGTGGTTCAAGCTTTTCATTCATTTCCCGGTCGTCCCTGAGAATGGAATTCTGGTAAAAACCCGGTCTGGACTCCCTGAATGTGGCTTTGTCCTTGTTCTGGCAGTATACATGACCTGAGACAGAGCAGGCAGCAAAAGTTGCTATAAATAATATCCTCGTTTTCATGCTGGGTAATTAATAATTTGATTGCGGAATTTACATTTTTTTTTGATTTGAATCATCAAGAACTATGACTTCTTCCTGTTCGAGTATTTTCTCACCTTTGTAACGCAGCATCAGTTGGGCCAGGGTGATGACATCACGCCGGCAATACTCCACTATTCTTCCTAAATCCTTGTCTTTCCAATAAACCATGGCAACCTGCCCGCCATCCATATCGGATTTGGGACTTTCCAGGCCGAAAAGAGCAGCCAGTAGTTCCAGAGAGGTATAATGCTTGTGGTCCCCAAATTTCCACAATTCCAGGGTATCCAGGTGCCGGGTTTCCCATGGACGTTTGCCCGCAATATCAAAAGGAGAAGGTAATCTCACGCCATTGACCAGCATTCGCCTTGCAATAAAAGGATAATCAAATTCCTTCCCGTTATGGGCACAGAGATCGATATCCCTTTTCTGACACAGTCGGGTAACCAGATCCGCAAAAGCTAACAATAGTTCTTTTTCCTCATCCGCATAGAATGATTTCAACCGGAACACCCGCTTGTCTTCCTGCAAGCCGATCATACCAGTCGAAATGCAGATGATCCGGCCAAATTCGGCATAAATGCCGGCACGCGGGTACAAGATCTCAGGCGTCTCAGCCTCCTTTTTCAGATACACAGCTTTCTTTTCCCAAAGATTTCTGAATGGTTCGGGAACCTGGTCAAAGGACGGCCAGGCTGGAACTGTTTCAATGTCGAGAAACAGAATGTTACTGATTTTTACCTGCTCTAACATGGGTATGATTTAAGAATCACTATTTTTGCAATTTCCTCAAAATTTACGAACATTCAGGCAGAAACAAAAGATATAACTCAAATATCCTAAGATGAACAGGCTTTACCCTTTAAAATTCAAACCCATCATCAAAGACAAGATCTGGGGAGGTATTAGGCTTAAAACGCTGCTCAACAAAAGCTGCAAGACAGACAAAGCCGGGGAGAGCTGGGAGATCAGTGGTTTTCCCGGAAATATTTCACGGGTGAAAAATGGCTTCCTTGCCGGAAACAGCCTTGAAGAACTTGTTGAAGTATACATGGGTGACCTGGTGGGCGATGGTGTTTTTGAGCATTTCGGAACGCTCTTTCCTTTGCTGATAAAATTCATTGATGCCAACGACAATTTGTCGGTTCAGGTTCATCCCGGTGATGAACTTGCGCTGAAGCAATTCGGTTCCTATGGCAAAACCGAAATGTGGTATGTTATTGAAGCAGAAGAAAATGCGGAGATCATAGTGGGTTTTAACCAGGCCATTGATCGGGAAAAATACATGCAACAGCTGAACAACAAATCCCTGCTGTCCATTTTAAATGTTGAAAAAACCAGGGCCGGAGATGTATTTTTTCTTCCAGCCGGAAGAATACATGCCATAGGACCAGGTATTCTCCTTGCTGAAATTCAGCAAACCTCTGATGCCACACTCCGGATATACGATTATGAGCGCCTCGATGACAAAGGAGAACCCCGTGAACTACATATCGAAAAAGCACTGGAGGCTATGGATTTCCGGTTGGCTGATGCCTATAAAACAGGTTACACGAAAAACCCTGACACGCCCAATAAGCTTGTATCCTGCCAGTACTTCACTACGAATTACCTTGAGCTGACCAGGTCTATCAGTCGCGATTACAATGCACTTGATTCCTTCGTCATTTACATGTGTATCGCAGGCAGTTTTACCGTCCTTTACCATGATACCGAACGTGAACCAGTCACTAAAGGTGAAACTGTTCTGCTGCCGGCTGAGATAAAAAACGTACAGCTCATCCCCGATCAGGGTGCCAAAATTCTGGAAGTCTATATCGAAGGGTTGAAAGCCACAGACAGAACCGAGGAATTACTGGACAGCATCATATGATGGATATCCAAAGCGTCAGATTCATCAAAAGCAGTCCGGACCTGAAATCCTGTCCGCCGGCCGGTCCGCCTGAATACGCCTTTGCCGGGCGTTCTAATGTAGGGAAATCCTCGCTGCTCAACCTGCTCGTCAACATGAAGAACCTGGCCAAGACTTCCGCCACACCCGGTAAAACAAGGCTTATCAACCACTACCTGGTTAATGAAAGCTGGTACATGGTTGATCTGCCCGGATATGGTTACGCAAGGACAGGGAAAAAGACACGTGATACCTTTCTTACTGCAATCGGTGACTATGCATTGCATCGTGAAACACTGGGCTGTCTTTTTATACTCATTGACTGCCGGCACAAGCCACTTGCCAACGACCTGGAATTTATAAATTGGGCCGGCACCGGCCAGATCCCGCTTGCACTTGTTTTTACCAAAACCGATAAGCTTTCCGCCCCTGGCCTGGACAGTAACCTGACTATTTACAAAAAAAGCCTGGCGCAAAGCTGGGAAGAACTTCCTGTTATGTTCTTCACTTCGTCGTTTAACCGTACCGGAAGCGAGGAAATTCTGAAGTTCATTGAAAAGAGCAATGAGAGTTATAGAAACAAGTGACTGTTGATTATAGCCTGTTAAAAACTGATTCATTAAAATATTACTCCCTCAATTCATGTTGAGCAGATATTTTCTACATTTGCAGCACCCTAAAAATCTGAAATGCTTCATCAATGAAAATAAAGGCTCCGATTAAGTTTTTCTCCGGCCGGGCATCCCACTACCTGGCTGAAAAAATCACAAAAAGTTATGGTACAGAATTGGGAAAGACTTCCGTTCTGGAGTTCAGTGACGGTGAATTTCAACCATATTTTGAAGAGTCGGTTCGCGGCTGTATAGTTTTCATTGTCCAATCGACCTTTCCCCCATCGGATAATCTGATGGAACTTTTATTGCTGATCGATGCGGCCAAACGCGCATCAGCCTACCAGGTTGTAGCAGTTATGCCCTATCTGGGTTTGGCAAGGCAGGACAGGAAGGACAGGCCCAGATGCAGCATCGGGGCCAAGCTGGTAGCGGATATCCTTACTGCCGCCGGGGCCGACCGCGTCATGACCATGGACCTCCATGCCGACCAGATCCAGGGATTCTTTAATGTACCGGTTGATCATCTTTACGGATCAACAATATTTGTTCCTTATATAAAAAGCCTGGCTCTTGAGAACCTCGTCATCGCAGCTCCGGATATGGGCGGTACCAAAAGAGCCAATGCATATTCAAGGTTCCTGAATTGTGAAATGGTGATTTGTTATAAAGTAAGGAAGGTTGCCAATGTTGTTGAAGAAATAAAGGTTATCGGTGAAATTAAGGATAAAAATATTGTGATCGTGGATGACATGATCGACACTGCCGGCACGGTATGCCTGGCCTCTAAACTCATGATGGATCAGGGCGCCAGGAGTGTCAGGGTGGTTTGTTCCCATCCGGTTTTGTCAGGCCCTGCTTATGAACGTATTGAAAAATCTCAGATTACCGAAGTGGTTGTTACTGATACAATACCCCTGAGAGGACAATCGGAGAAGATCAAGGTTCTGACAATTGCAGACTTGTTTGCGGATGTGATCCACAAAGTCTATAAGTATAAGTCGATTACGAAGAACTTTATTGTTTGAGATCATTCGTAAGAATTCACTATTCATCATTCATCATTCATAATTCATAATTAATTTCTATATTTGCCCTCCTTTTTAAACCACTGTTTATTATTAAACAATGGTGTAATGGGGAATCCGCATTGATCGGAATTCCAAGTAGCACATTGTAGAATTGTTTAATTAATTTTTGAAATGAAATCCATCGATTTAAAAGTAACCGTGCGCAAAAGCACAGGAAAGAAAGATGCCAAAATGCTCAGGAGAAACAATCAGGTACCCTGCGTGCTTTATGGCGGTAAGGAAAATCTGCATTTTTATACTGAAGAAAGAGACTTCAAAGACCTTGTTTATACCCATCATGTATACCTGGTGAATCTCGACATTGAAGGCAAGAAGCACAAGGCTTTTATGAAGGAGATACAGTTCCATCCTGTATCGGACCGGTTGAACCACATTGATTTTATAGAAGTGAGTTCCGATAAGCCTGTTGTTATTGAGCTGCCAGTAGAAATTACCGGGAGCTCCATCGGTATCCGGGCAGGTGGTAAGTTACGGCAACGTAAGAGACTCATAAAGGTTAAAGGATTAATAGAGCATTTACCCGATTCACTGGTAATTGATATTTCGGATCTCGATATCGGGCATTCTGTTCTTGCCGGCGATCTGAAATATCCTCATGTTGAGATTCTCGAATCTAATCGCGCTCTTGTTGTTGGTGTGATTTCTTCAAGAGTTGCCAAGGGTATGGAAGAAGGTGCTGAAGTTGCTGCTGCAGAAGGTGCTCCTGCTGCCGCTGCCGCTGCTGCACCCGCACCTGCGTCTGCAGAAACCAAGAAATAATAACTGAACTGCCTTGAAATACCTGGTTACCGGACTGGGTAATGTTGGTGACGAATACCACGAAACCCGTCACAATATAGGATTTATGATACTGGATGCCCTTGCCGGGGCATCCAGTTTAACATTTTCCGACAGGAGATACGGCTTCACCGCAGAATACCGTTACAAAGGACGCACCTTTGTTCTCCTGAAGCCGAATACCTATGTGAATCTTAGTGGGAAAGCCGTTAATTACTGGCTTCAGAAAGAATCCATACCTATAGAAAATCTTCTGGTGCTAGCCGATGATCTGGCCCTTCCTTTCGGCATCATCCGGCTTCGCCCCAGAGGTGGAGACGGTGGTCATAACGGATTGACCAGTATTATCGAAATGCTGGGAACCCAGGAATTTGCACGACTCCGGTTTGGCATTGGCGGTAATTTCTCTTATGGGACCCAGGTTGATTATGTGTTAGGGAAATGGAGCACCGATGAAGCTGCCAGGTTGCAGGAAAGAATTGATGTCTGTCACGAGATTATCCGGAGTTTTGGTGCTGTTGGTATCGACCGTACCATGAATGCTTTCAACAATCGTTAAAGTTTTGTTAAATAGGCCGGTAGCTAAAGCTATTAATGTTAGCTTTGCAAATCTTATCCATATTTATGCGCCCGATTACTGTCAAGATTATTCTTTTGGTTTCATCACTCGCCCTGTTAGGTTTAGTTGTCACACAAACATTCTGGATCCGGGAAGAGATTATCCTCGGAAGAAGGCAATTTGATCACCGGGCCGACAATGCCTTGATGGATATCATGAATGAACTGCAGGATTATTCCGACAGTTCATCCCGCTTCCGTCCCAGAAATATGTCCTGTCCCGTTCCCGGAAAAAAGCGCGACATTCTGGATGTGCTTGATACGGCGCTTCTGGATGTTTTGGTAAAAAAGTATGTCGAATACCACCGCCTGGATTATCAATACAGCTATGCTGTCGTCAAAACCGTCAACGATTCGGTTATTTACAGATCGCGCGGATTCCCCATGATCAAGAGTTCTGTCAGGCCCTATAAAGCCTGTCTGAGTTGCATCTACAAAGAGGCCTACTATCATCTCGCCCTTTACTTCCCCAGAAAGAACAAGGCCGTTTTTTTTGAACAGGGCATCTGGCTTGGCCTGACTATTCTCTTTCTGACCATCATCACTTTTGGCGTGGCGGCGATTGTGATTACATACCTGAGACAAAAGAAACTGACAGAGATGAAGAATGATTTCATCAACAACATCACGCATGAATTCAAGACGCCGGTTTCAACCATAGCTCTGGCTGCCGAAGTACTGATGAACCTGGAACCAAAATCGCTGCCCGAACGTGTAAAGCGTTACTCTAAAATCATATTCGACGAAAATGCCAGGATGCAGCAACAGGTGGAACGCGTTTTGGAAATTGCCCAGCAGGATTACCATGATATTAAGCTGAACCCGGTTGAGCTGGATGTACACGATTTGCTCAAAACCGTGATTCCTGCTCTGTGTTTTGAAAAGAGCGACAAGGATGTAAAGATCCATTACCAGTTCAAAGCCGCTCATCCGGTAATTTTTGCCGATAAGATGTATGTCACCGGAATTATTACCAACATCACTGAAAATGCCATCAAATATTCCGGCAATTCTCCCGAATTAACCGTCATTACCGACGATTATAAAGAGGGGATCCTTATCTCATTTGTTGACAATGGTATTGGCATGAGCCGGGAGTCGCTGAAACATGTCTTTGAGAAATTCTACCGGGTACCCACCGGCAACATACATAATGTCAAGGGATTTGGTTTGGGCCTTTATTATGCAAGAACCATGGCGGAGGCCCATAACGGTAAAATTACAGCAACAAGTGAATTGAACAAAGGCAGCAGGTTCGATGTTTATTTACCCGGGAATAGCCAATAATTCAAATACTGACCATTCATGCCAAAGACAAAGGGACGGATATTGCTGGTGGAAGATGATAAGAACCTTGGCATTGTCCTCAGTGATTTCCTGGAAATGTCAGACTATCAGGTTAATCACAAAGAGAACGGACAGGACGGGCTTCATGAATTCTTTAAAGGATCCTATGACCTCGTTTTGCTTGATATCATGCTGCCGATGATTGACGGTTTCACAGTGGCAGAAGAAATACGGAAACATGACTCCGAGATCCCCATTGTTTTTATGACAGCCAAAGTCATGAAAGAAGATAAGATCAGGGGATTCAGGATCGGTGCAGATGACTATATCACCAAACCTTTCAGCACCGAGGAACTCAAACTCAGAATCCATGCAATTCTGAGAAGGGTGCAGGGCAAACCGGACATTTCTGCCAGATCGGCCCGATACATCATAGGGAAGTACTCCTTTGATTTTGCCAATCATCTTCTATCCTCTTCTTCCGGTGACAAGCGCCTTACTAAACGTGAAGCCGAACTTCTTCACCTGCTCTGCCTGAACATGAACCAGGTTCTGCGCAGGGAGGTCGCTTTAAAAACCATCTGGGGGGAGGATGACTACTTTATGGGCCGCAGCATGGATGTTTACATCACCAAACTCAGAAAACTGCTTGCCGGGGATCCGTCAGTTACCATTACCAATATCCACAATACAGGATTTAAGCTCGAAGTGAAAGACAATAACCAGTAATTCATGTAATGCTTCACGAAGTTTTTTGTTATCTTTCCGGCCTGCGAAACAGTCTTTTATTCACTGAATACTAACCAAGCTCTGTACCAGTCCATGACCAAAGACCGTACTTCATTTCCTCCTGTATTCTGGATTGCCAACACGGTCGAGATTCTTGAGAGATTCGCCTATTATGGCATTTACATGGGATTCCCCATTTATTTTGCAACCCTGGGGTATAAAACTGAACAGTTGGGATTAATCCAAGGATTGTTTCTTTTCATTTCCTACACTGTCCCTGTCTTCTCGGGCACCTTTGCCGACAAATACGGATTTAAAAAAATTCTTCTAATATCCTACCTGGCCTATCTTCCTTCTGTTTTGCTCCTTATTTTTACCAGGTCATTTTCAGGGATAGCCCTGTCAATGCTATGCATAGGATTTGCAGCCGGAATCTTCAAGCCTCTCATATCAGGTACGGTACGGGTGGTGACCGATGGTACAAACCGCACGGTGGGTTTTGGAATTTTTTATGCCATGGTAAATATTGGGGCATCCTTTGGACCGCTTATCCTTGGTAACTTGAGAGCCGTTTCATGGGAAAATGCTTATATAGCTGCCGCTGTTGGCATAGGTATAATGTTTTTTATAACCCTGATTTTCTATAAAGAACCTGAAAGGACACTCGAGGGAGAAACGCTGGCAAAAAAATTCAGGGGCATGGGCGAAACATTCTCCGATATCAGATTTGTCAGTTTTCTGGTGATTCTGGGATTGTTTTTCTGGCTTCCTTTCTGGTCATTCTTTAATTTATGTTCCAAGTATGTCGAGACCCAACTTGATGGTGCAGCGCTATACAACGATATCAGAACCACACTCGGAACAGGTATTGCCAATTTCCTGTCAAAAGACTACGAAGGGACACGCAAGGTGCTTGGTGAAACCATTTCTCATACCGGATGGGTGATTATGGTATTTCAGGTATTTGTTGCCTGGATCTTCGAACGTTTCCGCACTATCCCTTCGTTCGTCTTCGGACTTTTTGTGCTGAGTATCGCATTTGGCTTTCTTGGTCTGGCCGGAATAACTAATCCGGCCTGGATCTTCCTCGGGATCTTTTTATTTGCCATCGGTGAAATGATAACTTCTCCGCGCATTCAGGAGTATATAGCCTGGATTGCCCTTAAAGAAAAGGCAGGTTTGTACATGGGCTCCAATTTTCTTGCCGTTGGCATTGGCGGTTTCCTGAGCGGGGTGATTTATACGTCGCGCATTTACGACTATTTTGAACGGACCGGTCACACCGAATATCTGTGGTTGGTGCTGGGAACCCACACGCTCATCGGTATTATCGTTCTGGTATTATTCTCCAGATTTGCAGGACAATTCAGGGAACAGGAAATATGACCTTTTTACATGGGTACAACCTTCAGGAACCGGATAGATAACCAGCTATGAAAAGGAATCAGCAGCTCCATATTATCCTGTTGGTTATTGGTTTGCTGGTTATCCTGTTGCCTTTCAGCAGAATTCATGCGATGGGCACCGGCATCGTGCCTGATGGTATCACGAAAGACACTGTGGTCACGGCCGGGATCGACCTCCGGCATTTCACCGACAAGCTTTTGCAGTCGCCCGGTATCCTGATCCTGCAACTGATCATCATCATGGTGATTGCACGGATAATGGGGTATCTCTTTCAGATCATCGGTCAGCCCCTGGTGATCGGGGAAATCGTTGCCGGGCTGCTCCTGGGTCCTTCTGTTTTAGGTGCCCTGGCTCCCGGGGTATCAGCATTTATTTTCCCCGGAAGTTCGATCAGCATACTCCAGCAACTCAGTCAGCTGGGCCTGATCTTCTTCATGTTCATTATCGGAATGGAACTTGATACGCAGTCATTCAAACGATCCGCCAATAAGGCCATGCTGATCAGTGTCGTAAGTATCGTTGTACCTTTTATTTCTGGCATCATTCTGGCCTATTATCTTGAGGGGGATTTCTCCCCCCGAGATGTGAATTTCAGCTCCTTTGCCCTTTTCATGGGAACAACCATGTGTATTACGGCATTCCCTATCCTGGCACGGATAGTCCAGGAGCGTAAACTTACCAGAAAACCGGTAGGTATTATGGCCATCACGGTTGCAGCTATCGGTGATGTCGTTGCCTGGTGTATTCTGGCTGTCGTTATTGCCATTGTGAAATCAGGAGGTATCAGTCACTCCTTTCTGACCATTGGTCTTTCTGTTGTTTATATCTTTCTGATGTTCTCCGTCGTTAAGCCTTTCATGTACCGTCTTGGAAGAGTGTATGCAACACGTGAAACAATGGGCAAACCCATTGTTGCTTTCGTCTTCCTGCTCATCCTCATTTCATCCCTCATCACAGAGGCACTTGGCATACACGCTTTGTTCGGGGCTTTTATGGCTGGCGTGGTAATGCCGGAGAACCTGAGCTTCAAACGGGTATTTACAGAAAAAATAGAGGATGTTTCTCTTGTCATCCTGTTGCCGCTGTTTTTCGTTTCAACAGGACTCCGTACGGAGATTGGGCTTCTCAATTCGTGGCACCTCTGGTCTGTTTGTATCATCATTACCCTTACCGCTATCATCGGAAAATTTGGCGGAACGCTGATAGCCTCCAGATTCGTTGGTCTGAACTGGAAACATTCGCTTACCCTGGGTGTGCTTATGAACTCAAAAGGCCTGATGGAACTGATTGTCCTGAACATCGGCTATGACCTGGGTATACTGAGTCCTGAAGTTTTTGTCATGCTGGTGATCATGGCCCTGGCGACCACTTTGCTGACCGGTCCGGGATTAAACCTGATTGATGCCTTTCGTCCAAAAAGAGAATCCCAGATCTTACGCGATAAGAAATACAAGATCATGCTTTCTTTTGCCAATCCCAAGATGGGAGGAACCTTGCTAAACCTTACCCATCAGCTGATCTCTGCAAAAGCCTGTGATACTGTTTTCACCGCTTTGCACATTTCACCGCGAACCGATCTTTCGCCCGATGATGCCATTGTTTTCGAAAAGGAAAGCTTCACACCGGTACGTCGTTATGCTGAAAAAAACGGGCTCTCCCTGAGTACCCTATACCGCAATACCAATGACATACATGGTGAGATCCTGAAGAACTGCAAATCAGAAAAGCCTGATTTTCTCATTGTGGGGAGTGCCAGATCAGTCTTCAGTACGGATATCCTGGGCGGTATTCTCAAACGGATCATCCATGAAGCAGTTTGTGATGTGCTGATTTTTAACGAACGGAGTTTTAATGAAATCCAATCGGTTTTAATTGTGTATTTCGGCAATGGTGACGAGTACCTTTTTGATTATGCCCGCATGCTGAATCATAGCAGTGGCAGGAAGTTTTATGCTTACCACCGCGGTCTCGAGAACAAAGACAGCGCAGATGCCTTTAACAACTCGGGTATACCTATTGTACCTGTTACAGGTAGCCTGTTGCAGCCTGCTTTTCTCCGGTCAGTAGACCTGGTGATGGTTTCAGAAACTAATTGGAAGGTACTTGAGGAAAAGTATAACCTGCCGCTCGGCCAATTTCCCTCGCTGCTGATCGTTCATAAGGGAAAGAATGGTAACAGGATCCTTGGCAATTAAGGATTGCAAGAAATGGCTGATGTCACTGTCAATCGCGAAAGTAGCTGCTAATCGACGGTAGCGGAGAAGGTATCTCCCTGTTCCAGGTCACCGGTTTTGTACCCTTTCAGGAACCAGCTCTTGCGCTGCTCAGAGGTGCCATGGGTAAATGCATCAGGTACAACATAGCCCTGCGATTGCATCTGGATACGGTCGTCACCAACTGCCGTGGCGGCATTCATGGCTTCTTCAAGATCCCCCTCCTCCAGCACGTTCTTTGTTCTGTCGGCATAGTGTGCCCATACGCCTGCCATAAAATCGGCCTGCAGTTCAAGCCTTACCAGATTCCGGTTGTACTCAGCTTCTGATACCCTGCCGCGCATGTTGTTCAATTCGTCGGTTATCCCAAGCTGCTTCTGTACATGATGACCAACTTCATGCGCAATGATATAGGCCATGGCAAAATCACCTTCTGCATCAAGCTTCTGCTGCAGATCCGCCAGAAATGACAGATCAATGTATACCTTTTCGTCTCCGGGACAGTAAAACGGACCGGTGGCGGAGGATGAATACCCGCAGGCCGATTCAACCGAATTGCTGAACAAGACCAGTGTGGGTTCCCGATAGGAGCGTCCGTCCTGTGCAAAAATATCATTCCAGATATCTTCCGTATCCTTTAATACAACTGACGCAAAATCAGCCAGTTCCTCTTCAGCCTGGACAACCGCCGGATCAGCAGCACCCTCGGTACCCTCTGACTGCAGGTTGTTCATGATCTCGGCAGGATTCCCGCCAAGTAACCATACAATGATGACAATGGCCAATGTTCCGATGCTGCCACCTGCAATCATCTTGCCGGAACTCATACCACGTCGGTCTTCAACGTTGCTGCTTTTTTCACGGCCCTTCCAACGCATGACAAGGAATGTTTAAGATAATTCCAGAAAAGAAATCCGACTAAGAACGGATAAGAATGATGTGGGCATTACTGGATTCGAACCAGTGACCCCTACCCTGTCAAGGTAATGCTCTAAACCAACTGAGCTAAATGCCCATCATATAGTAGTGCGACAAAAATAACACAAAATTTTCAAAATCAAATTCCCAACCGGGAATGTAAATAAAATTACATTTTCACGTATACAAAAAAAATGAATGTATGAAAAGGATATATCTTACAGGAGCAGCTGTCATTGTCATGGTGCTGTGCAGCAGTTCCGCCTGGGTTAAGCTCACCCTTATCAGGCCTTCAGAGCTTGTTATGCCTGAAAATATAAGGACAATCGCCTTACTTGACAGGACAAAGCAAGAGGATAATTCCCAGAATAACCTTGAACAGGTTGTTACAGGTGAGTTTTTCAGGCAGGATGAGCAGGCTGTTCTTCAGGTTGCAGAAGGGTTTATTGATGCCTGTTCCGGCATGAACCGTTTTCAGCTGGTCCGAACAGCTGAAAGGTATACCAGCAATGGCACCAAGACAACCTTTCCTGAACCACTCGACTGGAATACGGTCTCCGATATCTGTAACAAATACCAGACGGATGCCCTGTTTTCAGTTGAGATCTTTGATACGGATTTTCTGCTTTCGAACATGCCGGTCAGGATTGATGTGAAGGATGACCAGGGTAACATTTCTACCAGACTCGAATTTAAGGCAACCGGTGTTGCCGTTATCAACATAGGCATCCGGCTGTATGATGCGGCTAACAGGGTAATACTCGACGAATATCATACAACCCACCGGCTCAATTTTGACGCTCAGGCAAATACCTTACAGGCTGCCATGAATCAGTTGCTTGACAAAGTTGAAGCCATTAACCAGGCAAGTTTTGACGCCGGTCTGGTGTACGGACAGCGAATTACTCCTACTTATTACAGGGTTACCCGGTATTTCTTTGATAAGCCCAAAAAGGAGCTGGGTGACGGGGTCAGATACTCGGAAGTTGCAGACTGGCAGGGTGCTATCAATTCGTGGCTTGAAGTGGTGGAAAAGGGCAACCGGAAGGATGCCGGCAGGGCTGCCTACAATATTGCCGTTGCTTACGAAGTACTGGGTGATCTGGAAGAGGCAAAAAAGTGGGCTGCCCGGTCACACACCGAGTTCGAGGAGAAAGATGCCGATGAGTATTACAGGTTGTTATCCGACCGGATCAGGGAGGAAGAGGTTGTTAAGGATCAACTTCCGGAGTAACAGTACCTATAACTCCCGCTCCCCCCTCTCCACCTGCAAGAAGATCTGTGACAAGATCGCGAGCAGCCTGCTGAAAGAAGCCATGGCAACTTCCGTTTCCCGGCTCACCGATTGCTTTTTCAGGCGCAGCAGAAGCAATCCATATAACGCATTCAGGCATGTCTCTATGTCACCTGCATCCGGATTGAGGGTTTTATTCCTGAATTCTTCAATGTAGTCCGATGCTTTCCGGGCTATCTCCTGGTATTGTCTCTCCTCGTCATTGTTTAGCAGGCGGATATGCAGATCTGTCATCTCGGCCACCAGGGTTTTCAGTATACTTAAATGCCCCCTTTCCCTGATTCCTTCGCGGTACATCATCAACAACAGGTTGGCATACCAATCGCGCACTTCATTCTTGATCTTTGCCGGCTGGGAATACTGTGAAATAAGGTTCTCTTCGATCAGGTCGATGTTGAACTGATGGGCACGGATCAGGTCTTCCACCTGCCACATATACAAGATGTATTCTGCAATATTTGTTTTCCGTTTTTCCTGCGCGATCAGCATCTCAATTGTCACTAGTGTTTATCAAAAATATTATCCAACAACCTTCTCTCTTTCTTTGTCGGTCTTCCGGCTCCCCTGTCACGTGTGAAGAAGGCAGTATCTTTTATTTTCAGCTTATCCACTTCCTCAGGGGATGTAAGATCCTCAACAAATTCCACCACGCGATGTGCCGGTAAGCGATTATGAACCAATTCCTTAACCTTCAGTGTATAAATTACCGGAAGTTTACGGACAAAAATGATTTCTCCCGTCTTTACTTCGTGCGATGGTTTAACTTCTGATCCATTAATTATGATCCTGCCTTTCTTGCAGGCTTCCGCGGCCATGCTGCGGGTTTTAAACACCCTTACCGCCCAAAGCCATTTATCAATCCTGACTTTTTCGGATACTGCCATATGGGAAAATGGTAATTACCCGGCAAAGATAGCCAATAAACCATAGTAAATAAAAAAGACCGTCCTCTGACGGCCTTTTTCACATTAAACAAAACTACTAACTAAACCAACTTGGGCAAATCTTTATGCTAATTTCTGAGTGTTTCCGAATTACTGTCTGTTTCTGTTCTGTGTAGGATGATACGCAGACCAGGGAGGGATGTTCGCTTTATTCAACGAACAGGAAAGTAGTGTTGATGAATGCGTGATTTATTTACATCAATTGAAATTCATTCCTGATTGCGGTCAGGGACGGCAGTATCCTGTAATCTTCCTCAACGGTTGTTCCTACGACAACGCCGTTAACCCCGGCCTTATAAAGGTTCCGGATGTCTCCGGGAGTTCTGATGCCGCCCCCTACTACCAGGGGTATGGTGATATTCTCCTTCACCTGCATTACAATTTCTTCTTTCACCCGGTCATGGGCCCCGCTTCCGGCTTCGAGGTAAATCATTTTCAGTCCAAGCTGCTCTCCGGCCAGTGCAGTGGCAACAATTATATCCGGTTTATCGGAGGGTATCGGTCTGGTATTACTGATGTATTCCACAGATGATAAATGATGGCCGTCTATCAGGATGTATCCGGTAGGAATGATTTCCAATCCCGATCGTTTGATAAACTGTGAGGCAAGCACGTGGTTCCCTATAAGATATTCAGGATTACGGCCCGACAGCAAAGACATCAGCAGAATACCGTCGGCCCTGGTGCTCAGTTGCAGCAAATTGCCAGGAAACAACACTACCGGGATATTTGTAATACTTTTAATTGTGATAATGGTCTCATCGATGGGTAAGGAAGTCAGACTGCCACCTGCAAGGATAACATCAACGCCAGCCCTGGAGGCCATTTCTGCAGTCCTTTTCAATAAATCTCCCCGGCATTTCTCCGGGTCAACCAGCAGGAAGAAGACTTTGCGCTCCCCGGTAAAAAAAGATTTGTAAATTTCCGCACTCATGGGCATTCAGCTTTTCAATACTACTCCTGTTATTTGCAACACCAGACCACCACATAATTTCCCAGGCTGAAATAATTCAGATCAAAAAGTTCATTTCTGGAACGGTTGTGCACACGACCCTGAATCACTCCTTTATCCAGGGGTTCAAATGCTTCGATCGTCAGATTATCCTTGAAATTAATATCCTGCTTGTCACAAATCTTGTATAGCGCTTCTTTGGCGCACCAATGAATGTAAAGGTGGTATTTTTTATGCTCCTTATCCTGCGTGATCACATCGTTCTCATTGATGAATTTATGTTCGATACTACTGATCCGGTGCGACATGTATTCCAGATCGATACCCACTTTCTTCTGCCGGTTCAGGATAATCGCCGTCAGGTCGCGGGAATGTGAAATGCTGATGAAGTGTGTATTGCCTTTAATAAAAGGCTTTCTGTTGCCATTATAATATATGGATAACTCCTTGTCCGTCATTTCGCTCAACAAAACCCTTACACTCAGCCATTCTATTTTACGGGGCATATGCGTGAACCGCTCCAGCGATTCAAGTTCCTCACGGCTCAGCGTGATCTTCGAAAGCAATGTATTATAATCTTCGGTAATTTTCCAGATTCCCAGGTGGCAACCGTTATCCAAATGCTCATTTAATACTATAGCCATGGTGTGTTTGTGTTAATGGGTTACTTCCAGTTCAGGGTCTCAATGAGGTGTTCGATATCGGCAGAAAAGAAACTGACAACCGGTGCGAGAGAATCCTTGTTCGGGATAACATTGAAGTACAAAGCGCCACTCAGAAAATTACGGCTGCTGTCGGTAGCATAAAAGTTAAATGATGAGGCGGTGTTCCCCTTGATATCATATATAATCCCGTATACTTTTCGTTCGGGAAAAGAAAAAGGTTGTTCAATGATATCATCAGCCTTAATGATATGTTTATAGGCAATAGTATGGATATCCTCGACAAGCATGTCGAGATTATCTTGCAACTCCTTGTAGGTTAAATGAATGGTTCCTTTGTAATCCGGAAAATCGATATTCAGCCAGCAGGGTTCCGGATGGTTACCCCGATAGGGATCTACTTTGGCATAAACGGGGACTTCAAAGCTGTAACTGCAATCGGACTGGTAAAGGATGTACTTCTTTTCGGGAAAATCGATTCTGAAATAACTCCTGGGCTTGGGAGTGTAAGCCCTGGTGCACGCGGCAAAAGCCATGATGAGCAAAGTCAGAGCCGAAAGGTATGCAAGGCAACGTTGCCTGAAGAAACTTCTGTTGTTAATTTTCATGCCTGCTTGTGTCTTTGAGGGTCACCTGAATTTGTTTAATTCGACGCTGGTCAACCGATTTAACAGTGAAGTCAAATCCCTTGCAGGAAATCACTTCATTCTTTTTCGGCAACTCACCTTTCAGTTCAAGGATTAGCCCTGCCAATGTTTCTGCCTCACCTTTCACATCGTTGAAGATTTCCTCGTCCGCCCGGATGACCTTGAAAAAATCATTCAGCAACACTTTGGCTTCGAAAAGATAGTTTTCTTCATCCAGCTTTACGTAGAATATCTCATCATTGTCTGATTCATCAGTGATCTCTCCGACAATTTCCTCCAATATGTCTTCGAGGGTAATAATGCCGGAGGTCCCTCCGTATTCATCTATTACAACGGCCATGTGTATCTTTGTTGTCTGAAATTCCTTCAGCAGATCATTTATCATTTTGGTTTCCGGAACATAATAGGGCGGACGCATGATCGACTGCCAGTTGAAGGAATCGGGCTTGCCGAGAAAGGGTAAAAGATCTTTGATGTAAAGAATACCTTTGATGTTGTCAAGATCCTGGTTGTAAACAGGAATACGCGAATAGCCCGAATCCACGATAAGCTTGATAAGTTTTTTAAAACGCGTCTGTATGGATACACCAATGATGTCCACCCGGGGCGTCATGATTTCCTGAACATCCATATTCCCTAACTTGACAATACCCTCCAGTATTTTTTTCTCCTCGGTGATCCCCTGTTGCGTAAGATCAAGGGCATCTGACAGGTCATCAATGGATATCTGTTTCCCCTGGTGTGAAAACTTTTGCTGAATCCGGGCGGTGGTATTGATCAGCAAAAAATTCAGCGGCCTGCAAACCTTTTCAATCACTTCAAGCGGTGCAGCCATAAACCTGGCTACCTTCTCCGAATAACGGATGGCATAAATTTTAGGCAATATTTCACCAAAGAAAACAATCAAGAAAGTAATGGATACTACCTCAATGATAAAGCCCATGATCGGGGCATTGGTAAAATCGAAAAGTGAATTGCTGAAGTAGGCGGAAATGACAATAATACCAATATTTACCAGGTTGTTGGTGACCAGGATGGTTGCCAGCAACTTTTCGGGCATGCTCAAAAGCTTTTCGATGATCAGGTTGGATTTTGATCTTGTAGATTTGATTGAACTTAGTTCAGTCGGGGATAATGAGAAAAAAGCTGCTTCAGCACCTGAAACCAAGGCAGAAAGTACCAGGAGTACCAGAATCGCGATTAGAGCCGCCAACAGGCTCAGGTTAAATGAGTTTACCGTAAAATCAAACACTGATCCTATTGTTGCCTGGTGATAGGGTTCTTCGTCCAATTCAGCTATCAATTGGTTAATCAATGCATAAACTAAAAGGGCAGGTCATCGCCGACTGCCGGCTCTTCCATTGGTGGTTTATCTGCCGGATGCTGATCCATAGGCTGAGCCTGCACTGCAGATGCACCCGGTTCATCAGCTCTCTTACCCAGGAGTTGCATTACGTCGGCAACTATCTCGGTAGCATACCTTTTGTTTTTATCCTTGTCCTCCCATGACCGTGTGCGGATCTTCCCCTCAATATAGATCTGGCTTCCTTTTTTAACATACTTTTCTGCCACCTCGGCAAGCCCTCTCCACAGAACAACACTGTGCCATTCTGTTGTAGTAACCCGTTCCCCGCTTTTATTTTTATAAACGTCACTTGTTGCCATCCTCAGCGTGCATACAGGTGTATTATTATCCAAATAACGAACTTCAGGGTCCTGACCGACATGACCCACCAAAATGACTTTGTTAACCGACATAGGATTGGTATTTAAATTCGGGTAAAATTATAAAAAATTATGATTTCACCTTTAAAGTATTCCTTCCTGATGCAAATCGGCCAGATATTTGTCAATCACCCTCGGTACGGCATATTCCGCTAAGCCTTCAAGCGGAATCTGCTGGTAACGGAAGGCACCACGATCGGGTTCCCGGTTGATCCTGATCTGATAAAAGCTGCAATGAAGGGTTTGATGTGTCAGCTGATGCCTGTAAGTTCTGGGGTGGAAATCCGCTTCAGGCTGAGTTTTTCCGAAAATGACCTTCCAGGCAGGCATTGATGTAAGCGTTTCATAATCAACCGGTGTTTCAGATTCGATCAGTGGAAACTCATAGAGTGAATTCCAGATATCGTTGCCCAGCCTTTTGTTCAGATAAGTATAACCCTTGTGCCGAATAAACAGATAATTGAAAAAACGTGCCTTTGTTTTCACCTTGCCTTCTTTTACCGGGAGGACGTTGGTTTTGCCCTCACAATTGGCTTTGCAGAGATGTGACAGCACGCAATGACGGCAATCCGGGTTTCTGGGCAGGCAGATCAATGCCCCGAATTCCATCAGCGCCTGGTTATGAATATCCGGTCTTTCACGATTCAGGATCTCTTCAGCCTTCTCTTTAAAGACACGCTTTCCGTAGGGTGAGTCAATCGGATCATGAATGCCGTACAATCTTGACAATACCCTGTATACATTGCCATCCACCAAAGCAACAGGTTCCCCGAATGCTATGGATGCTATGGCTGCAGCGGTATAAGTCCCAACTCCCTTGAGCTTTGCCAATTCCTCGTGTTTCCGAGGGAAAATGCCACCATGGTCGTTTACCACCTTCCTGGCAGTTTCATGCAGATTCCGTGCCCTGGTATAATAACCCAAACCCTGCCAGAGCTTCAGCACTTCATCCATGGGGGCATTTGCCAGGTCAGTAACCGTGGGAAACCGCTCTACAAACCTGTTGTAATAATCAGTTCCTTGAGCAACACGCGTTTGCTGAAGAATAATTTCGGAAAGCCAAATGTGATAAGGGGAATCCGATCTTCGCCATGGTAGATCTCTCCGGTTCTCCAGGTACCATTTTTCAAGGATTTTTGAAACCAACATCGGTTCTTTTGGAATAAATAATATTAAAAGATTGTCAAAATTAATGGTTTACTATTTTATTTATCGAAGGAAATGCTTTATATTTGCAACTCAGATTTTTGAAAACATCTAATTTATTGATAATTAAAGAATTTTAACAATGACGAAAGCGGATATTGTAAACGAAATCTCAAAAAACACCGGGATTGAGAAAATCACTGTCCAGAAGACGGTAGAAGCTTTTATGGAAGCTGTAAAAGACTCTCTAGTAGTAAACAAGAACGTTTACCTGAGAGGATTCGGTAGTTTCATTATTAAGAAAAGGGCAAAGAAAACGGCCAGGAATATTTCCAAGAATACCACACTCATCATTCCGGCCCATAATATCCCTTCGTTTAAACCTGCAAAAACCTTTGTGAACAAGGTTAAAGCAAACGTTAAATAAATTGTCCCTATAAATTAACAGGAAATGCCAAGCGGAAAGAAGCGTAAGAGACATAAAATGGCTACCCACAAACGTAAAAAGCGTTTGCGGAAGAACAGGCATAAGAAGAAGAACAGATAGTCTGTAACTAATTCATCATAAGCATAAATAAACCTAAAGTTGAACCAGTTTCACTTTAGGTTTATTATGTTTATTTAATGGCGATCATGCAGCTTTCAAAAATATTCGTTCGTCATAATAACGAGGAAATGTGAGCAAAGAATTGATTATTGATACATCCACCAGTGATGTTAGTATTGCTCTTTTAGAGGATAAAAAGTTAGTCGAATTAAATAAGGAAAAAAGCAACCCAAAATTTGCTGTAGGTGATATTTACCTGGGTAAGGTAAAAAAGCTGATGCCGGGACTTAATGCTGCCTTTGTTGATGTCGGCTATGAAAAGGATGCATTCCTGCATTACCTGGATCTGGGTCCCCAGGTCAGATCTTTACACCGTTACCTCGATGGTTGTGTCAACAAAAGGGGCAAGATTCCTTCCTTCCAAAAATTCAAACGTGAGCGTGACATCGACAAAGAAGGGACAATAACTGACGTACTGGCTCAGGGTCAATTGGTTATGGTACAAATTGCCAAGGAGCCCATTTCAACCAAGGGACCACGTCTGACATCAGAAATATCCATCGCCGGTAGAAACCTGGTACTGATGCCGTTTCACGACAAGGTTTCTGTTTCGCAGAAAATACAGTCAGCCGAAGAGAGAAACCGGCTTAAAACCCTTATTCAAAGTATTAAACCGCATAATTACGGGATCATTGTCCGTACAGTCGCCGAAGGCAAAAAGGTAAAGGACCTCGATACCGAGCTGAAAGGCCTGATACGAAAATGGGAAAATGCCTTTGATAACCTGAAAGGCATAAAACCCCCGCACCTGTTTATCGGTGAGATAAACAGGACCTCTGCCATATTGCGGGATATCCTGAATGTATCCTTCAACAGCATAACCGTTGATGATGAGACCATCTTCAGGGAAATCAAGGAATACATCAGCACCATTGCCCCTGAAAAGGAAAAGATCGTCAAACTGCACAAAGGTGACATTCCCATCTTTGAGCATTACGGCATTGAAAAACAAATCAAGTCAGCTTTTGGCAAGACCGTTTCGTTTAAGAACGGCGCCTATCTGATCATTGAGCATACCGAAGCACTTCATGTAATCGACGTAAACAGCGGCAACCGCTCAAAAACAGTCTCCAACCAGGAGACCAACGCATTTGAGACCAACCTGTCTGCTGCTGAGGAAATTGCACGGCAGCTCAGGCTGCGTGATATGGGCGGCATTATCGTTATTGATTTCATTGACATGCAATCGAGTGACCACAAGCAAAAGGTCAACGAGAAGATCAAGCAGTCCATGGAAAACGACCGTGCCAAGCACAGCATACTCCCGCTCAGCAAATTCGGGCTGATGCAGATCACACGCCAGCGCGTCAGGCCCGAAATGCACATCAGCACCACTGAGAAATGTCCCACCTGCAACGGTTCAGGTGAGATCTCTCCAAGCATTCTGTTTGTCGATAAGATCGAAAACCAGATCGAAACCATACTTCAGAAAGAAAAACATAATCTGGTCATCATCAAACTTCATCCTTATGTGGCTGCCTATCTGAAAAAGGGGGTAGTACCACAGTATATGAAATGGCGGTTCAAATATAAAACCCGGATCAGGATCGTGGCCATATCATCCTACGATTTCCTGGAATACCATATCTTTGGTGCAAACGGGGAGGAGATCGTTTCTTGATTCTTATGCTGCTTGAAGATGCCCATCAGGTTTTCCGGAATCTTCCATTAGCATCAGAATCAATCTTATACCTTAATAAATATCTTGTTCCGGTACATATACCGCAGTATCAGGAAGATCACCAGAAATGCGCCGACTGACCTGATCAGGTCGTACCAATTGCCTGTAACGGCTTGTAATCCCCCTGTGAATACCTCTGCAACCAGCCCGAAATCGAACAGGTGCCAGGCGGTATAAGCAACTATGGAATTTGAACCGATTATTACAAATGCCCTGGCCCAGCCCTGAAGCTTCATCTCATCAACAACCAGGTAAAAAAGGGCTAATGAAAGGGAACAGATACCTCCGGCAAAAAGTACAAAGGATCCGGTCCAGATGTGCTTGATGATCGGGTGAAACGGATGCCAGAGCCTACCCAGAACGATCAGTCCGATCCCCATGACAGTCAGCTGCCATACCTTGCGCATTCCTGAACCCTCTGCCTTAAGCACGTAACCCGCAAAAACACCCAACATGGCAGTGGCGCCGAAATTAAGGCTGCTCAGTATCCAGGTATAGGTGGTGCCATCCTGGAAATTACCCAGAACCAACTTGTCGATATACAGTGCCATGTTTTCATGCGGATTGTATAAACCGGCACCCAGACCGGGAATCGGGATCAATGCCATAACAAACCAATAAACCAGCATGAGACCCAGGGTCGCCAGTAACTGTGCCCTTACCCCAATATACAAAACAAACACCGAGGCAATCAGGTAACCTGCGGCAATCGACTGAAGCGTATTGCTGTAAAACTTGATCCCGGAAAAATCATACCCGAGCAGATTGCCCTGAACAGCCATTCCCAAAATCCACAGGATGATGATACGTTTGATGATATGCGGCCACAGGTCAGCCTTTGAACGGGAAGTCCCAAGCCGCCTGGCAAATGAGAACGGGATAGATACACCTGCAAGCCAGACAAAAAGTGGCATGATAATGTCATAAAACCTGAAACCCAGCCAATCCACATGATCGAGTTGAATATTGATAAATGAGGTAGCAGGACTGTGGAATATCTTATCAAGGCTTTTGAAGATCACCTCACCACCCATAATCCAGAACATATCGAAGCCACGTAACGCATCAACCGACAGAATTCTTTTGCCTGAAGAGGCTTCAGGCCCGATCCTGAACTTTTCAAGTGATTCCAGTGTTCTCATATGAATTTAATTTAATTTAAATTTGCATAAATTATTACACAATACCAATGAAGCGTATCATACTTTCTTTTCTGGCTATAGCGTTTATCTTTCAGTTTGCGGACCCGCAGGTTATCAAACCGGTAAAATGGACCCTCTCCACCAGGGATGTGGACAAAGATCATACAGATCTGGTTTTCACTGCTGTCATCAAAAGCCCCTGGCATATGTATGGCCTCAATATACCCGAAGGAGGACCTATCCCTACCACCATCAGTTTTCAGGATATTAAAGGCTTTGCCCTTGCAGGTAAACCCACCCAGTCACCTGAACCGGAAGTTGTTGACGATAAGATCTTCAACATGAAGCTTGAACTGCACAGCAACAAGGTTACCTTCACCCAGCGTGTCAAAAGGCTGCAGACCGACAGCATCATTATTACAGGTATGCTGGATTATATGACCTGCAGCGACATGCAGTGCGTGCTGGGGGATCAGGATTTTACGTTCCGGCTGAAGGGAAAGGATACAGGAGCAGCGGCAGGAGTAACCTTAACTGGGACCTCAGTAACAGGACAGTCACCGGCTGATGTTCCAAATGATTCTGCTGCAACTGCTGTTTCTACTGCCGCTGCAGATACAACTGCTGCCAGCAGGAAATCCCTGCTCGGTGTATTCCTCCTATCCCTGCTGGCCGGTCTTGGCGGATTGCTTACCCCGTGCGTATATCCCATGATCCCCATGACGGTTTCCTTTTTCCTGCGTGGCAACAAGACAAGAGCACGGGCCATCTCCGAAGCACTGGTTTTTGGTCTGTCCATTGTATTCCTTTATACATTTATCGGAGTTTTGGTGGCCGTATTTAAAAATCCAAATGCTGTCAACAATTTTACAACGCACTGGCTTACCAATCTGATATTCTTCATGGTTTTTATGCTTTTATCAGCGTCTTTCTTCGGCATGTTTGAGATCATGCTGCCTTCAGGACTAGCCAATAAAGTGGACAGGCAGGCCGACAAGGGAGGATATCTCGGAGCATTTTTCATGGCCGTGGCCATGGCTGTACTGTCCTTTTCCTGCACGGGCCCTATTGTGGCCTCGCTGCTTATTAAAGCCTCACAGGGCCAGGTCCTCGAACCTGTTATCGGAATGGCAGGCTTCTCCCTGGTATTTGCACTTCCATTTACGCTTTTCGCAGTCTTTCCTTCCTGGCTGCAGGGACTCCCGAAATCAGGAAGCTGGCTGAATGCCGTTAAGGTGTTCTTTGCATTTATCATGCTGGCATTTTCCCTGTACTTCCTGGGCAAGATCGACCAGTCCTATCACCTGCATCTGATCAGCCGTACACTGTTCCTCAGCATCTGGATTGTGATATTTGCACTACTGGGCGTCTACATGCTGGGGAAGATCAGGTTTGCCCATGACAGCGACCTTCCCCATATTGGCGTACCCAGGTTTATTTTTGCCGTGGCCAGCCTTTCATTCGCCCTTTACCTGTTTACCGGACTTTTTGGAAACGAACTGAGGGGACTCTCCACCATACTACCCCCCTCTGCCAATACCACGGCTGCAGTTGCCGGACAGCCGGCGGGGACTGCCAGTAGGGCGCAGACAAATGGATCTGCTCCCAGCGGCCTGTGCAATACCCCTAAATATGCTGACTTTCTCACACTCCCCCATGGTCTGCAGGGGTACTTCGACTATCAGGAAGCCCTTGCCTGTGCCCGCGAATTGAACAAGCCAGTACTGGTAGACTTCGTTGGCCACACCTGTTCCAATTGCAAGAAGATGTACAGTGAGGTCTGGTCGGATCCAAGGGTACTTAAAAAGCTTCAGGATGAATTCATCGTTGTGGCCCTCTACACCGATGATAAAACCAGGCTGCCTGAAAACGAATGGATCACATCCTCAGTCGATGGCAGGGTGAAAAATACCATCGGAAAAAAGAACCAGGACTTTCAGATTTCACGGTTCAATTCCAATGCACTTCCACTTTATGCCATTGTGGATGGCAACGGGAACGATCTGACGAAAGAATATTACACCTATGATCCGGGTGTGGAGAAATTCCTGCAATGGCTTACGAACGGAAGCCGGTAACAGTGCATCCTATTTACCTGTTGTGCGTTAAAAAATCCGGTTCTTCAGTTTGAACGGATTGATCACATTGAAATCAATGATGTAACGGATCGTCTGCCAGTAGTTCCCGGTAAGGGATTCATTCACCCTGGAAATATCTCCCGAGGTCAGGAGCGGAAAATAGATCTTAATGAGATTTCCGAGATTCACCATTGCACCTATTTCATATGCCATGTTTTCGGAGTAAATGATGTCATCCTCCGAAATATTCCAGGTGGTTGAACCGGCACCTGAATAAGTGCCGGCATTTGCAAATACATATAACGGGGTTTTGGGCACCCGAAGTGTAGCGCCTACCGTTGCCAGCCAACTGTCAGATACTGCAAACGGATTGTTGGAGACAAAACCTCCCTCCTGCATGACAAACTGCTGAGAAAGCAGAATCTGGCGATTTTCATCCTGGATGTCTTCAAATCTGCCTAAAAACAGGTGTTCATACCGGTAATCATGAATCCCCGAGGAACCACTGAGCTGAATGGCATAAACATCACTAAAATTGCTTCCCCTGCTGAGGAATCCCGATACAAATAACCGGATATGCAAAGCATCCCGCGCGTACTTCATGGAATGCCCGTAATTCAATTCCAGTGACGATCTGGAATAGTCCTTATTAACCTCAGCATTTAAATTTATCCTGTATGGATTCAAAATATTGTGATTGGCATAGTTGGCATCCATGGTAAGAAAGTAGATATCCAGCAACCGGTCAGTGTGGAGGGTTGCCACCCCCGATGTGCCGGTCAGCCCAAATCTGAGCGTTTTACTTGCCTGGCTCCTTGCATCAGCATTTCTGAAAGTAAAAAGGACCTCCCCTCTGGCCTTGTTATAGCTGGCCCCGTTTTCAATCCCGTATCCGAAACGCCGGGCATCCGCACTCAACTGAATAGCCCGAAAGATGGATGAACCTGGGTAAAAGTTGAACGAGATCCTGCCCATCCCGGCAATATCGTGGTTTCCAAGTCCAAACATTGGAACAAATTGATATTCCAATAATTGCTGAGGTATAACGGGACTGTAAAGTAAGAACCCTACCAGTGTTTTGTTATAGTTATTCCAGCCAAGTGCAGGCATAATCCCTATGGAAGTTCTTTCCGGATTTTCCAGGATCTGAAAGGGGTGTATATTCACCGGCTCCACCCATTTTACTGGGCCGTGCGTTCTGCGCGTATTGTTTTTCTGCCTGATCTCCGGAAGCCAGATGGAATCAAAAAGAACCACCTTGTCAGCGGATTGCAGGGATAAGGGGAGCCATTGTTTCCCCGTAAAACCGGGATACCAATGCGATTGATCTTCACTGCCATTCCTAACGGCAGTCAATAATACAGGCGAGGCAACAGCTCCTGCATTTTTCACCAAAACACCGTCGGGTCTTGTCCGGGTGATGGCATAATCTAATTTTCGCGTAGTAGCAAGCAGGTCATTAAAGAACCAGGTCAGGTCCTCCTTGCAGCCCAATCGAAATGCCTGCTCCAGCTCCTCGGGACCAGGATGTTTGAATTGCCATTTCTGATAAAACTGTTGCATGATCTGGTTGAACTTTTCTTCTCCCAGATATTCCATCAGGTAGCTAAAAGATAGTGCAGCTTTGTCATACACCACCAGCCCGTAATTCATGGTGCTGTAGTCCCCGCTTGGCAGGTTCAAAGGCTGATCCAGGTTATTCCTGGCAGACAGCAGGAATGAATATTCATAATAGTAACCATGTAGTTGCTTGTGGATATTCAGTTTCCGGGCCAGGGACTCATTGTTCAGGAACATTTTATAGAGCTTCAGTCCGGGATATTTGGTATGCAGGTAGCGGAATTCACTGAAGGAGTTGATCCCTTCATCGAGGTAAGGATATCGCCGCTCATTAAAACCAAGGATCCCATAAAACCAGTTGTGTCCCACCTCGTGCATGATAAATTCCTCCAGCATAGTTGGTGTGCTTGCATCACCCACTACCGTTATTGTAGGATATTCCATTGCGCCTCCGGACTGAAGGGAACCATACACTGCACTGCAATTGCTGTAGGGATAATTCCCGTACCACCGGGAATAATACTTCAAAGCATCATTGATATATTCAATGGCATTTTTCCACAACCCGGCCTGTTTGTCAGTATACATGGCCCAGGTGGTCACTTTTTGATTGCCGGGCAGCATGACTTCACCCTTGCTGACCCGGTAGCGCTTATCTGCAAACCATGCAAAATCATGAATGTTTTTTTCGGTATACCGGATGGTTTTTAATATCTTATCCGATGCAGGGAAATTCTGCACCATGGTGGAGTCTGTTGTCTTTCGCTCAAGCCAGTCCAATTCCTCGATTGTCTCCAGGTTACCTGTCGCTCCCACAACATAGTTCCTGGGTAGTGTGATGGAAACATCAAATGAACCAAACTCGGAATAAAATTCTCCCTGTTCAAGATAAGGCATTTGATTCCAGCCATGCTGGTCATATACCGCCGGTTTCGGGTACCACTGGGATATCTGGTAAGACTGACCAACATGGCCAAACCGTGAAAATGATCCGGGGATCTTTACATAAAACGGCGTGGTTATAACAATGGTGTCACCCGGTGCCAAAGGGTCATTCAGGATAAGCCTGCAAATGTCTATATGAAAATCATCCGGTATCCAGTTGATGATCTTATGATCAACCCTGAATTCCAGGGAATCGATATAGCCTCTGTCCTCCTCCCTGGCATAATAAAACCCCACGCTGCCGCTTGCGATCTGTTGCAGGGCAAATGCGGTGGACCGGTCCTTATAGGCATTCGGCCAAAGGTGAAAATAAAGATATTTCAGGGTAACCGGGGAGTTGTTGATGTATTGTATGGTTTCAAATCCTTTCAGAGAGTGCTTTGTATCATTCAGCGTCACTGAAATGGTATAATTTACTTCCTGCTGGAAGTAGGCCTGACCTGAAACCACTCTGAAACTTGTCATCAGCAAAAACAGGAAAAGCACATGAAGTTTCATGGGGAGGGATTTATTAGATCAAATATAATAACTTTTAAGGAAGGTCAAAGGTCGTAGGGTATTAGCCTATAACAGATGCCATATTGACCGATTATTTGACATATATATGCCATTATGTCTGTTTTTTATGTTTGGTATTGAATTTGAAAATATGCTGTTGTAGTTTTTAATAACCAATGTCTAACTAAATATAGGAGGAATTAACCATGTTACCTTCATTGAGAACAAGAAGCACCTGGCCGAATCTGGTTGATGAATTTTTCAACGGAGAACTTTTCCCGCGGTTCATGGAAAACGAGACCAGGTATACCCTGCCTGCGGTTAATATAATTGAAGGCAAGGAGGATTTCCGGATTGAAATAGCAGCACCCGGACTGAACAAGGAGGATTTCAAGATCAACCTGGAAAACAACGTGCTGACTGTTTCATCGGAAAAAGAAGAAAAGCAGGAGCAGAAAGATGAAAAAGTAATGCGCAGGGAATTTAACTATTACTCTTTCAGCCGTTCCTTCACGCTGCCGCAGACGGTAAACGCCGAAAAGATCAGGGCAGCACACAAGGATGGTATCCTGCAGGTCATCATCCCCAAAAGGGAAGAGGCCAAGGAGAAACCCTCACGGGAAATCAAGATCTCGTAAAGGATGTATTCCAGCAGCCTTGGAATGGCAACTAAACCTTCAAGCGGTCGCGGACTCTTGAAGGTTTTTTTTTGATAAACTTTGCCCTGATAAAATCCGGCCGGTAAATACTCCTTTGGCAGGCCAACCGCCTTCACCTTAAAGCAGGCCCTGATGCAACCTATACGTACACATTTAACAGCATAATATTTTGTATGCTTGTGTTATATAATTTATTAGCTTTGTTAACTTGTACGTATATGTTTATTTTGTAATATTGTGAACTGATCCAAACAACATGGGAACGCTATACCGGAAGGTACAGCATGATCTGAAATCACAGATCATTGCCGGAGTATACGGCGAAGGTGATCTCCTGCCCTCGGAAAGTGAATTACAGCGGTTGCATGGTGTTACACGCAGCACCATACGGCAGGCTTTGGAAGAACTGGTGAAGGAAGGTTATATCCGGAAAAAACAGGGGAAAGGCAGTATTGTTATCAGGAGGCAAAGGCGAACGTTGGGCATGCTTTCGGTTAAAGGTTTTTCAGAGGTGGTCAGCAGTCGAAGGATGGCAGTCAGTACGGTCATGATCCAAAAACCTGTGATTAGCCGGTGGGAAGAACCCTTTTTTTATCCGCTTGATGACCTGGAGCAAAAAGCCGGTTGCATTTTTCTGAAAAGGATACGCTGCGTGGAGGACGAGCCGGTAATGCTCGAATCGACCTATCTGCCCAACACCAATCTTCCGCGGTTCTGCACCCGACCCCTCATTCACGGATCATTGTTTGAAACGCTGAGTGTGAATTACTCCCTTGAAATTACCCGGGTTGAACAGGACTTAAGGGCTGTGCCGGCTGATGATGATGCAGCTGCGCGGCTCAGGATTGGACCCGGTAAACCGCTTTTGCTGATTTATCTGAAGTTTTATACCAACCGCGAGCATTTGTCGGTTTACAGTTCATTGCTTTGCAACACTACCGGGTATTCGATCGGGAATATCCTGTAAATGATACAAAACAAGATCATTTCTAAATATTAAATTATTCATCAATACCTTGTGAAAATGACAACCCTAAGAGAATTGGCAAAAATGATCGACCACTCCATCCTTCAACCCACTCATACGGACGAAGACCTTAGGACACAATGCGCATTAGCCCGAAAATACGAAGTGGCCTCGGTATGTGTGAAGCCCTATGCGGTTAAACAGGCTGTTGAACTGCTAAAAGGCTCGGAAGTAGCAGTAGGTTGTGTGATCGGGTTTCCCCATGGCAACAGCTCCACGGCGGTTAAAGTTTTCGAGACTGAACAGGCTTGCAACGACGGTGCCACAGAGATCGATATGGTCATCAATATTGGGAAGGCACTGGGCGGTGACTGGCCTTACGTGGAAAATGAAGTTAAAGTCGTAACCGATACCTGTCACCGGAACCGTGCCATTGTGAAGGTAATATTTGAAAACGATTTCATCACCCGGACCGAAGACAAAATCAGGCTTTGCGAGATCTGTACCAAAATCGGAGCTGATTTTGTAAAGACTTCAACCGGATATGGCTTTGTGAAGCAGCCCAACGGGGATTTTAATTACAAAGGAGCCACGGTTGCTGATGTGGCGCTGATGCGGAAACACTCCGGGCAAAAAGTACAGGTCAAATGCGCCGGTGGTGTTCGCACGCTGGATGATCTGCTGAAAATGAAGGATGCCGGTGCTACACGTGCCGGTGCAACAGCCACCGAGGCCATTCTCGGAGAAGCCGCAAAACGGTATGCAAATACCTGACCCCAATTCCATAAAACCGCCTGTTTCACATCTTAAAAACAAATCGCCATGTTCATCATCAACGCCTATTCACTCGCAGTTGTATTCTGCGTAATCACCATGATCTGTTGGGGATCGTGGGCAAATACACTTAAGCTCAGCACCAGGGATTGGCCCTTCCAGCTGTATTACTGGGATTATTCAATCGGACTGGTACTTACGGCACTCTTGCTGGCTTTTACATTGGGTAGTATGGGCAGCAGCGGACGGCCCTTTGTTACCGACCTCCTGCAGGCAAAAGCTCAGGCGCTTGGATCGGCATTTCTGGGCGGCGTGATCTTTAACCTGTCGAACCTGTTGATCGTTGCTGCCACAGATATTGCCGGCATGGCTGTCGCGTTTCCCATAGCCGTGGGACTTGCACTTGTTATTGGCGTGGTGGTGAATTATATGGCAGTTCCCATTGGCGATCCATGGCTGCTTTTCATCGGCCTGGGCCTCGTGGTGCTGGCCATTGTCATTGACGCCCTGGCCTATGGTAAACTGCCATCCGCACGACAGTCCATTGGAAAGGGCATTATTTTGTCGATCATTTCCGGTATCCTGATGGGTTTCTTTTATCGCTTTGTAGCTGCCTCCATGGTTGAAGACCCCGCTGTTCCCGCAGCCGGCAAAATTACATCCTATACGGCCATGGTGGTTTTTTCAATCGGTATTTTACTGTCGAACTTTTTGTGGAATACTTTTTTCATGTACAAACCGGTAAAAGGAAGTGCGGTGAAATATGGCGAGTACTTTACCAGGGGCACTTCTCGTCTTCACCTGATCGGGATTGCAGGCGGACTGATCTGGTGTGTGGGCATGTCGTTCAACCTGATAGCTTCCTCACAGGCCGGCTATGCTATTTCATATGGGTTGGGACAGGGTGCAACCATGATCGCCGCCGCATGGGGTGTGTTTATCTGGAAAGAGTTCGCTGGTGCAACCAGGACTACCAACCGGCTGCTGACAGCTATGTTTGCCTTGTTTATTGCCGGACTGGTGATGATCATCCTGGCCAAAGTTTAAGCAAGCATGGCGATGAATGGCAAAAACATTCTGGTTGTCGGCAGTACCAACGTCGACTTTCTGATCAGGTCGGAAAGGCTGCCGGCTTTTGGAGAAACCGTCACCGGCGGAACCTTCCTGCAAAATTTCGGGGGGAAAGGTGCCAACCAGGCAGTCGGTGCTGCCAGGGCAGGCGGAAATGTCACTTTTGTGACCTGTCTGGGCGAGGACCTGTATGCCGGGGAATTGCTGCGCAGTTTTGCAGATGATGGCATTCATACGGAATTTGTTTTCAGGGATCACTCAGCAGCAACGGGATCAGCATTGATCCTTTTGGACCAGCAGGGGAATAATTGCATCTCCGTTGCACCCGGGGCCAATTTCAAGCTGGCTCCGGTACATATCAACAGGGCACTGGCTGCCCTGACCGGTGCCGAAATGATTATCATGCAAATGGAGATCCCTTTCGAAACTACGACGCATGTTTTTCAGCTGGCCCGACAATATGGGAAAAAAGTACTGTTTAACCTGGCGCCGGCACGTCCCTTTGATCTGTCTGTACTCCGGCAAACCTATGCCTTTGTGGTGAATGAGGTCGAAGCCTCCATGGTAACAGGGATGAAGGTGGAAACCGATGACGAGATCAGGAATACAGCCGGCAGAATGCTGGAAATGGGACCTGCTATTGTGGTCATCACCCTGGGTGCCAGGGGATCCTATTTAGCCTCTCCGGAATACAGCCAGTTCATGCCTGCCTACAAGGTGAACGTAATTGATACAACTGCGGCAGGGGATGTTTATTGCGGGAGCCTTGCTGTGGCTCTTGTGGAAGGAAAACCGCTGCCTGACGCCGTACGTTTCGCTGGAGCAGCTTCTGCTATTTCGGTAACACGACTGGGCGCACAATCTTCTGCCCCGCAACGAGCAGAGATAGAGAAATTCATGGAACTTAACGGGTAAGGTTCATCTGACTATCCGAACCTGATTTCCGCCGGTGTGTCTGACCTTCAGGATTCCTCCCTCATCCAGAGGTATCCACCGCCAGCCCTCCGAACCATCATCGTGAACTCGCGCCAGCTTGCTCCCGTTGACCTCAACTTTTGCCGGTTTTGAGGCAAGCCTGAAGACCTCATCAGCAACCTTGTCAAATGTGGTATAAATTATCCCGGAGAGTTCGTAAAGAATTCTACAAACAGCTGAAGTTGAGCCCAATAAATGATCTTCGCCTTTGGGGGCCAGTTCCGGCATGGCAGCCATGGCCCGCAGGTAATGCCTGACGTAGTCGCCATACCCGTCGGTGAGCCATATGTCATCGCGAATATAGCGGTTACGGCCGTCATCGGCGACGGTGTATGTTGCCCAGTTCAGGGCACGGATGGCATTGCGGGTATAGTTGGTGTCGCCCGATAACTGAGCGTACATCAGCTCTACTGATGCCTGACGTGAAGAGTGACTGTTTCCGGGAACCCGGTAGACCGTTTGTTCATTCATCACGACAACCTTGTATTTCTCGAATTCATGGTTGCCCAGTTCGCGATAGGTCCAGTCGATGATACCTTTTACATGACTTTCCCATCCGGGGAAGAGATCACGGTGCTGCAGGATGAACATGGCAAAAGTTACAGCATTGATCTGTGTATCGCTCCAACCTGGAATATCTTCAAAGAAAGGTCCCCACTTGTTTGTTTTCATAGGATATGCCTTCATCCATTCAAGCAGGCTGTTGAATGACCGTTCATAAAGTGCTTTGTTGGCGGTATCCAGCGTCATCAGCTCCTCAAACAGCACCAGCGTCCCCGTCCAGTTTGCCGTGTAAACCGCGTTCGTGATGCTGTTTCCTGATAATGAATTATCGAAAAAATCATTACCGGGGGTCCTGTCGAAAAAGAAACCAGGCTTGCCCGATTTGGCATGTACACGGAATGGCAGCGGAGAATGCCCTTCATTCCCCGGCTGCATCCTGGCTGCAAGGGTACCGGCCATACGTACGGCGGATTCCAGGTATTTTTCATCACCTGTGATCTTAAACAGATTTACCAGCTCACAGCCAAAATTTCCCGCCTTATCGGGCTGCAGATACCCTTTACCGTTGCGCATGTCGCCATCATACCTTCCGGAATGGATATCCGTGTTGTACGGATAGGGTAATCCGGGCCAAAGATCACCCGAATCGGATAAAGACCGTTTCAGGTAGGTATCAGCCAGATATTTCATGTTCTCAACTACTGCACTTTCTCCGGTATAGTTATACAGCAAGGCCCAGGAGGAAAGGGCCATGCTGATCTGGTCGCCTCCCAGTCCACGCATATCGTGTTCCGGTTTCCAGACCTGGTGATTCATGTAGTATTTCAGGCCATTGGAATCGGTCTCCATGTTGTTCCAGAAATCCCATACCAGCATCAGCACGGTATCGTATGAGGTTCCCGGGTCAGCGGAAAACCAAGGCAATAAAGAACTATCGGCTTTGTTGATGCGCACAGCATGATACTGAATGGTATCGCTGATCAGCACGGTATCCTGTATGGCAGATGATGTCCGGGGATGACCTTTACACGAACACATCACAGCGAAGATCATCAGGCAGAGCAGCAGTGGGAGGATTTTCCTTTTTGCATGGTTAACCATACCAGGGGCGCGTACGGGAAGTTGTACCAAGAATTTCAATGGATGTATTTACATTTTCCACGACCTGGAAATCAAACATTCCAACACAGATAAAATCGGCCCCGTTGTCAAATGCCCACTTGAATCCATCTTTTGGTTCAATGGCACCGGCTGCCAGCACCTTGAATCCCATCACCGGTACTTTGGTGCTGTTGACAAACCTGACAGTCTTGTCGGGGAACAGGCAGAACAGGTTATCATGAAATTTGTTGTGATCCGGGCTCTTCTCACCGTCCACCTCAAAGGCTACGCGGTTCTCGCGGGGATGCGCTGACCAGTACCGATCGTGGTGCATGGTTTGCATGTAGTAATCGGGAATGATGCCGTTTTCTTCACAAATCATCAATGAATCCACCGTATGAGCACCCAATCCTGCCGTATACCCCTGACCCTTTATCTTGTCCAGCATTTTCTGAATCACATCCAGTTTCATGTCCCTTACCAGCCAGTCGCACCAGTTACCCTGAATCTGGATAATATCTGCTCCGTAATCGATGGCCTGGTTAATAAAATCATAGTAATCGTTCTTATCCATGTTGGGACCGACCTGTGATATCACCTTGATCTTGCTTCCCGTCATCCTTTTATATTTCGCGATCAGCGGATTGGAAGGGAAGCCGATGTTAATGGTGTTTATACCGGCTTTTTCTGCCAGCATCAGTGTTTCATAAACCTTCAATTCCGTATTGTAGGCTTTGAAAAGGGAAGATACATAGATCAGATCGCGGGAATGAGCCCAGCCTCCAATCAGGTTGCCTCCCAAAACCAGGCGGCTGATCCCGTGGTCGCCTATTTTACCTTTCGGCAATTCTCCTTTCAACTCGCCCAAACCCAGCTTTTTTACCTGTATGGTGGCACCCGACATTACATCGGCTCCTCCCGCAGCCAAATTCCGGAATGCTCCCCAACCCAGAAAACCCAACACCGGAATGGCGGCCAGGTTCTTAAGCGCCTCACGCCTCGATGGGGTGATGATCTGCCGTGTGTCTGCAGTTTTTTCCTTTTTCGATTTACGTAACAATCCGATCAGTCTGTCAATCCCGTAGCCTTTATCCTTCGAAATCACAATAAACAGCAAAGCAGCCGCTTCGATGAAAAGCTTGTTCACAATGAAAAGGTGCCCTTCCGCCTCTCCCGGAAGCGAACTACCGAAGGGCGGATAAGCAAAGTAGTACAGGGCAAGCAATAGAATCCCCGCCCACGACGCCAACCTGACGGAATAGCCTGTGAAAAGGGCCAATCCGATCAGGAGAAGACCAAACATGTTCAGCACATCCGATGCCTGCAACAAGGCAGGTGTATTGGCAATCCAATGGTAAAAACCCGAAAGGAAGCCCGAGGTATTCAACAGATACGCCGAGGCAGTCCAGTTGCCAGCCACGATCTTAACAAGACCCTCATATAAAAAGTGCCAGCCAATGGCAACTCTCAGCACGGTGATCAGCCACCGCCGGATGCTTTTTTGATTTTTGTTCTTCATACAGGAATCCATTTATACGGTATGCAATGAAAATTCAACTATTTCTTCCCTGTGATATGCCGGTGTTTTTTTTCCGTTTGAAAGGTTTGTACATTCGAAAATAATCCAAATCGGAATACAATATTCAATTTCAGGGAATAAAAACCTGATCAAAAAAAAATCAACCATTTGAAAGCTTTTTAACCGGCACATTTGTATATTGGTGTTTTAAATACGCCTGCGATGAACGAATTATTAGGCAAACTGGCTGCATGCATTGAATTTGGCAAGGTAAACCTGGCATCCCCTTATCCGCCGCATATGAAGGACCAGGAAGGTGCCGATGAAATTACCAGGAGAGCGCTCGATGGCGGTGTGGACCCCCAGGATATTCTATATTTCGGTTTGATGCCCGGAATGGAGCGTGTCGGCATTAAATTCCGTGAAAACAGAGTTTTTGTACCCCAGGTTCTGATGTCCGCCAGGGCCATGAGCACCGCGATGCTGCATCTCAAACCCTACTTCCTGTCAGGTGCAGCCAGGCAAAAAGGTACGTATATCATCGGCACTGTATTGGGCGATTTGCATGATATCGGTAAAAATCTCGTTGCGATGATGGTGGAAGGAAATGGCTACAAAGTGGTTGACCTGGGCACGGATGTTAATTCGGAAAAATTCATTGCAGCAATAAAAGAAAATACTGGTGCCGTTGTAGGTCTCTCAGCCTTGCTGACAACCACCATGGTCAATATGCAGCATATTACCAGTGAGATCAAGAAAGCTGTTCCTGAGACCCTCGTGACCATTGGTGGTGCGCCGGTGAACCACGACTTTTGTAAAAAAATAGGAGCCGATTTTTATGCTCCCGATCCACAGGGAGTTGTGGAGTTCCTGAACAAAAAATAATCATCAAACATCATGGGCAGAATAATTCAGGAATTGAAGAAAGGCAGGGTCCTGGTATCGGACGGGGCCTGGGGTACATACCTTCATCGAAAGGGTCTGAAACCGGGGGAATGTCCTGAGGCCTGGAACATCCGGCATCCGGATGATGTTCTTGACATTGCCATCAGTTATATCGAAGCCGGTGCCGATATGATCGAAACGAACAGTTTTGGCGGCAACAGCTTGAAGCTTGCCAATTACGGATTGGCCGACCAGGTTTACACTTTCAACAGGAGGGCAGCTGAAATCAGCAGAAAAGCAGCTGGAGCCGACCATTTTGTTCTCGGGTCCGTTGGCCCCACAGGTAAGATGCTCATCACCGAAGAAGTGACAGCAGACGAACTGTATCAGGCTTTTAGAGAGCAATCAATGGCGCTTGAAGCCGGCGGGGCAGATGCCATTGTGGTTGAAACCATGACAGACCTCGAAGAAGCGCGCCTGGCCGTAATGGCGGCACTGGAAAACACAGCCTGCGAGGTAATCTGTACAATGACCTTTTCCAGAACACTGGATGGAGAATACCGCACCATGATGGGCATTTCACCCGCAGAAATGACAGAGGCACTCGTCGCTGCAGGGGCTTCGATCATCGGCGCGAATTGCGGAAACGGGATTGCCGATATGATTGGTATAGTGAAGGAGATCAGACAGAAAGATCCATCCATCCCTATCCTGATCCATGCCAATGCCGGTATGCCCCAATATTGCGATGGGGAAACGGTTTTTCCGGAATCACCGGCAGATATGGCTGCACGGGTTAAAGAAATCATCGGGGCCGGTGCCAGCATAATCGGAGGATGTTGCGGAACAACTCCCGGTCATATCCGGGCTATACGCCAGGTAATCGGTTCATGATGAACAGGGAATTCAATTTCAGATTGGATGAGTTGGTAATTGACCAACAGGAAGTAGCTGCGGTCCTGGGGTATGACGAAGGCCCGCTGCCTGAGCCATTCGACAGTTACCTGGAACAGGCCATGGATGAATCCTTTGGTTTGACTGATATACGGGCTGCATACCGTATTGTGGATGATATAATGGTGAATGAAAAGGAACACCTCCTCATGGCTTGCGGACTTGCTTTCAAGGTAGGAAAAACGGTCTGCGGTGAACTGAAGGGATCACAGCGACTTGCTTTTTTTATTTGTTCAGCAGGTAAAACGATCAGTGAAAAGGCTGAAAAACTGCTGAAAGGTGAAGATCCCGTGCTGGGGTACGTTTACAATGTCGTGGGCAACGCTATTGCAGAAGCTGCAGGTAACCGGATGCAGTTATTCCTGAAACAGGCCATGGAGAAATCAGGTGACCTGATCACCAACCGCTACAGTCCGGGTTATTGTCACTGGAATGTGGCCGATCAGCACAAACTGTTTTCCCTGTTCCCCGATTCTACCTGCGGGGTTTCCCTGACCTCCTCGGCACTGATGCAACCCGTAAAATCGATCAGCGGGGTGATCGGCATTGGCCGGAATGTTAAATACCGAGCGTACCCGTGCGAACTTTGCTCAGCTGCAAACTGCATTTACAGAAGAACTATGCACCATTGAATTCCCTGATCGCATCCACCATGGCAGCAATGTTCCCGACCGGCACATTGGCCTGTATGTTGTGAACGGTGTTGAAGACAAAACCGCCACCGGGAGCGAAAATACCGCACAGGCGCAGCACTTCCTCCCGCACATCTTCAGGAGTACCATATGGCAGCGTTTTCTGGGTATCGATACCGCCCCCCCAAAAAACAAGATCTTTACCGTAGGTCTTTTTTAAATGACCGGGATTCATTCCCCTGGCGCTCACCTGAACCGGATTGATGATATCAAAGCCGGCATCAATAAAACGCGACATGAATGTTTCGACCGCCCCGCAGGAATGCTTGAAGGTTTTCCAGTGGGTATGGGAGTGCACCCAGTCGTTGATTTTACGGTAAAAGGGCAGCCAGAGATCGTCAAACTGCTCCGGAGCGCAAAAGGTGGAATCCTGTGTGCCGAAATCCGTTCCGCAGAGGAAGGCCACATCCAGGTTATCACCGATGGCAGCATGCAGATGGCGGAAATTCTCCAGGGCAATTTCAGTTTGCCTTTCAAAGACAGCTTTGATATATCCGGGACGCATCACGGTACTCATATACCATTCGGCAACATCGCGAATGCCCTTCGGGTGCTTCAGCTGAATTCCGGGAACCAGTGCAATATCACCCAGGGCGGTTCCTCCCAGACCGGCGATGACCGCCTTGCCCGTTGCCCGTACCTTTTGTGTAGCCTCAGTCCAGAAATCCAGGTCCTGTTTTGTGATCAACCCGAATTCTTCAAGGTTGTCCTCTACGTTGAGTTGCTCCTCGACAATGGGTTCCTGCCTGATCACGGCATCGAAAAAGTAACCGTACCTGGGCATCCTGCCTGAAGGGGAAACAGAAGTGTCCCCTTCAGGGTAGACCAGCATATCTCCTTTTTCATCTTTCGTGGTTCTGAAACCCTGGGGAACCAATACCTGCTGCCCCCAGTTGGTGGTTATCTCCATCAGCGGTTCGTGGTTGTAAATTCCGAACATATTGTTCCTTCCCCAGGCACCGACCACATCAATACCCATTGCCTCGATCAGCTCGTGGTCCAGTTCGCCCAGCATCTGGTAGGGTTCAATGACCCGTACCGGCTTGTATTCCAAACCATAGAATTTCCGAAGGTTTTCAACGGCAAGCACATGAATTCCCGTGACGCCGGTCGATCCAAGATCGACCACTACGCGGTCAGGCTGTCTGTGATTTACGGTGAGATCAAATCGTTCTTTCGATGTCATTTTGCAAGGTTTATTACCAAAGATAACATTTTAAAAGCTGACCGGATATCCCGCTTAAAAGAATAAAAAGTGCCCGTTATAACGGGATTTTATCCTAATTTTAAGAAAAAATAGCCATGCCCGACATAAAAATACCTCTCCTGAAAATCCTGCTTATCTGGAATTGCTGTGCTTTCCTGTCAGCAGAGATCCTGGCTCAGGTACAATGGACCGAATCAACTGCAGGAAAAGTATGGTTCAGTAAAACCCTGGATGCAGTTAGCTTGGCGGATGACCAGGTTAATGTAACCCTCCTCGCCGAGGAAAAACAGCAGGTAGACGGTTTTGGCGCCTGCTTCAACGAGTTGGGATGGAAGGCCCTTTCGGTATTGGATGAAGCCGGACGGGAAGCCATACTCATGAACCTGTTTGATCCGGAAACCGGGCTGAAGCTGAACATCTGCCGTATGCCCATCGGTGCAAATGACTATGCACGGGATTATTACTCCCTTAATGATTCGGCGGGTGATTTCGGGATGAAATACTTCAGCATAGGCCGTGATCGGGAAATGCTTATTCCGTTTATCCAAGCTGCCATGAAGTATCGTCCCAACCTCCGGGTCTGGGGCTCGCCCTGGTGCCCTCCGGCGTGGATGAAGACAAACAGCCATTACGCCTGCCGCCCCGATGCAAACAACGGGATGAAACCTGAACAGGCCGGACAGGAAGGGAAGACCCAGTTCCGCATGGAACCATTATATCTGAAAGCCTATGCCCTTTATTTTACCCGTTATATCCAGGCTTACCGGAACGAAGGCATCAACCTGACCGGGATACATGTCCAGAATGAAATGAATTCGTGTCAGAATTTTCCATCGTGTATCTGGACAGCAGCAGACCTGGGCCTGTTTATCGGCAAATACCTGGGTCCCGCTCTGAAAGAGACAGTTCCTGATGCCGAGATCTGGTACGGAACCTTTGAAAGACCTTCTGTGGAGAAGATCGATACCATTCTGCAGGATCCTGTGGCTGCACCGTTCATCGATGGTATAAGTTTCCAGTGGGCAGGCAAACAGGCTATAACCGGTGTGCATGCCAAATATCCCGGCATGAAGCTCATGCAGAGTGAAACGGAGTGCGGCTATGGTTCAAACGACTGGAAGGCAGCGGAATATACCTTTACCCTGATGAAGCATTATTTCAGCAACGGGGTGAGTGTATATACCTTCTGGAACAGCGTGCTTGACGAAACCGGCAAGAGCATGTGGGGCTGGAAGCAGAATTCCATGATAACAATAAACAGCCAAACAGGGGAGGTGACTTACAACCCTGAATTCTACCTCCTGAAGCATTTCAGCTATTACATCCAACCGGGAGCCAGGATGCTGGCCACATCGGGTGATGACGGGGAGTTGCTGGCATTCCGCAACCCCGACGGCAGTGTGGCCGTCATTGCCGGGAATACCGGAGATGCGTTCAGAATAATCAATCTGAAAGCCGGGAATGAGATGTTGTCGGCAAACCTTGAACCGCACTCGCTGAATACCTTCGTGATCAGGGCGACCAAAAGGTAATTGGCTGATAACCAAGCCAGGTGTGACTATTACTACGCTCAGCACTTGATCTTACATGGATCCGTGCAATCCCTTTTGTGCGAAAAAACGTGTGAAATCTTTCCTACTCCAGTAACTCCTTGTCATGCATCTTCCGCAGGAAGGCCACGAAATCATCCCGGGTTTCCCCATCCATCCATTCCATGGATTCTTTCGGGTGTTCGTTCATGGATCCGCTGATAAGGTAAGGAATGTGGTATCCCCACGATATCTCTTTCTGCAGGGGATGGACTTTCTTCTGAATGCCGTCGAGTATGGGCAACAACCTGTATTTCGGGTTCTTCAGAAAAGCAATCAGGCATTCCATGGGACAATTGCCGGCACCGCGGCCCAACCCCAGAAAGGTTGCATCGAGCATGTTGGCGCCATGAATAATACCCGTGATGGTGTTTGAAAATGCCAGCTGCATGTTGTTGTGCGCATGGATGCCAATGGTCTTCCCCGGTAGCGCGTCCTTGTACTTTTTCATCAGGGCCTCGATCTGCTCACAATACAGGCTGCCGAAGCTATCGACCAGGTAGAAATTAGGGACCTTCGACCTGGCAAGATCCTTCAACGCCTCATCGAGGTCGGGCTCAATGACCTTCGACACGGACATCAGGTTGATACACACCTCGTATCCTTTGTCCATGCAATATTCGGCGTGCTGTATCGCCTTGTCGAACTGGTGAATATAGCAAGCTACACGGATCATGTCGATCAGACTTTCCTTCTTTGGCTTGATAGCCTCCAGTTCAATCC
The DNA here is from genome assembly GCA_002415855.1 of Bacteroidales bacterium UBA5072. Classification (GTDB taxonomy): domain Bacteria; phylum Bacteroidota; class Bacteroidia; order Bacteroidales; family UBA10428; genus UBA5072. Next base: position 81,252 of record DIAS01000068.1, read on the forward strand.
TGCCGATATCAACCATTACTGAGATTTTTGTATTGGTCTTGTTGTCGCCGACAATACGCCGCAGGTCCGCTTCATCACAGAATTTCCAGGGACCGTTTTCAGCGCGCGAATAGGATTTCTCACTGCTTTTGTAGCCAAACTCCATGTAATCGACCCCGGCTTCCACACACGACCTGTAAATGGTTTTTACAAAATCATCGTCAAAACGCCAGTGGTTCATTAATCCCCCGTCCCTGATGGTACAATCTACTACTTTGATTTCTTTCCGGTACATATAGGTGGTTTTGGTATTGGTTTAACAATTTAATTCAATGAATGTCCTGTTCACAACCTTATTTCAATTTCAGCATTTTCTTCTGCTCCTCAATAAAATAATGGATAAGGGTTTTATAGATGCTTTCCACGACATCCGGATCAATCCCCCTTTCTTCCGCCCATTTACGGCGTACCTCAAAAACATGATCGTACCTTTTCCTGGCAATGACATCTTCTTCGCTTTTCTTGAAGCGAACGATCTCTTTCACATACAGAAATCGTTCCCCCAACAGGTCAATAACCTGTTTATCAATCGCATCAATCCCTTCCCTGATCTCATCAATGCTGGTGCAGTCTTTCGGATCCTTCATAAAATTATGATATTTATCATGTCTGGTTCTGCCATGCAAATAAAGTAAAAATCAGGGTATATGTATACACAGGATGGAAATTTAATGCAAAATATTATTGTTGATAGTGGAAGAGCAACTAATCACTGATGCAAACGGGTGTCTTCAATAAAGCAGGATTGTCAGGCTGCGCCTGAGGAAATATATCCGGCTCAGGCAGAGCCGAAGCCGGACTAATATCCTATATTTGGCTTTCTTAAACTGAATGACCTGGGATAGTAAAAATAATTCCCGCTATTACCTGGCCACGCTGGCCGGCATACTTGCCATTCTGCTCTGGGCCAGCAATATTGCCTTTTCCAAACGGGCACTCGATAGGGCAGGGATATACAATGGCGCCTTTTATATTTACTTTTGCAGCGGGATCATCCTGTTCCTGTTCCTGCTGGTATCGAACCGAAAAACCGATTTCCTGACCCGGCTTAAAAACCTTCCACTCTCCTATTACCTGAAAACCGGGATCTTTTTCATGCTCAACAATGTGCTGCTCTTCCTTGCGGTAGGTCTGGCAAGGAAAAACGATGAGCTGATCATCGTTACCCTGCTGAACTATACCTGGCCTGTCATGATTTACGTATTTCGCATACCGATGTTCAGGCTGAAAACTCCCATGCAGTTGTTCCTGCCCGGAGCATTGCTTTCACTTTCGGGAATAATACTGGCCTTGCTGCAGGATTACGATACCGGTTCGCTCCAACGGCTGATCACGACCCGTGATGAAAATGTCCTTGCTTATATGCTGGCATTCCTTACCTCGGTTTCATGGGCCCTGTACTCCAACCTTACGGTAAAATACAGGACCCGGGATGACATGGCCGGTATCCCGGTTATTTTTATCGCGAGCGGATTGACTTTTTTGGGCATACAGGCAGTAAACGGACAGCTTTCCACTATCCGTATATCTTCAATCGTTTACAGTCCCGATTTACTCTACGTGATTGCAGGTCCTACCTCGGCGGGATACCTGCTCTGGTATCTGGCCATGAAAAACGGGAACAGGACGCTCATTACTGCCCTTTCATTTTTCATTCCGGTGCTTTCCATGCTATTCCTGCACATCCGGGTCAATCTGCAGATCAATCCTGTATTCTGGTTTGCCGTGTTACTGCTGATCACCGGATCATATTTATGTTACCGTGCCCTGCGTTACGCAACGATATGAAAAAAGCTAAACAAGCAGCCCTTCCTGCCACCCTGTTTTCACCAGGTCAATCATGGCGAGATCGGCGGTTCCCAGGTGATGTCGCGTATCGGCCAGGTAAATATGCTTGGCAGGAGGATTTAAAGGTCTGTCCTCTTTAAAATATTCCTTTCTTTTCGCCTGGAGAATCTGAACCCCAACAGCATCAACAGCTACGGGATCAAATCCCATTAAAAGGCCCTTATAGGGCCAGGTATACTCCTTGTTGAAATGGTTCGATCCGGCCATGTGAAACAGGGGTGTGATCATGACCAGGATGTTAAGCCTTGTCTTGCCCTTTACCTGTGGAAATTCCCACAGTTTTGCCAGGTCGGCGCACGAATCACCATGGAAGGAAGAAGGCTGCGGTGTGAACATGATATAATTCTTGAGCAGCGAGCCCACACCCGACCAGGCATGCGTTCGGGAAGGCCTGACATTGATCAGCGCCGTTGATCTTTTAAAAACCGGGTCATTCAGGACGCCCCTGTCGTTGATGCTGATATCGGTCTCTTGAACACCTGCTTCCAGAACCCTCGATTTCAGGATGTTTTCAAGCTCGCGCGGCGTTCGCAGCTCCTGCCAGACATTGGTCTTTATCCCGACAATATCAGAAGGCCTGATGACTTTGCCCCAGGCTTCCTTCGCTGAGCCGGTTTGTGTGAGTTTAAGCAGGCCCTCATCGAGCATCTTCGAAAGGACCTGTTCATTGATGCCGCCGGCCTCATTGAGCAATGCATCATTCCTGACCAGCACAACCCTCGATTTGCTGTTCTGGCTTCTGCCAAATGCATTTAGTGGAAGATTCATCAGAAAAGTGCCTCCAATGGCTAGTTTTGCAGTATCCTGCAACAATTTGCGACGTGTCAGAGTTGCCTTCATGGTTTAATTTATATTTAATTCTTCTTTGGGTAACCGGTTTGGTATTTTTTCAGTACGCCGGTGAGGAGCCGCCCGGCACTTTCCCTGGAAGATGCGTTGAAAACAGCCGCAAGTACATTGCCGCTGTGGGATGCAGCCAGCCATGTGCCGTCTTTCATCCTGACACAGCCTTCAGACAATCCCCCGGGAAAGAATTCCTTTGCAAATGCAGCAAATGCTTCACCCGTTGTTCCGGGATCCTGGTATTCAATGAGCAACAGGTATCGCCGTTGGTCGTTATCCTCATACCTGGCTACCAGCGCATTGGTTCCGTCATCAATTTTAAACAGGTTCGCGTCGGTTATGTAAAAATAGGAATTGAGCCACACATAATGGTGAAAATACAAATACCCGAAAGGTACCAGCCCTTCCTCCGGCAAAAGGTTCACCAAATCGGGTATATTACCGGTACGGGTAATTTCTTTGTCGATGTGCCTGCCCAGGGCGAGCGTAAAATCATCGGATTCTGCAGCAGACTCCCAGGAGGATATGGATATGTAATACTTATCCTTCCAGAAAAAGACCGCCCCGGGTATGCTGCAGGCACCCTGCCCGAGATGAAGGTTTTCCGTTTCACGGGCATGACTGAACACACCAAAGGCATTCCGTGGCTCACTCAGATCGTAAAGCTCAACAACAACCTCCGGCTGACCCTGCTTTACATAGGTACGGCTTATGGCTTCCCTGAATCCATAGGAGAGGTAGAGCTCCGCTCCGCCGTCCATGTAACTGTATAGATCGGCAGGCACAGCAAGCGGTATTGTCTTAACCGCATTCCAGCCTAGCAAATCCGGTGGAAGCATACCGGCCAAAGAACCGGTGTCAGGATCTGTTACCATAGGGTCAGTTTGAAACAGGCAAACAAATTTCATAAAATTTTTTGCATCTTTCTCCGGTAAATCAAAAAACCGTTTGAATTACTTAAAAAATCTCTAGATTGCAGTGCCCGGAAAAACGCCCTCGGCGTCCACTGTCATGGTGAAAAGATCATATGATCCTGGGCGGCAAAATGGTTAACCGGGTCTGTTTTACATTTGCAGGTAAAAAGTTGGGAACGATGGTTGAGACCCGGTATCTGATTGCTTTTTTTTTGGTTTGGCTTTAGGGTAACGGGTACTTTTACGTGTCATAAATGTGCATATTAATTCTCATTCACATGAAAATCATTAAAAGAATAAGGCTGTGTGTTGTGTTGTCAGCCCTGTTTTATTTCGGATTTATGCCGGTTAGTGCCCAGGTGATCCAGGAAATAACGGGCAAATTGAACCTATACCAGCAAAAATATCCTGAGGAAACAGTGTACGTCCAGACGGACAGGACAAATTACTCTCCCGGCGAGATAATCTGGTTCAAAGCCTATATAATGGAAGATATCGGAGATCTGACCAATTCGCTAAGCCGTAGTCTTTATGTTGCTCTCATTGACAGGGACAGCACCATCATCCAGAACAAAGTTGTTTATATCGAAAATAACATGGCAGGAGGAAGCATTGAGATCCCCGCTATGATCACGGCAGGGAACTATAAATTTGTCGCCCATACGAGCTGGATGAAAAACACACCCCTTGACAGGGTTTTCTCCAGGGAAATCGTGATTGATAATGCCGCAAAAGAATATATGCTCATGGATGTCAGGCTAAATGAAACGATATACCAGCCAAACACCGGACTGACCGCTAATCTTTCGTTCAAAGATGCCGGTCATAAGCCCGTGCCAGCCACCTTTGCATACAGGCTAACAGGTCCCTCAGGTATTCTCCTGGAAGGGAAAGGCAAAGCGGAAAAAAATGGCGAAGCTGCGATAAGCCTGGCTCTCCCTTCATTCGGCGAAAATGATAATCTCCATCTCTTCATTGATGCATCCTATAAATCAGCATCGGTAAGATCAGGTGCTGTTTTACCCACAGCCTACAATGCACTGGATGTATTTTTCTACCCCGAAGGAGGAAGCCTGGTTTATGGTGCGGATTCAAAAATCGCTTTCCGTGCATTTAATTCATCAAACCGGCCTGTAGATTTTGAAGGAGAGATATTGACAGCGCAAAATGAACCCGTGCAATTAATCAAAAGTACCTACGAGGGGATTGGGACTTTCAGCCTGACCCCGGAAAGAGGACAAACCTATTACCTGAGAATAACCAAACCGGCAGGGATATCAAAGACCTTTAAACTCCCTGTGCCACGACGTTCTGGTGTTTTATTGTCCGTTGCCGGGAAAAGTGCTGATACACTGACTTTGAAATTGACCCAGGTAAATAAATACACCAATGTATATTATTTGCTGGGACAGGTGAAGGGCAGGGTATTCTGGATGGAGTCCATATCGGCAGGGAATGTGACCCGGATAAAGGTACCGATGGACAATTTCCCTTCGGGTATAGCTGAGTTTGCGGTATTTGATACTGCCAAAAACCTGGTTGCCAAACGGCTTGTTTTTCTAAACGAGCATAAAAAAATGAGCGTGGAGATTACAACTGATAAGCAGCAGTACGCCCCGAGAGAAAAAGTAGTAGTGACTGTAAAGGTCAAAGATGAAAATGGTGATCCCGTAAGGGCTGATCTGTCAGTTGCCGTTGTTAACCGAGAAATGCTCATTCCTGATAATACCAGCCTGTTGACCTATTCAATCCTGAAAAGCGATCTTATTGGTTATATCCCCAATCCGCAGTACTATTTTAAAGACACGGAGATTTCAAAGGAAGTTCTTGATAACCTGCTTATTGCTAATGCATTCAACCGTTTTACCTGGCGAACCGTACTTGATATCAGCAGTGCCAACATTCCTTTCGTTCCCATGGATGCCAGTAATGATCCGATTACTGATATGTATTTCACCAAGAGTGTTGCTGCCTGGGTAGCCCGGGACCTGATTGACGACCAGAACTATCCGGGCAGGTTCAGTACCGTTCAGGACAAGAACAACATGGACAGGATCTTAAGTCCTGTTGCAGCCGAAAAAAAACATGATCCGCTTTATGATCCCGGTAAAAGCATCCGGGAAATTATTTTTCAAATTAAACCCTATACAATAATCAGCGGGAAAATTGTTTTCAACAGTTCAGGGCCTAACTCCATTAACAGTTTGCAGGGTGCAGCCATTGCCCTGAATGGTACGCTGATGGGTACCGACATCAGTGTGCTGGATGGTATTCCTGTCATCGATATTGACCACATCAATGTTTCAACAAATCCGATAGACGTTGCCAAATATACCTCGTTAAATTCGATGGGGATCATTGAAGTGTACACAAAATCAAACAGCCTGCTGGAAAAAGCCGATACCAGAAAAAAGATTACCACGGAAGAGGCTGCAAAGATTTTACCAGCGCGATTTGAAAGTCCCGATTATTCCCTGGTTGATAGCAAAACCAAAACAATGCCGGATCTCAGAAGGACGGTATTCTGGAGACAGGATTTACGCACGGATTATTCGGGACAGACCATCATTACTTTTTACAACGGTGATATCCCTTCAGCAGTGGATATAACCGCAGAGGGAAGAACGGCTGCAGGCATACCGGGTATTGGTACCGGGACATACCTGGTGAAATAATTACCGATATAAAGAAGAGGTTATATCAAAAACCTGTGCTTAAGTCATGTTGAGTCTGCAGGCAGACAGGCGTTACATGATGGAGACAGTTTGGAAAACGCTTTTGATACAACCTCTTCCTTCTTACTTCTTCCTTCTACTTTATATCCCTGGCCCGGTTAAACGCAATGGCGTTCAACAGCCAGCGCGGCAGGGGCTTTTCGGGATGACGGTTCCGCAAATGCAGGTACCAGCCAAAGTTTTTCAGTATGGGGATCTTATGCGTCTCCACAAATTCGATAAGGGCTCCATCGGGATCCTCGGTATAGGAAAACGAGCCGGCGGCTTCGCCCATGTCAAAACTATGATCAACATCAACCGTGAACGGGAAACCCTTTTGCTTACATTCTTCCCGTAAAAGGTCCATGCCGCGTATATCAAAACACAGGTGTATGAAACCGAGGTCACCCCAGAACCTCTCGTGGTAGATCTTCCTGGGTTCCCTGTCGAGTACCTGCACCAATTCAATTTCACTGGTGCCAAAAACCGGGCTGAAGGCACCCAAACGTGGTTTGCTCGGCCGCAACAACACCCTCCGGAATGTATGATTTCCGCCGGGCAGCGTGGCAAACTCACCAAATATAGTACGCTCATCAAGGATAACTTCATCGTATCCCAATATGCTCCTGTAGAAGTCGCGGGAACGTTCAATATCCGATACGCCAATAATGGCGCCATAGGCTGCCCCGGTATGTTTCCTCTCATTCTTGAACCAGGAGCCGCTGGTCACCAGCTGAAAAATATTCCCATAGGGATCCCTGACAAAGAAATGCTCCTTTCCTCTGGGATCACGTAACAATCCGCTTGCCATATCCACTCCCTGTGATTTTAAGAAATCGTAGGTTAACCGGGCATTGTGACATTTGATCTTGGCAGCAAAAATTCCCAGGTCACCGAGCTGAATATCGAAGTCAGGTGACAGCGGAGTTCTTTCAACATATTGCCAGATTTCGAAACCACCGCCACCCTGCAGGTTCAGGGCAAGGGCTGCATGTCTTTTCTGCGGCTTCCCGCCGGTATATGGCAACATGTGTTCCGCAACAGCTGAATCTTCGAACATCCTGATGTCTACGCCAAAATTCTGCTTATACCATTTCCAGGCCTCTCTCACATTGGGTACGCCGATCCCGATCTGCTGTATCCCGCTTATCACTTTCTCTTTCAATTATTTAGCAATTAAGTATTCATCCTCCACTTTTCACTTTTCACTTTCACTTTTCACTATACATTTTTCATTTTTCATTTCTTTCAGGTCGGGCTTACCCGATTCACAATCCAATAGAACAAGGGCGGACAAATACGCTTGACCAAAAGCAGAAAACGTTCGGCGCCGCCGATAAATACCTCTTTTCTGTTGCACCTGATCGCCCGGGCAATGATCCTGGCACATCTCTCAACGGGCACACCGTGGGCTTGTCCCGCATCCATTTTACCATAAATTTTCCCGTCACCGGTGAGCGAATGAACGGAAATATCAGTTCTGACCCGTCCCGGACAAATCATAGTTACTTTTACATTCCTATCATGCAATTCTGCACGCATGGTCTCGAAAAATCCGTGCAAAGCATGTTTGGAGGCGGCATAGGCCGTCCGCATTCTGAAACCGAATTTTCCGGCCATGCTGCTGATGACAACAATGTGACCACCTCCATTACTGATCATCCAGGGGAGTATTCCTTTGCTGACAGACACTGCGCTGAAGAAGTTGACCTCAAGCAGGTCCCTGTCCACGGCAATCGATGTTTCCAGGGCGTAGGAACGCTGACTCACGCCGGCATTGTTCACAAGAATATCAAGGCGGCTGACAAGCTGCCTGATCTTATCAACCGCCTGATCGACAGCCTCCTGCCTGGTGACATCACAAACTACAACGTGACAGCGGCCAGGTTCAATCTTATCGAAACTTGCTTTGAGAGCATGCAATTTGGGCTCATTCCTGGCGGAGAGTATTACAGTTGCTCCCTGACTAAAAAGTTCAATTGCAAGGGCTTCACCGATTCCCGATGATGCTCCTGTAATCCATGCAGTACTACCCTTGATTCGCATGATTAGATTTTTGTGGATTTACTATGGCGTACATCATAGTCATGATTTTACTCCGCTGCATTGTAAGATCTTTAATTTCCCGTGTTTTCCTTTTCAGGTAGTACCTGACCCTGGCCGTGAACTTTTTTATTCCGATAAAGTAATGAAAGGCAACCAATCCTGTGGCAGGCAGTAAGATAATATATAATAAGCTCATCCAGAAAGACAGGGGTGTAAAGGCAAGGATACCTGCAATAACCAGGTACCAGACCGGAAAGGCGATCATTCCGACTACATACTTGAAGGAACTGTGAAACTGCGGATCTTTGAGGTTACGGGTCCTTCCGGCAGTCAGCCAATAAGGCAGGTAATTGTTGATGAAACCGAAAACAAAAAGCGGCAGGAGTACGAGCCGGATTAACCCGGACAATACCAGAAGCAGCAGGGAGGGATTGCCGGAACCCACAACCCAGTCCCGTATCCGGGCCATTTTCAGCCCCCCCTGGTATTCCCTCATAGCATCATCCAGCTGCCTGATGATCCCCGGATTCGTTTCCAGTTCAGCATTCAATTTGTCGATCATGGCCTTGTCAGCCTTAAATCTCGCAGCAAGGGAATTCTTCCGGATGCCATTAATTTTACGCATGTCCTTGTTGAAAACCTCCCGAAGTGACATGTACAGATCATAATATTCCTCTGTCTGAATATCGATCATTTGCTTGCTCAGCTCTGCTGCAAATCTCTCCTTCAGCTGGTTAATGGCATGCACGGGATCATGCCGATAGGTCTCCATATACTCAGCAACCTCAATAGGTACACCAACATTCACAAACAGGGTTGAACGGAAATTCTGGTAATGACCGTAATCATAGCCAATCGGAACGATCTTCACCACCGGGTTGTTGCCATATTTCTCCTGGGCCTGAAAGGCTATACGGAATAATCCTTTCACAAGCGGTCTGAGTCTTCTTTTATCGCCATGATTTCCCTCCGCGAAAAGGCACAAAGGATTAAGCTTGTTATGCAACACGTCCACCGTTTTTCCGAATACCGCATCATTCATCTTCACCTTTTCAATGCCATCGCGGATGCGGTAAACAGGCATGATATTCATGAAGGTCAGTAACCTGATCAGCCGTTTCCCTTTAAATATATCAGCCCTTGCCAGGAATACGCACTGATAAGGCATATTGCACACAATAGCCAAAGCATCCATCAGTGCGTTCTGGTGGTTCGGGGCAAGAATGACCGGATAGTCCCTGGGAATATTATGCCTGTTGATTACTTCAACCTTCCGGTAGTAAATATTATAGCAGAATATGGCATAGCGTTGTAATAGCCAGTAATCCAGTGCCCACTCATCTATTTTCTTTTTGCTGAACAAATCTTTCAAAATATTCGGAGTGCCAAAATTAATACAAGATTGGAATAAAAGTCATGATTTATTCATTGTGTATGATGAAATATGTTGGCTTGAGATACAACCTGCAACATCCGACATACTACCTGCAACTTACAGCAAAGTCAGATCGATTCCAGCTGAATATGCTCCACCTTTGAAAGATCCCGCTCATAATAGAACGACCCGGTGAAAAACATAACGGAGGCTAACAGCAGAGCAATGGGTAACACCGACATCGCTGTCTGAATATTGGTGGCATCGGAAATTGCTCCCATGGCAATAGGCCCCATGGAGGCGCCAAGCAAATTCTGAACCACAACAGCTACTGCATAGGACATAGCTCTCATACCGGCATGAACAACATCCTGTGTTACTGCAGACGCAGCTGAAACAAATGCAGTTATAAGAACACCAAGGGTCAGCAGCAACACATATTGCATTTTTCCCGGAAATACGACAAAAGCCAGAAACAACATCAGTGCAGAAAGAAGCGTGGTAATGGTAGGAAAAAGCAACCGTGCATTGACCTTTTTCTTTCTCCAGCGGTCGGCTATATATCCGCCCAGCGGCGCACCGATGAGTGCCAGTACCATCACGGCGCTGGATTTAATACCAGCCTGGCTCTCAGGCAAACCCTGTACCCGATGGAAATAGGTCGGAAGCCAGGTCAACAGCGAAGTTGTGGTAAATACTACACCGGCCATCCCAAAGTAGGTAAATATCAGGGAGGGTTTATCCAGGAATTCATTAAGCATGTCCTTGATTGACATCGCCACGGCTTTTCTTTCTTCCTTCCTGTCCTTCCTGTCTTTCCGTGTTTTATGGATGGTCAGACCAACGGTTTTATAGTCTTTTACAAAAAAGAAAAGCACAGCAATGATCAGGCCGGGAACGGCCACCAGTCCAAAGGCATGCCGCCAGCCCCAGTTTGCTGCAATGACACCGCCCAGTGCCACACCAATGGCACTGCCCAACGGGATTGATGCATTCCACAAGCCCATCATCCAGGAGCGCTTTTCCTGGGGGTATAACCCAGCGATCATGGCTGTACCGCCAGGTGCATATCCTGCTTCACCGATACCGATAAATGTCCTTGCTGTAAAAAGTTGCGGAAGTGATTTTGTGAAGGCACAAACACCGGTGGCAACACTCCAGACCAGCGCCATGATCCCGATTGTTTTTCTGCGGCTCCAGCGGTCAACCAATATCGAAACCGGGAAGGTTAAGGCGACAATTGACCAATAGACAGCAGATACCAGCATACCGCACTGTGTATCTGTAAGGTCCCAGTCGGCCTTTAGGAAAGGGAACAGGGATGTCACCACCATCCTGTCCACATAATCGAACATGTACAAAAGAAAAAGCAATGAAAACACGTAATTGGTATACCGTTTTGAAAACAGATACCCTTCGGGTATTCCGGATTTTTTCATGGTAATTGGTTTATGTCACACAAATTCAGCGAATTCAATTCACTTCTCGGCATAAAGGATGGTTAGGGACTTCTAATATAGCAAAAAAATGACTTATGTATCATTTCCCTAAAGGTTTCTGCCGGTATATTCATTTTGCACAACTCATGAAGAGTTGCCGGTCAAAACATTATCTTTGTTTAAACACACGATCATGATCGACACCCTTTTTACAAATGTCTGCCCGGAGGAGCTGCATGAGAATTTCTTCAAACTGTTGAACAAAGATTGGATGCTGATCACAGCCGGCCAAATGGGCCATTTTAACACCATGACTGCCAGTTGGGGTTCAACAGGCATTTTATGGAATAAACATATCGCCATTGGATTTATCCGTCCTCACAGATATACCTTTGAGTTTGCAGAAGAATACAAATACTTTACGTTCAGCTTTTTCGGGGAAAAGTACCGGAAAATCCTGAATTTCTGCGGTAAATATTCAGGAAGAGATACCAATAAGGTAGCGCAGACGGGATTAAAACCTCTTGAAACCTCCCGTGGAAACATCCTGTTTGAACAAGCCAGCCTTGTACTGGAATGCAGAAAACTCTATGCTGATTTCCTCAGGCCTGAAAATTTCATGGATGACGAAATCATCCGCAAAAATTATCCAGCCGGTGATTTTCACAAGTTTTTCATCGGAGAGATCGTAACATGCTATAAGCGGTTGTGAAAGAGATGAAAGTTATGCGGGTTGTAAATAAAGCTGTGACAACTCCCCACTCACCCTCCCCCTCATGCAACCATTCGAAAAGATTATTGTCCTTTGTATAAACAGAGAAAAGATATCTGATGCATAGGGTTTTGTGCCGGTGAACGATCATAAGAACGAAGCAAAATTTATATCCTTTGACGTCTTACAGCGACATACACAGGGAAATCATCGAATTATGCAAAGCCGGTAACTCCAGGGCTCAGTATCAGCTTTATCAACTTTATGCCAGGGCCATGTACAATATCTGCTATAGGATGATGAACAACCGGGAAGAAGCCGAGGATATGCTGCAGGAATCCTTTTCTGAAGCTTTTCACAGCCTCAATTCCTTCCGGTTCGACAGTGCTTTCGGAGCCTGGCTGAAACGCATTACTGTGAACAAATGCATCAACGCCTTGAAGAAGAGGAAAGCTGATTTGATTCCGGTCGGGATCCTTCCGGATCATCCTGAGGAAGACGAGTCAGGAGACGAGATGCCAGGATTGTCGGTAGCCCGGGTGCAGCAAGCTATGGAACAGCTCCCCGAAGGTTACCGTGTGATCTTTTCATTATACCTGCTCGAAGGGTACGATCATGCCGAAATATCACAGATCATGGGTATAACCGAGGCTACCTCAAAATCCCAATTTTCAAGGGCCCGGCAGCGAATTAAAGAAATCATGATAAACCAGCAACATGGACGATAAGATTAAGAAGTTCATCCTTGAACATCGCGATGATTTTGATTTCCGTGAGCCCGATCCGGGAGTCTGGAAGAAAATTGAAGCTGACATTCGCAGTAAGCGTGAAATCAAATGGCGTTTGATCCTGGCACGTGCTGCTGCAGTAGTATTGATATTTGCAGCATCCTATGCAGTCAATGAACTCGTTCACCGTTTGAATAACCGGAATACAAAAGCGGAGAATTACACGAAAAACGGGCATGAAAAAACCATTCCCGGGTTGCGTGAAGCAGAGGCTTATTATACGGGCCTGGTGAATCAGAAGCTCGATGAACTGAAGCCAATCATTGCCAATTGTCCTTCAATTGAAGAGGAACTTAATATTGATATGTCGGAACTGGACAGCGTTTATATTGAACTCAAAGCAGATCTCAAGGACAACATGTCCAATCAGGAAGTGGTTGAAGCGATCATTGAAAACTACCGATTGAAAATCAGGATTCTCGAAGACCTGCTCTCAGAGATGGAACCACTTGAGGATGAATGCATCTCGAAAAATGAAACGCATGCTTTGTAAAGCTCCCATATTCTTTATCCTGCTCTGGTGTGCCACGCTTTTAGAGGCACAGGTGCCTGATTATACGCAGCACATCTCACGATCATTCCCTATTAACCCTTCCATGACCGTTGAAATTATAAACAAGTATGGCAAGATACAGATCATTCCCTGGGACTCTGATTCGGTGAAGTTTAGTATCGATATGCGCATAAAAGCCAAGGACAAGCAAAAGCTGGAAAAGATGAGGCAAAATGTGGAATTTGAATTTGTACCCGGACAGTATTTTGTGCTGGCACGCACTAAGTTCAACGATAGCAGTTCCGACGTATTTAAGGACCTGGTAGATATTGCAGGTGCCTACCTCTCAGCGCCCAATTCTGTTTCCATTAATTACACCGTCATGGTTCCGGCCCGGGTACCGCTGAAGATTGAAAACAAATTCGGAAATGTATATCTTGATGACCTGGAGGGTCCCCTGAACCTTATACTGTCCTATGGCGACCTAAAGGCTAACAGGCTCAACGGACGCTCTGAAATCAAGATCACATCGGGAGATGGTGATATAAGCTACATGAAGGAGGGACAGCTGTTTGTTTCCTATGGTGACATCCATATAACTGCGTCGGGGAAACTAACATCCCAGACCCGATCATCGGTTATCACAATCGATAAATCAGCCGGACTGAAACTGGATTCCAGGCGCGACAAGATTTATCTGAATGATGTAACTTCGCTAACGGGTACCAGCTATTTTTCCAGCATTAATGTTACTTCCTTGAAGAATGAATTGAATTTAACAAGCCGATACGGTGACCTTTCTGTTAACGGCATTGTGAATTCATTCTCCCAGGTCACCATCAGCTCGGAATTCACCGACCTGGCACTTGCTTTTGAAAAGCCGCTGGCATTCAGTTTTGAGCTGACACATCACCAGGATGTTTTATTTGTATATCCAAAGTCCAATGCCATGCTAAAAACCAAGGTCTTTGACGCGGAAAACAAGCTTTTCATGACATCCGGGACTTTTGGTTCCGGTACAAACGCTGCCGGTGTCGTGATCAAAGCTTCACGGAAGTGTAGTGTGACAATTTCACAGAAATGATGCAACCTCTGTCAACAATGGCTGTCATTAAGTAAAAACCCGAACACCCATGAAAACCTCTGCCACGATAATGCTGTTCCCCTTAATGGTAATGACCCTGACTACAATGACTTCCTGCGAAGATATCATGAACCGTTGTGTTGAGGGAAACGGTGAATACGCTTCTGAAACAAGGGATCTGGAGTCATTCGACCGGATCCATGTTTACGGTGACTTCCGGGTTCAGATTGACACGGGCAACATGTCATCCGTGGTAATTGTGACCGATGAAAACCTGCTTGACCAGGTTGTGACACACGTAACAGGCAATCAGCTGGTCATTGAATCGCATAATAACAACTGCCTACAGCCTTCACATCCCATTGAAATTACAGTCAACACACCATCCGTACATGAGATTGGTCTTTACGGATCCGGAAAAATTCGCTGTTACGGACTTGAAACCGATGAACTGGCGATTCTTCTCGAAGGATCAGGCTTTATCGACTGCAACCTGTCAACCGGGAGCCTTACTTCGCACATCGATGGATCAGGTAAGATAACCATGAGCGGAAACGCTACGAATTCCGACCTGAAAATTATCGGATCAGGTTACATACAGGCCAGCCAGGTGCAATCCGCTATTTGTTATGCATACATCTCAGGATCGGGGAGGATCGATGCCCGCGTCAGTGACATGCTCGATGTTACCATCATCGGAAGTGGCAATGTATATTATTGGGGAAATCCCGGAGTTCTGGAAACGTATATCTCAGGTTCAGGAAAAGTCATCAAACAATAAAACCATCTGAAGCAGACAATTGATGAAAAGGATATTGCTGATATTTGGTTTGTTTCTGACGGGCAGTGTTTATGCACAGAATTACACCCGGGACGCCGGCATAAGGCTCGGGGATCATTTTATCGCTACCGGCCGGATGCACATGGACGATGAGAATGCATTGGAATTGATGCTCTTCCTGGGTCGCGGGGGAGTAACGGTGACCATTCTGAAGGAGTTCTTCGTCCCTGCGCTGAACCACCTTTCCGATAACCTGTATTTTCAGTATGGCTTTGGCGCCCACCTGGGCTTCAGGAATATGGACCACTATCAGGTACTGACCCGAACATACGAACTTGATGAAAAGACATTTACGCCATTGCTGGGTCTCGACGGATTGGTAGGAATCGAATACCGGTTCCCGGAATTTCCCGTACTCATTGGCTTCGACATAAAGCCTTATTTTGAGTATTCCACCACGCAGTTTTTTACCCTGTACCTGCAAAGTGTAGGCTTTTCTCTAAAATATAGATTCTAATATTAACAGATAAATTAAAGATTATGAAAAAGTTAGCATTGTTCCTGGGATTTTTGACAATGATTGGTCTGACGGCAGTCGCACAGGAAGACTATGAGAATAACGATATTCAGACCCTAGTCGGAGCCAATCAATCTGTAGGCGGCTATGGCGCCATATCGATGCAGTATACTGAACTTCAGGACCGTGATGCATTCGTCTTTGGAGCCAGGGGAGGTATCACCATGGGCCATATGATTACCCTGGGATTGGGCGGATCAGGGTTTTTCAACGATGTTCAGTATAATGATGCTACTGGTACAGACATCAGCCTTGCTGGCGGGTACGGTGGATTCTTCTTCGAACCGATCATCATGCCCCGTTTCCCGGTTCATGTGTCCTTCCCCATACTTCTGGGCGCCGGTGGCGTGGGTGTTATGAGCAGTAATGAGGACGATAACTGGGATGAAAATTTCAAGTCGGAGGCCTCGGATGCCTTTATGGTCATTGAGCCCGGAATTGAGATCGAACTGAATATTACAAGGTTCTTCCGGTTTTGCGTGGGCGGATACTACCGGTATACGACAGATGTGGATATCCATGATCCCGTTTACGATATCCCGACCGACATATTGCGCGGATTCTCCGGAGGAGTTACCTTTAAGTTCGGCAGGTTTTAGGAAAACGG
Source organism: Bacteroidales bacterium UBA5072 (assembly GCA_002415855.1). Lineage (GTDB taxonomy): Bacteria > Bacteroidota > Bacteroidia > Bacteroidales > UBA10428 > UBA5072. Next base: position 97,512 of record DIAS01000068.1, read on the forward strand.
TAACAGCCACTCCGAAAATAAGTGTTTATTAACTCAACCGCATGTATCTTTGTGGTTGAGTTTTTGCATATCGCACCCTTTTACATGAAAAAAACCCTGTTGTTGTTAGCTTTTCTGGCAATCTCTTCCCTTTCATTCACCCAGGAAAAGTACACGTTAAGCGGCTATGTGTCCGATGAAAAAGGCGAAGTGATTGCCGGTGTTTTCGTGTTTATCCCCAACACCAGTATTGGCACCATGACCAATGCTTATGGATTTTATTCACTCACCCTGCCCGGTGGACCATACACCATACGTTTCTCCTTTATTGGGTTTAAGACGAAAGAAGCCGATGTCGATCTCACCGTTTCGCGAAAACTCAATATTTCGCTCGAAACACTTACGAGCGCCATTGATGCAGTAACCATCACTGCCGAAAGGAAGGATGAAAACGTCAAGGAGATCAACATGAGCAATGTCCAGATACCGGCCAGGATCATCCGCAGGATACCCAACCTGATGGGTGAAATGGACATTATAAAATCCATCCAGCTTTTACCAGGAGTACAATCCAGTGTTGAAGGCTCCAGCGGTTTCTATGTCCGGGGCGGCAATGCCGATCAGAATCTGATCCTGCTCGACGGTGCAACTGTGTATAATCCGTCTCATTTATTTGGCTTCTTTTCAGTTTTCAACGGCGATGCCGTGAAGAACATTGAATTGTTCAAGGGCGGAATCCCGGCTGAATACGGTGGAAGATTATCCTCCGTGCTCGACGTGCGCATGAACGAAGGTAATACCCAAAAGATTAAAGGAAATGCGGGAATTGGTTTGATATCCAGCCGTTTTACGCTCGAAGGACCGATTATCAAGGACAAAATGTCGTTTATTATCTCCGGCCGTCGTACCTATGCAGATCTCCTGCTTCCGTTTGCCACTGATACGGTAGCCCAGAACAGCACCCTGTATTTTTACGATCTCAACGCCAAGATCAATTACCAGGTCAATCCCAATAACAGAATATTTCTTTCTGGATATTTCGGCCGTGATGTGAACGTATTCGGGAACATGTTCCAGATGAATTTCGGAAATGCAACAGGTACACTGCGCTGGAACCACGTTTACAAAGACAAGCTGTTTTCCAACCTCACACTGGTCTATAGCAATTTCAACTATGACCTTGGTATTCCCAACGGACCGATGGCTTTCAAATGGCTGTCGCGCATCGTCGATTACAGCCTCCGGAATGATTATAGCTATTACCTGAATCCGAACAATACCATGAAATTCGGATTTCAGTCGACCTACCATACCATCAAGCCCGGCACGATTGAAAGTTCAACAGGTTCGAGCTTTGTAACACCTTTAAAATACCCCGATAATCATGGTATTGAATCGTCGGTCTTCATCAGCAATGAGCAAAGGCTCGGTTCAAAACTGACCATCCTGTATGGACTCCGCTTTTCAGTCTTTCAGAATATTGGCAAAGGTACGTTGTATCACTACAATGCCGATTACAAAGTTACCGATTCCACGATCTACAAAAGCGGTGATATTTTCAACACCTACACGGCACTGGAACCAAGAATCAACATACGCCTGTCGCTGACCGATGAAAGTTCTCTAAAGTTCAGCTACAACAGGATGGCGCAGTATCTTCAGCTGGCTTCCAATTCCACCGCTACCTTTCCCCTCGACATGTGGTTCATGACGAATCCCAACGTGAAACCCCAGAAGGCTGACCAGGTGGCACTGGGTTATTTCAGAAATTTCATGAACAATAGCATTGAGGCTTCCTGTGAGATGTTCTACAAAAAGGTATATAACGCCATCGACTTCAAGGATCACGCGGTATTAGCTCCACAGCAGTACCTGGAAGGTGAGTTAAGAATCGGTGATGCCTGGTCCTACGGTATCGAATTCCTGTTACGTAAGCAAACCGGTAAACTCACAGGCTGGATCAGCTATGCCTGGGTGCGTGCTATCCGGCAAATACCGGAGATCAATAATGGTAAGGAATTTCCACCTACCTATGATAAACCGCACAACGTTTCCATTGTGCTTAACTATGAAATCAGCAAACGCTTTGATGCAAGCGTAAACTGGGTTTATTCTACGGCTCTTCCCGTAACCGTTCCCACCGCAGGTTATTATTACGGGAAGATATGGGTACCCGAATATTCCGAGCGGGGAGGCACCCGCATACCCGGAACAGCATACCACCGGCTTGATGTCTCCCTGAATTACTACTTCAGGACCTTTAAACTGGAGAGCAATCTGAATTTTTCCATTTATAATGTATACAACAGGCACAACGCTTTCGCCATCTATTTCAGGGATAAGAACCTGGCCGCTGACAGCAAAGGTGATGAAAAAGGTGTCGAGGTCATTAAGATGTACCTCTTCCCTATTGTACCTGCCATTACATACAATATTAAGTTTTGATGACCATGAAGTACCTGCTCCTGTGTTTAGCAATCCCGATGCTCCTCTCCTGCGAGGAAGTAATGGATGTCAGTTTTACCGGAAATTCCGCCAGGACCCTTGTGGTTGACGGAGTGATCTCCACGGATACCATGCCCCATATCGTGGTCTTATCCTATACAGGTGATTTTTTTGCTCCCCCCGAACAGCCAATGGCGACCGGAGCAGAGGTCACGATCTCCGACGGTGATACCACCTTTTTACTTCATGAATTATCAGACGGCGAGTATTTTACTGAAACAAATGTTTACGGAGAGGTAGGCAAAACCTATACTTTACACGTAAAGCTTGATGACGGCAAGGAATACACGGCATCTGACAAGCTGCTACCCTGCGGAGAAATAGATTCCATTGAACAATCACAAAACTACAATTCCTACATCAATGGCTATGGATATGATGTCCTGTTTTACGGAAAAGAACCGGAACCGATCGGCAATAATTATTTGTACCTGTTGTATGTCAATAATGTATTATATTCCGATACCATATCCGAAATAACCTTTGCCAATGACGAATTTGTGAACGGACAATATATCCGTGATCTCATCGTGTACCGGGTCCGGGAAAAAGACATCAAAGGCATTGCCTCCAAAGTCACCCTGGAGATGTACTCAATTACCCGCGATTATTATGATTTTCTGTCGGCCCTGATGCTGGAGACCGTTTGGAAGGGCAGTCCGTGGGACGGGCCGCCTGCCAGCGTTACAGGAAATGTCAGCAACGGGGGCAAGGGATACTTCAGAGCATGCCAAGTAAGGCGATATTCAAAATTCTTCGCCAGTACGCCAAGAGTAAACTAGGAACGAGTAACAAGTAACAAGTGACGGGCAATAAGCCCGTCACCAGTCAACAGTCACTTACCACCATTCCCGAGGTAATCTTTCAAAGCATCAACATATCGCTCAAACGCCTGCACGCCTAACGGGGTGATCTGACAGGTCGTGAGCGGATAATTATCCCGGTATGACTTATCGATGGCTATATACCCTGCCTTTTCAAGCTTTTTCAATTGTACGCTGATGTTCCCCCTCGTAGCCCCTGTCTTTTCCTGAAGAAAGGTAAAGGTAGCGGACCTTAAGCCAACCAGCAGCGATACAATGGAAAGCCGAAGCTGTGAATGCAATAGTGGATCAAGTTCTCTGAACATGATTTACAATACTTTACTCATACGTTTTAACAGATGACCCGGAATAATGTATGAAATTATGACCACAGCCGGTAACAACAGCAACTGAAAGAGGTATGGGATAAAATATGCTGCTACAGCTGCCGGCCATGCAACCAGTGCACCTATAACCAGCGGCCTGAAACTGACCACTCCGCCGGCAACGAAGGCTGCCATTCCATACATGGCGATTACTACCGGAATTATCAGCAGATGATCCTGTCTTAAACTGACAAACAACAGGAGCAGAGCAAAGCTGATCAGCCATCCTGACCAAAAATAACCCATGGTGTTCCCGATATAGGTCCTGCTGGTGACTGTCTTTTTCTGACGCAGATAAAAGATAAGCGTGATAAAAGCTCCCAGAGGCATTAAAACAGACCAGACCAGGTAATGTTTCGGATATTTTGCTACCGTGATCAGTAAATACTCAATTAGTGAGGTCATTACAACCAGATAGCCCCAGAAGAGATAATAAAAATAGTTCTTACCGATCCTGGCCTTCGCCGTTTCGATCATGTCATAGATGACCTTTAAACCGGCCTCGTGGTTGAATTCGTTTGGACTTGTTTGATTGTTCATATGTTTATAGTTTAAATTCGATACAAATATAAACATGTTTATGTTATAAACCAAATATTTATTACTTTTTTTGGTATAAGATATAGCTTGCTTACTTGTCATATTACCTAAAATTTATGCTAGTTATGCTAACTTTTCTTATAATTTTGCAACTGCCAAAAGACCCTGCAGGCCTATTTTATTGATCATAACTGGTACCTATGCATCTCTTATCCATTCAGAGACCATCCAAAAGTATCTGTTTGCTTTTTTTGTTTCCGGCTGTTCTTCTGTTCACCGGAATACCGGTTGTCTTTTCAGGGTCACCTGATGATGAGCCCAAATTTACGGGCGAAACCCGTGTTTATAATACCATCCGGATCAAAGCAGAAAAACCTAGGATTGACGGCGTACTGAATGACGCCTGCTGGCTCGAAGGAGAGTGGGGAGGCAATTACAGGCAGCAAATGCCTGCAGAAGGTGCTCGTCCTTCGCAGGAAACCGAAATAAAGATCCTGTATGACAACGAGAACATTTATGTTGCCTTTAGGTGTCACGACAACCAACCTGACAAAACCGACCGGCAAATGGCAAGGCGTGATGAGTTTTCAGGGGACATAGTGGGCATTAACTTCGACAGTTATTTTGATCACCGCACCGGTTTTGAGTTTAACCTTACCGCTGCCGGGTCGAAGATCGATCTGATCCTGACAAACGAAGGCTGGGATGTGAACTGGAATCCGGTATGGGATGGCAAGGTGGGGCAAATGGATTCGGGTTGGGTGGCAGAGATGCAGATACCACTCAGCCAGTTGCGGTATAGTAACCAATCGGTACAGGTGTGGGGGATGCATTCCTGGCGTTGGCTTAACCGGAACAAGGAGGAAGATCAGTGGAACCTGATACCACGTGATAATGCGGGTCCCCTGTATTACTTCGGAGAGCTGCACGGCCTTACTGACTTGCCCAAAGTACGCCGGGTGGAGTTCATGCCTTATGTCCTTGGAAAAGTGGCAACTTATGAGAAAGAAGAGGGTAATCCTTTTGCCGACGGGACCGATCCATCGGTTGCTTTTGGCGTGGACGGCAAATTCGGGATTGGCAGCAATTTTACGGTTGATTATACCATAAATCCGGATTTCGGACAGGTGGAGGCCGATCCCTCTGAACTGAACCTCACCGCTTTTGAAACATATTACGAGGAGAAACGCCCCTTTTTTATTGAAGGCCGGAATATTTTCGATTTCGCCTTCGACAACAACCAGCTGTTTTACAGCCGGCGGATTGGTCATGCCCCCCTGTATGAGCCTGAACCAGGTGAAGGGGAATATGTTCATCAACCGGAAAATACCTCGATCCTTGGTGCCCTCAAATTAACCGGGAAAACCTCAAAAGGGTTGTCCGTCGGTATTGTCGAGAGTCTCACCCAGCGCGAATACGCTGAGATCAGCTCACCGGAGGGTGATTATAAAATGGTGGCCGAACCTCTGACCAACTATTTTGTCGGTCGCGTCCAACAAGACATTAACAAAAGCAATACGATGATCGGAGGAATGGTTACCTCCACCAACCGGCAAATAGACAAAGACTACCTGAACCACATCAGCAATTCTGCTGTTACAGGTGGTATCGATTTCAGGCATTACCTGAAAAACAAAACTTTTTATATCGATCTGAAGACCATGTTCAGTCAGGTTTCCGGTTCTACTGAAGCCATAACCAGCCTGCAACAGGAGTCTTCACGCTATTACCAGCGTCCGGACGCTCCTCACTTGAAACTGGACACCACGCTTACAAAACTGACAGGCAGCGGAGGCAGCCTGGAATTTATCAAGGGAGCAAACGGTAAATGGCGCTATGGCATCGGAACACATTGGGTATCACCGGGACTCGAACTGAACGACCTGGGATTCCAGACCAATGCTGATCAGTTTCTGGAGGGCCAGATGATCGGGTACGTGGAAAACTCACCCAAGGGTATATTCCGTAACTATGAATTATCCCTGGGCCAGATGAATTTCTGGAATTTCGGCGGTGAGTATTTGTTCTCCATGGCTGAACTCGAAGCTGAAATCATGTTTTCCAACAAATGGTCCTTCCATGCTGCCATCGACAGACAAGGTAAAACACTAAATACCAGCCTGCTAAGGGGAGGCCCGGGCGTTTATGAATATGGCGGAACTGAACAGGACTACTTTATCAGTGCCGATGAAACAAAAAAGATTTCCATGGGATTGGGTTATGAAAATGAGTTTTATGACGATAAGGTCTCTCATCGGCATGAGATACAGACCTGGTTTAACTGGAAAATCACCAATTCACTGCAGTTGACTCCTGAATTTGCTTATAATTCAAGCAGAACCGATTATCAGTATATTTCCGATTCCGATTTTGAGGAGGATGGCCGATACCTGTTGGGGAGGCTTGACAGGAAAACCTATACAATCACCCTCAGGCTCAATTATGCGATCACGCCCGATCTGACCATACAATATTATGGGAGCCCTTATATCACCATGGGGCAATACTCGAAATTCAAATCCCTGGAAGATCCTGATACCAAGGACCCGGGCGATGTGTTTCATACATACAGCAGCAGTGAACTGACGTATGATCCGGGTCAGCGAGTTTACCAGCTGACGGAGGATCCGTCGCTTGCCTTTGACAACCCCGACTTCAATTTCAGGGAATTCCGCTCGAACCTGGTTGCCCGTTGGGAATACAGACCTGGTTCCGTACTTTATTTCGTCTGGACCCACAACAGAACTTCCTACGAGGAAACGACCAATGAAGACTTCGGTTACAATGTGCAGGAGCTTTTCAACGAATATCCTGAGAATGTATTCCTGATCAAGTTCAGTTACTGGTTCTCCCTGTAAATTCAGAGCTCTAGTGAGACCTTCAGCTGGTTTCTTTGGGCAAAATCGTCAAGAGCAAGCTGTATAAGTTTATCTACCAGCTCATTACGCGGGATACCACTGTGTTCCCATAATTTGGGATACATGCTGATGCGTGTAAACCCGGGAATTGTATTGATCTCATTCACAACTATGCGTTCATCTGCAGTGAGGAAGACATCCACCCTGGCCATCCCGAGGCATTCAAGTGTTTTATAGGTGTCAATGGCAATTTCCTGAACCTTTTTTACCAGATGAACCGGCAACCGGGCCGGGATATCCAGGCCTGCCCCGTCATCATCGAGGTACTTGGCTTCATAGGAATAGAAATCAGCATGTGGAATGATTTCACCAGGGACAGACGCTACTGGTTCTTCGTTTCCCAGAATGGCACATTCAATCTCACGACCCCGAATTTCTTCTTCAACCACAACTTTCAGATCGTAGTTCAAAGCCCGTTCAACGGCCTCCAGGTATTCCTTTTCATTTCTGACTTTAGATATACCTACGGAAGACCCCAGGTTAGCGGGTTTTACGAACAATACGGGCCCGAATTCTCCGGACAGGGACTTATAGGAATACTTGTCCCTGGTTTTCCGTGTAAGGGTCACAAAACGGGCAATGGGGATTCCCGCATCACGCAGTAAACGCTTCATGACATCCTTGTCCATACCCATCGAGCTGCCCAGAATGCCTGCACCCACGCATGGCAGGTTGGCCAGTTTGGCCAGGCCTTGGATGGTACCATCCTCACCGAATGGGCCGTGCAATACGGGGAAAATGACATCAATCTTTCCCATGCTGTTGTATTCCGACAGACTGATCAGGCTGCTTCCGGCTCCGTTAGGGGTGAGAGCAATCTCATGGCTGCTGTCGGACAGGCGTATGAGTTTCGGATCACCCGCATTCAAAAGCTGAATCGAATTTTCATTCAGGAACCACCTTCCTTCTTTATCAATTCCAATTAATACTGGTTCATAACGCTCCCGGTCAAGCGATTCGATCACATTCCGGGCCGACTGAAGTGAAACCTCATGCTCTGCTGAACGTCCGCCAAATACAACGGCAACTCTCAATTTTTTCATTTGCTTTAAAATATGAAGCCGAAAATTAGAGGATTTTTATGATAATTGGTATTCCAACCACATAAATTAAAAACATCATTAAAACCCCCGTAGCTTCTTTGTCGTCAAATTCCCTCCGTATATCTATTATTCCCGCCTACCTGCTCAACCTGTAAAACCAAAGCAGTATCTTTGCCGGTGAACGTATTAAAAATGAAGCCAGATAAAACCATCCTGCGGATCCTCATTCACATTGGCGGCTGGGTATTGCTGTATCTCCTCCCTCCTCTGGTATTACAAACTGAAGTGCGATTGCCGTCCAGTTTCGGCGATTTCATGTACTGGACCGTGGTGATCATTTTTTTCTACATCAACTATCTTTGGCTGATACCGAGGTACCTGTCCAAAAGGAGGTTTCTCCACTACTTCCTCTTCATTTTCCTGATGCTGGTCTTTACATACTCTGCCAATGAAATGTATATCAGGCATGTGCACGCGGTGGAAGCCGCTAAACGAGGTGAGACCGAACCCAAAGAAAATGACCAGCCACGGAGAAAATACCCCCGGTTCAGGGGATACAATTCAGCACTCTTTTGTTTTGCACTGCTTGCATTGGGTACCAGCATAAGGGTTTATGAAAACTGGTACGAGAATGAAAAACAAAAGAAAGAAATGGAAAATCAAAAGCTGGGCGCAGAATTAAGCCTGCTCAAGTCACAGATCAATCCCCATTTCTTTTTTAACACCCTGAACAGCATTTATTCCCTGGCGATCATCAAATCGGACCGAACGCCTGAAGCAGTAGTGAAACTATCTGAAATCATGCGGTACATCATTTATGATACCGAGAGAAAACTGGTTCCGCTGTCCAAGGAAATCGAATACATCGCCAATTACATTGAATTACAGCGTTTGCGACTACCCGATGAAATCAAAATAAAGTTCAAAACCGAGGTTGGTGAGGAAGAGGCAGTTATAGAACCATTGTTGCTTTTGCCATTTGTTGAAAATGCATTTAAGCATGGCGTTGATATTGAGAAGGGTGGGAAAATTGCAGTTATAATAACCCGCCGCGGGAACGAACTAAGGCTTCATGTGGAAAATCCGCTGACGGATATTGCTGGCAACAATAAGAACGGACAATCGGGCGTCGGCATGAACAATACCCTGAAACGGCTCAGGTTGCTGTATCAGGATAATTTCAAATTTACCGCAGGACCGGTGAAAGCAAATTATGTAGTTGACCTTGTATTGAAATTAAAGGATAATGAGGTGTCTGATAGTTGATGATGAACCCCTGGCCCAGCAGGTTATGGAGGAATTCGCAGGAAGGGTCCATTTCCTTGAAGTGGTTGGCAAATGCAACAGTGCCACTGAGGCCATAGAGGTATTGCGGAATACAAAAATAGATCTGATCTTTCTTGATATTCACATGCCCAGGTTATCAGGCCTTGACTTCATCAACAGTTTGCAGAATCCGCCATTATTCATCCTGGTAACCGCTTATTCGGAATATGCCCTGCAGGGTTTCAATGTCAATGCTACTGATTACCTGATGAAACCAGTTCCATTTGACAGATTCCTGAAAGCGGTGAACAAGGCTTATGAATTGTTCAGGTTAAGAAACAAAACCACCCAAGATGCTGATCCTCCCGAACAGAAATATATTATGGTAAAATCCGGCTATCAGACCATGAAAGTACTAACTGATAATATCCTGTATATTGAAGGGCTGAAGGATTACGTTAAAATTCATACCGACGGCAAGAAGCCAATCCTTACCCTTCTGACCATGAAAGGTCTGGTGGCAAGTCTTCCCGCTTCAAAATTCCAGCGCATTCATAAATCTTTCATTGTGGCAATTGACCGCATCACCACCCTTTCGCGCAACCGGGTCATGATCGGGGACAAATGGATTCCGGTCGGCGAGAATTACCGCGAAGAATTTCGGAAAAGAATGTTCAATGATTAAATACTGCTCTTCACGAAGCACGATATCTTCCAATCCTTGCGGTCTTTCTCGAGCACAACATAAATCAGGGCGACTGCCGTGGCCGGTGAGCCATAGTAAATCATGTTCTGTGTTTCTTTAACAATGGCCCAGGCGGTGCGGTCGATGACTTTTATGGCAAGGAATTCCTTTTCTACTTTAAATTCACCAACGCCCTTCCAATCGATGTATTTGGTAACCGTATCAATTTCAGTGGACCGTTTATCCCATCCCTGGGTGATGTAATAAACAGAATCCTGGATATTAACCCGGGTCTGGTATTTATCATGGATAAAGTATTCCTTCTGTTTCTCAGGATCTTTATCAATCCAGGCCTGCGTTTCAGCGTTGATGACAGTCTTTATGGCCTCTTCATCCGACACATTATTTACTTTGGGTTTGCATGATGAAAAGAAAAACACCAGCAACAGGGCTGAGAAAATGATGGAAGCAATGTTTTTCATGACTTTTGGTTTATGTTGTTTAAGATCAATGGTTCGGGCTCAGCTCATCCTTTCTTTACAGAAAGTTACTAAATTCCAACACCAAAATCAAGGTTTGTTATAGTTAAGACAATGGGAAATGGCGAAATACTTACGAAGGGAGGCAGGTTGTGCGTTGCGGGTATTGTGATGAAGGCCGCTATTGTTCCAGCTGGTCCACAATAAAACCGAGTTTATCAGGATGATCCCGGATCATCATATTCCTGTCGTATTTCAGCAACCTGAACCAGATCAGCAGGTCTCCAAAACCACCTGCAGTCAGGAGGAGACCAAAAGTACAGATCCAGTGCACACCGGTAACAAGGGCAAAAACCAGGGGCACCAGACCAAGGATAATGATTGGCGCCAGACCGGCACGTCTGTAATGCTTCACCCTCACCGGTTCTTTGCAATGACAGTAAACGGCACCCATTTCCAGACTCGCGCCAAATTTTACCGCCCTGAAACCAGCAGGAGCATACCAGGCGAAAATAAACCCGTGTATCAGTTCATGCAGGACAATGGCCAGAAGTACCGCGGCATATTTCATCCAGACGGGCATATTCACCTGTAATATCCCCGGTTTCCCTTCCCAGAAAATATCAAAGAGTTTTTCACCGCCGATAAAGAAAGGAATGATGATGGAAATTAGGATAATGGACAGTTTCTGTCCATCAAAGGTTATTTCCCGGGAGTTTACTCCTTCACATACCTCCCCACCCATCTTGAGATCGTCTGATGGAACTTATGAATTCCCCGTGGATCGGCATACATGAGAAAGCAGGCTTTTGAAACCAGGTTGATATCTTTCTCCTTTGCCAGATCAAGCGCTTCCCGTGTTTCACAACCATTCTGGATCCAGATGTTCTTGATGCCCTTTGATATGGCTTGCTCCAGCACCTTCCCTGTATCACGCCTATGGGTAACGATCAGCAGATTCTGCGTGCCTCCGTCCAATTCCGCAACAGAACCAAGGCACACATGATCACCTATTCTGCCTCCCTGAGGATTAATGGGGACAATCTCAAATCCCTTTTCTAACAATGTTCGGAACAGGATATTGCCGAATTTTTTAGGATTCCGCGAAACACCGGCTATAGCAAGCTTTTTGCCTTGCAGGAAATTATCGATGGTCTGCCTGGAGGTCATGATTTGAGGATTTACAATTCGTGCAGAAAATTACAAATAAGTATTCTCAAAAAAAAATCTATCCGTTTTCTTTGACCAAAGGATTCCTGACCATGCCAATAAACAATATGGTACCTGTTTTTATCTCCCGGATGGCAAATAAGAACGGACGATTGACGTTAAACATAACATTTCCGGGAAACGCAGTCAACTCAACCTCCACCGATGTTACTGCCGCCGCCTCAGTTCCTTCCTCATTTACCTCAACAAAGGATTTATGAAGCACTTTGGAAATGAGCAGATCCCCGGTGCCATTAATTTTTGAGAAATCCGCCTCGCCGGTGAAGACTATACCCATGCCCATGGCTTCCAGTTCGTCGTTCAGTTCGTTACGGTATGAATACGAGAATCGGGGCAGGTGCAGGGTAACATTTGTCTCTTCCAGTGAACCGGTCCATTCATCCCACTTTTCGGGTGCAAGCTCATGGATAATATCATCCGGAGAATGGCCGGCCAGCGGCAACAACACGAGCATACTGAAATTGCCCTGCCCGTATGGAAGCTCAACCATTGAAAACAACTCATTGGAAGTCAGGCGCAGGGCAGTTGTCTGTTTCATGACCGGAACCTTTACCAGGGACCCGTCAGGCAAATAAAAAGACCCGTCAGTTGTACTCGCCTCATCAAATTCACTTTTCCAGATGCCCTTGAAATAAATGGCATTGATAAGATACATTACCGCCTGAGCAGGTATCTGTTCGATGATTGTAGTAATTCTCTCATGAGTTTTGGCGCTGACCCAGTCATTGATCACACCCGGTGCACCGGGTGAATCAAAATCAAGTGATTTAACCTGGGCATCATAATACTCCTGGTTAATGCTGATAAAATCAGGCAGCACGGTAAAATCTTCCCTGTACCATATCGAATTGGCAATTTCAAGGGTAACCCTTGGATCTATGGAAACAAGCGCATTGATCAGACTTTTATAGCTTGTATTGATTTCATCAATTGAAAATCCCTGCTTCTTCAGAGCATTTTCCATGGCGGTTTTTGTTTCTCCATCAGCACCATTGTAAGTCATGGCCAAAGCCAGCGATACACTCGTAGGCGAAATGAACAGGTTTGTTGCTTCTGTATCACAGGCTGCAGCCTGCTGAAACAGTTCCAGGCCGAAGGCATTGTCGGATCTGATAATATCACCGGTGGTTTTGCTGATAATGATTTCCCTGGGGCCCAGTTGCTCACCTGGATTCTTCTCACAGGAAAAGATTGTGGCAGCCATTATCAGCAGACAAGCTTTTTGTTTCATCGCAGTGGGTTTTGGTTATTGTAAAGTATTGATGTGTTCTGTGTAATTTTGGTTGCTTCAGGAAGTGAAAGGATTTGATGAAAATATACCCTTCTGCCATTACTTTTTTCAATTCTTAACGTATATCTCACAACCGGATTAAAAAACAAAGACCTATGATAGGCCACCCTGCAAATAGCTGGCCTGAATTCTGTAAAATTAATACATGATAATTATGGATCGGATTACCTTGTACGAAGACAAAAATCTCAAACTTGATTATGTCAGTGAAGGGAATTACCTGCATGAAACCTGGTGGGGTATTACCCTGAAGGATACGTTCGAAAAGCTGATGAATGTGATTGCCAAGTCTCTAAACGAACACAATGCCGATGGTGTTTTGCTGGATACCCGTGAGCACAAGGGTCTGGGGCCCGAAGCCCAGGAATATGCCGCCAGAACAATCGGCGAGTATGCAAAGAAACATGGTAAGTTCAAGGAGGCGATCGTCATGCCCAAAGATGTATTCTCGGCATTCTCGGTAGAAAACTATTCCAAAAAAGTATCAAAGGATAATCCGGTCGAGGTTAAGTTTTTTGGTTCCATTGACAAAGCGGTGGAATGGTTGAGAAGTACTAATTGAAACGACAATCAAGAACCTGCAAATTAATCCGGTTCAAGGTCCTAACCACCAGGAAGGTAACTGTCAGACCCTTGAATCCTGACTCACAGGCTGTCCTGGTGCAGGGTACCTGGCAGTGATCCACGGAGAATCCTTAATCCCCGTTCAATGCCCGACCTTCTTTTGCCTTCATCTTCTCCCGGGTGTGTGCATAAAGGCAGCAGTTCCTCTATCCTGCTTTCCAACAGATCAAGGAATTCTGCAAACGTTATTATCGAATCCTTCTCCCGGCCTGTTAATTTCAATAACCTTTGGTCGAGATCATCATTGTATTGTTGTTTCGACACCGGAAATTCCAACTGTGGCAATATATCATCGCATAAACCTTCACCGGTGAGGTGCATACATGGTTTGCACAGGTCATCTGCCCCGACTACAAGCTGAATTTCCTGTACCATACCATCCATTATTTTTTGTGTGATACTATGCTGGTCATGTCCATAGGGATGAGGCGCAACAGGTCTGCCCTGCCCGATGTTGCGGATGATGTCGATAAGATGGTGGGGGCGGAGCCGTAACATGCTTCTGATAAAATTTCCCGGGTGGTTAGCTTTCAGGTTTAAAATTAATTGCTATTATTGATACGAGGTTCAGTGTACCCGGAAATTTATGAAAAAAGCACCCATTATTTTCGTTCTTTTCTTATTCAATATGGCAGTCAGCATTGCACAAGGCCCTCCCATTGGTGCAATACGTTCACTCGACAACAACCAAGCCCTGGCTGAGGATAGCACTGACTGGAAGTTACATCGTGCCATCAAAGAGATTCCGCTCCAGAGAGGCAATCCTGGTATTTCGGTGTCCTTTGGCGGTGAAGTACGGGAACAATTACGCTATTACAACCATGTGAACTTCGGTGATGTGGATTCAGGGGTCAGTGACAGGGATCTCTATCTTCAGCAGCGGTACATGCTGCATACCAATATACAGGTACATCGTTTTCTCCGTTTCTTTGTACAATTCAACAGCTGTCGCGCCACCGGCAAGAACACCGAGACGCCCCAGACTGACCGTGATGACCTGGGCGTCATGCAGGTTTTTGCCGATCTTAATATGCATGTACCTTCAGCATTGCGTTTGCGACTGGGCCGTCAGGAATTTCTTTACGGACAGGACCGCATGCTGGGTTTACGCGACGGGCCGACTGTGCGGCAAACCTTTGACGGCGCACGACTGACACTTGCCACAAAAAAGGTTGCCGGTGATCTCTTTTTTGTGGTCCCGGTTTCTTATGAACCCGGAATATTCGACAATACCTGGCGCACGCATGAATATGTTCTGGCCAGCTACTGGATACTGCCCCTGCCTAAAGACCGTGCCCTTGATTTTTATTATTTCGGTGTGCAATTTCACAACTCGACCTATGCCAATGATACTGCCGATGAAAACCGGCATTCATTAGGAATCAGGCTCAGCAAGGGCAGCGGTTCGTTCACCTACGATGCCGAGTTCACCTGCCAGTTCGGGCAATTCGGGCAACAGGATATCCGTGCCTGGCAGCTGGCTTCACAGATCTCTTACAGCTGGCAGCAATACTGGTGGCGACCCAGGTTATCGGTCAGGGAAGGCTTGTACAGCGGAGACAGGGAGCCGGCAGACGGCACCATAAACACTTTCCGGCCAGTTTCAACAAAATCACCCGTGCATGACATGATTGGTGCCGGTTCAGCCAACCTTCTCATTTTGGCACCTGAGGCAGAGATCACCCTGTCGAGTAAACTTGTGTTCACCATGCGTTACATGGCTTTCTGGAGGTTATCGGGGAATGACGGCGTTTACCCTCCCGATGTCCGGAAGATGCTCCGGGGAACGGATGTATCAGGCGCGGAGCTTGGAAAGGAAATCAGCCGGGGCGCCACCGCTGAATTTATGTACACACCCAACAAACATGTGGTTATATGGATCTATTACGGATATCTGCTAGCCGGGGAGTATATCCGCAACACAGGATCAGGCAGGAATATGGAGGCTTTTTCGTTGAGGGCAGCCTATAAATTCTGATTAAACCCTATCTTTGATAAAGTATAAAACATAATCATATGAAAATCCGCGGTTTCTTAATTTTTTTGTTATATACCGCTTTTGGCGGATTGTTGATGGCTCAGAAAAGCCAGTGTGTACCTGATAATTATGTCAGCCTTTTCAATGGGAAAGATCTCAATGGCTGGATACTTTTCCTGAAGGATCCTGCGGTGGACCCCGCGACAGTTTTCACTGTGAAGGATGCAGCCATACATATCACCGGAAATCCTTTTGGGTACATGCGTACCAGGGAACAATACGGAAATTACAGACTTTACCTGGAGTGGCGCTGGCCATCTGAACCCACCAACAGCGGCGTTTTCATCCACGCCCAGGAACCCGATACCATCTGGCCTGCATGCTTTGAATGCCAGCTTAAGGCTGGATATGCAGGTGATCTCATTTGCATGGGAGGAACCGATATGACTGAAAGGACCGACAAAACTAAAATTGTGGTTGGTAAGAAGGCAGCTTCCAATGAGTTGCCTGCGGGTGAATGGAATACGCTGGAAGTGATTTGCATGGGCAATACCATCGA
The DNA here is from genome assembly GCA_002415855.1 of Bacteroidales bacterium UBA5072. GTDB lineage: Bacteria > Bacteroidota > Bacteroidia > Bacteroidales > UBA10428 > UBA5072. Next base: position 113,798 of record DIAS01000068.1, read on the forward strand.
AATACTCGTGAATGGTTTATTACAGAACAAAGCCACAGGAATTACCCAATCAAAAGGTCACATATGTCTTCAAAGCGAGGGCAAGGATATTGAGTTCCGGAGTATCCACTTAATCAGGTAATAATCACCGGAGCCCGGCTTTCATTCAACTGAAGCTATCACAACCACCATTTCGCCGCGTGGCGGATGTTTTGTGAAGTGCTCTATCAGTCCGGTAAAGGTACCCCTGACGGTTTCCTCATGGAGCTTCGACAGTTCACGCGATACGGCACACCGTCTATCATTTCCCATGACCTGTTGCAGCTCGCGTAAAGTCTTTAAGATCCGGTGAGGGGATTCATACAGCACGATTGTGCGCAATTCCCCCGCTAATATGGCTAATCTTGTTTTCCTGCCCTTCTTGTGCGGGAGAAAACCTTCGAAACAGAACTTATCGCTTGGAAAACCTGAGTTTACCAGGGCAGGGATCAGCGCAGTAGCACCCGGCAGGCATTCCACGGCAATGCCTTTTTCAATGCAGGCACGGACCAGCATAAAGCCCGGATCGGAAATGGAGGGCGTGCCGGCGTCACTGACCAGGGCCATGGTTTCGCCGGCAGCAATGCGGTCAGCCAGTTCCGCAGTTTTGAGATGTTCGTTGAAAACATGGTATGACTGGAGGTGTGTACTGATCTGGTAATGGTTGAATAGCTTCCGTGTTGTCCGTGTATCCTCGGCCAGGACAAGGTTAACCTCTCTGAGAACCCGCAGGGCACGGAGTGTAATATCTTCCAGATTGCCGATAGGAGTAGGTACAATAAAAAGCTTACTCATGCCGGCCTTTGATGAATTTACGACGGATCACATCGAGCAGTTGCTGAACCGCTTCACTGTCCATATCCCAGTTGAAATGCTGGATCATATAGTTGTAAGCGTCATTGAAACTCGTGGCATTGTTCAGTATTCCGATGGTGTTTTCAAAAGCGGCTGCATCATTTTTGAACAACTCCCTGATGAAGGTAAACCGGTCATTTATGCCAATGGCTGTCAGCAGGTTGTTGACAGGCCTGGCATATGCCAGTGTTTCTCCTTCCTTGGCAAAAGCGGGGTGGAGACTTTCATGGAGGGTTGTTCCTCCTTTGAACTGGTCGGAAAGGGTCTGAACGTGGGAAGGTGCAGCGGCAGGGGCAGCGGCAGGAGCAGGTGAGGGAGTATTAACTGTCACCTTTTTATCTGTTGCACTTACTGTAGTTGCCGGAACATCTTTTTCCTTCCTCATCATCAGCATCAGTTCATAGAGATTCCTGAGTTTTTGAAGGGTCAGGTCAATTTCAACAGCAGGAATATCTTCCTGGTCAGGGAAACCCCGGACCAGATCCTCAATCTCACGCAGGCTTTCCAGTGCTGCTCCCAGGGTATGCCGGTAGCTCATCTTTTTTACATATTTTTGTAAAAGTAGAAAAATTAGTTGATCGTTAATAGTCGACAGGTAATAGTTCACAGTAGCTTATCAGTTTTTCGCTTTTCATTTTTCACAGTTCACTGATTGCCTATTCTTGCCGTTCAATATAAACGATAAATGAAAAGAATAATTATCCTTGCCTTATTCTTCGTACCCCTGGTTATAAAAGCCCAGAATTTTCAGCTGCATTACGATTTCGGGGAAGATCGCAAATTGTATACCGCTACCCTGGAAATGTTTAGACCTGATACACTGGGCTCCACCTTCTGGTTCGTTGATCTTGACTTCAATTTTCCCGGTAACCCGCGCAGTATGTCAGCCGCCTATTGGGAGTTCTCGCGCGATTTCTATATTCCGGGGTTGCGAAAAAAACCTGCCTTCGATCAGCTCACTTTCCATCTGGAATATGATGACGGATTCACCGCTTACAAGGACAGCGGGAACTACATGGGGGCTGCAAGCTATAACAGTGTTTTCCTGACCGGTTTCAGCCACCCGCTAAGAATCGGTCAGGTGGTCCTGACCACCCAATGGCTGTGCCGGATGCCCCGGGGCATGGATGTTCCTGATTTCCAATTCACGGTTGTGTGGTTTCAGTCTGTTTTTAAAGGAAGATTGCTGCTTACCGGCTTCCTGGACCTCTGGTCGCAGGACAAAATTGATGATACTGAAAAAAAAGAGCTTGTTTTTCAAACAGAACCCCAGTTCTGGCTCCTTCTTACTCCAAAGATAGCCCTTGGCGGAGAGATCGAGATCAGTAAGAACTTCCCGGTCGGCCCGAATGAATGGGAATTCTTCCCTACACTGGGCTTCCGATGGGAGTTTTAGAAATGCTGGTAAAAAAACGGTATACTATTTGTATTGGTAAGCGGTTGTACTAATTTTACCCGCTAATCCAAACGATATCAATGTCCAAATCCCATATACTTCTCTTTATCCTTTTCGTGATCTCTTCTTTCAGTGTTTCGGCGCAAAAAACTGTTATCAGGGGGAAGGTTATTGATTCGGAAACCAAGGAGCCCATACCTTTTACAAACATCGGTTTTCAGCACAGCCTTGTGGGAACCATCAGCGAAAATGACGGTTCATTCTTTCTTTCCACGCCCAAAGCTACCGATACCCTGCTTGTATCCAGCATAGGTTACCAACTATTACGCCTGCCTGTTAAAAAGGGTGTTGAGCAGTATTTTGAAGTAAACCTGGTCCCTACAGCCATCGCTATCGAGGCAGTTGTGGTGACACCCGGTGAAAATCCGGCCTTTAAAATACTCAGGGCCATCAATGAGCATAAAAAGCAAAATGATCCGTCGAGGCTTTCCTCCTTTCAGTACAATGCCTATACCAAGATGCGTCTTGATATGAACAATGTGGGGGAAAACATTAAAGATCAGCGTTTTTTGCAGGATTTCGCATTTGTATTTGATTACATGGATTCGTCCGAAGTATTCAATAAAAATTACCTGCCACTGTTAATTACGGAAACTGTTTCCAAGGTTTATTTTTCAAAAGACCCGCCTGTGAACCGTGAAGTGATCGAAGCGTTCAAGGTGAGCGGGATCGAAAACAAGACAGTTTCCCAGTTCACCGGAAGGATGTACCAGCAGCTGAATATCTATGACAATTTCATACTTTTCTTTGATCCCGGATTCATTAGTCCTATCGCCGATTTCGGTCGTTTATACTACAAATATTATCTGGAGGACAGCACTTATATCGATGGTAAATTCTGCTATAAGATCTCTTTCAAACCCAAAAGGGAACAGATAAGAACCTTTCATGGCTTTATCTGGGTCGCGGATACCTCCTATGCCATTAAGAAATTCCAATTGCGGGTTTCCAAGGATGTTAATCTTAACCTGTTGAAGGACATGATTGCCACCTACGAATACGACCAGGTGAATGATACAACATGGTTCCTGACAAGTGAAGATATCGTGATCGACTTCAATGTGGCTGAAAAGACTTATGGTTTCTTCGGCAGGAAAACTGCTGTTTATGACAGCATCCGCTTCGACAACCCGGTGCCCGAACCTGTTAAAAAAATGACTACCGATACCTATGTGCTGGAGGATAAAATTGACAGGGATGAAAGCTATTGGGAAGCTAACCGGAAATCGGACCTGACCGAAGAAGACAGCAAGATTTATACTATGGTGGACTCGGTAAAGAAAGTGCCGATGTATAAAACGCTGTATTCTATGGTCAACATGCTGGCCAGTGCTTACCTCGTTGTCGGGCCTGTTGAACTGGGACCTTATTACACTTTTGTCAGCGGTAATGTGATCGAAGGACCGCGAATCCGACTGGGAGGACGAACCAGCAATGCTTTCAGCACTAAGATCATGCTCGGAGGACATGTAGCCTATGGATTTAAGGATGAGCGATACAAGTACGGGCTATATGCAACGTACATGTTCAACACCAATCCCCGACGCACTGCAACAGTTTCATATTTCCATGACATCAGGCAGCTCGGTAAAAGCGAAAATGCTTTCCTCGATGACAATATCATGGCTTCCATTCTCAGGCGAGCTCCCAACTACAAACTGACCCTGGTGGACCAGTTTAATGTGTTTTACGAACATGAATGGGTACTGGGATTTTCAAATACGCTTAAACTCACCTATCAAACCATCTATCCAACAACCTATGTGCCATTTGTTGAATATGGAACAACAGAGGGGGATACCCTTATTGGCTCGCCACTGACATCGGCTGAAATTACACTGAGTACGCATTTTGCTTACCGTGAGAAATTCCTCTGGGGTAAATTCGAGCGAACAAGCCTGGGTTCCAAATATCCCACGCTCGACCTTGATCTGACCTTCGGACCCAAGGGCCTTTATGGAAGTGACTATGAATACTTCAAGTTCAGACTGAGAATTACCGACAAGGTTGAAACCAATCCGTTAGGATATTTGCGCTACAGGCTCACTTTTGGAAAAATATACGGTACCCTCCCCTACCCCTTGCTCAAGCTGCATGAGGGTAATGAAACCTATGCCTACGATCCGATTTCATTTAACATGATGAATTACTATGAGTTTGTCAG
>DIAS01000087.1 GCA_002415855.1 Bacteroidales bacterium UBA5072
ATGGTCAGCCAGCTTAAACCGGCCTGAAAACAATCCAGGGAGAACATCTCAAATACCCTGGACTCATCCTTCAGCGGAACGCCCCATTCAAGGTCATGATAATCGGTGAGCAACCGATGTCCGTTTGACCAGTCGCAGCGGGTAATTCCTGCAGATCCGTTCATCATTCTGCAAGTACTGCTGTTCCGCTTGCCGTAACCATCAACATGCTGCCATTGGTCCCAACAGTTTCATAATCGAGGTCGATTCCGACAATGGCATTTGCTCCGAGGCGTCTGGCATTCTCTTCCATTTCGGTAAGGGCATTGTTCTTGGCTTCGCGAAGCACTTCCTCGTAAGATCCGGAACGTCCTCCGACAATGTCGCGTATGCCTGCAAAGATGTCGCGGAAAAGGTTGGCGCCGATGATAGCTTCACCGCTTACCAGGCCGTAGTACTGGGTTATCTTTTTCCCCTCGATGGAGGGAGTAGTGGTAAGAATAATGTTTTGCATGATGGTGAATTTTATGGAGAGCGTCAAAGACTTTTCTCCTTATTTGTTCAGCAAGTTATTCAATTTTTCCTTATCAAGAATGGTAATTTCCCTTCTTTCGGCCCGCAATAGTCCCTCTTCCTGCATTTCAGCCAGGGCCCTTGCCAGAGAAGGCCTTGTGACGCCGAAGAAATCGGCCAGTTCAGTCTGGGTCTGGTCAAGAACAATTGTCATTTGATTGCTTTTCATTTGACTCAGGATATAATTGGCGATCTTTTCCTTGATGGTCTTGAAAGAAAGGAACCTGATCTTGTTTGACAGGAACTGTGTACGGCTTGAAATGGCATTGAGATAGTTCTGCAGGACAACCTGACTGTGCTGAAGGATATAAATCAGCACATCCCGGGGAATTGTCAGGATGGTGGACGGTTCATTGGCGATGATATCGACCGGGTACCGGTTCTCTTTTCCGAAAATGAAGGCGGCGGCCAGGGGGCGAGGTGCCGGGATGTCTTCGATCTTAAGCCTTTTTCCTGAAAAATCAGTCATTTCACCTCTCACGGAACCCTTAACAACAAAGAGCATATCATGGCACACGTCGTGGCTGTAAGCAACATACTCATCCCTGACATATTCCCTGGTCCTGAATGGTCTGCCATCCATCAGCCCGGCTATATTTTCCGCTGTTAGACCCCGGAAAATGTTGGTTTCGGAAAGACTGACGAAAAAAAGCTCCATTTATTTTCGCATTTGTAACATATGATACAAAATAGCGGATATTCTTATCCTAAATTTGTTTCAAAATTACTCAGCAAAACTTTAAAACACGATTATATGGTAAGGGAAATGGTAAAAATTGACGATAATTTATGCAATGGTTGCGGATTATGCGTCCCCGGATGTCACGAAGGCGCTTTGCAGATTATTGACGGTAAGGCACGTCTGATCAGTGACCTGATGTGTGACGGATTGGGAGCCTGCATCGGACATTGCCCACAGGGAGCTATTACCATCGAGAAACGTGAAGCGGAAGCCTATAATGAAACCCGGGTAATGGAAATCATGGTAACAAAAGGCAAAAACACAGTGGTGGCACATCTGAAGCACCTGAAGGAGCATAATGAAACGGGATACCTGAAGGAGGGAGTCCTGTACCTGCATGAGCAGGAAAGCAAACTGGGATTCAGGTTACAGGAAGTGATCGATGAAGTGCATGGTCACAACGGTCATTCACAAAGCCAATCCCATCAAAATGTCCACGTACATGGTCATGGGGGTGGCTGCCCTGGGAGCAGGAGCATGGTTATAGAGCGAGAAGCTGCAGGGGCAACGTCAGTAGCAATAAATACCATGGACCTGCAATCGGAGTTAAGGCAATGGCCCGTTCAGTTGCACCTTATCAATCCGCAGGCTGCTTATTACCGGAATGCAGATGTGCTGATAGCTGCCGATTGCACTGCATTTGCCATGGGTGATTTTCATCAGCGTTTCCTGAAGGGTAAAAGTCTGGCCATTGCATGTCCCAAACTTGATTCGAACATGGATGTTTATGTGAACAAAATCACCGCCATGATCGATCATGCCCAGATCAACACCATCACGGTAATGATCATGCAGGTTCCCTGCTGCGGGGGATTGCTTCAGACAGTCAAAGCGGCAGCTTCAGCCGCCCAGCGCAGGGTACCCATCAAACTCCTGGTAGTCTCTGTCGAAGGGACAATCATCAGGGAAGAATGGCAATGAAAAACGAAAAGTAAAAAATGAACACAGGAAATCATTCCTCAAATCAATAAAAAGAACATTATGGAATTCGAAAAATCAAAAGTATTTGACCTGGCTGCATCGGTTGGCTATTCCGAGAATGCTACAGTAAGCAGGATGGTCATAAAAAAACAAACAGGGAACATTACCCTGTTTGCTTTTGATGCCGGCCAGAGCCTAAGTGAGCACAGCGCACCGTTTGATGCCTATGTACAGGTAACGGAGGGCAAGGGAAGGATTATCATCAATAAGATCGGCTATGATCTGGTCCAGGGCCAGTTCATCGTGATGCCTGCCAATGTTCCGCATGCCGTTCAGGCGCTGGAAAAGTTCAAGATGATGCTGGTTATGATCAAGGGTGAATAATCAATTTATTGACTTTGTTCTTCCTGAACCTGTGGCATTCGCGTTGATCATGGGATTACCCTTGTAAAGCACACTGCCGCTTCCTGTAATATTGGTTTCCAGCTCTTTCAACACATTGACCTTGGCAGATCCTGAGCCGGTTATGGTAACTTCAGCTTCATCAAAGGCCATTTCATCTGATTTGAAGCTTCCCGAGCCGGTAATCACTGCGTCGAGTTCACCGTTTTCGGAAGTGCTCCCTGCCAGTGTAATGTCGCCAGAACCTGTTATCACAGCGGAAACCTCATGCGATTCAAGATTTTGCATCCTGATGGAGCCACTTCCGCTGACTTTTACATCGATTTCATTAGTTTTTACAGGCGTTTCACAAATCAGGTCTCCTGATCCGCTTACAGAAAGTTGATTGATTTCGGGCATTGTAATGTAAGCATTTATTTTGCCCAGGTCATGCCAGTGTCCGTCTTTAATTTTCAGCACAAGTGTACCGTCCTCGATCTTGGCTATGATGATATCCTGGACAGATTGATCGGCTTCAATTTCAACTTTCTGAGGGCTTCCCTGTGTTATGAAGATGTCACCTGAAAAAGCCAGGGCGACACCATCAAATGTCCCTACTTCACGCGATTGCTTAACTATTTGGCCTGTCAGGGATGTTGTTGTACAGGACGAAAGAAAAAGGCATCCGAATGCAAGTGCAATCAGACCTGATTTACTTAAACGAATAGTTTTCATAAGTGTATTTTTACGTTTTACTAATGACGGTGTAATCTGAGGATTGCTGCACGACAGGACAAAATGACTGACCCGCTTCGGGTACAACGAAATTAGTATTATATTTGTCATCCGTAGTTTAGAGAGTTGTTGCTCAATTACTATTCCGGAAATGAAAAGATATGATCCCATTCATCCTTATGGTGAGAAGCAGGCCCAGTTCGACAAACGATACCTGGAAATGGCCCGTATCTGGGCTCAGAATTCTTACTGCAAGCGCCGTCAGGTTGGTGCCTTGATTGTCAAGGAGCGGATGATCATTTCCGATGGTTTTAATGGTACACCGGCTGGTTTCGAGAATGTATGCGAGGATGAGAATTACAAAACCAAACCATATGTGCTGCATGCCGAGGCCAATGCTATTACAAAAGTAGCCAAATCAAACAACAGCAGTGAAGGTGCTACGCTTTACATTACTACATCTCCCTGCATGGAATGTGCAAAACTTATTATTCAATCAGGAATCCGCAGGGTGGTTTTCTGCGATGCCTATCATACTGTTGACGGAACAGATTTATTACACAAAGCAGGAATTGAAGTGGAATACTTAGAATTATAATATAACAGGGATGGAATATAAAAATAAGGGTATTGCAATATACTTTCCCATCATTGTTGCAGCGGCCATTGTTGTTGGAATTCTGATCGGACGATATTACAGCGGTTCAAACATCGAGAATAAATTCATCATTATCCCGAAAGCCAACAAGCTGGATAATGTATTGAACTATATCGAGAATGAATATGTGGATGATGTTTCCAAAGAGGATATCATTGAGCGTGCCATTCCCAAGATCCTTGAGGATCTGGATCCCCATTCCCAATATATTCCCGCCATGGAATTGCAGAAGGTCAATGAGCCCCTTGAGGGTAATTTCAGCGGAATTGGCATTCAGTTCAACATGTTGAATGACACCCTTGTTGTTATACAGACGGTGGCAAATGGTCCATCACAAAAGGTGGGTATTGTTGCAGGCGACAGGATCATCAAGGTGGATGGCGTGTTGGTAGCTGGTGTCAGCCTGCCGAGCGATTCCATTGTGAATCGGTTGCGCGGGCCCAAAGGTACACAGGTGAATGTTGAGATCAGCCGGAGAAATGTTGCTGAACTGATCAGTTTCGATATTGTACGTGACAATATACCCCTGTACAGCGTGGATGTCGCCTATATGGTCAAACCTGACATCGGGTTACTTAAGCTTAACAAATTCTCGGCTACCACGGAGGAGGAATTTATTGCCGCAATCACCCAATTGCGAGCTCAGGGGATGAAGAAGATCATTATTGACCTGAGAGAAAATGGCGGGGGCTATATGAATTCTGCCGTGTTCATTGCCGACCAGTTCTTAAACGGGAATGAACTTATTGTATATACCCAGGGCAAAGCAAGGGAAAAGCAGGACTTTTTAAGTACCCCGGGAGGTTTATGCACCGACCTTGACGTTGCCATCCTGATAGATGAAAATTCCGCATCAGCCAGTGAGATCCTGGCAGGGGCCATTCAGGACAATGACAGGGGCACGATCATCGGTCGCCGTTCATTTGGGAAAGGCCTGGTGCAGGAGCAAAAGCCACTTGCCGACGGTTCAGCCATAAGGCTTACCATTGCAAGGTATTATACGCCAACTGGCCGCAGTATTCAAAGACCTTACAGCAAAAACCTGGATGAGTATTATGATGATCTGAACATGCGTTTTATTCATGGTGAAATGGAGACTGCTGACAGTAACAAATTTGCCGATTCACTGAAATATACAACGCCCGGGGGAAAGACCGTTTACGGAGGTGGGGGCATCATGCCTGATATTTTCGTCCCCATCGATACCCTGGGGATATCTGACTACTATATTGAGGTACGCAATCAGGGTCTGATTTACAGATTCTCACTCAAATACGCCGATGAAAACCGTATAAAACTTCAGCTTTTAAAAGCACCCGGGGAGTTTGTCAGCTTTCTCGATAAACAGGGAGTATTGCGGAAGTTTGTTGCATTCGCTGCCAAAGAGGGCATCAAGGAAGTGCCCCGGGATATCAGAACTTCAGAAAAGATCCTGAAGGTTCAGCTGTATGCCTTCATTGCCAGAAACTTCCTGGACAATGACGGATTCTTCCCCATCATCCAGGAAATAGACAATACCTTGCTGAAAGCGGTCGAAACGCTTTCGGACTGACCTATCGTTTGCCGGGTGCCGGGGATGATAGTTCCACCGTTACACGGATACCGCTGAAGGAACTTTTCCCCAGGTCATTGATGAGATGGTTCACCCTTGACCTTTCGATCTCAAAGAATGAGAATTTTCGCAGAATCTCAATTCTGCCAATTTCAATTCTTCGGCCACGGCTGTTTTTATTGATGAGACCTATCAGTGCACTGGCAGTCAGATCGTGTTTTGTTCCCAGATTGATGTGCAACCTTGCAAAACCCTCCATTTTCATATGTCCCGAAGGTGATTGTTTTTCACGCTGTACCACATTCAGATCCGGGGCGTCCTTATAATATTCCAAAAACCGGTTAAACTCAACGGAAATGAAATGCTTAATGAGCTCTTCACGATCGAGCCAGGCCAGTTTCTCGTAAATCGACGGCAGGTACTTTTCAATATTGACGTCGTCCACGATGGTATTTTCAACCTTGTCGACCAGATTTAACAATTGTTTTTCACAAATCTCCCGGCCGCCGGGGACAAGTTTTTTCTTGAATTCCTTTCGGGTCATTCTTTCAAGATCACGGATACGACCTGCTTCCCTTGTATGAACCAGGGAGACGGTGATCCCGGTCTTGCCTGCACGGCCTGTTCTTCCACTGCGGTGAACATATACTTCCGGATCATCGGGAAGGTTATAATTGATGATATGTGTAAGGTCCTGTACATCAAGCCCTCTTGCTGCCACATCAGTGGCTACGAGCAGCTGAATATTTTTGTGTCTGAACCGGTTCATCACATAATCACGCTGTGACTGGGAAAGATCACCGTGCAGGGCATCTGCATTATAACCATCCTGCATCAGTTTGTCGGCAACTTCCTTGGTCTCAATACGGGTACGGCAGAAAACTATGCCATAAACAGCCGGATTGATATCCACAATGCGTTTCAGGGCCATATACCTGTCTTTGGCATGGACCATATAAAATTCATGACTGATGTTATCGGCACCTGAATTGCGCTGGCCTACGGATATTTCCTCGGGGGAGTTCATGTATTTCCGGGCTATTGTGGCGACCTCTGCGGGCATTGTGGCTGAGAATAGCAAGGTCTGTTTCTTCTTGGGCGTTTGAGCCAGGATTTCGTCGAGATCATCTTTAAATCCCATGTTCAGCATTTCATCGGCCTCATCCAGAATCATCCACCGGATATGTGACAGGTCCAGCACCTTACGCCTGAGCAAGTCCATGACACGGCCGGGTGTTCCTACCACAACCTGGCAATTTCCCTTCAGCGCTTTGATCTGTACATAGATGTTGGTTCCCCCGTAAACGGGCACTACCTTAAATCCTTCCATGAACCGGGAATATTTCGTAAATTCCTCGGTGATCTGCATGCACAATTCACGGGTAGGGCATAATACAAGCGTCTGAACCCGATCTGCAACAGCATCTCCGAGTTGCAGGACAGGGAGACCGAAGGCAGCCGTTTTGCCTGTGCCGGTCTGTGCCAATATCACAAGATCATTTTCTGAATTCAGGATAACCGGTATGGCTTTTTTTTGAATAGGGGTGGGCGTATCAAAACCTAAAGCATCAACTGCGCGTAACAATTCGGGAGCAAGTCCCATTTCCATAAATGTATTCATTTTTTCTCCTTTTCCGGTGATCTCTAACAAAATCAACAGGAAAGAAGATTTCAGAGCGTACCAGATTTAAATTAATTGATAAATATTTGGGAATCAGAAGTAATTCATTTTGAATAAAGAGACCGCAAAGGTACAACTATATATTGAATTTCATTAATTTGCGTATGAAATAATTTCCGGGACCAATAATCAGTTATTTTATAACAGCCATTTTACAACAATCCTGCATCAACATGAAGCAACTGATTAAAAGACTCTTGTTTCTCCTGCTGGCATCCTGGCTGATCTTTTTTACCCTGGATGCGCAACAGAAGCACATTACCAGTTCAGCAAAGAAAAAGCAGCAGGTTGAACAGGCTTATAAAAAGGCATATGCCAAAGCCAGAAAAAGAACCATTCAGCATCGTTATGACATTCAAACCAAGGCCACACAGGAAAGAATGGATGCCGCCAGAAAACGGTCCGAAGCCTTTAACAGGCAAAATGATCCCGGTTTCCTGGAGCGCATTTTCAAAAAGAAGCGACCCAAAACCCGATAATAATTACTAATTTTACTGACAAATCAAGAAATTACCATGGATAATGATCTGATACAGTTGCTGATTTATGTAGCAATAGGACTTATCGGTGTGATCGCCAGTGCTTACAAGAACAGGATGAAAAGGCAACAGGCCGCTGACAGAGCACAAAATACACGGGTTCCCCGCAATCTTCCGGCGGATCCGGAGAGGGATTTTGCGCCGGAACTTGGTCCGTTGCTGGAAATGTTCGATATACCGAGGACCAGGCAGATTCCTGCTGAATATGAAACGGTTGAAGGCGGTCCTGGTGTTGAAGAGGACGGAATGAAAGCGGAATCAGAGGCTGCCTCAGTTGAACTGGCAGGTTTAAAGATGGAGGAGGAGGGTTTATCCTATGAGAAGGAAGCCAGGGAAGCCGTTCCTGAAGCTGATTCATTTGAAGAAGGACAGTCCGATATACAAAAGATGATTGCCAAATATGAAGCCATTCATCGGGAACTCGATAAAGATCTTATCCAGGATGAAATTGCTTCCGGGGAAATCGTGTCTGTTGAAACTGAAGAACTGGCCAGAGCACGTATTGCAAGAAACAGACATTTTTTTGATCCGCGATTGGCAATTATCTATTCAGAAATTTTGAAAAGAAGAGAATATTGACTACCTTAGGGTACTTCTTTTTATCAAAAAAGGGAATCGCAATTTCGTAAAGTATACAATTAATCAATTTAAGGACAGGTTTTTGAAGAGTTCCGATTTTCGGAATTCTTTTTTTTATGATATTATCGTGGAGGTTAGTTATGATAAAAATTTCATACATTACAGAAGAAGGGTTGCAGAAACTTAAGGATGAATTGGAAAACCTGCTTGGGGTTGAGCGTCCTGCCATTTCCAAGCTCATTGCCGAAGCACGCGACAAGGGCGACCTTACGGAGAATGCCGAATATGAGGCAGCCAAGGAAGCACAGGGCATGCTTGAACTGAAGATTTCCAAACTCAAGGATGCCATTGCCACTTCAAGAGTTATCGACGGATCGAAACTGGACACGGAACGTATTCAGATCCTGAACAAAATCAAGATCAGAAATACGAAAAACAATTCCACCATGGAATACACCATAGTGTCAGACAGCGAGGCAGATCTGAAACAGGGCAAGATAGCGGTGAGCACACCCATTGCCCGTGGGCTTATCGGTAAGAAGGTAGGAGACCATGTAGAAATCAAAGTTCCTTCAGGCGTAATCCCCTTTGAAATTATCGAGATTTCACGATAAACCAATCCCCCCAGAACCATGGCTACCATTTTTTCGCGCATTATCAACGGAGAAATTCCCTGTTACAAAATAGCCGAAGATAAGGATTACTTTGCCTTGCTGGATATTGGTCCTCTTGCCAAAGGACATACCCTTGTGGTACCCAAAAAGGAAACAGATTACATCTTTGACCTGGAGGACGATTCGCTGGCCGGAATGATGGTATTTGCCAAGCGGGTTGCCCGGGCAATCGGCAAAGCCGTACCCTGCAAAAAAGTCGGGATTGCCGTGCTCGGACTCGAAGTACCCCATGCCCATATTCACCTGATCCCTATCAACGACCTCGGCGACATAAATTTCGGAAAGCCCAAGCTGAAGCTGACTCCTGAGGAATTCAGTGAGATTGCTGATAAAATAACCAGGTGCCTGTAAACCCTTCCCTGTCGCAGGTCAACCGCTCACCCTGCCCGGATTCTTGCGGATGAAATCCTCCCACTTCCCGGAGGAGCCGGCCTGAACCGGATTCATTTGCTGGTAATAGTGACACATGGCTGCAGCAAGTCCGTCAGTTGCATCCAGTGTTTCGGGCTTGAGTTCTACTTTCAGAATGTACTGCAGGAACTTGGCAATCTGCTCTTTGGAGGAGTCCCCGTGACCGGTGATGGATTGCTTGATTTTACGGGGTGCATATTCAAAAACGGGCACCTTCTGATACAAGGCTGCTGAAATTGCCGCACCCTGTGCCCTTCCTAACTTGAGCATCGACTGGACATTGTTGCCGAAGAAGGGTGATTCAATGGCCAGGGAATCAGGCTTATATTCCACAATCAGTTGCAATGTGCGATCAAATATCCTGGCAATCTTTTCGTAATGATCCTTGATCTTTCTCTGGTCCAGCGAACCAAGCAGCAATAATTCCGGCTGGTTCCGGCCTGCCCGGATAACACCATATCCCATGATCGTAGTACCGGGATCGATACCCAGAATTACCATATTGTTTTCTTTTACAAAGCTTTTTGATACTGGCCAAGCGGACCCCGGGGCTCAATGGAACGTACCAGGTATCCGGTGGATTTGGTGATCTTATGCGGGATAAAACCTGTTTCGATATAGTCAAGGATTGCTTTTAGCGAAGCTTCTTCCGGGTTGCCGAAGTCCCTGGTAATGTCATCGTCAGCTGCAAGAGCCGGCTGCAAACCATCATAAAAATCCCCTTCGCCATCGGCATTGGAATACTTGAAACAAATCGGCAACAAGACATAGTCATAATCAGGCAAATCTAACCGGATCATGCCCACTGGCTTGCCATGTGTGGCACTTCCCGCGAGAACGGATTCGACGTATGGCTTAACTCCGTTGATGATCATTTCACTGGCGGAGGCCGTATTGCTTGTTCCGATAAAGAATATCCGGTCGAGGCTTAATCCGTCAGGATTTGCGGGTAATTTCACGGTACGGTTCGCAATTTCGGCCAGATCAGCATTGTACTCGTATTTGATAAAAGGCTGATTGCCAAAATCCTTGCCAATCAGCCAGCTTGCAAGGTGCTCTGCAACATTCACACTTCCGCCGCCATTGTACCGCATGTCGACGATGACTTCATCGACACCGCTGCCGGTGAATTCCGCAAATACCTCATCCAGTTGTTCATTGGCAGTCTCGATGAAATCCTGGAAAACAAGGTAGCCAATCTTTTTGCCACCCCGTTCCAAAACCTCATGGTGCAACACGGGTGAAATGTCGAGCTCTTCCTTGGTAAGGGTTTTAGTAACAGCACTGCCGGTTTCATCAAGAAAGGTTATTGTATTGCTAACGCCGATTTCCGATTTGCCCAACAAAGAAAATACATTATCAGCGGTAGCTTTGATCCCATTGACCTTTGATACAATCCAGCCCCTGCGGACACCCTGCGCGTAAGCCTGAGTACTGGGGTAGACAAAAGCGATCCTTATTCTTTCAAAATTGTCAAGGCCCATCATAAAGCCGTGGCCCACCATGATACCTTCTTCAAAATACTGGCTGAATTCTTCCTTGGTCAGAACGATGCTCCACCTGTCGTATGCCTCATACCGCAAGGCATCCAACAGATCGTCCGGAGTGGGATAGGATGACGCATCAATCGAGGCAGGCAGGGACCAGTTCCAGTAATAATAATCTTTCATCAGGGCAAAGATTTCCTTGTTGATGGCTTCCACGGGAATGTCATCTTCCTTATTGCAGGAATTCAGGGTAAAAGAAGCTGCCAATATAAAGAACAGAAATCTTATCCGGGTTTTCATGATGCTGTTATGAAAGCGTTGGTAAAAAATTAACAGGTTACAAAGTTAAACGAGAAAAATTTGAAAATGGTCTATCGGGCATTCATTTTAATCCTGCTTACCAGAATTCCCCCTACCACCAGGCACAAACCGATTACAGAAGTGCAGTATACCTTTTCATGAAGTATGAAATGAATGAAAACCAAGGAAATAAACGGCGTAAGGTATACAAAGCCGGCAACTCTGCCGGTCGAATCGGAAAATTGTAACGCTTTCAGCCAGAAGGCAAAAGTAATTCCCATTTCAAAAATCCCGATATAGAGAGGAGCAAGCATCGATTTTGCCGTGAATGCAGAAAGGTTGCCTGTAGCTGCGGCCAGGATAAGGATGTAAAAGGCCGCAAAAAAGAAACCCAGAAACAGCTTTACCAGGTCGTCCCGGTCATCTTTCAGGTTGACGATCCAATAAAATGACCATACCACTGACGAGAAAAGGGCAAGCCCGACTCCCACCGGCTCAACGATCCTGAAAATGCGGAGGTTACCCTGACTGGAAAGGATCAGTACACCGGCAAAGCTGATCAGCAATGCTGCAATGCCGGTGAGCTTCAGGGGTTGTTTCAGGAAGGGGGCAGATAAAAGCAGCAGCACAATGGGCCATATGAAATTTGCAGGCTGGGCAACCTGGGCGGGCAAAAGACTGTAAGATTTGAAAATAAATAGGTAGTAGGCAAAAGGATTTAGCAATCCCTGTAAAGCCGATAAACCAAGACCACGGAGGGTTGTACCTTTCAGAAGTTGCATTTTCCCCTGCAGGGCAAGAAGCAAGGCAAAGACCAGGACCGATGTGAAATTTGAAATCAGAAGAACCTGAATGGTATTCAGGTCGCGAAGCGCTATTTTGAAAGCCGTGGCAACCGTTGACCAGAACAATACCGTCAGGGAGGCAAACAGGTAAGCTTTGTGCTGGTTCTTCATGTTCCTCAGTTTCCGGGAACAGGCAAGGTACTTAAGCTTTCAACCAGTACCAATTGATTTCTGAGAAACCGGATGGCCTGCTGATTTTTATCTGCCATTTCATCACGGATGTCAATGATGATCTGCTCAACCTCAAGCAAAGCGGCAATATAGGCGGGAGACGTAATCTTCCCCGATCGGTATTGGTTTTCAAGATTTTTCAGATCCTGCCGTAGTATATCAAGGTTGTCTTTTGTGCTCGTGCAAAAACGCGTGAACTCAGAGGCAACAGCATATATCCTGGTCAGGGAATCGAGGATGGCAACATCTTCGGGTGACTGTGCCCGGTTTTTATAGGCAGTAAGAACTTCCGCAACATGATCATTGACGTTCCCTATGCTGTCGACCTGTTCCGACCCGATAAGGGTATCGAGGCTGGCAATATGGTCATACAGGCTTTGAATATCCGGAATATCGGCCTGCTGGTTCCTGTGCCGGCAACCGGTCACAAGTACCAGAGCCGCCAGTGAAAGAACCAGTATGGATAAGGCTGTCTTATGCATGGCAATTCAGTTATCCTTTTCTTTCGTCATCCAGAACAAGATTTCAACCATTCCTGGTGATCATCGCAAAACCAGTATATGGCACGAGCGCTTCCGGAATGAGAATCCCGTCAGTTGTCTGGTTATTCTCGAGCAAAGCCGCCACGATACGTGGAAGTGCCAGCGAGCTGCCATTGAGTGTATGTGCCAGAGCCGGCTTTTTGGACACTTCTTCGCGGTACCTGAGTTTGAGGCGGTTGGCCTGGAAAGATTCGAAATTGGAAACCGAACTTACCTCGAGCCAGCGTTTCTGGGCCCCGGCAAATACTTCAAAATCGAAAGTCAGTGCGGAGGTGAAACTCATGTCTCCACCGCAGAGCCTTACGATCCGGTAAGGCAGTTCCAGCTTTCTAACAAGGCCTTCCACATGGCTGACCATTTCATCCAGTGTCTCATATGACTTGTCGGGATGCTGTATCTGAACGATCTCGACCTTGTCGAACTGGTGGAGGCGGTTGAGACCCCTGACATCTTTCCCGTAGGAGCCGGCTTCACGGCGGAAACAGGGGGTATAAGCAGTATTCTTGACCGGCAGATCTTTATATTCCAGGATCACATCACGGTATATATTGGTCACCGGGACCTCAGCCGTGGGGATCAGATAGAAATTATCCAGTGTCACGTGATACATCTGGGCATCCTTGTCAGGCAGCTGGCCTGTGCCAAATCCGGAGTCCTCGTTGACCATCAATGGGGGCATTATCTCCAGGTAGCCGGCTTTGATGTTTTCATCGAGAAAGAAATTGATGAGAGCACGCTGCAGTTTGGAGCCCTGGCCTTTATACACAGGGAATCCGGCGCCTGTAAGTTTGTTACCCAGTTCAAAATCGATGATATCGTATTGCCTGGCCAGATCCCAGTGTGGTAAAGCATCAGGTGTCAGCCGGGGCAGATTTCCACCCTCACGCTCAATTGTATTTGCTTCGGCATTGCTCCCTACAGGGACACTTTGTGATGGCAGGTTGGGCAGCCTGATCAGCAGGGTTTTCAATTCCGATTCATTGCTGGAGAGTTGTCCGGATAACGTTTCGATTTCCTTTTTCAGTTGCAGGGTCTGATTTTTACGGGCTTCCGCTTCCTCTTTCCTGTTTGATTTTATCAGTTCGCCGATTTCCCGTGAAATATTGTTAAGCTCAGATTGTATACCGTCGAGTTTATTTTGTGTCGACCGCCGGTCCTCATCGAGAGTCAGGATTTTGGTCACCAGCTCTTTGGCATCGAAGTTCTTGATTTGCAGCCGGCGGATTACCTCGTCGGTCTTTTCTCTGATCAGGTTTATGGTAAGCATTTTTGAAAGGGATTTGTACAAAAATAAAAAAATCCCCTGAACTATAAACTGATTATCAGTTTATGTACAGGGGATGTAATTTTATCCTGTTGTTGAATTATTCGCCGGCAGGGAGAACAGAAACGTAAGAACGGTCGTTCTTTTTACGCGAATACTTCACCTGTCCATCAATAAGAGCATACAATGTATGATCCTTGCCTATGCCAACATTATCACCGGGGTTGTGCACGGTACCGCGCTGCCGCACCAGTATATTTCCGGCCTTAACCTGGGCACCGCCGAATATTTTAATACCCAGTCGCTGACTGTGTGATTCGCGCCCATTTCTCGAACTTCCGGCTCCTTTTTTATGTGCCAT
>DIAS01000086.1 GCA_002415855.1 Bacteroidales bacterium UBA5072
ATTCCCATTCATCCAGTGCCACCATACACGTGGCTTGGCGCTGTCGGGAGGTGTTACGAAGCCTGCTTCGAGCTGAATGCCATGATTTTTTTCACGGTTTTCACATGAGGTCAGCAATATACCACCTACAATCAATGAAATAAGAAGTATTGAATACTGTCTTTCGTGAAGTCCGAATAAATAACTTTTCATTGCTTGATTTATTTATCAATAAATTGAACTGCTTTCATAAAGTTGTAAAGATTGTCGATCCACTCGTTCCATTCTTTGCCGTTGTACTGCAAGCCCTCGCCATGACGGGCGTCGTAGATGAATTGAAGCTCGGAGGGAGCTCCGGCTGCTTTCCAGTTCTGATAGGTGGTGAATAAACCCTCCGGCGGATTGCCATCGTTCACCGGTGAGCACATAAACAGCGGCATAGGGTCGGGTATTGTATTCGCAGCACCTCTGCCATATATGAATGCAGCAAGGTTGGGACGGCACTTTTCGTCGTGTATGAAGACAACATTGGATGTTACCAGGGCACCGGCCGAGAAGCCCATTAGACCAATCTTATCAGGGTTGACGCCGAGTTCGGCAGCATGCTGGCGGACATATCTGATCGCCTGGCGACCGTCGTCGCCATAAAGCGTCGGTTCTACCACAGGGGCAGCCGGAACCACACTTTGGGGTACACCCGCTGCATTTTGTTTTGCAGAATCATTGCTTGGCCGAGGGGCAGGCTGCATAATGGCTTTGAATGTCTCTTCAATTTTTTCCCGCGTACCGGATTGCACGGTGCGATACTTCAGAACTATGCCGGTCACTCCGTGGCGTTGGAACCATTCTGCTACGTTGGTGCCCTCCTCCTTCCAGGTGAGAAAAATGTAGGCGCCGCCCGGTGCTATGATCATCGATGCACCGGTATCAATGGCTTTGTCGGGACGGTAAACCGTAATGGTGGGTTCGGTGACGTTGAAAACAAGCGGATTGCCGCTCCATGGGGCTGGAACTGACATCTCGGTGTCTGTCCATCCTTCGCTGCCAGGAACCGGCCCGTCATAAATTTTATAAACCTCTTGTGCATGCACACCTGCCGATGCAAGTATCACAGCTAGCAGAAAAATAAGTTTATTCATAGATTTAAATTCAGAAATTAAAGGTTGTCATTGTCCGGTGAGCATAAATAAAATCTCTCAGCGTGAATTTGACTTGAAGTAAGTGATAATCTAATTGTTATTCGGGCAAGATCTGAAATAATACGGTAACCACTTTTTAGGATGGTTACCGTATGATTAGTCACCTTATGTGCAAATAAAAACTAATATTCCTACCAATTTGGGTTTTGGATAAGATTCGGATTTAATGTACATTCAGTATACGGAAACGGGAACAACTCATCTCTACCGACCTGGAAACCTTCTGCTCCAACAACAGGTATTGTTGTTACATCATAGGATTGTGTACCGGGTAAATAGCCCCTGAACTGGTAAGTGTATGTTCCTCTGTTTGCAAGAATTGACGGAGCGTCGCCCCATCTTACAAGATCAAAATAACGTTCACTTTCGTAGGCCATTTCCGCTCTTTTTTCATCTTTAAGATCGTCAAATGTATACGATGATAAATCAGTAAGTCCAGCTCGTTGTCTTACCAGATTTAATGCGTTCAGCCCTTCGGTCAGGTTTGTTCCTGACTGTACACATGCTTCTGCATAAAGAAGAAGTACTTCTGCATATCTCATGCCTGGCCAGTTAACTTTATAGCGAACATTCTGCAAAGTAGCATATGTAAAGATTTCATCATTCCAGGGAAGCATTTTGCATCTGAAATAACCTTCACAACTTGACATAACAGGTTCCCCACCCCAGAAGTCCTCTTTTGCCTCTGCAGTATCGGCTGAAATAGCTAACTCAACAAACCTGTTGAGTATGTCTTCATAGGACCAGACGGTACCCAACTGACGGGGTTTCCCCTGCTCACCGCGTGCAACATAAAAATCATATAATTCCTTTCTAAAATCAGCCCCCCCATATCCCTGCTCTGTAAATCCGCCTGGAACCGTTACATTTTCTGTTCTCCAGGTAAGGGTAACCGGTCTGTTGTCGCCTTCATTCAGGTAATTAGCCTGGTCAGCATCATCCAGGTTATATTCCCATATATATTCATCGCAAAAGTCGCCAGGTAAATGATACAAATCTCTGTAATCATCCAGCAGTTCATACTTACCTGAACCAATTACTTCATCGAGGGTGTTTATTGCACCTGCATAATCACCTTTAATCACCTGAGTTTTGCCAAGCAATGCATAGGCTGAATGCTTTGTAACACGACCGCCAATTATAGCTTGCTGATTCAGTCCGGCTTTTTCAGGGAGCCTATTGATG
This sequence comes from Bacteroidales bacterium UBA5072, assembly GCA_002415855.1. GTDB lineage: Bacteria > Bacteroidota > Bacteroidia > Bacteroidales > UBA10428 > UBA5072. Next base: position 2,364 of record DIAS01000086.1, read on the forward strand.
GCTTCATCCAGACTGGTTTCAACATAATCCCACAATGCTGCGGGTTCGCCATTGGCAGGTGTAAGTTCGCTCTCAGATAAAACATGATCAACAAGAGGAGGAGTACCCCATAACCTGATTAGATAAAGATTAACATAGGCTCTCCAGAAATAAGCTTCACCAATTACCTGTTTCTTAACATCCGAGTTTTCAGGTAATCTTTCAATGATCATATTACACAGGTAATTGATTCTGTAAAGGTTAGTAAACATGCCATTCCCGGGATGATTCTGAGCATTAACATTTAAATTATCAAAGGTATTCCCATCATCACTCATTCCGTTAAAGGTACCGTTCCAGAATAAACCGGTATACACTGCAGAATATATAGGAGAAATTAATTGAAGCGCCTGGTCATCTGTTGCATTTGCATAGTATTCATCCGGATTAAGTGCTCCTTGTTGCTTGATATCCAATAAATCTTGATCACACGAATTGAAAGCAATTCCGCCAATCAAAAATGATATAAAAATTATTATCTTTTTCATAATTGATACCTCCATTTTTTAGAAAGATAAATTAAGGCCAAATACAACCTGCTTCATGGCCGGGTATTGAATTAAGTCAACGCCCATACCTCCTGACAAGTTAAAACCCGGGAAGAGTTCTACTCCGCCACCTTCCACACTAGCCATCGATTCAGGATCAAGGCCTTTATATTTGGTAAAAGTGAAGAAATTTTCCAAAGAAGCATAAACCCGTAGATTGGATATTCTGGCCTTTTGAGATATTTTAGACGGTATTGTATAACCCAGCTGTATCTCTTTGATTCTAAAATAGGAAGAACTAAATACCACCATATCGGATTGAGCAATCCTACGGGCTTCTGTTCTATATCCGTTTGCACTTGGAGTTTTTGCAACTGTATTTTCAGGGGTCCAGTAATCTTCCACCAGGAAATCAGGCATATTCATTCTGGCAAGGTCAAACCGGACTATTCCTAATAATAGTTCACTACCCTGCTGCCCATTACCGAATATTCTAATATCAAAGCCCTTGTAAGCTGCATTCATCGTAATACCGTATGTGAAATCAGGGATAGCTGAACCTAAAGGAGCCATGCCATCATCAGTTCCCAATTCTTCGGCAGTTTTCCAGATTGGCTGGCCATTTGCTTCATCAATATGGTCAAGTACATATCCCCTGAGATACCAGATAGGATAACCTTTCTCAAAATAGGTACCTTGATTAATGAACCCGCCACCACCGCCGAAACGACCTTCACCGTAAGGACTTTCTAGAACTTCGTTAAATAATGTTGAAAGGTTTCCATTGACAGAATAGGTGAAGTCTCCTATCTGGTCCCTCCAGCCCAAGTCAAACTCAAATCCTCTGTTTACTATTTTTCCAACATTTTTTCTTACAACAGAGTTTCCTGAAACAACAGGGGCAGCAGCATCGTTAATTAAAAGTCCATCCGTGATTTTATTGAAGTAGTCCATACTAAAAGCTAATCGGTTATTGAAAAACCTGGATTCAAAACCCAAATCGGTTTGAATGGATTTTTCCCATGTTACATCAGGATTGGGAAGCCTGTCAGTTGGCGCTGCACCAGTAATAATTTCAGGTGAAAGTCCAGTTGTGTTATAAAAACTGTAGTAGCTATCACCAAGAGTAAGGGTGGATGTATACGGATAATCATTTAATACGTTTACGTTACCGTTTATACCCCAGGAAGCTCTTATCTTGAAGTAAGAAAGAGGAGTAAATCCTAAATTCTTGATGAAATTTTCTTCAGTAAGAACCCAGCCGCCTGATACTGAGGGAAAGTAACCCCAACGGTTTTCCTTTGACAGTTTTGAAGCATCGTAAGCATCTGCACGTATGCTTCCCTGCAACATATATTTATTGGCATAATTCCATTCAAGACGACCAAAATAGGAAATGTTTCGCTGATCATAATTCCGGCCGTTAATTTCATCATTTGCATCTGCTGCTGAGTATTCGAAGTAACGATAGTTTGGATCATCGCTATCCAGTAAAGTGGTAGAAGCAGAGAGATTTGTATTATTAAAATTTTGATAACTCATTCCCGCCAGTGCAGCAAAATTATTCTTGCCAATAGTGTAGGAATAATTTAAAAAGTTCTCCCACGAGAGGAATACCGAATGAAGAAGATTTCCTGATAAAGCTCCGGAAGTTGTGTGCTGGTTATTATTCCACCAATAACCATCGGTATAGTTTGATGTAAAGCTATTTCCGAATCTGTAACCAAGTCGGGTGGTATATATCAATCCCTTTATAGGTTTAAACTCGGCGTAGGCAGACCCGTTAATATTGGTTCTCCAGGCTTCATTTGTGAAATTCTCGATCATTCCGAGCGGATGCCATAAATTTGACTGCATTAAAAAAGAAGAACCATAAAGTTGACCCTGACTATTACGAAGAACATTATAACCATCTGCTTCAGCAGTAAGTAAACCCAGGTTGTTGGTAGGGTCAATTGCCTGGTATGCTGCATCATCTTCATAATACAGTGGGACGGTAGGATCATAAAAAAATCCACCGCCAATAACACTTCCGGTTCCTGTAAAGTTATTCGCTGATACAGTAACGGTTTTACCCCTTTCGATTGAATTATTTGACCCGATTTTCAACCATGGCTTAATATTATAATCTGCATTGATCTGTGCTGCTAAACGTTTATTGATATCGTTCTTGCCTGTTACCATTCCATCATCATTATTATAGGTTAATGAAACATAGAAGGAACCTTTTTCATTTCCGCCTTCAGCACCTAACGTATAGGTTTGCATATTTCCATTATCGAAAACTATATCATTCCAATCAGTATCGCCGTTCTGAAATGAGGATTCCGGAATTCCATCTCCCATCCAGTATTCCTTGAACTCCTCGGCATTCTGCATGTTGAACTTATTACTTTGACTCTGAATTGTGAAAAGCGAGTTGAAGAACAAACGGCTTGTACCTGAGGAACCTTTTTTGGTAGTAACAAGAACGACCCCATTACCAGCCTCAGCTCCATAGATGGCTGCTGAAGCGGCATCTTTTAAAACTTCTACTGAGTTAATAGCGTTCGGATCGAGATAATTGATATTTGGTACTTTCAAGCCGTCAACAATATAGAGTGGATCAGAACCGGCGTTATTCGAGTAGCCTCTGACGCGGAATTCCGCAGATGCGCCTGGGGCTCCTGACCTGGTAAGCACTTGAACACCGGAAACTTTTCCCTGAAGAGCTGTAGCAAGAGAACTTGTTGATCGGTTTTCCAGATCATCTGCTTTCACGGAGGCAATAGCCCCTGTTACATTACTCTTTTTCTGCGTACCATAACCAATAACAACCACTTCTTCCAATTCAGATATTTCGGGACTTAATTTTATATCAATTACAGATCTTCCTTCACTGGAGACTAGTTCTGTCATATATCCGACAAAAGAAAACTGCAATTCTGCGTTTTCAACCGGGACATCTACCGAATAGTTACCCTCGGCATCGGTTATGGAACCGGTATTGGTACCTGCAATTCTCACGTAAACTCCGGGTAATGGATCACCAGTAGCGGCGTCAGTTACCTTTCCTGTGACCTTATGCTGCTGCAGCATTGATTTCGGGGTTATGACAATGAGGTTGTTCTCGAGAACCCTGTAGGTTACCTCCGAAGAGGCCAGCAACTCATCCAGAACTTCTTCCACCCGGTTACCATGGGCTTCGATAGATACCTCACGTTTGAGGTCGGTGAAATTCTCATTATAAAAAAAGCGGAAATCTGTGCTTTGTTCAATCTGATCCAGAACTTCCTTCACCGTCTTATCTTTCATGCTGAAGGTCATTCTGGTTTGCTGGGAATACACAGAGGCCGAAACCTGAAGAATCCCTGCGAAGATCAGAACCAGTGCTAGTTTCATAGTCAGGATGATTTTTTTTAAATTGGGAAATCGCTCCCAAATGCAAATTCTTTGAGGATTTTTCATAAATTCGTAACGTTAAAAGGTTAATAATGCTGCCGGGTGGCCGCGAAACCATATGGCAGTGTTTAAAATCTTACGACAGTCACGCTGAGCTCCCGCAAGGCGTGACTTTTTGTTTAATTAGTTGTCTTTCGTCATGCTGTATGGTTAGGTTAATATTGGGGTTAAGGGTTTAAATCTTATTTTTCAAGGATTAAGAATATTCCTGTATTGTTCCAGCAGATTCTTGTCTACATAGAGTTTAACCTCCTTGGCGTTGACCTCGTACCGGATGGGTGCAGTGAGCCGTATAACGGCCAGCACCTGCTCCAGCGACTCTTCCAGCAGGATGCCGTTAAAGGCATAATCCTCCAGTTCCTTGTCGATGAATTCAATTTTGACATCATAGCGTCTTTCCAGCTTGGGCACCAGCGAAGCCAGCCTCTCGTTCTTAAAGATCCATCGCGTATCTTTCCAGGAAGTATAAAGGCGTGTATCCGTAACATCATTTACCTGAATGGGTAATATTTTCAATTCCTTTGTTGCAGAAGGTTCAACATGGCTGGCTGGCCTGTCCTGATCATTTACCGCGATATCTCCGGCACTTTTCTGAAATACAGCGCTTTGCCTGGGCTTTAAAACGACCGGTTTTACTTGTCCTGCCTGTCCCGTTGCCTTCATGCCTTCAATACGAACACGGCCTTCTTCAAGTGTGGTCTCGATTGTACCCTCCTCCTTGTATGCCTTTACATTAAAAGCTGTTCCCAGTGCGGTAACCGTGATATCCGAGGTATGCACCTTAAAAGGAAGTTTTTTATTCCTGCTTACTTTAAAATAGGCTTCTCCTTCAAGGAATACAGTTCGGTTGGTTGTTCCGTAATCAACAGGGTAGCGGAACTTCGTGTCAGCATTCAGCCACACCGTTGTGCCATCGGGCAGGGTGATCATTGACCTGGATCCTCTGGGTGCTGAAGTTTCCACAAACAAGGAGGTGGTCACGGCTGACTGAGACTTATGGAATATCAACATACCTGTTATTCCAAGCGCAACGATAGCCAGCATGGCAGCAGCTACCTTGAACAGCGAGGAAAGCCGAAAGCGTATTTCCCTGCCGGGCAAGTTGCGAATGCCTCTTTCCGTGATTCTTCCCTTAATGGCCTCCAATGCACGGGTTTCATCAAGCTCCGGCTGTTGCAAATAACCTGAGGCGTGCCATAACTCACCCATCTGCCTGAAATATAGCAAATTGTTGTCATCTTGTCTAACCCAGTCAAGTAACTCATCTGCCTGTGCCTGTGTCAGTTTTCCCTCGAAATAACTGACAATAACTTCTTGTAACGAATCTGAAATTTCCACTGTATGCGACTGATTTTTGGTACCGGATGTAATGACACAAAAACTAGCATGAGGTATTACAGGATGAAGAAGAAAATTTGCCAATATGCCAACCTGCCCGACGGCAGGTTTGCACATTAAAGATATTCCTTCAACGCCTCCCTCAGCTTCGAGAGGGCCCTGTAAATCTGAACTTTTACCGTGTTTTCCGAAATATTGAGCTTTTGCGCGATCTCACGGTGCGACAATTCTTCCTTCCGGCTCATGATGAATATTTTACCGCATTCCGCAGGCAGTTGTCCGATTGCCTTTTCAATTTCATCATCCAGTTCTGCCAATTGCAGGACCATTGACGGCACATCATCGAATGACTGCGGCATTAGCGCATTAAGATTGTTCATGGTTTCAGTATCCAGGTTCTCAAACCTCCTCCTTGTCCGCGTAAGATAATTGATGCAGCTGTTATATACGCTGCGGTACAGATAACCTTTCAGGGAGATGGTGGCTGCCATGATCTGGGGTTGTTCCCATATCTTAACAAAAAGGTCTGATACCAGGTCCTCGGCAGTTTCAACGGAACCTACATATCCCCTGGCAAATCTGCATAAACCGGTATAATAGCTATCAAAGAGCATTTTAAAGGCCTGATAGTCTCCTTTTTGAATTGCATTCACCAGGTATATGTCCGTTTCACTCAGCATGCCAGTCAGCATATAAATTACCAAAAAAATTTTACTTGTCGTGTAATCCTTTTTAATTTAAAATGTGTCTTTATAACAGAATGTGATAAATGATAAGGGCATTTTGATCATGGGGTTTTTATTTGGAGTAGTTTTTAATTAGTTAGTTAGGGTTAAATGCGACCCCGCCGATGGCGGGGTTATTTTTTTAAGAATACTTTTCTGAGTTCCTCCACCTGCTGATCATTGATCGGCACCAGGTTACCAATCGGTTTAGCCAGCACCAGCGATTTGGCACTGAATTCCGCCACCTCGAGCCGGTCGAATGTCTGCAGCAATTTATCGCCCGTGATCAGCACGGAATCATTCTGAATCAGAATCGCCGGGGTATTGAATGACAGCAACTCCGGAATGTTTTTACTTCCGATGAAATGAGAACCAAAAGGAAGTGAAGGTATATCCTGCAGGAAAATCCAGCTTTCAGGGATCGTCCTGACATCGAGCAATGACCGGGTTACACCGAAAGCCATCAGGTAAGGTGATTGGGTTAGGATGATGGAATTGATGCCGGGATTTCTCCGGTAGATTTCCTGGTGCAGCCAGGTGGCACGACTAGGGATCTTTCCGGGCTCACGCAATCCTCCCCTGATCTGCACAACGTCGCCGATCTGCAGATCCCACCGCGGAACATTTGTCGGGGTGATCAGGAAATCGTTATCATGCCACCTTACCGAGACCGTTCCGTAAGTACTGATCATCAGTCCCTGGTCGCAGGCTCTGTGAACAATTCTACAGATCTCGGTGCGTTTTTCCCGCTCATCCGAAGGGTGACTAACTGTTTTCATTTCGGGCAGCAATCCCGGTATCTGGGCCTCAAAATCCTCGATCTGCTCATCAGTAAGGTACTTTGGGTCACCAATGGTTTTGCCGAACAAGATTGTCCTCGCACAGAACTCAAGGGTTTCAAAACGCTGAAAGGCATCCACAAGATCGGAACCACCCAGGACTGTTCCATGGTTTTCCATGATGATGGCTTTAAATCCCTTTTTAAACTCCGCTGCTATTCTTTCGCCAAGCACCTGACTTCCGGGTAATTCATAGGATGCGTAACCAATTGGTCCGCAGATGTACTTGGCCTGGCTGATGATATTCGTATCAGGTATCTCGTGTACGATGCTGAAAGAGACCAGCGCCGGAGGGTGGGCATGAATAATGGCCTTGACGTCGGATCGTATCTCATAAATTGCCTTATGGAACGGAAATTCAGAAGATGGCTTGTGCCTGCCCTGGATGGTGCCGTCACGCTTTACGCACACGATATCCGAGGGCCTGAGAGAACCTTTGTCAATTGCCGAAGGTGTTACCCAGATGTCACCATTTTCATCAATCACCGAAATGTTTCCACCCGATGTGGTTGTCATGCCCCGTTTATAGATCCGACTGATGATCAGCGCGATCTGGTCACGGGGGTGCATGAGTTGGGGATCCAGTATATCATTCATAATTTGCTTTAGCCTTTTTTGAAACATGCAATATCCAGGTATCAGGTTGTAGGTAATTGATAAACGGCGTTCGGTTCATGTTTTCATGATTCGCCCTTCGACTTCGCTCATGCTTCGACTCCGCTCAGCATGACGTGCCGGTCACACTGAGTGGAGTCGAAGCATTTTCCGATCACTTATTACCTATTATCGGTTTCAAACCCAGATCAATTGACGGCATTTCACTGCCGAACGCCGCCTCCCAAACCACCATGGCAGCACCCAGCGCGGTGGCATTGTCAATCTCCGAGGTATAAACCTTTTTACCGGGTAAACGGGCGGCCAGTAAGCGGACAAACAGCTCATTACCTGCAAAACCACCGGAAATATATACCGTTTTGGCATGATCCTCCGTTGGTATAATGAGATTCAGCGATTCCATGCACAAATCTACCAGGTCAAGCATGAGCTGGTGATAAGCATCGGCAAATGTCAGGAAATGAGCCGGGTCGACAGACGAATCAACATAATCTGCCGGAACACCCTGCCGGAAAAAGACCCGTCCCTTGCTGCTCATTAGCAACCTGTCGATCTTCTCGCTGGTTGTTTTAATCGTTTTGTAGTGCCCTGCAACGACCCCAAAATACGCGCTTAGTCTTCCTACATTCACATCATGGATATGTCCCAGAAACAGCCTCGATGATTTCACCTGTTGCTGCTGTATACTCATATAACAAAGTGAATCCCTGCGCAATTGCCCCGCTGTCAAAGGTTCCTTGTTGAAAGGATTCATGAAGATGCACCAGGTACCTGTTGAAATGAGGATAAACTCCTCCCCGGAGCCTTTAAAATAGGGCACCAGTGATGCAGAACTGTCGTGTATGCCAATACCGGTCTTTACCGGATGATTCTCGATCAAGACATCGAAAATTGTTGAATTCGGGACCGGCTGCGGAAGTATTATACCTTCCGCTTCAAGCCACGGGTGGTACCGGTTGTTATCGAAGTCCCACAATGCGGTATGACATCCGATCGAGGTGTATTCGGAGGTAACTTTTCCCGAGAAACAATAGCTTACATACTGGGGTAAGTGAAGAATGTCCTTAACCTTACCAAAAACGTCGCTTTTCTTCCGTTTCAGCCAAAGGATCTGTAATCCTGAATTCAGCATCCCCAAAGCCGGAGAGGCTGTATTCCTGCTGAACTCTTCCACGCCACCGTATGATTCATAGAATCCATCCATTACATCATCCGGCATGGGTTTCAGATAATTATATACCGGCGTCAGCCTTTTCCCCTGATTATCGAGATACATCAGCGTGGCCCCATACGTAGCAAAATTAAGCGCTTTGATAACAAAAGCCTCATTTTGCGCGATGCCCTCCAGACAACTTTGCATCCAGTCTTCCAGTTTATCAATATCATCGCAGGGAAAACCATCCTCATCGGTTATCTCTACAAATTTCTCCTCTTCCTGGTAGACAAGCTTGAGATCCTCATCGAAAAGCAGAAACTTCTTGTTGGTCTTCCCGATATCAAATATGGCAATTACTTCCCTGTGCATGTTTTATAGGATATGATTATGACCCGTGATAAGTGACATGTAATTTTTAACGGGCTTCGACTCCGCTCAGCCTGAAAGTCGGGTCACACTGAGCGAAGTCGAAGTGCTCTTCTTCCCTGTCCCTCGTTCCTCGTCCCTTGTCCCTTTTCATATACGTTTGCTCAATACATCCTTCTCATACTGCTGTATCACTGGTATATAATCCTCAGCCACCGGTACATTGCTCGTGAGGCAGTAATAGTTGTAAACCGCACCCAGCGGCTTGGTTTTCATTACCTCCATCAGGGCAAGGCGTTCGAAGTTTTGTCCGGCCTCCTCGTATTTTCTCAATGTTTCAGTTGGTTCCAGCAAAGCATAAAGGAAAGCCAGCTGGGCAGCACGTGTTCCGATTACATAAGCGCCGATGCGATTCAGGCTGGCGTCGAAATAATCCAGTCCTACATTCACCCGGTGCAACGCATTGCAACGAACAATTTCCTGTGCGATCAACTGGATCTCGTCGTTGAATATCACCACATGGTCGCTGTCCCACCTTACACCGCGGGTAACATGCAGCAATAATTCATCCACATATTGCAGAACCGAAGAAATCTTGTCCCCTACCTGCTCTGTGGGATGAAAATGACCGTTGTCCAGACAGATCAGCTTGTTGTTCTTGATGGCATAGCCCAGGTAGAACTCGGCCGATCCCACCACCATGGATTCCGAACCGATACCAAACAGTTTGCTTTCAATGGCATCCTTCAGGTATGCTTTCGGGTATTCCGTTGCAAATATTTCATCAAGTGATTGTTTCAGCAACGCACGGTGAGCATTTCTGTCGACCGGAATGTCCTTTGATCCGTCGGGTACCCAGATGTTGTTCACTGAAGGTGTACCCAATTGTTTGCCCATTTCAGCTGCAATCCTCCGTGTGCGTTTGGTATGCTCAATCCAGAACTTACGGTATTTCTCATTCTTGCTCGAAAGCGTAAACCCGTCATCAGCATAGGGATGAGAGAAGCAGGTCGGGTTAAAATCCAGGCCGGTTTCATGTTTTTTAGCCCAGTCGATCCAGCTCTGAAAGTGCTTCACCTCGATCTGATCGCGGTCCACCTTCTCCCCTTTGAAATCACCGTATATGGCATGCAGGTTGAGGCGCTGCTTGCCGGGCAGAAGTGACATTACTTTGTCGATGTCCTGGCGGAGGTGATCAATGGTACGGGCCTTCCCGGGATAATTCCCGGTTGCCTGGATACCACCCCCGCCGAGTATGGCATCGGGTGTTTCAAAACCGCCTACATCATCGGTTTGCCAGCAGTGCAGGCTGATTTTCACCTGGTCGAGTTTCTTCAGGGCTGCCTCAGTATCCACACCAAATGTCGCGTACTGTTCTTTTGCATCGTTGTAGGCCAGTATTACTTTGTCTTTGTCCATAATGTAGAATATTTTATAAAGTTGTGATTGTTGTGACTGTTGTGACTGTTGTGACTGTTGTGATTGTTGTGATTGTTGTGACTGTTGTGATTGTTGTGATTGTTGTGATTGTTGTGATTGTTGTGATTGTTGTGATTGTTGTGATTGTTGTGATTGTTGTGATTGTTGTGCGCGTGCGTATAATTTTGTAATTTGGCAAAATAAAAAATCAAATATATTATTCATCTGGTGTGATTTCAATACATAAACTGAATAAATATTTGTACAAAATGATATCGGATAATGCACTATAGCTTCAAATACCTTACCCACAATCCCGATGATTCAAATTGGGGAATGTACCTCACGGTGACAGGGACAGCCAGGGTCGAACCTGAAGCGGCTTACCCGCCGACAGGCCATCCTACGGGCTATCATTTCAACTGGAACAATGGCCGGATCCTGCAGGAATATCAGATCAATTACATTACTGAAGGGGAGGGTATAATGGAAACACGGGAGGGTTCCTTTCCAATCCGTGAGGGATCCGTGATCCTTCTCAGGCCCAACGTGTGGCACCGTTACAAGCCCCTGCGGCAAACAGGATGGGTGGAGCATTATGTAGGTTTTATGGGCGAAATTGCGGAAAGAATGATACGATCCTCTGTAATTCTGACTGATTCACCTGTTCTGCAAATCGGATTCCAGGAGAACATCATCAACAGTTTCCGGGACATCCTCAACCATGTGCAAACCGAAAGGCCCGGATTCCACCAGGTTTGTTCCGGTCTGGTAATACAGATCCTGGGTCAGATTATTTCCACAAAGAAAAATGAGAATTTTCAGCACAGCCTGATTGAAAAAACAATTCAGAAGGCGTGCACGATCATCCGCGACAATCCATCAAAAAACCTCAACATCGAAGATCTTGCCAGGGATCTGGGAGTCAATTATTCACTCTTTCGAAAGGCCTTCAAAAAGTACACCGGATTATCCCCCATGCAGTACCATACCTCGCTGCGACTGAAACAGGCCATATACCTGCTTACCAATACCGATCTCAGTGTCAAGGAGATTTCCTTTGACCTCGGTTTTTGTTCGGTATTTTATTTCAGCAAGCTTTTCAAGCTGAAGACCAACCAGACACCGAGTGAGTACAGGAGGGGAAACAGGAGTAATTGAATAATGTGCAAACCTGCCCGACGGCAGGCGGGTGTGCAAATCACTGCTGTCCGGTAAATTCAATAATTCAACCGCTACGCGGTTGAGTGGTTTTTATATCATGCTGTTCTACAATAATTTGTCCTCTACGAGGACAGGAACAACTTCGTAGAAGTCGCATTATTGTAGAAAATGAAAAATCAACCCCTCCTCTCAGGCAACCTCATAGGTTGAATTATTTCAAATGTTAAAGACTATTTCATGTATTTTTACCGGACAACAGTGATTGATAAATTAACAAATTACATGGAAATCATTGAAAACCGCGAGTTGCAGCTTGCATCCGATTTCGTTCAGTTTACCAGCCGCAATATCTTTCTGACAGGGAAAGCCGGTACGGGTAAGACCACCTTCCTGCACACCCTGAAAAGAACATCTCCCAAACGCATGATCGTTGTGGCGCCAACAGGTGTGGCAGCCATCAATGCCGGTGGAGTGACCATCCATTCCTTTTTCCAGCTGGCTTTTCATCCGCACATTCCCAGGCAGTATGTCATGACTGATGAGGGAAATGCTCCTGATCCCCTGCAATCCCCCGCATTCAAAATGAGCCGCGAGAAGATCAACATCATAAAAAGCATTGACCTGCTCGTGATCGATGAGATCAGTATGGTCAGGGCTGATTTGCTCGACGCCATGGATGCAGTAATGCGGCGGTACAGGGACAGGAACCGACCGTTTGGCGGACTTCAGCTGCTGATGATCGGGGATCTCCATCAGCTTGCACCGGTTGTCAAGGACAATGACAGGGAAATACTGGAAAAATACTATGATACTACCTTTTTCTTTGGCAGCCTGGCACTGCGTCATACCAGCTATGTAACCCTGGAGCTGAAACACATATACCGCCAGCGTGACCTGGAATTCATACAGCTCCTGAACAGGATCCGCGACAACCAGATGGATGCAGATGCTTTCCGGGACCTCAACAACCGGTACATTCCCGGATTTAATCCGGATGACGACGGAGGCTACATAACCCTTACCACCCATAACGCACAGGCACAGGCGATCAATGATGCGAAACTTAAAACCCTGCCGGGGAAGGTCCGTTCATTCAGTGCTATCGTACGCGATGAGTTCCCTGAATATGCCTATCCTACACCATTTGAGCTTTTGCTTAAGCAAGGCGCACAGGTCATGTTTGTTAAGAATGACCTGTCCAGGGAGAAGCTTTTTTTCAACGGCAAGATTGGTAAGATCATTGATTTTGAGGATGATAACATCATTGTTGCCTGTCCTGAGGATGATGCCCCCATTGTTGTGGACAAAGCGGAATGGCAAAACATGAAGTACACCCTCAACAATGAAACCAGGGAAATTGAAGAAACGGTCATTGGCACCTACATACAGTATCCTTTAAAACTGGCATGGGCCATCACCATACACAAGAGCCAGGGACTGACCTTTGACAAAGCCATCATTGATGCGCGTGCTGCATTTGCCCATGGGCAGGTTTATGTTGCCCTGAGCCGCTGCAGGACCCTGGATGGCCTTGTTCTGAGCACTCCGCTCAGTCAGCGTGGCATTATCAGTGACCCTGTGGTTTCAGGATTTGTGCATCAAACAGGACAGAATCAACCGGGAGAGCTACAGCTGGCCGAATCAAAAAAAGCTTACCTGCAAATGCTGCTGACAGAACTGTTCGATTTCGGTGCCATTGCCCGGGCGTTGAACTATTGTATGAAACTTCTGGATGAAAGCGGCGGTCGTTTAGTGGGCAATGCTGAGGAGACTATCAGCAGGGCGATTGCCGTTGTCAGAACAGAACTTACCGGCGTTGCGGCAAAGTTCTATCCGCAATTGGGGCAATTGATGGGCTCCGGTGAAGATGCAGAAACTAATGCCCGCCTGCAGGAAAGGTTAATGAAGGCTTGCAGCTTTTTTTCGGAAAAGCTGACCGCAGCCATGGACCCGGTAACAACAAAACTGGCATTTGAGACCGACAACCGTGAAACCAGGAAAGCAGTCACCGAAGCCCTGGAAAAGCTGAAACAGGAGGCTGGTATAAAAGCAGCCTGCCTGGAGGCCTGCCGGTCGGGCTTCAGGGTAAGGGAATACCTGACAGCAAAATCCAAGGCTGTTATTGTTGAAACAACTGCTGCGAGGGCTTCTGCGAAACAGACGGTTGAAGACACTTCGGGGGTGATTGACCATCCTGTTCTGTTTAAAAGATTGAAAGCCTGGCGCGACCAGAAAGCCGGTGATGCCGATCTTCCGCAATACATGATTCTCCACCAGAGCACGCTTGTAACGCTGGCCAATTTCATGCCGCAGTCGGCCAGGGCATTGAAGAAGGTGAAGGGCATGGGGAAGAAAAAGTCAGAAGATTTCGGTGATGAACTGCTGGATATTATTACCGGTTATTGCAGGGAAAACAACATAAAGCCTCCTGATGAACAACCGGAGGAAAAGCGGGTAAAACATAAGACCAGGAAAGCCAAGGAGGATACCCGTGCAATAACCCTGGGACTTTACAATTCCGGCAAAACCATTTCCCAGATAGCCGGTGAGAGAGATATGGCTGTTTCAACCATCGAAGGCCACCTGGCTCATTATGTCGGGACAGGTGATCTTTCGGTCGAGGAATTTATGGCTCCCGGTAAAGTAGCCTTGATTGCCAGTCATTTCGAAGGTCACGGTGATTTCAGCCTGGGTCCTGTAAAATCAGCGCTCGGAGACCAGGTTTCATGGAGTGAGATCAGGTATGTGGTGAAGCATCTGGAGTTTATGAAAACTCAGAACGACCGCCAAAAATCGTAATTCTGTTCCTCCAACTGCTGCATTGACGGATAAGGATAATAGATCAGTTCATCCTTTGAGGCAACAAAGAACCCGTTTGTGCAGGTTCTGTACAACAATGTTCCATTAAATGTTCTCTGCACGGTCTTTCTGGACTTCTTCTCCTCATTCTTCAGAATGATCAGGCAATCCCTCAAATGCCCGATATCGGAATAAGGCAGGTTATGCGCTGATCCGCGAACAGGATCATAGGCCAGCTGATCGAGCATAAGCTCAACAAACATCAGTTTCGGGATATATACCTGTTCTTTTTCCGAGGTCATTTCTATGGCAAATTCTGAAGGGGACAGTGTGCTGGCTATAATGGGGGTGACCGGACAGAGCTCCTGGTATAGATGGAGCTGCTTGGGCTTCTCCAATTTCACATCATACGGACCTTTGGTCAGCTCCAGAATGCGTCCGTCTTCTGTTACCAGAAACAGACTTTTGAGTGATTTTAAGGGGAGGTGCTCAAGGGCACGGTATATGGTCAGATATACGGAACTTTTTGGCGCGCCGTCCGGCTTTCGAATACACCTTTTACTGATGTATTCCGCGGGCAGGATATTTCGCGCGATATCCTGATCCACTTCAAAAAAGATAGCCTGTCCGCGTGTTTTTCTTCGGGTGCCTGTTGCCATATACTCGGCAAAGTCTTTGGGAGGAAGCATGGAGGCAATTAAGGCCTCCGGTAAAACACTCAGATAAACATAGGTATTCATAATACTTCTATTAAGTGTTTAGAAAATAGGTAGAGGACGTTGTAAGTATAATCCTGCTGATCGGATTTACACCCCAATTTACCAAAAAAATACCATAAAATCAAGCGATTCAGGTAAAAATAGGCACCCCTGATCAGGTCTCCGAGGCCTCGCCGGATTGATTTTCATACTTGCTTTTAACATTAAAAAGCTTGTCCACACTTTCACGGTAATTGCTGCCGACAGCTAATTTCTGTCCAAAAATCCCGATCATATTCCCTTCGAGTGTTTCAATGTGCTTAACGGCAACAATGAAGGATTTATGAATGCGAATAAACCTGTCTGCCGGCAGTGATCCTTCAAGTTCCTTCAGGGAGAAAAGTGCGGTGATCTTTTTATTTCTGGTATGGAAAGTGACATAGGCCTTTTGTCCTTCCACATAATAGAGATCATCATAGTTTATTTTATACCATCTTCTGTCGGCCCTGATGGTCATAAAGCCCTCCTGTACAAGTGGTCCTGCTCGATGTAATGAATCCGCGCCCTTGCCAAGGGAGCGTTCTTTTTCAATTTTATCAGCTGCCTTGTTGATAGCTTTCAGGAATCGCTCAAATGAAATGGGCTTAAGCAGGTAATCGACAACATTGTACTCATAGCCCTCCAGGGCATATTCCTTGTACGCCGTGGTAAGAATAACGCAAGGCAGCGGGTTGATGATTTTCAGAAAATCAAGTCCTGTGATATCCGGCATCTGTATGTCGAGAAACAAGATGTCGATGGCATTGGACTTGAGTTCTTCCATGATCATCAGGGGGGAGTCGTAATCGCCCTTCAGCTCAAGAAATGGCAGTCGTTCCACATAATCTTTAATGTACTGCCTGGCCAGGTATTCATCATCTATGATTGCACAGGTAAGTTTCATGTCAGGTCAATTTCCAGTTCCACAGAATAACTGTCTTCCTTTTCACCAAAGATGAGCTTGTGCTTATCCGGATAAATGATCTCAAGTCGCTGCTTCACATTGGCAATTCCCCTTCCTGAGCCATTGAGGATAGGCCTCCCGCGGAAAAGTGAATTGGCGATGCTAAAATAGAGCTTCCCCGATGATTCATGCAAATCAAGCAGGATAAATCCCGTTTTGTCTTCTTCGATCCTGCTGTATTTAAAACTGTTCTCAATAAAAGGCACAAAAAGTACCGGAGCAATCCGGATATCCGGGTTTTCAATTTCCTTTATAAATTGAATCTTTCGTTTGCCGGGACATTTGATTTTATAAAACTCAATCAGATTTTCCATGTAGGTGATCTCATGCCGCAAAGGTACTTTCTCGGAAGTGCAATCCTCCAGCACATAACGGAGCATTTCCGAAAGTTTGAGTATGCTCTCGGGTGCTTTATCTGATTTCATGTAGGCCAAAGAATAGACATTGTTCAGCGCATTAAACAGGAAATGCGGGTTGATCTGTGCTTTTAACAACTGGAGTTCAGTCTCCAGTTTCTCCTCCATCATTTTTTTATTGCGGCTGATCTGTTGATTCAACATCCGCTGAATGGAGTACACTGTCCCGATAAGGTAAATGAATGCAATCCATAACAATTGCCTGAAGGAGATAAATACTTCAAACCAGTTATCATGGTGTCTCCTGTTCGGATTCCAGAACATCAACCGGCCAATGTAATGCACAACAAAGAATATCAAAAAGATAAGTACAGCACTTACCAGGAGGTACGTGTACTTGTTATTGACATAATACCTGGGAAACAGGTAAAAGATATTCAGGTAAAATACCAGTGCATAGGTCAGCAGGCAGATAATCTCATACACCAATTCATGCAATGAATGAACATCACCAGGTGAAAAAGCCAGGTTGACCACAAAAATGGTGAGCCAAAAACCTGCCTGCAGAAGAGCTTTCTTAATCATAGACGTAATTTAATATCAATGCTGAATTATGCTTACAAGTTACATTATTCAATTCTGATTGCCGCATGAATACGTTCCTGTTTTTGGTGCTAAAATACCACTAATTCGTTACCTCAAGTATTGCCCTTGTGAGCAGTTTATGATCCTTTGCTACCAGCCGGAATATTTTTCCTGCCGATAAATCCACATCAGTCGTATATATCTCTTTCGTTCCATTGTTGTTGATCTCGAGTAATACCGAGAATCTGTCACCTGCTGACGTCTTTGTATTCAGAAAGAAATTTTCAACCGGTGTGGCCCCCTCATAATTGGGCTTTTTATCACCGGATGAGGCGGACCATTCGCTCAGCAATTCAGGCTTTAAATCGGCTTTCTCCACTTTGTTCTCAAAAATAGCTCTCCGGACATCCTCAACATCAGGTGGAAGTATGTTCATTTTGGCAGGTACGAACAAATTCTCAACAAACCGGCCAGTGGAATCAACAACCCAGATGGCTATTAAAGGAGCAGCACTGATATTGCTTTTTTGAATGATAAAACTGAGGGATGTGCTGTTAACTTCTTTGTTGGTAAAAATCTCCTCAAATGACACATTCCTGAAAAAGTCCCGTCCTCTTTCGTTTTCTCCCCTGCTGAGTTCTTCACCGGCGTGGGCCAATGCCGTGAAAGGTTTCAGGTTGACGGCAGCGCCGATGAGAACTGCCAGAAGAACTACATTGACCAGGATGAATTCCTTCCGGATGCTTCTTTTTTGTTTATCTCTGGTGTATAACTTAATGGAATTCCAGTTGTTTATCATATGGAACAGTGCAACGGCTGTAAAAAGCAATCCAAATATCACATGAACCGTGGTTACTCCGCCTCTCTGGCCAAAATACATCAGGATACCGGTAAGGCCTATCGATAAAAATCCAAAGACCACCGCGAGACTAATAAGATTTCTGTTTTTCATGCTTGAATGGGAATTATGGATGTAAGTAATTTTCAAATTCTATTTGAGTGCCTGCAGCCATGCATAAAAAGCTGCTGAAAGGATCATCCTGAGCGGAGTCGAAGGGTAGCCTTTTACAAATCATGTATCGACTGCGCTCAACATGACTGGAGCCACCTATCGCTTTATTTATGTTATTGATTTTCAACACTCATTAAATATTATAAGATAAATGTATGGGTATATTTTAACATAATGGTCCGGTTATAGAAATCAGGAGGTGCCGGAATTTCGCTGCTGCCATTGAGGCCCCGATAACCGTTGTATACAATGTAAAAGTCGTTTCCTTCGCGCGGATTATACCGGAACCTGAAATTGAATATAAAATCATCCTCTGTGTTGACATATTGTGCCAGGATGCTGGCAGAGATTTTTGTATTCAGCATAAACAAAGCTTTTACGTTAGCGGAATGTACGTCGAGGGAATTATTGGTTTCCCTGTCGGGAAACCGGATGGCGTTGAATTCGTAGGCTGCTGAAAGCTGAAGACTGGAGGAGATATTGAGCATGGATTCAGCCTCGATGCCAAAATTTTGTCCGTCGAAGAATCCCCCTCCGTTCAGACCTAACCGGACTGAAAGCTTCTTTGACTCCGGTGTGCGTATGTCGGCACGGAAACCCATAAAGGAATAATTACCTGCCTTGATCCAAATGCTGTCACTCAGCTGAAAGTCACGTGAAACACCTTCTTCCTGGTATTCTACAGACATTTCACCGCCTATTTCTTTTTTGGTATTGATCTCGAATCCGGGTCCTATGCGTAAGGATTCAAGTTCTCCATCCTCAAGCCGGGTATACCGCTCACCCCTCAAATTGATCATGTAGTTGAAGAGTTTGGACTCCTCACCCGGTATCCAACCGTATAGTAAACCGCCTTGAAAGCCCTGAATTCCGGGACGTTGTACAAATCCCATTCCCGGGTTGAATTCCTGTCCTGAATACGAATAGTTAAAATTGTAGGCAAATCCTTCTTCGGAGCGCCGTTCCAGGTTAACCATGAAGAACGCAGGATCAATCGATGCAATTTTATTATCAGTCTCCTTATCATAAGACTGGGCTGCCTTCAGACTAAGATAATCATCCCCGAACAGCCTGATGATCCCGTCCAACCCATAGGCAAAGTTCTGCTCACCATTCATACCCAACCGGGAGGTGAAAATTCCCCCGACAAAAGAATTCGGGTTGATCACCTGCCGGCGCATGCGCAATACACCAAAGTTCTCACCTGGAGTTTCCTCATATTCCTTGGTCTGCATATCGAGTAGTCCCACATCCCACTTACCTATGCGTCCTGTCAGCCTGGCTCCGCCATAAATCCGGATAGGACTGCCATCTTCAGATATGCCGATGTTCCGGCTATTGAAAATATCGGACATCCCACCCAGGCTATAACTGAATAAATTGGATCTTTCCTGGAAAAAAGCGCGCTTTTCAGGGAAAAAAAGGTCATACCGCGTAAGATTTACCTGTTGGTCATCAGCCTCCACCTGGGCAAAATCGGTATTGGCGGTCAGATCGAGTGTCAGGTTGCTGTTGATGCTGTATTTTATATCCAATCCGGCATTGTATTGGGGATTGTCATCTGAAACATACTTTGTGCCCGTGGTATCCAGTTCCCAGTCCCGTGAATATCCCCCAATAACAAAAGGCGAAATATAAACAGGTTTTGAAGGTCTTGCTCCTTCAAACACAATTGTATTTGCCTGTGAAGGTTTACTGGTGGCCATAAAACCATACTTGGGATCAATAGCCGGCCAGGTATCCGTCTCACTGTTGGCACTGATGGTGCGGCTGATGATCAGGCCCATGGCAGCCAAGTCATCCTGCGGCCTAAAGCGGATGCTGGAGAAGGGTATACGCATTTCCACATACCAGCCTTTGTCATCCCTTGATGTTTTTACATCCCAGAAAGTATTCCAGCTGAAATTCAGGGCGTCGAATCCCGGAGGACCTTGATCTCCTCCTCCTCCCGCTGCATCATCCGATATTGCATAATCCGTTCTTAACCCTGTGGGCGTGGTAAAGAAGGCCAGTGCATTTTCATTGTCATTATAGCTGTCGAGCAGTATCCCGAAGGAATCAAATCCAAACAGCATTTCATCTCTCTTTTTGCTGTTGGCAAATATCTTTTTGGCATCACGCATGTACAAACGCGCACCCACCCAAAGGTACTCGTTGTCATAAGCCAGCATCACTTCGCTAATCTCGGACGGTTCGTTACCGAAATTCGGGCGGTTCATTTTGAGGGGCATGAATTCCAGTCCCTCCCAGGCTGCCTCAAACGGAAGGCCGTCGAACTCAACAGGTGCAGGCAGCCTTTTAATTTTAAGCGATTCCTGCGCCTGGACGGTACTTCGGATGCAAATCACCGCAAATACCCATATGATAAGTGTTAATTTACGCTTCATTGATGATAATAATTATGTGATTCCGGTTCAAATATTACAGCGATTTTCCAAACGGAAAAGAAATTTGAACCTACGCCTGTTTCTTCCGCATGAACTACGGTTTTTGATACATAACCCATACTTGTCGGGTAACCGGACTAAATCACTTCAGGTAGATTTACCGGTCAATGGAAATGACAACGGCAAGAAAATGTGCCATGCTGCCTGCAAGGACAAACAAATGCCATACTGCATGATGATACAATAGTCTTTTTTGCATGTAGAAAATAGTGCCTGCAGTGTAAAAAACACCGCCAATCATGAGCGCGATAAGCGCCTGCCTGGACATATTGTGCAGCAAGGGCCCTGAGAACATAGCGCCAATCCAGGCTACTCCGATGTATATCAATGTACTGACGAGTTTGTATTTCCCGGTAAAAAAAAGCTTAAATACAATACCGCAAGCCATTACACCCCAGAACACAGTCAGGAAAGGCAATCCGTTCCAGTCACCCATGTTATAAACCACGATGGGTGTAAAAGTCCCGCCAATCAGAAGAAAGATGCTGATGTGGTCAAAGATTCTCAACCTATGCTTTATTCCGGAAGATACAGCGGAATGATAGAAAGTGGAATTTGCGTACATCATGAATAAACAACCCATGAAAACAGCGGAGGGCCAAAGGAGTCTGCCTTGCAGGTGCGCCTTTGCCAGTAAGAAAGGTGCCGCCGTTAAAAACAGTATTGCACCGATTCCGTGGGTTATCGAATTTGCCTTCTCTTCTTTATTTTCAATCATTGAATCCGGTTTATGCAATAATACATTGCGTTGCTTTAACACCTGATGTTTCCCTGGCAAATGTAAAATTAATTCACCAGGATTGTGCGGTGCCTGGTGTAAACCTATAAAAAACAAAACCCCGCTTTTTAAACGGGGTTTTTAAGAAGTCTTATAAGCGGATTATTTGGACACCAGCTCAATCGAGAGTGTCATGTCATCATAGATGAACTGGTCTTTTAACTCGGAAAATATTGATTTGGACTGGTAATTTACGCCCCATTGGGTACGGTCGATGGTAAAGTCAGCCGTACTGGCGGCAACCTTGCCGTTCAGGATACTGATGGTGGCATCGAAACCTATCCTCTTTGTAATGCCTTTAATGGTAAGATCACCCTCTATACGGTGTGTGGCTTTTGCATCACTAACTGCTGTTCCGGGAAGTCTGGTCACCTTTGTGATCACAAATCTGGCCGTAGGGTATTTTGCCACATCAAAAAAGTCTGCCGACTTCAAATGACCTACCAGTTTGCTGTTCATGCCCTCATCTTTCAAATCGGTATTGGTAATGGTATTCAGCTCGATAACAAATGATCCGCCGGTAACTTCATTTTTGTTCAGGAGCAATTCCCCTGAGCTTAATTTAACGTAACCGACGTGTTCACCCGCGGGCTTTTTGCCCAGCCAGTTTACACGGCTGCCGGCAACATCAATGGCAAGTTTCTTGTCCGTTACGGTTTTACTCGCATTTTCGGCACTGACACCTGTCGATAAAACGAGCAGTGCGGAAACGATCATATAAACGATGACTTTGCTTTTCATATGCATTCATTTAATTTGTTTAGTGAATTAATATAAACATTAAACACTAAAACCTGTTTTGTGTTCAAACATGTTATGTTAAATAACTTTATGAATGCAATAAAATTCTGCTTGTCAATAGAATAACAAAAAAGATTTAACAAAGATTTAACAGGGTATTAATAATCCAGCTCCCTGGTTATATTGATAGCGGCAATCGTACCGTCAGCAATGGCTGTGGTGATTTGCCTGTACTTTTTACTCCTCACGTCCCCCACGGCATAAACATCGTGCAGGCTCGTCCGCATATCTTCATCTGTTTTCAGATAGCCCCAGTTATCCAGCTCAAGCCTGCCGCCAAACAGGTCGATATTGGGCTTCATCCCCACAAATATGAATACCCCGTCGGTTTCAAGTTCCATCATCTTATGGGTTTTCAGGCTTTCAACAGTAACCACCATTTTATCCCCCCTGCGGGCAAACGATCTGGGTTCATGTGCAAATAAGACTTCCACATGCGGATTGGCCAACAGCTTTTCCTGCGCCTGCTTATTTGCCTGGAATTTATCAAACTGATGCACCATAGTGACCTTGGCCGCAAATTTCGTAATGAACTCGGCTTCCTCCACAGCCGAATTACCACCGCCGATAACAATTACCTCTTTGTCGCCAAAATACTTGGCATCGCATGTGGCACAGTAGGAAATGCCCTTACCTTTAAACTCCTTTTCACCGGGGATATTCAGATAATTGGGGGATGTGCCTGTGGCAATGATGATTTTTCTCGCCCGGATGGTTTCAAACTCATCAATAATGATTTCCTTTTTTTGAAGGTCAACCCGGGTAACATCCACAGCTACTTTAAAAACACTGCCGCATTTTTTGGTTTGTTCCGACATGT